>JAPOVP010000010.1 GCA_026708085.1 Caldilineaceae bacterium
GGCTCCGCCCCCGCAACGCCCCCTCTCCTACAACATGCCTCGCCGACCTGGTGCCAACATTGGACAGGTGCCAAACCGAAAGAATTTCGCCAACCCGCGTTCCGCCACTCCCACCAAATCCCCCGCAGGGGCACCCCTTGTGGGTGCCCAGGCCCGCCCTTCGCCCTCTTCAAAGCCCGCAGACCATTTCAGCCGCCGGTGCCATGAATTCCCCCTGCCTACTGTTTCCATCTCAAATGTGGACCGAACCTCGAAATTCCAGGGCAAATGCACCAAAATCAGTGATATAATTGCCTTGTACCGATAAGACATCGATAAGACATATAGTCATCGCCGCGCGCGTATCGTCATTGAGATCCCATGACGCCCGCTGGCAGGGAATCAAAAGGCGCATGAGAGACCTTGGGAGCCTAAAGACGCCCGAAAGCCTGCTAACCTGTTACGCAGCGAAGACAGCGAGGAAACGCATACGTATTAAGGCGCCAAAGTCCAATACAGGAGAACTACCCGCTCTGACCCGACCTACCCCCGACATGAACCGACATGACCCTTCCAGACCCGACGCACTGCCCACCGCCGCCAGCAAACCGGCATGAGTCTGTCGTCTGTTAGAGCAGTGGATGAGCATCGTAGAGAACCTGCCAGAACCGGGAATCGACTCTCGAAACCGACAAACTGATGCAAAAGCGTAACGACAACAAGGACCGGAAGAAAAAAATATCGCCCGACTTTACCCTACTTAAGCCTACCTAACCCGACATGACCCGACATGAAACGTCCAACTCGCCCCGCCAAATCAGAGTACGTACAACTCTCGCACAACCCGCGCCGACAATGGTACGAAAACCCCGGCGCCAGCCAAGCTCAAAACACAGCCCATCACACAAACTGCATGAACTGCAATTCAGACAACACGCAAACTCTCGTAAACGCACGTACATGTCTCGTAATCGCTCGTCCAACGCTTGTAAACGCCCGTCCAACCACGTCCGCACCAGGAAACCGGCCGCATCCTGAAAATCCAAACAATCCAGCAAATCCTGATTCAGACAATCTGCCCAACACTCGTAAACACTCGTACATCTCTTGCAAACGCTCGCCCAACCACGTCCGCACTGGGAGACAAGCCGCATCCTGCAAATCCAAACATTCCAGAAAATCCTGATTCAGACAATCCTTCCAACACTCGTAAACTCTAGTCCAACAAACAGACGAGAAATCCCGCGCCCCACCATCATAGTGATTCTGACCCGACCGATCCACAATTGATCGAATGCTCACTTTAACAACCCTCTCCAGTTTGGCGTTCACACTGTTTCAAGCTATACTTTCCGCGCCCTCACTTCAACTGGCGCCCATCTCGCGGCGCACAGAAGCAATCGAAACGGCGTCTAACCAGCGCAGCAATAGCGCACTCATCACCGTCTTGTTTTCGCATTCCCAAAGCCTGACCCAAGGCACATTCCATTTAAGGAGCAAGTCAATGCAGCAACAGAAACCCATCCGCTTATTTGCGATGCTGCTCATCGCAATCTTGGCAGTAGGCGTCCTCGCCGCCTGCGGTGGTGCAGAACCCGCAGCGCCCGCCGAGGAAGCTGCCCCAGCCGCCGATGATTCCGGCGAAGAAATGGCAGCCGATGACGGCGTCAGCCCCAATCAGGCCCCCGAATTCCAGGAGATGGTTCGCAACGGCGAACTGCCACCCCTGGCCGAGCGCCTGCCCGTCAACCCCGCCATCGTCGAGCCGGTTGAAAGCATCGGACAGTACGGCGGCACCTGGAATACCGCCCTCGTCGGCGGCTCCGACACCGCCTGGCTGGTCCGTACCGTCAGCTATATTCACCTGATGGGCTGGTCACCGCAGTGGGAAGGCGTCGTCCCCAATGCCGCCGAAAGTGTCAGCGCCAGTGCCGACGCCAGCGAATACACCTTCACTTTCAGAGAAGGTATGAAGTGGTCGGACGGCGAGCTCTTCACCGCTCACGACCTCGTCTTCTGGTGGAATGACCAGATCCTCAATGAAGATCTGAGCCCCGGCGGGACGCCAGGCTGGATGAGGGCCGGTGAGGCCGATGCAGTCTTCGAGGCGATCGACGACCACACCCTCAAGATCACCTTTGATGCCCCCAACGGTCTCTTCCTCCAGAACCTGGCCACCCCCAGCGGCAGCATCTTCACCCGCGTTCCCAAGCACTACTGCTCCCAGTTCCACGTGGATTACAACACCGAAAATCTGGATGAGTTGATCGCTGAGAACAACGCCAACGACTGGGTGAATCTCTACCAGATGAAGTGCGCCTCCGTGCCCGGGACGCCCTCCGACTCGCGCTGGTTCAATGCCGACCTTCCCACGCTCATGCCCTGGAAAGTTTCCGTGGCCTACGGCGAAGGCTCCCAGTTGATCCTGGAGCGCAATCCCTACTTCTGGAAAGTCGATACCGAAGGCAATCAGCTGCCCTACATCGACCGCGTCGTCTACGACATTCTCGAAGACCGCGAAGTCCTTCTCCTGAAGGTGCTCAACGGCGAAATCGACATGATGAGCCGGCACTTCAACACCAATGACAACAAAGCCGTTATCGCCGACAATCGCGAACCAGGTGAATACGAGTTCTTCGAGACCCGCAGCATCGGCAATACCACCGGGTTCCACTTCAACCTGAACCACAAAGATGAGCGCATGCGCGAAATCTTTAACGACAAGAACTTCCGTATCGCCATGTCCCACTGCCTCAACCGCCAGGAGATCATCGATGTACTTTACATCGGCCAGGGCGAACCGATGCAGAGCGCCATTCCCAAGGACATGGCAGAGTTCTACGACGAAGAGTGGTATTCGCTCTATACCGAGTTCGACCAGGATCTTGCCCACCAGTACCTGGCAGATGCTGGAATGACCGAACGGGACGCAGACGGCTACTTCCTCGGCCCCGACGGTGAGCCCCTGTCTTTCGTCGTGCAGGCCACCGAGGCCTTTGGCTTCCATGACCGCGCCGAAATGGCGGTCAACCAGTGGCAGGACTGCGGCGTCAACGCGCAGCTGAGCATCATCGACCGTACGCTCCTCTACCAGCGCAAAGATGCCAATGAGCATGATGTACACGTCTGGGGCGCCGCCACCGGCCCGCAGATCTTCCTCGACCCGCGTCACTTCTTCCCCTTCAGCCGCGAGTCCACCTTCGCACAGGCCTGGGTGACTTGGCGCACCAATCCCAGTGGCGCTGGCGCCATGACGCAGCCGGAAGAACCGCCGGACATCGTCAAGCACCAGATGGATCTGTACGCTCAGATTCTTTCTTCTGGAGATCAGGCCAAACAGATCGAGCTGATGAAGGAGATCCTGGCGATCGCGAAGGACCAGTTCTACGTGATCGGCACCTCTTCCAGCCCTCCGGGTTACGGCATCGTCAAGAACAACTTCCACAACGTGCCGACCTCTATGCCGGGTTCATGGCAGTATCCGACTCCGGCCCCGACGCAGCCTGAGCAGTATTGGATCAGTGGTGAGTAGCGATTAGTAAGCAGTCAGGAGTGGGGAGCGAATAAATGCTCCCCACTCCTCTTCTGAAGTACCTCTATCGATAAGGCCTTTCCATGCTTCAATTCCTTCTGCGTCGATTGCTCTACATGGTTCCCACCTTGCTCGCGATTTCAATCGTCGCATTCGTCATCATTCAGTTGCCTCCCGGCGACTTTCTCACAACCATGGTGGCAGCCATGGCTGCGCAGGATGAAGACATGGATCAGGCGGCCATGGCCGCACTGGAAGAGCAATACGGGCTCGGTCAGCCGGTTCACATTCAGTACCTCAAGTGGATGCAGGGCATCGTGACCAGGGGCGATTTCGGCGACTCTTTTGGCTGGAACAAACCGGTCTCCGAACTGGTTTGGGGGCGCCTGGCTTTGACCTTCGTCCTCTCCCTCGCCAGCCTCCTGTTCGTCTGGGTCGTGGCATTCCCTATTGGCATCTATTCAGCCGTCAAACAGTATTCCATCGGCGACTATTTCGCCACCTTTATCGGCTTTCTCGGCCTCGCCACGCCCAATTTTCTCTTGGCACTTATCTTGATGTACATCGCCTTTAAGTTCTTCAATCAGAGCGTGGGCGGCCTCTTTTCACCTGAATATCAGGAAGCACCCTGGACTTGGGGAAGGGTGGCAGACCTCTTTGCCCATCTATGGGTGCCGGTCGTGATTATCGGTACTGCCGGCACCGCCAGCCTCATTCGCATCATGCGCGCCAACCTGCTCGACGAGCTCCGCAAACCCTATGTCGTGACCGCCCGCGCCAAGGGCCTCCCGGAATGGAGACTCCTCTTCAAATATCCCGTGCGCATCGCCCTCAATCCTTTCGTAAGTACTGTCGGCTGGGTGCTGCCCACTCTCGTCTCCGGCGCAGCCATCGTCTCGATCGTGTTGAGCCTGCCTACCACAGGCCCCCTCTTGATCCGCGCACTCCTGCAGCAGGACATGTACTTGGCGGCCAGCTTTATCATGTTATTGAGTATTCTGACCGTCATCGGCACTCTCGTGTCTGACCTCCTGCTTGCCTGGCTGGACCCCCGCATCCGCATGGAGTAACGACGGGGAGCCTTCGCGTAGAGTGAGGGAAGAAGGAACCATTTATGGCCGTAACTGACGCCAAAACGCTGCCCCCGGAAACCGTCTCTCCGGGATCAGCGCAGGTCGAAGTAGAGAGCAGCGTCTCCGTCGCATCGCAGTGGCAGCTGATGTGGTGGAAGTTCCGCAAACATCGTATGGCAATGGTGGGCGGAGTTGTTACGCTCATCATCTACGCCATAGCCATCTTCGTTGAGTTTCTCTCGCCCTCCAGCCCCGGCGTAATCCGCGCCGACTACACCTGGGCGCCTCCACAGAGGCTTCACTTCCTGCGCCAGACCGAAGAGGGCATGCGTTGGGACCCCTACGTAAACGGCTATAAAGTCGAAATCGACCCCGAAGCACTCAAGCGGACTTTCGTCATCGACGAAGAGCAAATCGTCGACATTGGCTTTTTTGTGCGCGGCGAACCGTACAAAATGTGGGGCCTGTGGGAATCCGACCTCCACCTGGTCGGCTCGACCGATGCCGAAGTGCCCGTCTACTTCCTCGGCGCCGACCGCATGGGTCGCGACCTCCTGAGCAGCATGATCTACGGTACGCGCGTCTCTATGTCCATCGGCCTTCTCGGCGTCTTCCTCAGTTTCTTCCTTGGCATCCTGCTCGGCGGCATCTCCGGCTTCTACGGAGGCACAACCGACAATCTCATCCAGCGTGTCATCGAATTTATCCGCTCCATTCCCACCATCCCGCTCTGGATGGGGCTCGCCGCAGCGCTGCCAACCGACTGGCCGCCTTTGCGCATCTACTTCGGCATTACCATCATCCTATCCTTCATCGGTTGGACCGGCCTGGCCCGCGTCGTGCGCGGCCGTTTTCTCTCCCTCCGCACCGAAGACTTCGTCATGGCCGCCCGCCTCGACGGCGCCAGCGAACTGACCACCATCTGGCGCCACATGGTTCCCTCATTCTTCAGCCACATTATCGCCTCGCTCACACTTTCCATACCCGGCATGATCCTGGCTGAAACCTCCCTCAGCTTCCTCGGCCTCGGCCTGCGCCGACCCGTCGTCAGCTGGGGTGTTCTCTTACAGGAGGCCCAGAACATCCGCTCAGTCGCCACCGCCCCCTGGCTCCTGATCCCGGGCCTGGCCGTCCTCGTCGCCGTACTTGCACTCAACTTCCTCGGCGACGGCCTCCGCGACGCCGCCGACCCCTACAACCGCTAGCAACGATTCACTGACCACTGACTACTGCCGTTCCATGGAATCACCCGTACTCATCGAAATCAAGAATCTCAAGACCCATTTCTTCCTCGACGAGGGTACCGTTCAGGCCGTCAACGGGGTCGACTTTACTATCCACCAGCACAAGACCCTCTGCGTGGTCGGCGAAAGCGGCTGCGGAAAAAGCGTCACCGCCCGCTCCATTCTGCAGATCGTCGATCAGCCGGGACGCATCGTCGAAGGGGAGATCCTCTACCATCGCCCTGATCGCCTGGCAACCGCCGGTAACGGGGAGTGGACGTCAGGCGAGACCGGCGCCAACGGGAACTCAACCACAGAGATCATCGATTTAGCCGCACTCGATCCCCGGGGCAGAGAGATCCGATCCATCCGCGGCCAGGATATCTCCATGATCTTCCAGGAGCCGATGACCTCCCTCAGCCCAATACATACCGTCGGCAACCAGATCACCGAAGCGATCAAGCTGCATACCGATATGCTCGACGACGAAGCCGACGAGCACGCCATCGAACTGCTGCGCCGCGTCGGCATCCCGCGCCCCGCAGAGCGCCTGGGAACCTATCCCTTCGAGCTCAGCGGCGGCATGCGTCAGCGCGTCATGATCGCAATGGCCCTCTCCTGCAACCCCGCCCTCCTCATCGCTGACGAGCCCACCACAGCCGTCGACGTCACTACCCAGGCCCAGATTCTCGAGCTCCTTGAGGAGCTGCAGGATGAGTTCGGCATGGCCATCATGCTCATCACCCACGACCTTGGCGTCGTCGCCGAGATGGCCGATGACGTCGTCGTAATGTATCTGGGTCAGGTTGCCGAACGCGGGGACGTGGACTCCATCTTCCACGATCCCAAGCACCCCTACACACAGTCGCTCCTTAAGTCCATCCCGCGCCTCGGCGTGAGTCGAAACCGGCAGCGGCTCGATTCGATTCGGGGAATGGTCCCCGATCCCTACAACCGGCCCACAGGCTGCATGTTCGGCCCGCGCTGCGATCACTTCATGCCCGGCCGCTGCGACGCCATAAACCCTCCCGCCATTCCACTGGGATCGGGCCGGGAGGTCCACTGTCTGTTGTACGAAGACGAATAAGCGAGCGGCACAAATCTAACACCTGACACTCAGTCGAAGACGCCGCTCCGAACAGTGAGCGAAGAGATATTTCACACAATCCAATGAGCGAACAGTCCACCAACGGCCAGCAACTCCCAACATCGGAAAACGGCAGCGCGGCCGCCGGCAACATCCTCCTCGATGTCAAAAACCTGCAAAAATGGTTTCCGATCACAGCCGGCTTTTTCCGCCGCACAATCGGTCACGTCAAGGCTGTCGATGATATCTCTTTCCAGGTCCTGCAAGGTGAGACCGTGGGCCTGGTAGGGGAAAGCGGCTGCGGCAAAACAACAGCAGGCCGCTGCATCCTGCGCGCCTATGACCTCACCGGTGGCCAGGTCCTTTTCCAGGACCATGACGGAAAGATGGTTGACCTGGGCCCTCTGACCAACAACGAGATGAAACCGTACCGCCAGCAGGTACGCATGATCTTCCAGGACCCTTTCAACTCCCTCAACCCCCGCATGCCTGTCATCGATATCGTCGGCGACCCCCTCAAAATCAACAAGGTCGCCGCCGGCAAAGAACTGGAGGACCGCGTCGCCTCTCTCCTCGCCCGTGTCGGCCTGCGCCCCGAATACATGCGCCGCTACCCCCATGCCTTCAGCGGCGGCGAAAGACAGCGCATCGGCATCGCCCGCGCCCTCGCCCTCGACCCCCGGCTCGTCGTCGCCGACGAAGCCGTCTCCGCCCTTGACGTCTCCGTCCGCGCCCAGATCCTCAACCTGATCAAGGATCTCCAGGAAGAGTTCAACCTGACCTACATCTTCGTCTCCCACGACCTCAGCGTCATCGAGTATATCTGCGACCGCGTCGTCGTCATGTACGTCGGCAAAATCGTCGAGGTCGCCGAAACCGAGGAGCTCTTCGCCCAGCCCTACCACCCCTATACCGAGGCCCTCCTCTCCGCCGTCCCCAACCCCGACCCCCGTATGCGGCAGCAGAAAGCCCGCATTGTGCTCGAAGGTGATGTCGCCGACCCCGCCAATCCACCCAGCGGCTGTTACTTCCATCCCCGCTGCCGTTACGTCCAGGACCAGTGCAGCCAGGAAACGCCGGAACTGCGCGAAATCGCCCCCGGCCACTTCGCCGCCTGCCACTTCGCCGAAGAACTGACCCTCGTCGGCGTCACCGCAAGCGGAGAACTGGGATGAGATCGGTGCACGACGAGTTCGATGTCCAATCCCCCTGGCTAATCAGAGGAAAATATGTAGCATACTTCGTCAGCTGGGTCGCCTTCGTTGGCCTGACCTTCTACCTGCTGACCAGACTGCGGCTTAACCTCCTTCTTCTCATAGATGTTCTTGATGTAAATCGCTGGGCCAGGTCGGCGGTACACAACTTCAGCTTTGTCATCCTGGGCCTTGTCGGTCTGAGCATGGTTATCATCGTCGAAAACTATCTTCGCACCGCCATACCCAAGAACCTCCTGGCACGGCGCGTCGCTATCGCCGTCGGCTCTGTACTCATTCTCCTCGTGGCATCGTTAGCCCTTCACAGGTTCTTGCTGTATCTCATATTGACATAAACGATCTGGGTCCAGTCTTGTGAATCTGCCGGCACGACTCCATAAATTTCCGGCCCCGAAAAGCCGGAATGTGCGTTTGGCTTTTGTACTGCCAGCAAGTATACTTCTGCCACGCTGCAACATCTCCCCCTCTGCTAGTGGTCCGCGTAGAGGCAGGTCTCAACCGTTGACATAAATCTACCAGTTCAGTCAATAAGGCAGCACCTTCTTTAGCCGCACCAACTCAAGGAGAAGATCCCATGAAAGGTCTGAAGTCAATCAAGACTGACGTAACGCGACGTGACTTCGTGCGTCTGTCAGCCATGGCTGGCGCCGGCACGGTCCTCGTCGCCTGCGGCGCAGGCGGAGCGCCCGCGGCCGAGGAGCCCATGGAAGAGGCCCCGGCCGAATCTGCTGCCGAAGCCGCCCCCGATTCGGGCTCGATGTACAACGAAGCCCCGCGACTCGCCGAGATGGTCGCCAACGGCGAACTGCCCCCCGTTGACGAACGCCTGCCCGCCACCCCGCTCGTCCTCGAAGGCCTCGACGGTGTCGGCAACTACGGCGGCCTCTGGCGCGCCGGCCGCCGCGGCCAGGCCGACCACTTCGCCATAAACCAGGTCATCATCCGCGGTGCCCTGTCGATCAACCAGGAGTTGACCATCAATCCCATGGTCGCCGAGTCCTGGTCCGTCAGCGACGATGCCACCGAATTTACCTTTAACCTGCGAGAAGGAATGAAGTGGTCGGACGGCGCACCGTTCACCTCGGCCGATGTCAGGTTCTGGTTCGACGAGGAGATGCACAACGAGGAACTGACACCGGTCTTCCCAGCATGGTTGACCAGCAACGTTGACGGCGTAAATGTGCCCGCCGAACTCTCCACGCCCGATGACACGACAGTCATCTTCAAGTTCGCCAGCCCCAACGCGCTCTTCCACTACAGCGCTGGCATCCTTCTCTCATTCCCCGTCCGCTCAGCCGAATACATGAAGCAGTTCCACCCTGATCATACCGACGACCCGGCCGCGCTCGACCAGATGATCGCCGATGCCGACCTCGAACTGTGGACCGATCTCTATGTAGACAAGCGCAGCGGTCGCCACGAAAATCCCGAATCGCCGATGCTCTGGCCCTGGACTGTCGGAACCGATTTCACCGAGCCGCTCGTAACCGCCACCCGCAACCCCTACTTCTGGTGCGTGGACACGGACGGCAACCAGCTCCCCTATATCGACGACCTCACCTTCCGCCAGTTCACCGACCCCGATGTCTACGCACTTTGGTGCATCAACGGCGAAATCGACTGCCAGTCCCGCCACGTGCGCAACACCGACATTACCGTTCTCAAAGAGAACGAAGAGGCCGGCGACTACAAGCTCCAGATCTGGCGCCGCACCGCCGTCTACGGCCTGCACCTCAACATGACCGCCAGGGAACCCCGCCTGCGTGAGCTATTCCAGGCGCGTGATTTCCGTATCGCCTGCTCCATCGGCGTCGACCGCGACGCCATCAACGAGCTCGTCTTCGACGGCACCGCCACCAACATGCAGTACGGACCGCCCGTCGAATCACCTCTGTACGTCGAAGAGCTGAACAACGCTCACCTCGAATATGACCCCGACAGAGCCAACGCCCTCATCGACGGCCTCGGCTACACCGAGCGCGACGCAGACGGCTACCGCCTCTGGAAGGATGGCAGCGGCGAACGCATCCGCTGGACCATGTTGGGCGGTCCCACCGTCACCGACAACGACCAGATGCTCATCGATTTTCTCACTGAAATGGGCTTTGAGATCAACTACCGCGGCGCTGAACGTGCCCTCGCCCAGGAGCTCGACCGTAACAACGACATCGAGGCCCGCACCACCTTCATGGACCGCAACCTCATCCCCCTCGCCGATCCGGTAATCTGGATCAACCGCGCCAACACCGAGCGCCCCTGGGGCAACGCCTGGCAGATGTGGTCCGTCAACCCCGACAACCCCATCGGCGAGCCGCCCCCCGACGGCCACTGGCAGTGGGACCTCTGGCGCATCTGGGACGAGATCCGCGTCACCGCCGACGGCGATAAGCAGAACGAGCTGTTCAAAGAGATCCTCCGCATCTGGGGCAGAGAACTGCCCACCGTCGGTTACTTCGGTGAACTCCCCCGGCCGGTCGTCGTCCGCAACGGCTTCAAGGGCATCCACGCCGGCTACCCCTGGGACTGCTGCCGCGGCGTCTATGAGCACATCATCGACAACGCCACCTGGTACTGGGAAGATCCGGAAAACCATATGTAAGCCGCACAGTGCAAAAAGGAGTGGGAAGAATCCCTTTTCCCGCTCCTCATTCTAGCTTTCTTCCACAGACAAGGAGACAACCCTATGAGGAGTCTTAAGATTCCAAAGACCGATGTGTCGCGACGCGACTTTATGCGCGTCTCAGCGATGGCGACGGCAGGCACCGTCCTCGTCGCCTGCGGCGCAGGTGGAGAACCCGCAGCCGAAGCCCCGATGGAAGAGGCGCCCGCCGCTGCCGAGGCCGCCCCCGCAGCCTCCGACTCCATGTACAACGAAGCACCGCGACTGGCCGAAATGGTCGCCAACGGCGAACTGCCGCCCGTTGATGAGCGCGTACCTGTCAACCCGCTCGTGCTCGAGGGGCTGGATGGCATCGGCAACTACGGCGGCCTCTGGCGCGCCGGCTTCCGCGGCCAGGCCGACCACTTCGCCCTCAATCAGGTCATCATCCGCGGCATCCTGTCGATTAACCAGGAACTCACCATCAACCCGATGATTGCCGATTCCTGGTCGGTCAGCGACGATGCCACCGAATACGTTTTCAACCTGCGCGAAGGCATGAAGTGGTCCAGTGGCGAACCCTTCACAAGCGCCGACTTTGTCTTCTGGTTCGAGGAAGAGATGAAGAACGAGACGCTGACACCGGTCTTCCCCGGCTGGCTCACCAGCCCGGTCGACGGTGTAAACGTGCCTGTCGAGATGACGGCTCCCGACGACACGACCGTCATCTTCAAGTTCGCCGGGCCCAACGCCCTCTTCCACCTGGAAGGCGGTGTTGTCCTCAGTAGCCCCGTGCGCTCAGCTGCTTACATGAGTCAGTTCCACCCAGACCATACCGATGACCAGGCCGCGCTCGACCAGAAAATCGCCGACGCCGGCCTCGACAACTGGACCGAACTTTACACCGACATGCGCAGCGGACGCCACGAAAACCCCGACTGCCCCATGCTCTATCCGTGGATTCTGCAAAGCGACTACACCGAAGAGATCGTCAACTGCACGCGCAACCCCTACTTCTGGGCAGTGGACACCGCCGGCAACCAGCTTCCCTACATTGACGACCTCGCCTTCCGCCTCTTCCAGGACTCCGACGTACATGCCCTGCGACTCGTGAACGGTGAGATCGACTGCCAGTCCCGCCACATCCGCAACACCGACCTCACCGTACTCAAGGAAAATGAGGAAAGTGGCGACTACAAAATCCAGTTCTGGCGATGGACCGCCGTCTATGGTGTCCATTTCAACATGACCACCAACGACGACCGCCGCCGCGAACTCTTCCAGGAACGCGACTTCCGCATCGCCGTCTCTCTCGGCTTCAACCGCGACGAAGTCAGGGAACTGATCTACGATGGGTTCGGAACCAATATGCAGTACGGACCCCCAGTCGAGTCTCCCGTGCATCACGCGAAGCTCAGCAACGCCTACCTCGACTACGACCCCGACGCCGCCAATGCGCTGCTCGACGGCCTCGGTTACACCGACAGGGACGGCGATGGCTACCGCCTCTGGAAAGATGGCAGCGGCGAACGCATCACCTGGACCATGTTGGGTGGCGCCGAAATCTCTGACCTCAGTCAGACGTTCATCGATTACCTCGGTGACCTCGGTTTCGAAGTCAACTATCGCGGCGTCGACCGTTCCCTCAGCATCGAGCTTCACCAGTCCAACGACGTCGAATGTACTACGTCGTTCATGGATCGCAACCTTGTACCGTTGGCCGATCCCCAAGTCTGGGTCAAGCACCGCAATATTAACGACCGCCCCTGGTGCAATGCCTGGACCGCATGGAAACTGGACCCATCCAATCCCATCGCCCAGGAGCCGCCGGCCGGCCACTGGATCTGGACCATCTGGGACCTGTGGGACCAGATCCGCGCCACACCCGGCGAGCAAGCGCAGGCCGACCTCTTCAAGCAGATTCTCGAAATCTGGTCCGAAGAGTTGCCTTCAGTCGGCTTCTTCGGCGAGCTGCCACGCCTCGTCATGGTCAAGAACGGCTTCAAAGGCATCCATGCCGGCAACCCCTGGGACTGCTGCCGCGGCGTCTACGAGCACATCATCGACAATGCCACATGGTATTGGGATGATCCGTCAATGCATATGTAAGGCAAAGCTTTGAAAAGATAAGAGTGAGGAGGGACGCACTTCTCTCTCCTCACTCCTCTCTACTCTCTCCTCGAGGTCCGTCATGTTCTCATACATCCTCGGCCGCTTCGCCGTGATGATACCGACACTCTTCGTGATCTCGGTAGTCACCTTCATCATCATCCAGCTTCCGCCGGGCGATTATCTGACTACCTACGCCGCGCAACTGCGCGAGCAGGGCGACGAGGTCGACGAGGTCCTGATGGCCAGACTGGAGCGGCGGTACGGCCTCGGCCAGCCCCAGCATGTCCAGTATCTCAAATGGATTTCGGGCATCCTCCTGCGCGGCGACTGGGGTGAGTCGATGTTGTTCCAGAAACCTGTGGAAGACCTGATCTGGGACCGGCTCGGCCTCACCTTCATTCTCTCGTTTACAACCCTGCTTTTCGGCTGGCTCGTGTCAATCCCATTAGGGGTCTATTCGGCAACCCATCAATACTCGGTGATCGACTATGTCGTCACCGCGCTCAATTTTATTGGCAAAGGGTTGCCGGAGTTCATGCTCGCCCTCGTAATCATGTGGCTCGTGACCAGCTATTCGGATATGAGCGTCGGCGGCCTCTTCAGCCCCGAATATATGGACGCGCCCTGGACCATCGACCGGATCCTCGATCTCCTGGCCCATGTCTGGATCCCAATCGTGATCCTGGCCGTCGGTAGCACCGCCAATGGCATCCGCATCACCCGCGCCAATCTGCTCGACGAGTTGAACAAACCCTATGTTGAAACCGCACGCGCCAAAGGTGTCAAAGAGACAAGACTGATCTGGAAGTACCCGACCCGCGTCGCCCTCAACCCCTTCTTCAGTACCGTGGGCTGGTCGCTGGCGGACCTGATTTCCGGCACCACCATCGTGGCCATCGTGCTGAGTTTGCAGACGACAGGCCCCATGCTCTTTACAGCACTAATCAACCAGGATATGTTTCTGGCCGGCAGTTTCATCATGATGCTTAGCGTACTTACGGTGATCGGCACACTGCTTTCCGACCTGCTGCTGGCATGGGTTGATCCTCGCATCCGACTGGAAGAGATTGCATAGCAGTTTCATGCGCTGACTCTTCGTTTCTTGAAAGCGAGTGTCGAATGCCAAACATTTGGAAATCTGAGCGCTATCAAATGGACCCGAACAAACGATGACGATCGACGAACAAAGCCAAAATCTATATGAGGACGACCCTGAAGAGGAAGAACGCTACCTGGAAACACGGGAAGACGAGGCCAACATTGCAGTCGCCTCCTTCTGGCAGCTGATCTGGTGGCGTTATCGCCGTCATCGCGTGGCCGTCTTCAGCACTTTTGTTGTGATCGTCTTTTATCTGATCGCGGCGTTTAGTGAATTCGTCGCGCCATACGATCCCGATGCCAAGTTCGTCAAATACAAATTGCACCCGCCGACGCCGATTCATATCGTCGATGCCGACGGCAACTGGCGCATGCCCTTTATCTACCAGACTATTCGCGAACGGGATCCGGAGACCTTCCGCAATAACTACCACGAGGACACGGAGATTATCCATCCCATCCGCTTCTTCCCCAAAGGGGAAGAGTATAAATTATGGGGTGAAGTTACTGCGACCACCAAGCTCTTCGGCCTGGACGTGCCCCACGAAGAGCAGGGCTTCTTTCTGCTGGGCACCGACAGGCTAGGCCGCGATATGTTCTCCCGCGTCGCCTACGGTGCGCGCCTCTCCCTCTCCATCGGCCTCATCGGCGTTGTCATCAGTCTGGTCCTCGGCATCCTGCTCGGCGGCCTCTCAGGCTACTACGGCGGCACCGTCGACAATATTATCCAGCGCGTCATCGAGTTTCTGCGCTCGATCCCGTCTATTCCGCTCTGGATGGGCCTGAGCGCCGCCCTGCCGCCCGGGTGGCCGATTCTCTATGTCTATTTCAGCATTACCGTCATCCTCTCATTTATCGGTTGGACCGGCATGGCTCGCGTCGTGCGCGGCAAGTTCCTGCAGCTGCGTGAGGAGGAGTTCGTCATGGCGGCCCGTTTCTCCGGCAGCGGCGAACTGCGCATCATCCTACGCCACATGCTCCCCTCCTTCCTCAGCCACATCATCGCCACCATGACGCTGGCGATCCCTTCGATGATTCTCGCCGAAACAGCACTCAGCTTCCTCGGTCTCGGTCTGCGCCCGCCCGCCATCAGCTGGGGCGTCCTCCTGCAGGAGGCCCAGAACATCAGCGCCGTCGCCATCGCCCCCTGGACCATGGTCGCCCCCGCCCTCATGGTCGTCATCGCCGTCACCGCCTTCAACTTCATGGGCGACGGCATGCGCGACGCCGCCGACCCCTACGCCAGCCTATAACCGACGCTATTGACTCTTCGGCTCGACCGGGTTTCGACCGCCGTCACTTAAAACTAAAAACTGACTACTAAAAACTGAGAGTCCCATGATCATCAAAGGCAGCGCCATCCCCGAACAGAACAACCGCAAGGGCTACGAGATCCGCGAAGTGCAGGACCAGATCGACCACTTCGCCGTCCGTATCACAACGCCCGCAAACCCATTCGAACCGGAGAAACACGGGGAGCGCCGCTTCTGGTACATCCTCGAGGGTGAGGCCACCGTCACCATCGACGGCGAGTGCACCACCGTCGGGCCCACCGACCTGATCCTCCTTGCCCCCTGGACCGACCACAGCCTGCGCGCCGACAACTGTGTCCGCTGGATCTGCTTCGGATAACCTCGCCAACCCGGATCGCACATTCCCCACACCGACAAAGGAAAAGAAAACGATGCCACGCAAATTGAAGTTGGCCCTCATCGGTCTGGGCCGCCGCGGCCGCAGTTCTCACCTGCCGATCTATCCAAGAATGAACGATGTTTTCGAGTTCGTCGCTGTCTGCGATAAGGAAGAGGATGTCCTGCGCGAAGTCGCTGCTGAGTACGGCGTCAACGCCTACACCAGCGTCCGCGACCTGGTGGATGGTGAAGATCTGGATATCGTCGACGTCGTCGTCCCCGGCGATGCCCACCATCCCATCTGCTGCTACCTCGCCGAGAACGGCATCAACATCATCGTCGAAACACCGGTCTCAACCACCCGCCCAATGACCGACATGATGATCGAAGCCGCCGAGCGTAACAACGTCAAACTCGAAGTGGCCGAAAACTACCACCGCGTGCCCTTGGCCCGCTTCCAAGCCAAGGTCATCGACTCCGGCATCATCGGCGAGGTCGGCCGCATCTACCGCATATTCCACGAAGGCGGCTACCACGGCATGAGCATGCTGCGCCTCCTCGCCGGCAGCCCCCCCAAGTCGATCCTCGGCATCACCCACGTGACCGACGTCGTGCCCATCATCGACCGCATGAAACGCCACCATTCCCAGGAAAACTGCACCACCAGCTTCCTGGAATTCGAAAACGGCGCCGCCGCCACCATGATCTACTCAAATGTCATCCACGCCCGCTCTCTGGGCCGCAAAATGGTCGGCATCTCCCAGATCGACGGCACCCGCGGCGCCATCGTCGAGGAAACCGTCTACTTCACCGACCCCGCTACCTACCAGGACGGCGCCAGCGCCGCCCCCTACCAGCCGCAACGCTCCTTCATCGACGTCGATGGCCGCAATGTCCTTGAAAGTATCAGCCTGCAGCTGCCCGACCGGGAGATCGTCTGGGAGAACCCCTACGCCCATCTCGGCATCGGCGAAAACAACGGCCGCGGCGTCGACATGGCCGACCAGTTCATGAGCATCGCCAACGCCGTCCTCCACGACATCGAACCCACCTACGGCGTGCAGGAAGCCCGCCTAGACCAGGAAATGACCCTGGCCGCCTCAGAATCCGCCCTCATGAACAAGCAGCCCCTGGCCTTCCCACTGCGCTCCCCCTCTAAAGCCGAGGAGCAGATCCAGGAGCGTTTCAAAGAAACATACGGCTACGACTACACCGACATCGAACCACTGCTCGATGTCTTCTACCCACGCCGCTAAACACGAACTGGCGCAAAAGTACCAGCAAACAGCCGCAGCATGTAACCGGCTTTGCGGAAAGGATGTGAACTGTGCAGTTCCTGCATCTCGAAAAAAAGGGAATCTCCCGCTATCTTCTCGACGCCGACGTCGAAGGCGAGCCCTTGCGCGTCCACATCTCGGAGGTGGATGCCGGACAGCGCTCACATCCACCTCACAAGCATGGAGGCTTTGAGGCCTTCTATATGATTGAAGGCGAGGGAACGCTGGAAATCGACGGCGAAAGCCATCCTCTGCGCGCCAACGAAGCAGTCGTCTTCGACCCGCACAAACTGCACGGCCTCATCAACACCAGCCAGGCGCCCATGCGCTACATGGTCATCATCCGCCCCGAAGAAGACGAGTGATAGTGTCGTCGGTCTTTGGGCACTGCAGCGTCAGTCGGTGTAGAATCCAGGCACTATGAGCGAAAAAGTGCGGCAACTGAATCTGCGAGTCCCCGAAAACATTGTTCAAGAACTGGATGAAATTGCCAGCAAGGAGCAAATCGATCGGACTGCGCTTGCGAGGAAAATGCTTTCGGAGGCGATTCAGCGGTGGAAAGCGGACGACGCAATTGCAGCCTGCATACGTGGCGACATCACAAAGGCACGCGCCGCTGAACTGGCAAGTATGTCGGTTTACGATATCATGGATGAAGTGCGTCGTAGGGGCGTCCCGCCAAGCTACACTCTCGACGAACTGCGCCAGGACCTGAAACTATTGCGCCCATCTTAGAGCGAAATTGCCGGTCAATCTACCAAGGCGTAGGCACCGGCGCTTCAGCAGGAGCATGTGTAGAAAGTAAGACGCAAAGGATTATTCCTTTGCGTCTTTTTCGTCTTACGAAAAATCGAGCTGCATCAGCAGGTCCATGAACTGAATGCTCATCTTCTCCGAGCCCAGTTCCGTGCTCGAATAGGGGTTGTCGAAGTGCAGGAACCCGCTGGTTGGTTCCTCACTTTCGTTGACCAGCAGAGGCCCTTCCCACCCGAAATCGATGCTCTCGCCCCGCAGGCTGGTAAGATGGACGCTGTCCTCCCCGAAAGTGACATCCAGCGACGTCACCTTCTCCACGAACTCGGCAAAGCTGCCGTCCGTTTCTTCTCGCCCCATCTGTACAACCCAAATGTTGTTCTGCCCGTAGGACCGCAACTCCCGAAACGCGCTCCTGCCCGTTTCCGTGAGCGTCAGCCCCGCTGAAGCCGTCATCGCCAGATAGCCGTCCCCGACGCGAGCACACGCCCAGCCCTCCCGTATCTCGTGCTCGTCAAACGCATAAATCGGGAAATAGGCGTGCGTAAAGCCCAGCCAGTCATCCTCCGGCAGCTTGTGGACCGCAACCAGCAGATCCTTCCATTGAGCAGCCCGCGGCAGTACGACGTTCCCATGCCAGAAGTTGGGCCGGTGAGAGCCGTCCTCGCTGAGGCATGGCGGGTGGGTAACGAATACGACGGCCTCCGGCGAAAAGGTCGCCTGCCAGATATGCTGCTGGTAACCGGATTCTCCTGGCCGGTAATCCTGCGCCGAACACAGCATATAGTCCGGCGTCTTATAGGTGACCTTGTTTACCTCCCAACTGCCCTCTTCCCGGTCGCACCACGACTCCAGCTGACCCCCGTGCCGTTCCCGGCTCCAAATCTCGTCAGCCGGGTCGATCGCAATCGCCTCGATAACCGGCGGCAACTGATAGTTCACCGCGCACGCCAGGCTCACGATCCCCCGGATACTCCGGTTGAAGATCCCCTTGCCCCACAGCAGCCGCGCGATGCCTGACGTTGGCTCCCGGAAGCCATCCTTGATAAAGCGTGAATAAGTTCGCCCGTGGCTGGAACCGAACACCCCCTTGAAAGAGTTGACCGCCAGCCCGAAGAACATCTTGTCCAACACAACCGCCGCCAGCTCACGCACGTCGTCGTTCTCAGCCAGGTCGACCAGGTGGCTGAGGGCCAGCACGTCCTCTTCAAAATAGGTGTTCGAATCCCACTCCCGGAAACCCCCCGCGGCCCGCTTGCGCAGCCACGAAAGCGCCCGCTCCTCACCCTTGGCGCGGTGTTCACTGCCGGTCAGGCCGGCATTCGTGAACAGCTCCTCCGGTAACAGTTGACCCGCCAGAATCTCGCAGGTATGGAAGAGGATCTGATGGTTCTCCGACCAGAAGCACATCGCATCCGCGCCCGGCTGGTCCATCCAATAGCGGAAGTTGACAAAACAGTCCTGCAACGGCTCGACCAGCGCCTGCGGGAACCCCGGCTCCTCGATGTAGCGTCCCGCCATGCCCAGCAGACCCACCAGGTCGAAGTCGCTGCAATCAGCCCGCTCGTTTATCGAAGCGATACAGTCCAGGACCACCTGCTCATTGAGATTGTCCCACATGCCCAGTTCCATCGCCGCGATCTCGGAAAAGACGTTGCCCTCCGCGCCGCGCCGCGCGGCATTGAGCAGCGCCTCCCGCCGCCGTTGTGGGTAGGTGCCGTAGCGCTCCGTGGAATACTCGTTGTTACCGACGACGTAAACATCCAGTCGGCGTTCAACCCGCAGGTCGTTGACATAATAGTGCTCGGGATTGGGGAAGAGAAAGACCTCGTAGTCGTCTTGCGGAAACTGGAACGCAGTCCCCAGGACCACCTCTTCCCGCATTTCGCCCTTCGTGTGGTGTTCGCTGTAGATGCGCCCGCCCTTGCGCATCAACCGCAGCGCAAAATCGTCGGTCACCGCTTGCCCTTCCGGCCAGCTCACAGTCACCTTTGCATGGCGGCTGTATACGTCCCGGTCCAGGTATGCCTGGTCGAAGATCTCCTCCAGCGTCTGCCTCCTGCTCGCCGGCCGCACCGATGTCGGCAACAGCACACGGAAGTTTTCAACTGAATTCCTGTCCCCTTTACTCTGGTTTGTCACCTTCAGCGCCATCACATACGGGCATTCTCGCAACGCTACCGCCTCGAAACAGACGCCGATCTCGTTGCGCCCCGCTTTCAGTTTCGCCGGGAAGGACACGGTTTCCGGCAACTGGTGATGATAATGCTCCACCCGGTAGCACACCTCCCCGTTGACCCAGATGTCCGCCGGCCCGTTTGTCGTGACCGCAAAGGTCACCTCGCACGCACCGGGAACCTCCAGCACACAGAATGCCCATGCTTGCAGATAGTGGGGCGTATGCTGAAACGTCGACAGGTCAACAAAGTGGTCGTCGAGGCAGCGCACGACACGCCATCGGGTCTCCTCGCGGTCAGGGACAAAACTGTGCCTCTCCAACGCGCCCGCGAATACCTCCGCCGACGCGGCGATCGCACCCTCCCCCCAGTTTCCGCCCGCTGCGGCCGCGGCCCTGACGTCTGCGACGATCCGGTTCTTGTAGTCCGGACCCGTGTAACCGTCGACCTCCGCAATCGGCGTTGCCAGCGGCCCCGCCACCAGCCAGTCATGTACAAAGCCGGCCTGCAGGGCGGACTCCTGCCAGACCGGCGTCAAGGCAATCTGACCCTCAGCCTCCGGCTCTTTCGACTCCCCGGCCGGCTGAGCCTCTAACTCTGCGCTCATAGATCGTTTACTCCGATTGTCCTGTTTTCTTGGTTGGTCTAGGTGCAATGCAAAGAGGTCGCGATACGCGACCTCCGATGAAGATTCCAGCGTAGAAACGTATTGAGTGCGCTACTCGTACAACACGCAGCGAACCATGTGGCCGCCTTCCAGTTCCAGCAAAGGTGGGTTGCGCGTATCGCACACGCCCGCAATCGCCTTGCGGCAGCGCGGGTGGAACGGACAACCCTCCGGAATCGAATATGGGTCCGGAACCGAGCCGCGAATCGCCGTCAACTGGCTGGTAATCCCCTGGGACGACTTGCGTCCCAACAGCGGGATCGAGCGTAGCAGCGCCTGCGTGTACGGATGCTTGGGATCATAGAAAATGGTGTCGACGTCAGCCATCTCCACCACTTCACCCAGATACATGACCACTACATAATCGACCATCTGCGCGATAACGCCCAGGTCGTGCGTGATGAAGATAATCGCCATCCCCAGCTCATCCTGCAGCTCGCGCATCAGCGTCAGAATCTGGGCCTGCGTGGTCACGTCCAGCGCCGTAGTCGGCTCGTCCGCAATCAGCAAGCTGGGCCGGCAAGAAAGCGCCATCGCAATCATGGCGCGCTGCCGCATACCACCGCTCAACTGATGCGGATAGCGGTCGATCGTGCGTTCCGGCTGCGGCATGCCCACCTTGTTCAGCACGTCGATCGCCTGCGCCCGCGCCTCCTCCTTGTCGACGTCCTGGTGCAGCAGGATCGCCTCGATAATCTGATTCCCAATCGTGTGCACGGGGCTAAGCGACGTCATCGGCTCCTGAAATACCATCGAGATCTCACCGCCGCGAATGGAACGCGCCTGCGCGCCCATGGCGTCGATCTTGGTCATATCCACGACCAGGTCCGTGACGCTGCCGTTCTCCTGGTTCTGCAGGTGGAAGAGCACTTCCCCCTCCACCACGCGTCCCGGTGAGGGCACAATCGCCATGATCGAGCGCGCCGTGATCGACTTGCCGCAGCCGCTTTCACCCACCAGGCCAACCGTCTGGCCGCGGCGTACCGTGAAATCTACGCCCTCCAATGCCCGCACGATTCCCTGCGCCAGGAAAAAGTGCGTCTTCAGCCCCTTTACCTCCAGCAGCATCTCCTGGGACTCCGCGGACCCGCCGGCATCGGCCACTCTGTCAATTTGCGAAGAAGAAATTGTCATGGGTGAAATCCGTTCTGTTTATGTTTCAGCAGTCGTCATTCAGTTCCGACTTACTGGACACCCCATCTGCACTCCAGGGCTTTCCTGTCTCCGGATGGAACAAGGTCTGGTCACCAAGCTACTTGGCATATGGGTCGGCGGCGTCGCGGATGCCGTCCCCCAGAAAATTGAAGGCCAGTACTGCCAGAACCACCGCCAGTCCGGGGGTCAATACCCAAGGGGCCAGGGCGACCGAACGTAGATTCTGGGCCTCTTGCAACAGCACACCCCAACTGATGGCCGGCGCCCTTAAACCCAGACCAATGAAACTCAGACCCGTTTCCGACAGAATAATGCCCGGAATCGCCAATGTCAAGGACGCGATAATGTGGCTGAGAAACGAGGGAACCATGTGACGCAGAATAATGCGCATCTCACTTGAGCCGCAGAAGCGCGCCGCCATCACAAAGTCCTCTTCTCTCATGCTCAGAAAACGCCCGCGTACAACCCGGGCCAGCCCCGTCCAGCCCACGAACGAAAGCAGAATCGTAACGCCGAAATACAGGCGCACCACCGGCCAGTCAGCCGGCAGAGCCGCAGCCAGCGCCATGATCAGTGGAATCTCCGGAATCGAACGGATGAACTCAATCAGGCGTTGAATTGCATTGTCAATCGCCCCGCCATAGAAGCCGGAAATGCCGCCGAGCAGAATGCCTATCACCAGGCTGATGACCACACTCACCAGACCAATCGTCAGCGAAATCCGCGCGCCGTAACACAGCCGCGAGAACAGGTCCCGCCCCAGCCGGTCGGCGCCCATCAGAAAGATTCCCTGCTCCTCATGCGGAACGTCCAACCCGTAGAGATGCCAATTCGTCGGAAACTGGCCCCACATCTCGTACTCTGTTCCGCGCACGAAAAAGCGAATCGGATGTACAACTGTCTCGTCCTCTTTGTAAATGTTGCGCAAGGTCACGGGGTCCCGCTCACGGATAATCTTGTAGACAAACGGCCTGCGCAGATTTCCTTCCGCATCGATAATCCGGATCTTCATCGGCGGTACAAACTTATACTTAACAAAGGACTGCTCTGGGTCGTACGGCGCCACGAACTCGGCAAAAGCCGCTATCCCATAAAGAATGATAACCAGAAATCCGGAGAGGACGGCCATCCGGTGCTTCCGAAATCGCCACCACATCAACTGTGAGTAGGACGCTACATATATATCTTCGTCTTCGACTATATCGGGATCGAGGCCCGCGTCGTCCTCATAGGCTTGGCTTTCTTCTTCATCAGACCTGTCGATCCAGGAACGTTGCAATGTCTCCATATACTGTCCTCCGGGTATCCGTTACTCCGGTCTCCCTGAAGTGTACGGCACCATCAATCCTGAGAGTAGGCCTGACCTGGCGCGCGTCGCCGGCAATTCTCAGCCGGAAACCCAAATGGGTCAACCAGTCCTGGGTTACCCCGCGTAAGAGCTACAGATGGGTCGAGGGTATAGCCCGTTCCGGCAAGACCTTCCTACATGAGTATAAGCTTCTTTGAAATACTTCGACCCTGGTGGATGCGATTGATTATGTCCGCCAGCATCGGCGCTATCGACAGGACGACCACCTTGTCAGATCGTTTTTCAGGGGGGACGGGAAGCGTGTTGGAAACGACCAGCTTGGCGATACGATCGTCGGTCTCAAGATGCTCCAACGCGGAAGGCAGCAATACCGGGTGTGTGACCGCAAACGCCGCCGTCCCCTCCGCCCCGGCCTCGTACAATGCGTCAATCTGCTTCAGAACGCTGCCGCCGGCCATGATATCGTCAATGATGATCGGGCGGATTCCCGCGATTTCACCGACAACGTGCGTCGTCTCCGCAACGCTTACGCTCGTACGCCGCTTGTGCATCACCACCAGCGGCAGATTCAGGAGCTGGGCGTATCGGCCCGCCAAACTGGCCCGGCCCACGTCCGGGCTCACAATGGCCGCGTTTTCCCACTCCGGTTGTCGGAAATAGTCCGCCAGGATCGGCAGCGCAGAAAGCGGATCGACCGGAATATTGAAAAAGCCTTGGATCGCCCTCGCATGGATATCGACAAAGATTACGCGATGCGCTCCCATCACCTCCAGCATATTGGCAATAACCCGCGCGCTGACCGCCTCGCGGCCATGCGCCATGCGCTCCTGGCGCGAGTAGGGAAAATACGGCACGACCACGCTGACACTGTGTGCGCTGGCTCGCCGGAAAGCGTCCAGATACAGCATCAGCTCCATCACATGATCGTTCACCGGTTGGCAGCAGGACTGGACCAAAAAGATGTCCTGGTCGCGCACGACCTCATCGATCATTACGTGTGTCTCGCTGTCGGGCAGACGGCGAGTCGTGGATTGACCGAGTTCCACCCCAAGAGTATCGGCAATCTCCACGGCCAGCTCCTTGTGAGCAGAACCGCTGAAGATGCGCAACGGGTGATACGACACAGCCTGTCTCTCCTGTCCTGGGGCGCAAAGGGGTCGCTTGAAGGTACCTCCGCCAACGGCGTGTATCATAGCCCCTTACCAGCGATATGGCAAGAGTCGGGCCCCCTTTGGGTGCATCCCAAAATGGAGGTGAACCTCCTTATGCCTCAAGAACCAACAGAGCCGTCTCCAGTCCTCTATCAACTCGAAGGAAAGCGCCTTCTCTGACCCCTGACCCCTGACCCCTGGCCCCTGCATTTCTGGGCGGTCGGGCCTATTCGGCCCTCCCTTGTGCGGGGGCTCCGCCCCCGCAACGCCCCCTCTCCTACAACATGCCTCATCGACTTGGTGTCGACATTGGTGACGGGTGCCCAATCGAAGGTGTCTGGCCAGACCGCGTCCCGCCGGTACCTTCAAATCCCCGTAGGTGCCGGCCTTGTGCTTGCACTCGTACCCTCCCCAACTGACGGACTCAACCGTACGGCCGGGCCTGGCGCCTGCACAGCGTCTCGCCAAAAGAGGGTAAACAATTCCGGCCACCGCTGGCACTGATGCCCCGCTGGACTGTTCCCACCCCAGATCCGGGATGCACAAACCCTTTAACCAATCTGGCGTCGTTGTGTTATATGTGAATGTGTGAAAGGCAGTATGGCCGACGGACGGCAGGGCAGGCGTGAAGCCCCCGCGCGTGGGAGGACAGTGACATGGACCAAAAGCTGTTAGTTGCGACTCACAATCAGGGAAAACTCCTGGAGTACAGCAAGCTCTTGCAGGACCTGCCCCTGACGCTAACCTATCTGGACGAAATCGGCGTCCGCGAAGAGGTAGCCGAGACCGGGAACACCTTCGCCGCCAATGCCCGGCTGAAGGCGCAGGAATACGCCGGCATGACCGGCCTCTGGACTTGGGCCGACGACAGCGGCCTGGAGGTCGATGCCCTCCAGGGAGCCCCGGGCGTGCACTCCGCCCGCTACGCAGGTCCCGATGCTACCGATCAGGACAGGTTTGAATTGCTGCTGAAAGAGCTGCTTTCCCATCCCCGCCCTTGGACGGCCCGCTTCCAATGTGTGGTCGCCGTCGCCCGTCCTGCGACCGGGATCCAAACCTGCACGGGGACGCTGGAGGGACTCATCACCAAAGTGCCGCGAGGGTCAAACGGCTTCGGTTACGATCCCATCTTCTTCGCGCCGGACTATGGGCGAACCCTGGCAGAGCTGCCAACCTCGGTCAAGAACGAAATCAGCCATCGGGGGCGGGCATCGCGCCGCGCCAAAGAGTTGCTGAAAGATCTTCTCAAGAGTGACCTCTAACCAAGGGGAGACCACATCTGAAAGGTGTAGGGAACATCTGTGATTGAATTCTGACCAATTGCCACAAAACGCCGCTGGACACGCTAACATACTCTGGTGATACAATGTCTCCAAGCTACCCCGAATTCTGAGTCCGATAAGAGCAGGAAGTAACACTTTGCCTGGGAGGTTCAAAAGTGAAAGACGAATTGCTCCAACCTGTGATTTTCAATGTAATTACCATCGTGGCCTTGTTGTTTTCTCTTTTCCAGATTGTTACTGGGACTTCGGGGCGCCTGATCAGAACGGCCGATGCCATCCATGCCCTCGAACAGCTCGCCGCCGATGGCGTCCTCGAGGACGACTCGATAGTCGCTGGCCTCTCGACCAACCAAGACCAGCGCACGCGGCTTGACAACTACCTGATCGTGACAATGATCGTCGCGATCCTCGCCAATGTCGTCGCCAACTACCTTGGTCGTGGAAGACATCACACGAACACCTCAAGGATTCGTGAATTGGAAGCGGAACTGCGTGCACTGCGAGAGGACTAGGGCCCGTCGACATTACCTTTCTCCCGCCCAATCATCCCGTAGGGGCACCCCTTGTGGGTGCCCAAGCCCGCACCCTTGAAATGCACCAACCCCTCAATTCGCCCGTAGGTGCACACCTTGTTGGTGCCCTTGCGGTTGCCGCACCTACAGAGGAGTGGTCGCAAGTCTGTAGCGTATGAAGCATCTGTGCTGCTGAATACGTCTTCGATACTGGCCGGTTAGCTCCATTTCTGAGTGTCGATAACACTTGCTCAACTGCGGCCCGCCTCACACCTCCACGAGGACCGGCACCGCGGCATTGATCTTTCCTCGTATCAGGCAATTCAGGCGGGGGCCTCGTCATCTGACATCAGTTGGGGCCATCGATGAAGACCCCCACTCCAGTTTCAACCTGACAATCTACCGCGCATAATCGGGTCCTCTCTGAACTCTTCCCAATACATGCCTGGCCTTTCAAATGTGCCACCCACGCAGCAGGGCGCTTACCCCAAAGTCCGTCTTACCGACTTCGGCCGCCTGCATGTTGTCGCATAATAGCTATATGCAGTACTCTGAAACGTGAGATTCAAACGAACTGCTTGGACAATGAGGATGAGAAATGGAAGGCAAGTTGCTGCCGCCGGTGATCTTCAATGCAATTACGATTGTGGCGATGTTATATGCTCTGAGCCAGATAATCACTGATGGACCGAAGCTCCGTTCTACGACAACCGGGATCACAATGACGCTACAGGAGCTCGCTCAGGAGAGTGAACTGGTCGATGAAGCCTTAATCTCGTCTTTTGTGGCCGATCAGGAGCAAAGACGGGGACTATTCAACGAAATCATCGTGGTAATGCTGACCGCGATTCTGGCCAACGTCGCCGCAAACTTTTTTGGCCGCGGCAGGCAAAAGGCGAACACCGCCAGAATTCGTGAGTTGGAGGAAGAACTGCGCGGACTACGAGAGAATTAGCACCTCAGGTCCCTTTCCCCATTCCCTGACATGCGAGGCCGGCCGCGGTACGAATTTGTCCTGCAGCCATTACGGGTGCACAGAAGTATCAGAGCCCCATTTCTGGGGCTCGTTGACGTCTGTCAAAATAGCGATTTGTGGAGGCAATGTGCCCATCCGCTCAGTCACCCAAAGAAAATCCGATACGCCTTTGGTGTTCTTCGCGTACCTTTGCGTGACTTCGCGGATCGTTCGATTTTTGGCATAAACAAGAAACGAGCGAAATACTTCCCGCACAGGCCCGCATGCGGTTCGCTAAACGCCCTTCTCCCGGCGCCACTGCTCAAACTCGGCCAGCGTCTCGTCGTTAGGCGGATAGACACCGATAATACTGGCGCCGCCCGCAACCTTCTCCTGGAAGAACTCTTCTCTGATCTCCTGCTCGTACCCGCCCTGGGCAACCTCCTCCGCCAGATGGGCCGGTACTATCACCACCCCCTCCGCATCGCCCACGACCACGTCGCCCGGCGTCACCGCCACACCCGCGCAGCCAATGGGAACCTGCATCTCAACCGGGTGGTGGGCTACAAATGAGGTTGTGGCGTGCGGCGCCCGGATATAGGTCGGCAACGCCAGCTCCCGAAAGCCGGGTGTATCCCGCAACGCGCCGTCGGTGACGAAGCCGGCCGCACCCCGCTGCGTAATGCGCGTCCCCAGGATGTGGCCCAACGAGGCCGCGCTGATGTCGCCCCGCGCGTCCACGATCAGAACGTCTTCCGCTCCGACCGCCTCCACCGCCAGCCTCTGCACGTTCTTGGTATTGTCATAGCGCTCATCTGCCAGATCTTCCCGTGCCGGAATATAACGCAGCGTGAAAGCGTAACCCACCATTCGCAGATCAGGCCGCAATGGATACAGCCCGGCCAGGAATGTGTTGCGCAGGCCATGTTTCTGCAGCTGGCTGGTGAGCGTTGCCGTCGAAACCGAACGCAACATCCTCTTGGCATCCGCCGAAAGCTCGTGGGTTCGGACTGGTTGGGCTGCCATTTTACTCCTTACGTCACATATTTACATAGAAGGGAAACGGGCCCGGAAGGCGAGCAACTTCTGGACATCCAGTGGCAGTCAACAGCTACTGCTCCAACCACTTTGCCCGGCCGTACTTGGCCTGGAAGTAGACGTACTCATCCTGCCGCGGCGTGGAGACGTTGCCAGTGGAAGGATAGCGGGCGATCGCATCTTCGACTATATCCACGCCCAGCCCCGGCGTATCCGGCACGACGATCGACCCGTCAACGATCTCCGGCTGCGGCTGCATCACTTCGTACCGCTGCGGCGCGTCATCCTCCAAATGCTCCAGGATCAGAAAGTTGGGCAGTGTCGCCAGCAGATGCACCGCGGCCATCTCCGCCACCGGCCCCAATGAGCCGTCATGCGGAGCAAAGCCAATCCCGTGAGCCTCCGCCATCGCCGCCATCTTCTTCATCTGCATCAGTCCGCCCGCCCGGCCCGTATCCGGCTGGATCACGTCCACGATCTCCCGCTCGATCAGCTCCCGCACCCCGTAAATCTGCGTGTGCCGTTCCCCCGCCGCGATCGGCAGATTAACATGCCGCGCCACCTTGGCCAGGTTTTCGACATGCTCGGGCGGCACCGGATCTTCGTAGAAGAGCAGGTCGAACTCCTCCAACGCCTGGCCGACCCGGATCGCATCCCGTACACTGAACCAGGGCGGACCATGCACGTCGGCCATCAGGTCGATCTCCGGGCCGACCGCCTCCCGCAATGTTCGTATCTTCTCGATCGGGTTGACCACACCCCCCGTCTTGAGCCCGCTGAAGCCCCGCCCAACCAGTTCCTCCGCCCTTTCCGCTGTCTGCGCGTGCGCATAGAGCCGGATACGGTCCCGGATCTTGCCCCCCAGCAAATTCCACACCGGCACGCCCAGCGCCTTCCCCTTGATATCCCACAGGGCCATCTCGATGCCCGTGAGCGCGCCGCCGCCGACGATCCCGGTCATGCCATGCCCCATCATCGCCAGGTAGATCTTCTGCCAGATGCGCTCAATCAGAAACGGGTCCTCGCCGATAACAACCTCGCGCAGGTCCTGGATCGCCGTCTCCACCACCCGCGGCCACCCCGACGCCTCGCCGACGCCATAGATGCCCTCATCCGTGAAAACCTTGACGAACAGCCAGTTCCGCTTCGTCCAGCCGCCGCCTGGCACACCGGCCTGCATCAGATATGTCTTGATGTCCGTGATTTTCATTGCCTGTCGGCCCTACCCTCCGTTGATCCCGGGCCAGTCCCGCCACATGTCCTCCGGCGGAGGCTCGTCTTGAACGGCATCCAGATCGGCCCGGCAGAAGTCGTACAGCACCGCCTGCCGCACTTGGCTCGACCGGTTGTGGCCGGCTCCGTGACCCATGCGGTGGTGCCACAGCACCACATCCCCCGCCGACCCATATGTGTGCACCGGGTCGATCTGCTGCACCCTGCGAGACTCGTCCGAGTCCCACATCTCCTCCTTCCCGTGCACCGGGTTGAACGTGTAGGCCGTCTTGAACAAATGATAGAAATGCTTGTGGCTGCCGGGCCATACCGTGAACCCGCCGCCGTCCGGTGGCACGTCGTCCACGTACCCCACCACGCCCAGATGAAACGCGTGCGCGTCAACGTGAAAGTGTGCCTTCCGCGGCTGCTTGTCCGTATCCGGAAAGACGCAGTAGATGCCCCGGATCCGCTCTGGCACCTTCAATTCCGGACCGAGCAGCTGCTTCGCAACCGCCTGCAACTCTGGATTGCCGTAAAGAAGCTCGACCATCCACGGCTCGAAGCTGCGGTCGCGAAATTTCCACGTAAACCGCGAGTCCGCAAACGCGCCCACCCACGAATCCGGGTCGTCCCGCTTCAGCTCCTTCGGCGCCGCATCCCACCACGCGTCCCGCGTCTGCGCCATCAACTCCGGGTCCAGCACCCCTCGCAGGACCAGGTAACCGTTGTCTCGAAAAAAATCTACCTGCTCGGCACTCAGTGGCTGATTCATATTGACTCTTACCTTCTCTCCCTCTTGTCGGAACAACAACTCCTAATATTGGCGAACGCTGGCGTACGCCGCAGTTACTAAAAACTGAAAACTCGAAACTAAAAACTAATACTACCCGGCCCTACGGCTGCCATCCGCATAGACGCATAATGCGTGTTGAAGAGACTGTGATCCCCCGACTCAACCACAATCTCCCACATCCGCCGCGTCATCGCCGTCAATCTCTCGGCATGTGCCGGATCTTGCGCCAGATTATTCATCTCAAAGGGATCTGCGGCCAGATTGTAGAGCTCGTCATAATCGAAGCCGTTGTGGACGAACTTCCAGTCACCGTCCCATAGCAGCCGCTGACTGATAATATACCGCCCGCCAAAGTATTCAGCAAAGCCCTGCTGATAATCCGATGTGTCTTCCGGGCTGGCCAGCACAGGTGCAAAAGAGCGTCCGTCGATCTCCCCTAGCGGCTGCGCTCCCACCAGGTCCAGCAGTGTCTGGCCCACATCCTGCAGCCCGACGCGGGCGTCGCTCACCTCCGCCTCCGCCACACCCGGCCCCGCCACCACCAGGGGAATGTTGTACGCTTCTTCAAACGCGCCGATATTCTTGCAATACAACCCGTGCGCGCCCAGAAAATCTCCGTGGTCCGATGTCAGCACCACGATCGTGTTGTCAAGCTGCCCAGCGCGTTCCACCCGCGCCAGCAGACGCCCGAACTGCTCGTCGATCTCGCTGATCGAGGCATAGTAACAGGCCGCCGCCTCCCGGTGTTCCCGGTCCGTCCAGTCGCTCCACGCCTGCGCCGACCGCTTGTACAGATTCGGCTGCCCGCTCAAATCGTTGTGGACGTTCGGCTGCAGCGGGATCGAGTCCACGTCATACTGCGCGAACGCCTCCTCGTGGCAGAAGAAAGGGTCATGCGGTTCGGTGAAACTGACAAAACAGCACCAGGGCGCGTCCTCCTCCAAAGCCGTGTCGAGAAAACCCAGCGCCTCGTCCGTCTTTTTGCCCATCCCGCGCTCACCGGCCGGCCGGTCACAGACGCCGTAGAAGCGGTTCGGCTCATAACCAGGCGGGCTCTCCAGAAATCGCTCCAGCGAAAAATTGACCGAGTCCCAGTCCTGGCGCATGTCCTGCCCGCCCTGTTGCTGCCAGCCAAACTGGGCCAGTTCGTTCGAACGCTCCACATGCCACTTGCCGAAGTACCCGGTGCGATAACCGGCCTCCGTCAGCCGCTCCGCCCAATGCGGATGTTGCGTGCGCAACACCGCCTGATCGTCGTCAACCGTGTGCACAACATACAGCACACCGTGATTATGCGGCAGCAGACCGGTCATCAGGCTGGCGCGCGCCGGCGAGCAGACCGCGTTCGGCGTGTACGCCCGGCGAAATCGCACCCCTCTCGCCGCCAGCCCGTCCAGATGCGGCGTCTGGCACGGATTGTCCGGCTCCAGCACCCGGCCCTGCATCTGGTCGGTCATCAGAAAAAGAATGTTGGGACTAGACATAACCCTTGTTCCTCTAATGCAGAAATCGTGAGGCGCCCGACAATGGAAGCCTGAGAGCCTTTCTTATACTTGTAGAATCTGTAATGGAAAGGGGATTACGGTGAACTCCCGCGTGGAGCGAATCCCACCCCAAAGAATAGGTGAGGCAATTTCGACAATTGTTTGCCCAAAGTCCGCCAACTATTCGCGCTGACTACCTTGGGCGTGCGCCAATCTAATACCCGACCGCGTATCCGTCCCGCCGCGGATCAGAACCCCCAATCAACGCCCCGGACTCCGGATGCACCATGATCGCCTGTGCACTGCCCGGCCCGCCCCAGTCGCCGACCAACTCAAGCTCGTGCCCTCTCCGCGCCAGCTCCTTCCGCACCGCCTCCGGAAAACGGTCCTCCACCTGCAAGTTGTTGGAGCACACGTGCGGGATTGTGGATTCCATCGGGTTCTGCAAACTCCGCCAGCGCGGCGCCGCAACCGCCTCCTGCGGCGTCATCCCAAAGTCGAGCATATGCGTAACAAGCTGCAGATTCGTCTGCACCTGCGTATCCGCGCCCGGCGTCCCACAAGTCAACACAGGCCTGCCGTCCTTCGTTACGATGACCGGATTCATCGTATGGCGCACACGCTTGCCCGGCATCAGGCAATTCGGATGTCCTTCCTCCAAATGCCAGTATGTCATGCGATTGTTGAGCAGGATGCCCGTTTCGCCTGCGATCAGGCTCGAACCGAAACCCGACTGAATACTCTGCAGAATGCAGACCAGATTTCCCGCACGGTCCGCCGTGCAGAAGCAGGTCGTGTCTTCGTGCGCTTCCGGTCCGCCGGCCGCGACATCGACCGCCGCCCGCCCCTTATCGATGCGCTCGGCCTGCTCAGCAGCATACGACTTCGATAGCATCCCCTCCAGCGGAATATCGACCCACTCCGGGTCCGCCATATACTTCTCACGGTCGGCGAAAGCCAGTTTCTTCGCCTCCACCATCATATGGACGCTCTCGGCTGTGTTGCATCCCATCCCCTGCAGATCGAACAGCTCAACCATGTTCAGTTCCTGCAGCAGGATATGCCCGCTCGAATTGGGTGGCATCTCGTAGACCTCGTATCCGCGATAGTTGACGTGGATCGGCTCAGCCCAATGCGCGTGATAGTTGCCCAGGTCCTCCTCCGTGAGTAGACCGTCGCGGGACCGACTGAATTCAGCAATCTCTCTGGCGATTTCACCCTCATAGAGTATCTTTCGACCCTCTTGCGCGATCTTGCGCAGCGTCGTGCCGAGGTTGCGGTTGCAGAGCAACGAGCCAGTCGGGATCGGCTCACCGTCGCTCGTGAAGACCGCGCGCGTGTGCGGGTCCGCCGCAAAACGCTCATGTTCTCCCCGTATCTGTTCCGCCAGCAGATGGCTGACTGGGAACCCGTCCTCACACAATGAAATCGCGGGCCGGAAGACCTTCTCCAGCGGCAGCGCACCATAGCGCTCATGCGCTAGCAACCAGCCGTCCACCAGGCCGGGCACAGAAACGCTCCTGATCCCCTTCATCGGGATGCCGCCATCTGCCAGATAGCGCTCGCGCGTCGCCGCACCAGGCGCCGGGCCGGTCGCGTTCACCGCCGAGACCTCCCCGATCTCCGCCCAATAGATCAGAATAAAGCCGTCGCCGCCGACACCGGAGCCCGCCGGTTCGACCACGCCCAGCGCGGCCGCCGTAGCAATGGCCGCGTCCACCGCATTGCCTCCGGCCATCAGCGCCTGTATTCCCGCCTGCGAAGCCAGGGCATGCCCAGACGCAACCATCCCGTTCCTGCCCATCACCGACGGGCGAAACGCCGAAGCCGTAATTCCGTGTGGCGATTGCATTCCTCACCTCCAACTATCAGAAAAGCATTATTGGGTGTCTGCCAAATCTAACCACTGACCACCTATTACCGCCGTTCACCGCCCCATAGCATACCCGATCTGCCCACGCGGCGACGCGCCGGCAGAGATAAGACCGCTCTTCGGGTCGAAAGTGATGGCAAGCACCTTGCCGTGGTTCCACGCCCCTCCCACCGTTACCTTGTGGCCTCGCTCTGCAAGCTTGTCGCGCACAGATTCAGGGATGCGCGCCTCCAGCGTAAGGCTGCCTGGCTTGGCATTGTGCGGATAAAAGGAGTTGGGGAAGTGGTTGGTGTGGAAGCTTGCCGCATCAATCGCCTCTTGCAGGTTCATGCCGAAGTCGATCACATTGAGGAAGAATTGCAGTGTCCACTGGTCCTGGCTATCGCCGCCTGGCGTGCCGAAAGCCATGAACGGTTCACCGCCCTTTGTCGCCAGCGATGGCGTTAGCGTCGTACGCGGCCGTTTGCGCGGCACGAGCGCGTTGGCGTGCTTCGGGTCCAGGTAAAACATCTGCCCCCGCGTCCCCAACGGGAAGCCCAAGCCTTCGATCACCGGCGAAGAGGGTATCCAGCCGCCGCTGGGCGTCGCCGCGAACAAATTACCTTCGTGATCAACTGCATCGGCGTGCGTCGTATCCCCCGTGTAGACGTTCGGATCAGCTTCCGCATGAGTGGGCGTGCTGGCGGGGGCATCGCCCGGTCGCAATTCCAGCGACGCCCGCTGCGCGTCTATCAGTTCCCGGCGAGCGGACGCATACGCCTTCGATAGCAGGCGATCTAGCGGCACGTCCACAAAATCCGGGTCGCCATAATACTGTTCACGGTCGGCAAATGCCAGCTTGGACGCTTCGACCACGGTGTGGATGTAGTCGGCTGAATTGTGTTCGAAAGCGCCGAGTTCATAACCTTCGAGCAGCGCCAACTGCTGCAGGAAGACGGGCCCCTGGCACCAAGTGTTACACTTGTGCACATCATAACCGCGATAGTTGAACGTGACCGGCGACTCCACCTTCGTGGTGTATTCGTGGAAATCGGCTTCCGCCAGCAGGCCGGCGTTGCACTGACCGCTGGCGTCGCGCACTTTCGTATCCCGCTGGAATGCGACGATCTTTTCGCCGACGGGCCCTTTGTAAAAATAGTCGCGGGCCGCGACAATCCCCGCCTCACGACCAAGGTGACTGTTGCGTATCTCGGCGTCAACCGTTGCCTTTAACGTCCCCGCCCAGTCCGGATTGGCCAGAATCTCGCCCACCTCCGGCGCCCGCCCGTTCGGCAGATAAGCCCGCGCCGAACTGGGCCATTCGTTTTCGAATTTCTCCTTGAGATTGGCCAGTGAACCGTGCAACCCCGGATAGACCGGAAACCCTTCTTCCGTCAGCTCGATCGTCGGCTCCAATACATCCCTGAGCCGCAAACGCCCAAACTGTTGCAGTGCGGTCGTCCACGAGCCAAACGCCCCCGGCACAGTCGCCGGCAGAAACCCATCGCCCGGTATGATTTTGATGCCCTGCGCCCTGAACCACCCTATCGTCGCCGCCTTGGGCGCGTAACCCTGTCCGTTAATGGCGTACACCTGATTCTGCCGCGCGCTATAGATCAGGATCGGCACCTCGCCGCCGATGCCGTTCGACTGCGGCTCAAGCACGTTGAGCGCAAGACCGGCCGCCACACCGGCATCGATCGCATTGCCCCCTCTATCGAGCATGCGGGCGCCGGCCTCCGCCGCCAGGTAATGTCCCGCTGTGACCACACCGTGGCGGCCCATGAAGACTGGCCGTGTTGTAAAGGACATCGTCTTCCTCCCCATGCGCTGGCAATTGACCAACTGTTGGCGTGCGTAGCGTAGCGCTATTTGTCCCAGTCTGCGCGTGGCGGCCACAGGACAGAAGCCCCAATCGCTCTGCCTTCGGGTCGCTCAGCCACCCAGTCCTCGGTTGTATCCCGCCACCTGATGAAGTGGGGCGTCTTCATGTGCGCCTGGAACGCGGCCTCATCCTCATAGACCTCGTACAGCCAGATCGTATTCGGATCGTCGCCATCCCGGATCACGTCAAATCGCAGACAACCGGGCTCATATTCCACCGAACCCTGGGCGTCCAGCAATATCTCCTCGATGAACCGTTCCGTAAACTCTTCCTTGATCTTTAAGGGGGCGATGATGACATACATGACCGTATTTCTCCTCTGTGCGATTTGGGAAATGTAGGAATTGTCGGGTAACTGCCGGTGGGTGTCGGGCTTGCCTACAGAGGGTAGCCTATCACAGTTCAATATAGTTTGCGACTCACTTTACAATACTCTCTAGCGACGCCCGCCGGATCTCCTCCAGCTCATCGGCGCTGAACACACCTGCCTTGTACAGATTACGATACTCGTCCGAAACGCTCTGGTCGAATATCATCGGGTCGTCAGAGTTGACCGTCACCGGCACTCCGTTGTCAAACAGGAGACGGATCGGATGACTCGCCATGTCGGGCACCGCATCCAGCATCACATTGCTCGTCGGGCACACATTCAGCCGAATCCCGTTCCCGGCCAGCCAGCGCATCACCTCCACCGACTCGGCCGCGCCAATGCCGTGCTGCACCTCGTCCAGCTCCAGTAATTCAACCGTCCGCCGCACCTCCTCCGCCCCCCCGAACTCTCCGACATGCGCTTTCAACTTCATACCCGCGGCCTTTGCCTCCGCATAGAGTGTTTCGACGTCCTCTGGCTCGCACGCCTCCTGGTGGTCGTACAGGTCGATCGACTGAAAAAAGTCCAACCCGATTGCCTCGTGCGCCCGCGACATCAGCTCCGGGTCCGATGCGGCCTGGCGGGGAATGCCTAACTCCGGGCGCAACTCAATCTGCGTCTGGAAACGCGCGACCAGCTCTCGCAGATGCCCCACGACTCCGTTCAAACCGTCTTCATAGTACGCAGCCCGTCGAATGTCAAAGCTTATCTCCACCAAAACGACGCCGTCCCCGATCGCGTCGCGTAGCGCAGACTCTGCCACGAACTCGATGGTCTCGCGGTTTCGCAAGTGTGGGTCCAGAACGTCCATGGCGTATACGATCATGCCCCCCAGTTTATTCATCTTGTCTGGAGGAGGTTCCAGCCTGCAGCCCAGGAGACTCTCCAGGTTGTGGCGTCGTGTGCTGAAATAAGCGTGGCAGTGCAGGTCGGCCTTGGGAGCCGCCCGCAACGCATCCCAACTGTCCTCTTTAAGGGCGTCTACAAAACTCATCTTCATGTCGGTTTTCAGCTATCTCTTTCTCCAGGCTCAAACCCTTTTCCAGGGGGACCATCTCCCCCTAGCTCCTCACGAAGTCCAGGCGGCATCATCGCCAAGCACCGACTCAAGATACGCCCGGCTCATCCTCGCCGCCTCTCGCGCCGCCCGCGGCGCCCGCGGCGTTCCATCCAGTTCGACGTTGACCCAACCGTCAAAGCCGCCGTTCTCCGCCAGTATGGCGAAGATCTCCGGCATCGGCAGGATGCCATTTCCGATCGGTTCGTAGTTCACATAACCGCTGCGGTCAATCTCCTTGCCTTCGGCATCCCGCTCGTAGCTGCCGTTCCAGTCCTTCAGATGGACATGGACGATCCGGTCCCGGTACGTGCGCATCACCTCCAGAATGTCGCTGCCTCCCTTGGCGATCTGCCCCGTATCCGGCGCAAATCCGATCAACGATGCATCCACCAGCCCTAGGATCGTGTCGATATCTTCCCGAGTCTCGATTGCCGTCCCTGTATGCGGGTGCAGCCCCGCCGCCAGTCCGTTCCCATGGCAATACGCTCCAATCTGATTCAGCGCATCGGCCAGTCGCCGGAACTGGTCCTGCGTATAACCGTCTGCAGGCCGCGGACCCGCCTGCAGCACCAGCGTCTCGCCGCCGGGCAGCGCACGTAGCGCGTCAGCCTCCCGCTGGGCACTCTCCAGATCGGCAGCTGCCGTATCCGGGTTAATCCACTCCTTGTAGCAATACGCCGCAGCGGTTGGAATGCCGAAACTGTCTACCAGACTGCGGTATCCGCCCGCCCTGCTCTCTTCGAGTTCGAGAATCTTGAACGCGAAAGTCTCAAAGCCCTGATAGCCCAGTTCGGCAGTCTCGCGATACGCCTGCTCTACATCCCCCGGGATTCCCCACGTGATTCCAGTATGGCCAATCTTCATGGTCCTCTCCTCACAATAAATGCCCGGCTGTAACGCTGGCCGCCTGCCGCCGGCGTCCTACATGATGCGAAATCCACCGTCCACGTACAGAGACTGCCCCGTCACGTAGCTTGCCTTGTCTGAAGCCAGAAAAGCAGCCACCTGCCCAATTTCATCCGGCTCGCCGGCGCGTTTGAGAGCAATTTTCTCCAGTACAATCGGCAGGATCTCAGGATCCTTCATCACCCAGCTGGTCATGTCAGTGTCGATCAGTCCCGGGTTGATACAGTTCACGCGGATATTGTGCTCGGCCAGTTCGACCGCCAGATTCGCGGTCAGCGCCTCAACCGCCCGTTTACTCGGCGCATAATGAGCCCGCCCCGGCAACACCATCCCCGCCTGCACCGAGCCGATGTTGACTATCGCGCCGCCCTTACCACTGGCTACCATGTGACGGACCGCCGCCTGCGCACACAGAAACTCACCCCGGAGATTGATGTTGGTCACACGCTCCCACTCCTCCGGCGCAATATCCAGAAAGGGAACTATCGACTCCACGCCGGCGTTGTTCACCAGAATATCCAGCCCGCCCAACTCCGCTACCACTCGGTCCACCATTGCCTGGACCTGGTCCGGCTGGGCAACATCGGCCATAGCCAACACCGCCCGACCACCTGAATCGCGAACCTCCTGAGCTACCGCCTCGGCCTGTTCTGCTCCCTCCACATCGTTGACGGCCACGTCGGCCCCCTCCGCCGCCATCGCCAGGCAGATGCCTCGCCCTATCCCGCGGCGACCACCGGTTACCAGCGCAACCTTCCCTTGCAGAATTCCCATCTCTACGCTCCTTTTCCCTTTTCGGTTTCAGACCTGTCACGCCATCTTTCGCGCACATTCGGCGAAACGTAGCGCCCCGTTTCATCGCCCTGCGGCGGGAAATCTCCTGTATCGCACATCGCCAGAAACGGATTGTCACGCGCCTCAACCGGAAACTTGATGACCGAGCGGCGCCGCGCCGACTCATAAATGCCGATCATCACCTCTGTGACCTTGCGGCCGTTCTCGCCGTCCAATGGATGTGGTGCTCCCGTCTCAATCGTCTCGATCAAATCCTTGACCTCAAGCCCAATTGCGCTCACTGGAGCCGGCCATTCAATCTCTATGTCCTCGATTTCGCCGCCCCGAAAGATGCGCACCGCAGGCGTCGACTGGAGATCAGCGATTTTGAATACGTCGCCGTAAAGTTCCAGTCTGCCCTCATCGCCGTGAATGATGAAATGGTGGTAGCGATGCATCTCATCGTTCCAGCTTGGGTCCAGCGAATGCTGCCGCCTGATCCTGCCATCGAATGCGGGCGAGCGTGCCATCCAGCCCCAGACCATGCTGGCCCTTACCTGGTTCGTGAACGCCAGGAAGGCAATTCCCGCGTTTTCGCAGCGGTGGCCGTAGTATTCATAGCCTTCACGTCCGTCCACCTGTCCCAACAGGTGGTCAACGTCCGGGTCTCCCAACAGTGCCAGCAGCATATGAATAGTGTGCGTCCCGTCCGTCATCAGGCAGCCGGCCTTGAGCGAAGCCTCAGCGGAGACCACGCGTCCGATAGCACCGTCGGCAATCAGTTGGCGGGCGCGCGCGTACTGGGGCATATAGTGGCGCTGGTGGCTGATCGTCAGCCGCGACCCGGACGCCCGGCACGCCGCCAGCATCTCGTCCGCCTCCGTCAGATCCATCGCCATCGGCTTTTCACACACGATCCCCTTCGTCCCCGCCTCTGCCGCAGCCACCACCATCTCACAGTGCAGCGCATCATGCGTCACCACCGACACCAGCTCCGGCTGAACTTCAGCCAGCATCTCCTTGTAGTCGGTGAACAACCCCTCAGCGCCCGTCTCCTCGGCGAAAGCCTGCAGAGCGTCTTCGGAGATATCGGCCCCCGCCACGATCGGAATACCCAACTCCCTGTACGCCTCCATGTGTCCCCGGGCCATGCGTCCGCACCCGATCACCGCCGCTCTGTAATCAGTCATTGGAGTTTCCCCTGTCGAAATCAGTAGTGCAATGCATGTTTCAACTATGGTTCGCTGTGGTTGCCGCGCGCGCCACCGTCTCGTCTCGCAGCCGTTGCGCGTAGTCGACATTATACTGAAGCCGTCCCGGAATGACCGTCGCCCAATCGATATCCTTACTCTCCTCAGGACGCGGATGGAGACCGGACCGCAACTGCTGCTCGCCCCGCCAAAGATGACGCACAAAGCGGGCCATTCGTGCCGGCGTCAGGTCGGTAAAGCTTCCGAGAAATGCCTCGTCATACATCGGAATCGGGATAAACCCCCCGCTGTCCTCAATGTTCAGATGGACATTCGGATTGGCCCGGTACAATATCTCAACGACCGCCGGCAGGTCGACCAGACCCCGCCCCAACGGCGCACCGCCCAGCCAGTTATACCCTTCCTCGGTGGGATAGACGCATGTGTCTTTGAAATGAGTCGTATGCACGTAAGGCGCCAGCGCCCGCGCCGCGTCAACCGGATCTTCGAGCAGCCCCAGTGCATTGGCCGTATCCAGGTTGACCTGGACGTGCTCCGAGTCGACCGCCTCAATGATGTTCACAAGCTCCAGCGAAGTCAGATCGACGTGCAGCTCCATCGTGATCATAACGTCGAACTCCGCAGCCATCAGGCTCAACGCCCGCAATACCTCGATCGTCAACTCGATCTGTTCCGCCAGTGTAGGCGCAGAAAACGTGCGCTCCTTGAGCAGACCAAAACAGGTATTCAGAATCGGCGCATGCAACCTCCTCGCCAGCGCGAAAAGAGGCTTCCACTCAGCCACCATCTCGGCCACGGTCCGCCCGCTCTGACCGGGGTTGACACCGGAGCCGGCCAGTTCAAGATACAGCCCGCGGGCCTCTGCCTCTTCCGACAGCCTGTCCACATAGGCATCGTCGCGCCCTTCCAGCAGCCTCGCCGAAAAATGCAGGCCCTCCAAGCCGTGGGCCCTCGTCAATTCCAGGAGCTCCAGCGGATCAAGGCTTACAGCCTTCAGCGTCAGAGCGTCAAGACCAACTTTCATGGGAACTCCTTTCTAGGTGACGGGTGACTGGGCACACCTTCACAAGCCTGCGCCGTTCAAAACTATGCGAGCACTTCGCCCATCTTAACCGCCTGAAAAGTCTTCATCCGCACCAGCAACCACAACGTGCCGATCGCTGCCACCAAAACCATGGTCATCATCGCCATCACCAGCTGCGCTACATCGTCCCACGCGATCTGCACGACAAACGGCGGGACCAGATCAGCCTGATCGTGCCCAATCTGGTAGAAGGGTATGAAAAGATAGCTGCTCAGAAGGCCCAGGTAGCTGCCCGCAGCAATACCCACCGTCGTAACCGTCACCTGTTCGCCGCCAAGCGAAAAGACAAGCTGGCTTGTCGAAAGACCCATCGCCCGCAATATGCCCAGCTGGATAAATCGCTGCCGGAACGACAATGCCGAGTAAATCACCAATGCCAGCATACTCAGAATGGCTACGGCGATGAAGCCAACCGAAAGAAACCCGAACAACCCGACCCGCGCCGGCCTTGCCTGCGCCTCCGCCAGCTCCGAATGCGCATCCTCCATCGATATTATCCTGTAGCCAAGTTCGTCCAATGAACTTACCAGAAGTTCCGGATCAATGGCCTCCTCCGTAGCCAGCCAGACCCTGTAAGGGACCTCATGGCCAATCAGAGAAAAAATGTAGTTGAGGTTGGCGACAAAGAACTCTCCGTCCTGCGGGTAGACTGTCGGAAACAACGCCATCGCCCCCACGATCTGAAAATCGAACGTCGCATTACTTGCTTGGACGAGCCCGCTCAGCGCGATTGTATCGCCAATCTGTAGCCCGAGAGCGTCCAACATCGACTGGCTGACGATGACCCCGCTATACTCCAGCGCCAGCGCGTTCATAAGCGCGCCGAGCGAATCATTGGCAAAATCCGGCCGGAAATACGCCACCTCCGGAAACTGGCTGCGGTCGATGCCGAAAAGCCTGCCGCTTACCAGCCTGCCCCCCACGCGTGTGGAAACCGGGAAATCTCCGATACGGGTCGCCGCCCGCACCCCCGGCGCCTGCCTGTGCTCGTCCACCGGTAGGTTGATCCAGACAAACTCCTCCTCCCCCTCTTCCACCGGTTTGCCGTCCTCCGAGGGAAGAATCCGCAGCGCCGCCCCTTCAGTTAATGTGACGTCCGCCCCCACTTCGTAGAAAATCCTCGCCACCAGGTTCGCGTCCAGTGTGCGTGCCATCGATGCTGTAAAAGTCCCAAGGCTTGTGGTCAGAATGAGCAGCAGCAGCAAGCTGGTATAAACCCTGCCCGTACGCGCCAGATTGTAGAATGCCAGCAACATCGAGATCCCGCCCAGCCGCGCCCACAGCATACTCAGTATCACTGCAATCATTGGGAAGAGACGGACAGCCACCAGCGCCACCGCCAGAATAAACAACGCCGGCGCCAGAAACAGCAGTGGATTGTCCAGCGGGTCCGCAGGAACATCCGCCTGCAGAAAGGCGATCCGTCCCTGTGTCCTCAGCATGTAGTAGCCGTAACTCGCTACGCCCAGCAGCAGAAAGTCTACGTACGATCGTTCCCAGAATGAGCGGCGTTGCCGTCGGCTTATCTCCTGCTTGGCCTCGACAATCGCCAGCCGCGCCGCCCCCAAAGCCGGCAGCACAGTCGCGAACAGGGCGCCCCCAATAGCGACAACCGTATACGTCATGCTGGTCGTCGTCGCCTCGATCGGCAGCGGCGTCTGCGCCTCAAAGGTCATGAAGTAGCGTGTCCCGCCAATGAACTGCGCCACCAACTTACCCAATAGTGGGCCAACTGCCAGCGCAAAGATCCCGAGCGTAGCGCCCTGCAGCAGATAGATCGAAAAGACCTGACCGCTCGTCGCCCCCCGGCTCTTCAGGATCGAAATCTCTATCTGTTGCCGCTTGACCGTGCTGTCGGCGATCAGAACGATGAAGTAGAGTACAAGCCCTAAAATGGGGATGCTGAAAAGGAGCAGCAATATCGCCTGGGTCGAAGCCACCAGCCGGTATCGCCTCAGCGCGGACACCGGCGACAGTTCCAGATATGTCGTCGATATCCGGCTCTTGATCTGCCTGTCGACACGATTGACTCTGCCCAGGAACCGGTCCACGTCCTCTGCGCGCACCGAGTCGCCGTCAACAACCTTATACCAGCCCACATCGGTCAACGCGTGCGGGACCCTCGCCCCGATCTCACTGATATAGGTGTTTTCAGGAACGAGGAAGACGTTTGCGAAGGAGAGTGGCGGCAAATGCCAGGGCGCGCCGCCTTCTGTGCGCGGAATCCAGATCCCAACAATACGTATCGGAATCTCCAACCGCACAGTATTCCTGGTGGATGTGCGCGCGTTTGGATCGAAGAGAGTATACCCCTCCCCCACCTGCAGTCCGGCCTCCACCGCGAACGCCTCGCTGACAAGGACGTCGACGACCTCGTCACTGCTCCCTGCCGTGCTTCCCTGCGCGGGAAAATCTCCCTCGGCAACAGTTACGTACTCCTCGAGACGGTCGATAAAGCCCAGGTAGCCACGCAACAGAGGCTTGTCCCGCAGTTCATACTGCCCGTCACGCAGGGGATACACTTGGAAGAGATCGCTCTTGACATAGTGCATGTCCGAACGGTGCGGCAGCCCCAGATCCTGGTTGTAGCGGGTCTCCATATACTGGTCCAGGGCCGCGTACGCATCCCAGTCAGCGCCTTCGACGCTGGAGCCCTTTACATAGTGATAAAAGAAGGAGAATGCGGAGCGGTTTGGGACGGTCTGCAGCTCATGCTGCAGCAGGGAGCGGTTGGCCGCGTCAGTGTACATCGGCGGCGCCGACGCCAGCGCCACCACCACGCTCCATCCTAGCAAAAGGCAAAGTGTCAGCACCGGCTCCGAACTGAAACGCCGGAGAGCAATTCTCCAGAGACCAAGATAGCTGTAAATGGAACGCATCGAAATGTGCAGGAGAGATCGCAGCGCTCCCGTGCAGCTTACATCTTGATAGCGCCGGAGCTAAGCCCTTCGACGAACAGGCGGCTGGTAAAGGCGAACAGGATGATGAGAGGAATCGAAGCGATTACATAACCCGCCATCAGTGGACCCCAGATTGTGTAAAACTGGGTTCGGAACGCATACAGTCCGATGGTCAGCGTCATCAATTCGTTGCTACGGAGTGTAACTAGGGGCCAGATAACGTCGTTCCATGTGCTGAGAACGTGCATGATTGCAACGACACCCAGAATCGACTGTGACAGTGGAATGCCAATGTGGCGGAATACCTGCAACTCGCTGGCGCCGTCGATCCTCGCCGCCTCGAACATCTCGCCCGGTAGAGCCTCGAAAAACTGGCGCAATATGAAGATGGCAAAAACCTGACCTCCAGCGATGTAAGGGGCGATCAATACCCAGCGGGTATTCAGAAGACCGAGATCCTTAACCAGCAAAAAAGCCGGAATCAGGGTGAGTTCCCCCGGCACCATCAATAGGGCCAGCACCCCGAAAAAGAAGAGCTCCCGCCCTGGAAATGGATAGCGGGCAAAAGCCCACGCTGCGACCGCCGCCAGAATAACCATACCAACCACCGAGGTGCCGCTGGTGATTATGCTGTTGAGGATATAGCGGGAGACAATGCGCCAGGCTTCAAGATAGTTTTCGGGGTGGAGCGGCATCGTGACAGTGAACGGGTAATGATCGAACTGGTGGATGTCCTTGAACGAAATGATAATCGTGATAATGAACGGCAGAAACATGAAAAACAGGAAGCCAAACAGTCCCAGATGGCGCCACCAGTCACCTGTGCGCCAAGCTCGGCGCCAGCCTTCTGTCAACGACATACGTTGGATCGGTTGCGGTTGCCCTTCCAGTACTGTCATCGATCAACGCTCCTGCCGGTCCAGTTTGACACGACCCTTACCTCTGGCCTGGTTGTCAGTAACTCCTGTTCACGTTCCGCTGACAACTCAATAGTCTCCCGTCTTTAAGAATTTCACATTCAAGATCGTCATTCCCATAATCAGCACAAACAGGAACAAGGCGATTGCTGACGCATATCCCATCTTGTTCCACAAAAAGGCGTTGTTGTACATCCACAACCCCGGGACCACACTTGCCGTTCCCGGCCCGCCGGCCGTCATCACAAAGACCGCTACCCAGCCCTGCAAACCCCCAATCACGGCCAACACAATGATCAGCTTGAACTGACCGAGGATGAGGGGAATGTCGATCGCGAAGATACGCCGTAAACCGGAGCATCCGTCGACCAGAGAACTGTCAATGATCTCGTCCGAGATCCCCTGCAGGCCCGCCAGATAAATGAGCACCGTGACACCGCCCACCCACGGGAAACCCATGAACGTAACCGCGTAGAGCGCTGTCTTCGGGCTCCCCAGCCACGGCTGCTGCCAGTCCTCCAGCCCGACCCCCTCCAGGAACGCGTTCAACAAACCGTGCGTGCCGTCATAGATGAAATGCCACAGCAATAGAATGACGATGCCCGGCACAACCGCCGGCAGGATGGTCAGGACGCGGTACGTGTACTTGTGTACATTACTGCGCAAATTGAAGATCAGTTCAGCCACGATGAAGGGAAACGTGACCGCACTGATCACCCGCCATGAAGTAAGCAGACTCACATGGCGCAGCGATTTGAGGAAAATGTCGTCCTTGATGAAGAGCTTCTCGAAGTTACCCAAACCCAGGAACTCCGGCTGCAGACCAATGTCCCACTTGAAAAAGGCCCGGTAGAGCCCCATGAAGGCCGGGTAATAATTGAAAGTCAGCAGCAGCGCAAATGTGGGGACCAGCATCAGGTAAACAAAACGGTAGCGGTAGATGCGTTGCCCGAGCGTAGACTGCCTCTCCTGCGGCACGCGCACGTCTGCCATCGTGGCGTGTGACGCTGGCGCACGAATCTCTTCTGTTGTCATTGCCCTATTCCCGTTCCTACACTGCAGGCGGGCTCCACGAGCCTATCCCCGTGGAACCCACCCACATCCAAAAGCTTCAAATCCTAAGTTTCTAGCTCCCGGCCAACTCCATCGGCACCCAGAAGTTCACTAAAAACTAAAAACGAACAACTGAAAACTAGCAACCACTACCCGCAATCCCAGCCGTTCTTCTCAATCGCCTCATCGGCGTACTCGAGCAGCAACTCATTGATCTGCTCTGCGGCCTGCTCCTGCGAAACGACGTCCAGCTTGAAGTCGGTCCAGATGGCGTCGATCTTCTCCCGCTGCTCGGTACCGATCTTGTCAGGATATGTGACCATACCGGCCTCACCCAACCCCTCGGTGATCGCGCGCAACGGTTCTCGCAGATCGGGATTCACGTCAACGCCCTTGATGTTGGGCAGGAAGGTGCCCGTCTCCGCGATCATGCGCCCGGCGTTCTGCGGAGCAGTCACGTAGCGCAGGAAGTCCACGGCCAGCGGCACGATTCCATCCCGCTCCGTCTTGGTTGCCATCGCCCACTGGGCTGCGGTGGCGCCCCCAATCGGCGGGGCTGCCTCGCCAATCGCGAAGGGCGAATCCGCCTCGGTGATGGTAGGTGCGTAGAATGTGCTCCACTCGAAATCGACCAGAGGGTCGGCCTTGAGGTAGCCGAAGCGCCAGCTGCCGTCTTCATATACGGCCACATCTTTTTGGAGGAACTTGCGGTTGAAGTCCGCGCCCTCGGCCGCCCAGTCCGGCGCCAGAAAAGGGATCAACTGCTTAACCAGTCGGAACCACTCGCCATATTCGGGATCTGTGGCGGTGTAGAGCCCGTTCTTCATGGCGCAGCCGACCTCCTCCAACGATGCGACGCCGCCGTCAGCGTTGATTATGTCATCCTTCTTGGCGTAGAGCATCGCCCCGATCTGGGACTGATACCATCTCAAGGCGGCGTTAGGAATGATCGTATCCTGCAGCGCCTCCTGAACTTCGATCCACTCACCGTAGGTGCTCGGACCTGATACGCCAACCTCGTCGAAAACGTTCTGGTTAAAGAAGAAGAACGTCGTCACAAGGTCGATCGGCACGACATAGTGCTTGCCGTCCGGGCCGCGCTTGGCCTCCGTGGGAATTTCGTAGAACTGGTCCAACCAGCGCTCGCTGCCCGGTTCGCCCGCGCCCACGTAAGGATTGGGCTGCTCGAAGAACGGATCCAGCGGAATCCACCAGTTCTTGTCTATCTCATCCTGCACCCAGAAAGAGTGCGTCCATACGATGTGAGGAATCGTGCCGCCCGCCTGCTGCGTTACGATCCACTCATGGCTGGCCAGGTTGTCCGGCTTCCTGATAATCTCGACCGTGGCCCCGGGATGATCCGCCATGTACTCATCGGAGATCACCTGGATCATGTTGTGCGGAAGGGGATTGTTGGGGCCCTGCTCCATGCTCTCCGTGGGTGTATAGTGCTGCACCCAGATCTGCAGGTTGCCGGTCATGCCGTCTCCACCGTCCATCTCGCCGTCAGAATCCTGAGCAGCAGGCGCGGCGGGCGCAGCGCAGGCCGCCAGCGCGACACCGGCGCCGGCCATGCCCATCGACTGCAGGAATGATCGTCTGCTTAGCTTCTTCATGCTTTTCTCCTTTAAGTGAAGGTTAAAGTGAAATACAGACTTCAGCGTAGTGCGTAACCGTAGTACCGCTAGAACATGCCTTTCGAAATGGTCCCTTTAGGACAGGAATCACGGTGCCATCAAAGTCGTATCGTACCCGGCTCAGAAGAAAAATCCGGTCACCATGCAAAGCAAACTGTCTAATCCTCCACAATGGCAACTGCTCTCAGTGGAGCACCTGTCGTCCCCACCCACTTTACCGGCAGCATGGAAAGCGTGAAGCCGTGCGACTGCGGAATCTGCTCCAGGTTGCAGAGGTTCTCTACATGGTAGTACTCATGCTCGTACATGACCCGATGGGCTTCCCAGAACTGCTTGCGCTCAAACATCGCCCACACCGGCGGGTCGAACGTAACCGCGTCAATGCCCATCACCTTCACCCCGCGCTCAATCAGCCATAGCGTCGCTTCACGCGTCATGCCGCTGTGTTCGCTCAGGTACCTGTCCTCATCGTTGTAACTGCCCGCCCCCGTCCAGATCAGCACCAGGTCCAACGGCTTGATCTCGTAATCTATCCTGCGCACCGCCTCTTCCATGTCGGCTACGCTGATGCCGGCCCCGTTCTCCTTGTGTCGGAAGTCCAGAAGCACGCCGTCGCCGTAGCAGTATTCCAGCGGTATCCCCTCCGGTCCGGGCTTGCCTTCCACCAGATGTTTCAATGCATCAATGTGCGTCCCGACGTGGTCCCCGAGAATCGTCAGATAGTGGGCCGTCAGCGACGTTACGCCGTGCTCCGCAGCACCGACGCCTTCCGCAAAACCCTCCCAGTCCTCATACATCAACATCGTTGGGCGAGTCACCCGCGGGAAGACCACCATGTCGTTATGAACGGGCATGCTCAAGTCAATGACTCTGCGCCCCATGCTGGATCTCCCTGCCTTGCCCGCCTGCCAGCGGCGCGCAACGCCCTTTGGCTTCTATCTGAAAGATTGATGAATTAAGTTGGCAACTACCTGATTAGAGGAGATGCTCGTCTTTGAGCAGTACACTTCGTTCGTTTGCAGGGGACCAAACGTAAGTTTGAAGAACTGTAGGTTCACGTTCCACAACAAGCGCAATTATATATATGATGATTACAGAATCCAAATCGGGAATCCACCACAGGTGCATCCCAAAACGAGGGCGTACTTTCAAAAACCTCTGGAAGCAACTTGGCCGCAACCAGTTTCCCTACCAAATTCCAGCAGTGAAAGCGCCGCCTCTGACCACTGGCTACTGACTACTGCAGTTTTGGGCGGTCGGGCCTATTCGGCCCTCCCTTGTGCGGGGGCTCCGCCCCCGCAACGCCCCCGGTCCTACAACATGCCTCGCCGACCTGGTGTCTACATTCGGGACGGGTGCCTGCCCGAGAGGGGTTCGCCCCACTACGTTCCTTCAGCCCTGTCAGTTCCCTGTAGGGGCAGGCCTTGTGCCTGCCCTCGCACGCCAGTGCCGTCCTTCCCCACTTGCCTCCTCAAATGTCCTGTAGGGGCAGGCCTTGTGCCTGCCCTTTCCCTCCCCAAAACGTCGGTAAAACAAACTCAGCAATCGTTGGCATCAATCTCCCGCCAGACTATTCCCACTCCAATTCTGTGGTGCACACTGGCGGATCCCGAACCAATGCGGAAACCATCCCCTGCTTTATACTTGCTATATCTACGACAATGAAGAGTCACAGACCCATCTCTTGAATGAGTAACTCAGGAGCAACGCAAAAATGGAAACTAGCGTGCAGAAGTGGGGCAACGATCTGGCCCTGCGCATCCCAAAATCCCTTGCCAATCAGCTTGGTCTCGAACTCAATTCGCTTGTCAGAATGTCACTGCGGGGGGACGCTTTGGCCATCGCACCCGTTTCACCTCCCCGTCTGAATTTGGACGATATATTGGACCAGGTTACCGCGCGAAATCTGCATGGCGAAGTGGACACCGGGCCTGCCGCTGGCCGTGAGGCGTGGTAACCTCGTCCGAGGTCATCCACCGCCGCAGCCGCGCCACCCGAATCTGACTTCAATTGCGCCGACGCGACACGGACAGGCGCCCTGTTTGCGAGATCTTGGAAAGAGAGAAGGTTGTAAGGACAGCATCGTGGAGTATTGTGGTGGGATTCTACGAAGCCTTTCCGTCACACTCCTGACAGATCTGGGCAAGACGCATTGATCCGCCGCTGCCGTTGAGTTCCGTATCGTAATCGCTCCGCACCCGCCGCCCATTCTCACCGCAAAAGTCACATCGGCCGTACTCCCGAAAAAGCGTGTACGCCGCCCGCTGCGCCTCCTGCCGGCTGTGCTCCGACAGCGCCGGCGTCGCAAACCGCTCTACGAATCGCCGCACCTGGCTGTCTGTCTCCCTGGCAACCGCCCGCTCGAAGATCGGCATCAGCGCCGGGTCGTCCGGGCAGCCGCCGTCCTCCAATGTATGCCAGGCCGCCCGCCGCACCCGTACATCCGCATCCTGCATCAGCCGGTACAGCGCCTCCCACGCCGCCTCAACCCGCTTGCGCACGTGGCATGGACAGAGGTTTTCGGCCGCATGCAGCCGTTCGCCAGGGTCCCCGCTGTAGGCCATCTCAATCAGCCTCTGGACCTCCTCGCCCCGCACCCTGTGTTCCCCGCCCCTGAAAGCCGCCTTCTGATGTCGGTTCAGCCCCTTGCGTCTGCGTGCCATCTATCTGTTCACCTCCAGAGCCAGCCGTGTCGCCGCCCGCGCCGCCTCCGCCGACTTCTCGCACCAACTGGCCTGCTTCGAAAGCCCCTGCAAAATCAGTTCGTGGACCTCTTCCGGTGAATCCGCCAGCCGCATCAGTTCGAGATCAGGGGCGGAGATATTCCCGGCCGCCAGCATCGTGCCGCGTAGCCAGTCCAGCAACCCCCGCCAGTACTCGGAGTCGTAGAGCACCACCGGGAACTGCCTGATCTTGCCGGTCTGGATCAGCGTCAACGCTTCAAACAGCTCATCCAGCGTGCCGAACCCGCCGGGAAAGATGACAAACCCCTGCGAGTACTTGACGAAGTTCAACTTGCGCACAAAGAAGTAGCGGAACTCGATCCCTATATCGACGTATTCATTCACCCCCTGCTCGAAAGGCAGTTCGATGCCCAATCCGACCGAGGCGCCCTCCTCCGGCTGCGCCCCCCGGTTGCCGGCCTCCATTATCCCCGGCCCGCCGCCAGTGATAACCGCAAGCCCGGACTCCGCCAACAAACGCGCCGTCTCCACAGCCGCAATGTAGGTGGGATCGTCCGGCCGCGTGCGCGCCGAGCCAAAAATCGAGATCGCGGCGCCCAACCCTGCCAGCGTGTCAAAACCCTCGACGAACTCCCCCATAATCCGAAACACGCGCCAAGGGTCGCTGTCAGTAAACGTTTCCCCCTCCGCAACCGGTGATTCGAGAATACATTCGTCCTGAGTCCGCCTTTGCTTCATTCAAAGTTCTCCAGACTTCAAGCTGTCGCTGGCATTCGGTAAAGGGTAACCACAAATTCAGCGCCGCGCTCTTCCAGCTCCGGCTACGGTAGCCCCCTCTCCGCCGCCAAGCGAAAGATGCGCACGATTCCCGTTCCCAACCGAGTCATCAACCCCAAATTCGACAACAGTGAGAGGATGAAGGGGTTGCGCTCCACATGAATGCCCGCACGGACATTTTCTACCGTAACACCGTTTGGCAACTGGCCGGGACTGTGAATCTCCAGCCGGTCATCAAAGAGCATAACGCGTACCGGGGCCGAAATAGAGTAATCCCGATGGACGAGGGCATTCGTCACCGACTCTCGCAGCATTTCCGGCGGTAACTCTGGTTGCACTTCCGGTTCGAATCCGCGGATGACGCCCGCGTCACGCAAGTGTAGCCGCAACAAACTCTCCATCTGTTCCAACTGTTGCGGCAGCCTTCCTTCCACAGTTTTTCGGTCAAGTATAGTTTCTCCCGCTACGACGCCCTCAAAGCAAGCGAATTCAATCCGTGCCGTCGGCAGCATGCGCTGCGGTTGGCGGCCGAACAGCAGCGCCCCCGCGACCGTGAGCTCCTCTCCAGCCATGCACTTCAAGTTGCGCAACAAGCGCGCCAACTCTTCGTCTGGCCGGTCCGTATTCTCACTTACTCCATAGGCCGCAGCCAGGAATGTGCCAAAAACCGGCAAATCCACGTCCGCCAGCCCAGCTCCAGAGAGGACTGATTCGTCGAAAAAGAATGAACGAACGGCCATATACATACGGCGAATCTCTTCCCGTGAGGCCAATCGCTTGCCCGAATTCTGACGAACATAACACTGGCCACGCTGTGTATAGTACGGTCGGTCAAGCCCGCGAGAAAGCGTGATCTTCAGAAGCCGCGTTACGCCAATTTCAACCTGTTCAATAAAGGCCGTGGCGCGAGGAGTAATGTTATTCGCCAGTATCTGGTCTACGCGCTGGCGCGCGCCATCGACATCGGTCACGCCCAGAATTGAGCCGTCGTCTTCAATGCCCAACCACAACACGCCGCCCTCCGTATTCAGGAAGGAGATAAGCGCCGTATCCAGACACTCAGGGCGCGCCGCGGCCGACTTGAATTCGGCGTACATTGTCTCGCCGCCCTGAACCACTTGAGCAATCTCATCTGCAGTCACCAGATACTCTCAGTACCCCGCATTCACATACCCCTCCTGCGCGCCGGGCCCGAACCCCAACGCAAACCGCCTTTCCCGAAACTCCTCCAGCACACCGGCATACCGGGCATCGTCAATGAAATTCTGCCGCTCGGACGGATCCCGTTCCAGATCGAACAGTACCTCCGGCATCTCCTCACCATAGTACTGGTACTTCAAGTCATCCCACTTGATCATTAGATTGCGCGCCCCAAACTGGCTGACGCTCTCATTGCGCCAATCTCCTCCATCGCCGCGCAGCAGAGGCGCCAGACTGCGGCTGTCCAGCCCCTCCGGTATCGGGATCTCGCACAGCTCGCACAGTGTGGCGAACAGGTCGCACAGATTGACGTTTTCATCGACAATCCTGCCCCCGCCAAACGACTTGGGCCAGCGTATGATCAGCGGCACGCGCGCACTGGCCTCGAAGAACTTCTGCTTTTCCCAGATACCGTGCTCCCCCAACATCTCGCCGTGATCGCTGGTGTAGACGATGATCCAGTCGTCAAGATCCTGGCCCACGTGCTCCAATGCGCGCAACAGTGACCCGTACATCTCGTCGATCCTCTCGATCATGCCGTAGTACCCGGCAACGGCGCGCCGCAACTCCCGCGGCGAGGCATCGACGCCCGGCCGCACCTGCTTCTGGCTCAGAAATGGATGGTCGAATACCGGTTCATCAAGAAGCGGCTCCACCCGGTTCAGGTAGTATGTGAACTTCTCTTCACTCGTGAAGTACGGGTAGTGAGGTTGATTCAGACTGACCTTCAGCAGCAGCGGACGTTCCGGCTGCTGCCGGTCATAGTACGGATCGGTGAAGTACTGCTCAATTAAGTCAAGCGCGCCGGTCAACGCATACTCGTCCTGGACGATGTGGGGCGAATGACCCACACCCGCCCGCAGCACCTCCTTCGTGTCGCTCCATTTCACCGACGACAGCCCCCTCGTGTACCGGGCAAACGCGTCCTCGTCCCGGTCCGCGACAAAATGCGGGCCCACCTGCATCGCCGACCCGATCCGCTGGCTCCACCCCTGCATCTGGTCCGTCCCAGTGTGGTGCAGCTTGCCCGCCGCCGCCGTATGATACGCGTACTGGCTGAAGCGCCGCGCAAAAGTCATATGCCCCACCGGCAAATCCTGGGCAAAGACTTCGCAGCCGCACGTGCGCGGCAGCTGACCCGACATCATCGCCTGTCGCCCCGGTATACAGATCGGCGAAGCCGCGTAAGCGTTTCTGAACACCACGCCCGTCTCCGCTAGACTGTCCAGCGTGGGCGTACGCACGACCTGATCGCCCTCGTAGCCGGTAATGTCGGCGCGGTGCTCGTCGCTCATCAGAAAAAGAATATTTGGTGGCATAGTTGATACCTTTGCGAGAAGAAAATATGGATGGCAGCATGCTGCCCGCGCGCCTGCTCATGCACCGGATCGGAATATGTGCTGTTACTACTGCTCAGAACCTTCTTGCGGAGCTGTCTCCCCCATCAGCGCCAACAAAGGGAACCATCAGAGTCTGGTTCAGGCAACCCTGACATATGCCCCCGCGTTTCTGCCGGGCCGGTGGGGAACTGTTATTTCCTTGAACCGGGGATATGCAAGTTCAAACTGCGTTCAGGACTTTCGTTGCCGCAGGCGGGCCAATTCGGCCTCCAACTCCTGCACGCGCTTAGCCGCCTGCCGGTGAGCCTCCTCTCCCGCATCCGCACGCTGGGCTTCGGCGTCCGCACGTTGCGACTCTGCCTCGGCCAGCGACTCTGCCTCTTCCGCCCTGTTGACCGCGACCTGATAAGTCGGAATGACAAACCCCGAATACACCTCGTCTAATGCTAACTCTTCCAGGCGCGGCTGCCGCCAAAGATCCGAATGCCGGAACTGCAAGCCGGGCAGAATCTCCGAGCGGATGACGTCCTGGTCATCAGGCGCAATCTCCTCGAAACTGTCCTCCAACGTGAGACGGTAGAAGTGCATGTGCTCGCCGCTGGGATCGAGAATGTAGTACTCCTTCACACCGCCCAAGGCGTAGTCAGTTTTCTTCTCCTCCGTATCCCGCAACACCTCAGCAAGAGTGGAATCGGAAACCGCTTCTACAATGAGATCGCACACGCCCCCAAAGTGACGGTGGTCGGTATCTCTCCACGGCGTCGGATTGCTCCTCAGGATCACGCCAATATCCGGCTTTCGTACCTGCACTCGTTCACCCGAAGGTTCTTCAGCATCCTCCATTGTCAGGACAATACCGGTTTCCAGATTGATGAGATTCGCGACATCGTGCGTACTCAAATACCGGCGCAAAAGGTCCAGAAACCAATTGTAAAGTTCAAGCTGCTGCGGGTTGGGCAACGGTTTGGCCTCCAGTCTGCCGTTATTCCATTCATAGCTGACGTCCATGTCTGGATAAGGGTTCTCATACCACTTGACCCAATACTCTTCTAAGCTGACATAGCGCCCTTCATCCGGAGCCCAGGGATTCAACTGCCTGTCGGGGGGCGCAGCAGCTTCCTCAGTGGTGGAACCGTTCGATTGCAATGAGTCGACCCGCATTTGAGGCGCGTCTGACGCCAGTTTTGCGCGTTCCATGGTCTCTCCTCCGCCTATGCAAATCCTCTCCCAAGCGGTACAACTGTTCTGAAAGGGATTCTATCACGAGTCCCCGACCGAACCCAACGGTTTCCCACACCGTCCCATCCCAAAATGGGGGCGAACTTTTCCATACCTCAGGTAGCGGCGGAGCCGTACCCATCTCGCCCCCAGCTCTGAGTCTGAGGTAGCCTCCTATCTGACCACTGATCACTAACCACTGACCACTGCAGTTTGGGCGGTCGGGCCTATTCGGCCCTCCCTTGTGCGGGGGCTCCGCCCCCGCAACGCCCCCTCTCCTACAACATGCCTTGCCGACCTGGTGTCGATATTGGTAACAGGTGCCCAATCGAGCGAGTTTCTTCGCACCAGGTCCCTCCAGACCCCTCGAATCCCTGTAGGGGCAGGCCTTGTGCCTGCCCTCGCACACCATCCAATCTACGGACCCCGCGATAAGTTCCAGCCTGGCGCTTGCCCTCCGTCTCTCCAGGAGCCGTTAAACGATTCCAGCCACCGCTGGCATGAATTCCCCGCCAGGCCGGTAACGCCACAATTCTGGGCTGCAAATTCCCACACCGTCCCTGATGGACCCTTCATTCATGACGGAATCGACATCATTTGACGATTTCTCCCAATGACGTTGTAATTGTCAGACACTTTCGTCCACTATCCGTCAGAACGGCTGTCCAGGCCTGCGCACCCCCCTTGCACATTGCCCGGAAGCTTGCTTTCCAAACAGCGCCAAGGAGAAGAATCAAAGTGAGCACCCTCTACTTCGAGAAGCTCTCCCAGTACGACCGCGCCGCCGAGCCGGTCTCCTTCAGCATACCCTTCGCCCAGGGAAAACTGCCCGGCGCGGCCCATCTTGCCATCGAAGACGGCGGCGAAGCGTTGCCGTCTCAACAGCGAGCCCTGGCCCACTGGTCCGACGGCAGCGTCAAGTGGCTGCTGGTCCACCTCCAACCCGACCTTCCCGGCAACCTCTCCAAAACACTCACCTTCCGCACTGCTTCCGACCCCGCGCCGCAGCCGCAGCAGCAAGTGCAGGTGACCGAAGACGCCGGCGGTCTTCTGGTCGACACCGGACCGCTGCACTTCCGCGTGCCGCGCGAGGGCTTCCTCCCCGTGCAGGATGTTGTCCTTGCCGAGGATTCATCGTGGCCCGCGCCCTTCTCTGGCTTCACATTGGAGACAGACGCTGCCGCCGCCGGTAGCAGCAGCGGCGCCGTCGAACTGGAGATCGATGAGGCCGGCCCCCTCCGTGCCGTCATCCTCGTGCGCGGCCGCCACCTGCAACCTGACGGTTCCGAATTCCTCGAGCTGCGCGGCCGCATCACCGCCTACGCCGGCAAGCCGTACATCGAAATCGAGCACCAGTTCCTGCACACCCTGGACTTACCGGAGGTGACACTCCAAAGCTTGCGCCTGGACTTTGCCCCCTCAAGCAACGGGAAACCGCCCCAACTCGCTCTCGGCGAAGGCTGGTATCGGACCTCCATCACTGAAAGCGAAAGCGAAGTCTCACAGACCTTGGACACCGAAACGATGCTCTATCAGTCCAACGAGCACTTCATCGACTCCTACTATGGCGATTTCTGGACCGACTGGCGCGACCAGCAAGGCGGACTCTGCCTCTCCATACATCAGGCCCACCAGAACTTCCCCAAAAGGCTGCACGGTCACACGCACGGCATCGCCTGCTGGCTCTATCCCGCCGGAGAACCCCCCGCCCCCATCCTCCAGGGCATGGCCAAGACCCACCGCATCCAGCTCCACTTCCACGGGCCCGACACGCCCCTCGATGATCTCAGCCAGCGCAGCCTGCAGTTCCAGCTCCCGGATCGACCCGCGCTGCCGGTGGAATGGTACCGCGCCAACAACCCCTGGATCGAGACCTACTTCCCGGAAAATCTCCCCCGCCGCCTCTTCACCGATCTCAATAACCTCCACGACGGGCGCCCCAAAGCCCTGGGCATGATGCACTTCGGCGACGCGCCCGATTCCGGCTATACCAACCAGGGCCGCGGTGGCGGCGAAAACGTCTGGGTCAACAACGAGTACGACCGTCCCCACGCCTGCACCCTCTACTATGCCCTCACCGGCCAGCGCCGCGCCCTCGATTCCGCCCTCGTCAGCGCCCAACACTGGCTCGACGTAGACTTCTGCCACCATCACCCCGATCCCTTGATCGATGGCGGCCTGCGCATCCACACCCGCTACCACGCCACCGGGCGCTGTACCCCCTCCCACGAGTGGACCGAAGGATTCCTCGACTACTACTTCCTGACCGGTCGTCGCGAAGGTCTGGAAGTGGCGAACTCAATTGGCGAAAACATCCTGCGTCACATGCAGTTGCCCTCAATGCAGCAGCTGGGCGAAGCTTCCGTCCGCGAAGGCGGTTGGGCCCTGCGCGCCTACGTCGGTCTCTGGCTCGGCACAGGAGAACAGCGCTGGCGCGACGAGGCCAAACAACTGATCGAGATGTTCCTCGACTGGCATGACGAATTCGGCGCGCTCCTGGCGCCCTATACAAGCCACACCATGCCGCGCGTACCCTTTATGATCTCCCTTACCGTATGCTCGTTTGCCCGCTATCTGCTGATCGAAGACGACGAACGCGTGAAGAAACTGATTGTATCGGTCATGGACGATCTCATCGAACACTGTCTCGGGCCCGACGGGGTCTTCTACTACAAAGAACTCCCGTCCCTTCAGCGCACAGCGCCCACGCCCCACGCTTTCGAAGCGCTGACCTACGCCTGGCGCATCACCAACGACGAGCGCTATCTGAAGATCGCCGCCAACACCTTCGCTGCACTGACAGCAAACCTGGAAGGCAAGGAAAGCGGCCCCAAATTCGCTGATCCCTCCGGCGCCGTCATCGACGGAGTCGGCGGTGGACGCATCTTCGCCGACAAATACACCTCACTGATCCTCTACGCCGGCGCCGCCGCCCCCCTGGGCCTGCTGGACTGGTACGAGTATCCCTTTCCCGGCGCTGCCTGACTCTTGCAGGGAGGCCCGTCTCTTCGATATACCCAAAGCTGACAGTACAAATTGCCCGTTGCCCGACATCCGCTCAACTGGAGTCGGCAACGGGCAAATTCGCCCGCCGGGAGATGCCCCATGCAGGTCAAGCGTTTTTCTGCCAATCCGATCATCACACCCGCGCTGGACGAATCCATCGGCGCCAATATCAACGGCCCGTCGCTCATGCGCGTGCCCGACTGGCTGCCGAATCCGCTGGGGCAATACTACCTCTACTTCGCCCACCATCAGGGCGCCTTCATCCGCCTGGCCTATGCCGACGCGCTCTCTGGACCGTGGACAATCTACCCGCCAGGCACACTGCGGCTGGAACAGACCCCTTGCTATCACCATATCGCCAGCCCCGATCTGCATATGGACCATGACAACCGCCGTATCCTGATGTACTATCACGGTCCATCAGTGAGGCGCGAAGAACTCGAAGCCGACCCGCTTAAGCAGAAATATCCCTTTCTCGAAGGCCAGCGCTCCCTGCTCGCAGTCTCCGAGAACGGCCTCGACTTTACTTCCGATACCGAAATCCTCGGCCCCAGCTATTTCCGGGTCTTCCGCTATCCCGTCACCGACGCAGGCTGGTACTACGCCCTCGCCATGCCCGGCATTCTCTTCCGCAGCCGCGACGGCCGTACCAATTTCGAACCGGGCCCCGTCCTCTTCGAGCACGACCAGCGCCACGCCGCCCTCCTCCTGCGCGACGAAATCCTCTACGTCTTCTACTCCCGCGCCGGCGACTGCCCCGAACACATCCTCTGCGCAACTGTCGAACTGCGCCCACACTGGAGCGAGTGGAAGGCCTCCGCTCCATTCTCGATCCTGGAGCCGAAAACCGACTACGAGGGTGTCAACCTGCCCCTGGAGCCATCGCAGCGCGGCGCAATCCACGAACCTGCCCGCCAGCTCCGCGATCCCGGCATATACCAGGAAGGCGGCAGCACCTATCTGCTCTACTCAATCGCCGGAGAAAGCGGCATTGCACTGGCAGAGCTCCAGTTCGACTAACCTAACTGCAAGACTGTTGCCCCCCGTTTCGCCTGCCTTGGGATTTCCCACAGTTTACACAAGGTCATCCAGGCTGACTTCAAGCGCCTGGGCGATCGAAGCCAGCGTCTTGGCAGAGCCCACCCGCCTCCCCGTCTCGATCTGGGAAAGGTATACCGGGCTCATATTAGTTGCCGCCGCCAGTGCTTTCTGACTCATGCCCCGGTACTCGCGGTATACCTTAATTGGACTTGCCCCCGACAGCAGTCGGTCAACAACCTCAATGGGAAAGGACTCACCCCCTTCTTCTCTTGCAAGGTCATAGATCTCCTCATCACGCAGAGCTGCTTCGGTGGCTCCGTCCTTCGACAAGCGTACATACTCGCGCCAGGGGATCACGGCGAATATCGGCTGCCCGGCATCATCGCGAATGATCTGCAGGTTGCTCATCAGAACTATCCTCCTACTCCCTGTAAGCCTGACCGCGTGGAGCGACACGCAATACATCGATCGGGCGCGCTTTATCGTCTCTCTCGAAGATGACCCTATAGCCGCCGACTCGCAGACGAAATCCAGGTCGCCCCTCCAGAGGAGTAACATCAACTTCTCGCCGGTCTGGATCCTCCGCCAATCTGTCCAACGCCCGACGAATGCGCTGAGCATTCTGGATAGGCATCTTAAGAAGTGCTTTGATGGCCTGTTTCTTTACTGTCAGTCTGTACATTGTGTTCCTTCTGCGAGTCCCACTATAGCATGTAGCTTTACAATTGCAAAGCATTTTGCTTTATAATGGCCTTCTGAATGAAAGCGGTAGCAGAACGTTATCGGAAAAACACAATTTGAACCATTGAGTCTGCCACAAGGTCACCGAACTGCTTGAATCAGCGACAATCAGCCATTCAATTGACCCAAGTTCCCGCCTGCTGATACAATGCCAACTGCAATGTGCCGTGCCGCGCCGTCGGCCTTCGCAGCGGCTAGCTGACGGGTCTCGTTTCATGGGAACGCTAAATCGCTCCCAGCATAAAAGGCAACTTCCATGTCCGAATCTCCTCCCAACATCATCGTCTACGGCGCCTTCTGGTGCCCCGACTGTCGTCGCAGCAAACAGTTCCTTGGCGAACATCGCATCCCCTATCAATGGGTAAACATCGAAGAGGACACCGAGGCCGAAAAACGCGTCATCGAAATGAACGATGGCAGACGCATCATCCCCACCATCCTCTTCGCCGACGGCTCCCGCCTCGTTGAGCCGAGCAACGCTGAACTGGCGACAAAACTGGGTCTGAGAACGACCGCCAGCCGCCAGCACTACCCGGTGATCGTCATCGGCGGCGGCCCTGCCGGCCTGACCGCAGCCCTCTATCTGGCCCGTGAAGGCGTAGACATCCTCATCATCGAACGCGCCGCCTTTGGCGGCCAGGCCGCAGCCACCGAAAAACTGGACAACCTGCCCGGTTTCCCGGACGGTGTCGATGGCTTTGAATTCGCTCAGCGGCTCAGGGCCCAGGCCGAACGCTTCGGCGTTGAGCTGCTACAGGCACAGGATGTCGCCACAATTCAGCGCCAGGACAACTATCACCGCATCGAAACGGTCGCCGGCGACGAGTACAGCGCACAGGCCGTCCTGATCGCCACCGGCAGCCGCTACCGCCGCCTCAATGTGCCCGGCGAAAACGACTACCTCGGCGCCGGTGTTCACTTCTGCGCCACCTGCGACGGCCCTTTCTACAAAGACAAAGAAGTGGCTGTGATCGGCGGCGGCAACAGCGCCGCCGAAGAAAGTCTGCTGCTGACGAAGTTCGCCGAACGGGTAACACTACTTGTGCGGGGCCCTTTCCTGCACGCCAGTCAGGTCATACAGGAATCTGTGTCAGGAAACGCCAAGATCGAAGTGCGATGGAATACCGAAGTCCAGGAATTCCTCGGCGCCAGGGCCCAACTGAACGAATTGCGGCTCTGGAATAACCAGGCCGAGGCCGAGTCGCACATGTCTGTCGATGGCGCCTTCGTCTTTATCGGCCTCGAGCCGAATACCGGATTCCTCGAAGGGACCGCAGTGCACCTTAACAGGTGGGGCTTCATCGAGACCGGGCATAATCTTACCCACGAATCGGACAAGCGCCTGCCGCTCTACCTGGACAGAAATCCTGCCGCACTGGAAACGAGCGTCCCCGGTCTCTTTGCCGCCGGTGACGTGCGCGCCGACAGCACGAAACAGGTCGCCTCCGCCGCCGGCGAAGGCGCTACCGCGGCCCTCCTGATTCGCGACTATCTGCGCACGGTCTGACCCCACTGGTCGCCGGATTCAGCTCCTTGGCCGCCTTCTCTTCAACAGCCACACGCCATGCTCGTAAGGAGGAAATGGTGCTCACTCCAGAACAACGGGAACAGATCGACGAGCAAGGTTTTCTGATCGTCGAAAACGCGCTCGAACACTTCGGTTTGGACCGTGTGCGCGCCGCCTACGAGGACATCCAACGTCAAACCGAACCGGCCTGGGCCGAATCCGTACGCAACGGCACATTCAAGGGCGGCTACGGTAACGGGCCCGACGCGCACACCATGGGCGATATCCATCAATACGACCCCCTCTTCCTGGACATCGCCGAGAATCCGCTTGTACTGCCGATCCTCAAAGAGGTGGTCGGACCCGACGTACAGACGATGGAAATGGTCGCCCACTGCCATCACGCCGGCACAAACGCCCATACCGGCTGGCATCGCGACTGGCCCGCCTGGCGCCATCCACAGTTCATGCTCAAGGCCAAAGTCTTCTACTTCCTCGACGACCAGGCGCCCGACATGGGCTGCTTCAGCCTCGTTCCTGGCAGCCACAAGCGCGACCCGCACCCATCCCGAACTGAGTACGTCGGCGAAACCCTGGAGCAGATGCCGGGCCTCAAAAAAATCGTCGCCAAGGCCGGCTCTGCCATCATCTGGAACGTTCTCTGCTGGCATACCGGCCTGGCCAATACCAGCCCCCGCCACCGCCGGATCCTGATCTACGGCTACATGCCCTTCTGGGTAAAAAAGTGGGGCAGCACGCCCCCGCCCCGGCACATCGTCGACTGGGCCGATACGCCGCACCGCCGCCAGCTGATGGGCATCCATGCCGTCGAAGGCCGCGCCGCTTGGGATCGAAAAGACGTGCCCTATCTGCCCGAGCACGCCGAAATCGCGACCGCTAAAAAATTCTGACTTTACATCAAGGCGGCGCAAGCCTGTCGTCTGTCACCGCATGCTGTTCGTGTAGCTCCGCCGTATATGTCTGCCAACCATTACAATTCTCTCCGCGCCCAACGCTCGTCAACCTGGAGTTTTCACAAGGAGTCTCTATGTCCACCCCAATCAAATTGACCGTCATCGGCGCCGGCAGCGCCCAATTCTCGCTCGGTCTTGTTAAAGACATCTGCCTTACAGAATCTCTCAGCGGCAGCCTCATCTCCTTCATGGATATTGACGCCGACAGGCTCGATATGATCCATAAGCTCGGCGCTCGCTACGCCAATGAACTAGGCTCCGACCTCCGCTTCGAAAGCACCACCGACCGGCGCGATGCCCTCCAGGACGCCGACTTTGTCATCAACACCGCCTCCGCCAGCAGCCACCAGAAACAACGAGACGGGCGCGAGCTGATGGATAGGTACGGCTACTATCACGGCGGGCGTATGCGCCAGAGCAACTTCGTCAACCTCGACCTCATGCTCGGCGTGACCAGTGACATGGAGGATATCTGCCCCGATGCATGGCTGATCCAGTCAGGCAATCCCGTCTACCAGGGCTGCACCCTCATGACCCGCACCTCCAGCATTAAGGTCTGTGGCCTCTGCCATGGCCACTACGGCGTCTACGAAATCGCCAGAACACTCGGCTTGACCGACCTCGCCGATGTCACCTGGCAGGCGCCCGGCCTCAACCACAACATCTGGCTTACCCACTTCTACTACAAGGGCGCAGACGCCTACCCGATGCTCGAAAAGTGGATCGCGGAAGAGGGTGAAAACTTCTGGCAGACCCACGTCGCCGAGCGCACACACGACATTCAGATGAGCCGCGGCACCATCCATATGTACCGTATGTACGGTCTCATGCCCATCGGGGATACACCCCGCCGCGGCGCCTGGTGGTACCATACCGACATCGACACCAAAATGTGGTGGTTCCCCCAACCTTGGGGCGGACCCGACACCCACCTCGCCCGGCCATACTTTGTCGACAACCTGGAGAAGCGCGTCGCCCAGATGACCGAACTGACCAGCGACCCCGCCTCCAGCCTCATCGAAGCCTTCGGCTCGGAAAAGACCCACGAGCAGCAGGTGCCCATTATCGACGGCCTGGTCAATGACAATGAAGGCCAGTATCAGGTAAACGTGCCCAACCACGGCGCGCTGGCAGGTGTTCCCGAGGATGTCGTCGTCGAAGTCCCCGCCATCGTCAACAGGAGCGGCATCCACCCCCTCCGCGTCGACCCGTTGCCGCAGAAAATCCTCTATACCCAAATAATGCCCGAAGTTCTCGAAATGGAACGGGAACTCCTCGCCTTCCAGACCGGAGACCGCTCACTCCTCTTCCTCGACGCGCTCGAATGTGAACAGACTCATTCCTACAACCAGGCGCTCTCCGTCTTTGAAGAGCTCATGCAGATGGACGGAAACGAAAAACTTAACGAACATTTCATGTGGGGCCCCGGCCAGGACATGTTGCGCCAGCCCGTCCGCACCAAGGAACCCGCCTGAACTGGTCGCGCCGCGCCGTAACGCACTGCATGGGGCGTGGAGGGAAGACACCGCGTCCCATGCACCTTCTATGACATAGTTCCGTGCGCATACTCTTCACCATTCCACGCCTTATCGGTGGACTGACACTCCTAACCTACAAGCGTCTCGCCGGCAACCTGGGTCTGGCCCTGCTGGCGCTCTTCCAAATCGTGCTGACCGTCGGCCTCCTCAGCAGCGCTGGTTTCTTCGCCCAGGCCGTCGACAGAGTGATTCTTAACGAAGAACTGGACGCCCTCAGCTCGCGTACCGGCCGCCCTCCCTTCACCACGCGCGTATACTTCTTCCCCTCCTCTCGCAAACCCATGGACGTGCCCGCCGCCGAACGCGCCGGCCGCAGTGTCGCCGCTACACTTTCCAGCGAGATCGGCCTTCCCATCGACGATGTCGGCGTCCACCTTGAGAGTGGCAGTATGATGTTGCTGTCCCCGGAAGGCGACGAGCGTTACGGCGAAGAAAGCAAATTCCTGACACAGGTTGACCTCGTCTACCTCGCCGGCGTCGCGCCCGAGCTGGAGATCACCGCCGGCTCCGTCTGGGAAGATCCAACTGGCGACCAGGCATCCACCGGTATCCTGCCGGTTCTCATGCATGACAATCTCGCCGCCGACATGGGCGTCCGTCCCGGCGAGAAATTCCGCGTCGCACCAACCGCCGCCCTGCCCGGTACTGAGGTGGAAATCATCGGCCTGTGGCGAGCCCGCGACCCCGACGACACATTCTGGTTCCGCCCCCCCGACATCTCGATGAAGGAAGCCCTGTTCGTGCGGCGGGCCGACTATCTTCAGCGCGTGCAGCCCATGGTCGCCGGCAGCTCCCGCTTCGCCAGCTGGCGCATCTCCCTCGACGATAGCTCACTCAATCCTGCCTTCGCCGCCGCCTACGCCCGCGGCTTCGAAAAGGGCATGACCGTCATCGGCAAATACCTGCCCGGTGCCGAACTGGATGTTTCCCCGCTTGACCCGCTCAAGGAATTCGTCCAGCGTCAGACGACGCTGACCGTCCTGCTCCTCAGCATGAACGTGCCCGCCATCGGCTTTCTTCTCTACTTCCTCGTGCTGATCTCCGGCATCATCGCCCGCTCCCAGCAGCGGGAGACTTCTGTACTGGTCAGCCGCGGTGCTGGCACAATGCGCGTGCTGTGGCTGGTGCTGGTCGAGGAGTGGCTGCTTTTCATCCTGGGCGTGCCCTTGGGACTCGGGCTCGGAATGCTGATCGCCCGCGGTATGGGTTACACTGACAGTTTTCTCGACTTCACGTTGCGCGATCCTATGCCCGTTTCGCTTCAGGGTGTTGATGTCTGGTTGATTGTAGCCGCGCTGGGACTGGCCTTCATTGCCCGCATTCTGCCGGCGATCACCGCAGCACGCGCCAGTATCGTCGAATACGAGACCGCCTACGCCCGCCCTGACAAGGGCCCCCTCTGGCGTCGCGCCTATCTGGACTTCCTCCTCATCATTCCAACCGTTTATGCCTACCAGCAACTGGGTCAGCAGGAAGCATTCGCGCTTCTGGCGCAGGAGGACGCCTCCGAACTGTACAGCGACCCGCTACTCGTCCTCGCGCCGGCTCTCGTAATTCTGACCGCATCGCTCCTGATTATGCGTTTCTTCTCACCAATCATGAACCTGCTCGACAAGCTGGCAGGCCTGTTGCCGGGTACGGCCTTCCACCTCGCCCTGCGCCAGTTGGGTCGACAAGGACACAGCTACCTGAATCCTCTCCTGCTCGTGATTATCTGTCTTGGCCTCGGGATCTATACACACTCTCTCGCCAAAAGCATGGATGAGTGGCTCGTCGATCGCATAAAATACCAGGCCGGCGGAGACTTCCGTTTCCTGCCCGTTACCATTACCGAAGGAGAGACTGCAGGAGATTGGACCCTTGAGCCCGCCTGGTTTCTCGAGAAGTTCGATGCCGACCGCGCCATTCGCGTAGGCAACTACGGCATGCGTATCGAGGGACTCTCCACACCCCGCGGGTCCAGAAAACGCATGGTGGGTGTGGACAGGGCTGAATTCGCCTCCGTGTCCTGGTTCCGCTCCGACTTCGCCGACGATTCTCTCGGAGGACTGATGAATCGGCTCGCCGCCGCCCCCGAAGCAGTGTTGGTCTCGCGCACATTCCTGACAGAACAGTTGCTGCGCGTCGGCGACCGCCTCGACTTGTGGGTGATTCTGGAACCCGGTGTCAGTATGCGCACCGATTTCGTCATCAGCGGCGTCTACGACTACTTCCCTACTGTCGACCAGGAAGAGATCGTAGTCATCGCCAATCTGGACTATCTGCACCTGATCGGCGGTGCCATCTATCCTTATGAGGTCTGGCTGAGTTCTCCGGACAACAACAGAGGAGAAGAGGTGCGTCGCAAACTGCGCATCGGCGGCATCGAAACGCTGCGCTGGCACGATGTGGTCGGCTCACTAACCGAGGAAAAGGCGAAGCTGGAGCGTGTCGGAGTATTTGGCGCGCTCACCGTCGGCTTCCTGGCCGCGGCGCTCATGGCCGTGATGGCCTTTCTGATGCACAGTTACGCCTCGCTGCGCGAGCGCTTCTACCAGTTCGGTGTTCTGCGGGCAATCGGCGCCCTGCGCCGCCAGCTGATCATCCAACTCGCCGTGGAGTACGCCGTCCTTGTCGCCTACGGCACTGCCGCCGGCGCTGTGATCGGCGTCTGGGTCTCCGTCCTCTTCACGCCATTCTTCCGCAGCGCCGCCGACTCCAAGGCCATCCTGCCCCCGATGCTGCCCGTCATCGCCGAAGCCGAGATCACGCAGCTCACCCTCATCTTCATCGCCGTGATGGTATTCGTCATCGTCGCTGCCACCGCGCAGGCAACCCAGCGGCGTATCTTCGAGGTTATGCGCGTCGGTCAGGCCTGAAAAAGAGAAGAAAAAAGAGGGGTGAGGAGCGAGAACAGACCTTCGTTCGCGCTCCTCCATTCAAACTACGGCCGGCTGCCGTTGCTTCCATTCGGCTGCTCGTTGAACAGCTCCTTCACGCCGCCAAGCGCGCCCAGCACACCGGTCGCCTCGTAGGGCAGAAAGATCTTGGAGGCGTCCCCGTCTGACATCACCTTCAGGGCCTCCAGATACTGGATGGCAATCAGCCTGTCGTCCGGCTCCGCATCCTTAATCGCGTTGAACACGGTCGTAATCGCATTGCCCTGGCCCGTGGCCTCCACTTCCAGCTTATACCGCTCCGCATCGGCCACCCTCTTGACTGCCTCCGCTTCACCCTCCGCCTTCAGAATCTGAGCCTGGCGGTCACCGTCGGCGTCCAGAATGGCCGCCCGCTTCTCCCGCTCGGCCTTCATCTGCCGGTGCATCGCTTCCGTCACGTCCGCCGGCGGGTCGATCCGCTTGATCTCTACCCGCACGACGCGCACACCCCACTTGTCGGTAGCGTCATCCAACACTTCGCGCAGCTTGGTGTTGATATGATCACGGCTGGTCAACGCCGAGTCCAGCTCCATCTCGCCAACCACGTTTCGCAGATTGGTCTGCGCCAGTTTGGTCGCCGCGCTATAAAAATCCGCCACATTGTAGACCAGTTTTACCGGGTCGGTCGCCTCAAAGTAGACGATCGCATCCACAGTGACCACAACATTGTCCTTCGTAATCACCTCCTGCGGCGGCACGTCTACCACCTGTTCCCGCATGTCCACCTTCTGGATAGCGTCAACGAAGGGCACGATTAACGTGAGGCCCGGCTGGACCGTGCGCTGGTAGCGCCCCAATCGCTCAATGACGCCCTTCTGATAAGGCTGCACAATGCGGATGCTTGCAAATGCAAACGACAATCACGAATATGGCGATAATCGCCAGAAGTAGAATCGGCCCCAGTGTTGCAATCATTTCATTTCTCCTTTACTTTGCGCCTTTGCTATGCGGCGGACTCGGCCTGCTCTTCTGAATTCCCGCTCTCTTCATCCGTTGCCTGAACCTGCAGACGTACACCGTCTACGCCCACCACCTTCACGACCGCGCCTACCTCTAACGGCACGCTCTCCATCGACTCGGCGCGCCATCTCTCGCTCTCTACCCGTACCATACCTGTACCCTCTAGCGGGTCAACTGTCTGTAATACCACCCCCCACTTGCCGATCATTCGGTTCCCCGCAATCGGCTGCACACCGGGCCGTGAAATGCGGTCGGCGAAGGGCCGCGCCAGCACCACGGCAGCGATCGTAACCACAATGAAGACGACGATCTGCCATGCCAGGCCTGCACCCAAAAAGGCCACCAACGCCGCACCCAGCGCGCCGATGCCAAAACAGAGCAGCACGAACCCGGCAGTGAATATCTCGAACAAAAAGAACAGTACGGCTAAGACTATCCAGCCCCAACGCACCAACTCATCGATGTTTTCAGTGAACACGGTTTCCTCCAGTAATCCTGAGGAATGGAAATCAATACTGTCACCCCGTAGAGAACCGGTCCTGACTGCTGCGGAGCACTGTCGCGTCCATTCGGGCCGCGCAATCTGACTTCAAACCTCGCCATCAGTATACGTGAACTATATGCCGTTTCCTAACAACAAGCTGACATCCAGCAGACGCAAAGCTGACTCCCCTGAGGCGCGCAAAAGAAACCGGGCAAGCACCCTTGCTTGCCCGGTCTCTGGGAGTCAAAAGCGGTTGGAAAACTGAGGGAAAAGATGGATGATATCCCTCCTTTTCCCTCCCCCTTTCGCCCAGCGGCTAAATCCAGTTCTGGTCCTGCAGGAAACTCGTCAATCCGGGGATCGAGAACCGCTTGCCCTGATAAGCCTGAAAACCATAGTACGCCAGGGCCAGGAAACCCATCAGCACCAGTAGCGGCATCAGACAGGCTACAACAAGCCCTGTGACCAACCACCCAATGATCGGCACCACTGCCACGATCGTCAGACTGACACCCAAGAGCAAACCAAACAAAATGAAGGTAGTCGATAGCGCCAGACTCTGGATGGCATGGAATCGTTGAAACGGACGCTTCTTGCTGCTTGCACTCAATAGCACTATGGCTGGCATCACCAACGGAATTAGAAACTGCGTCACATAACACAGCATTGCAATTAACCGGTCGTCGCTGTCAGCCGTTACATCGATGGCCGCACTGTGCATGAACTCACCGCGTCGCAGAGCACTGGCCGCCGCGCCGGCCTGCGTGCGCGCCGAGTCCGCGAACTGCTCGGCTGGAGATGGTTCGGGGCCCTCGTCATAACCGGCATCGTCGAGCCCATCTGCAGGGGATTCGAGCGTCTCTTCCGGTTCGCCTGTCGACCCCGTGTCGAATGTCGATTCAGACAACTCCGGATTCGTTTCCTCAATTCCATTCGCCCCCGTCTCCGAGGAATCCACCGCGTTTTGCTGCTCGTCTTTCCTGTTCTCCACTTCTCTTCTCCGTCGGTTACGTGCGGCAGTCCATGCCCTATCGATCAATCTGTACCTGCCGCCGGTCCCGCTGAAACCTCTTTATCTTTCACGACATCCAGACATCGAGGGAATCGAAGATTTCTTTCACAGACTCTGCAACGGATGATAAACCCGCCTGGTAATCACTTCACTGTCTGCATGCCGTTATATCAACTTTACGCAGGTTCTCGCCGAAAGTTTCCAAACGACCCCACGGAATGTGCTACAATAGCCCCTATGGTCTTTCAGCCGGCAACCCCCCACACCGCAATAGTCGAAACCGTCCGTATCGTTTTCATGGGCACGCCCGACTTCGCCCTTCCCTCCCTTTCCGCCTTGCACGGTCCGACTGACCGGACAGGTTGGAAGGTCGTCGGCGTTGTCACACAGCCCGACAGACGGGCCGGCCGCGGCAAAAAGCTGGTCGCCGGGCCAGTCAAAAGATTCGCCCTGGAACAGTCCCTTCCCGTGATCCAACCCAAAAGCTTCCGGCGGAATGACCTCCAGTCCGCAGCTGATCAACCGGATCCCCTCGCTTGGCTGCGCATGCTTTCACCGGATCTGATCGTAGTCGCCGCCTTTGGACAGATTCTTCCGCCGAGCGTGTTAAACATCCCGACCTACGGCTGTCTCAATGTGCATGCAAGTCTCCTTCCCGCCTACCGGGGCGCATCCCCCATAACCGCAGCGCTTCTGGATGGACTGACCGAAACAGGCGTAACCATCATGCTCATGGACGCCGGCATGGATACCGGGCCTGTACTCACCCAGGCTGCCCTGCCTGTCCTCGCTGGCGACACCACCGACTCCCTCAGCCATCGGCTGGCAACTCTCGGCGCCAGTTTGCTCGGCGAGACGATTCCCAGCTGGCTGGACGGGAACACCGCCCCCGTCGCACAGAAAGACCTTCCCGGCGAGCCCTCCGTCTGCCCGCTGGTCAAAAAACAGGACGGCCACATCGACTGGACACTGCCGGCCCGGCGTGTCGAACGCATGACCCGCGCCTATTCCCCTTGGCCGGCCGCCTTTACCACCTGGAAAGGACAGAACTTCAAACTGTGGAAAAGCAGTGTCATTTCCGGCCGCGCCGCGCCCGGCCTGGTCGTCGAAACCGACGACCGTGTCGCCGTCGGTACCGGAGACGGCCTGCTGGCTCTGCACGAGGTACAGCCCGCCGGCAAAAGGCGTATGGCTGCTGCCACGTTTCTCAACGGCGCCCCCGATTTCATCGGCGCCCGCCTGGGCAGTTGACCGGCCCAATGCCCCCAGGATTGGCGCCGGGCATCGACCTGTTCGATTTGGCAGCTCTGCCGCCGCATGGTATACTCCTGCCTGTGTCGGGGCGTAGCGCAGCTCGGTAGCGCGCTTCAATGGGGTTGAAGAGGTCGGAGGTTCAAATCCTCTCGCCCCGACCTGAATCCAAGGGGAGGCGACATCGGATCTGCACTTCGTGCGATGTCGCCTCTTTTTATGCTCGTTTCTACCCCTCAACCTGATTAAACTGGATTCGAGCCCAAAACTGCCGCAACGCCCAATTCGCCATCCCAGGTTCCGCCACGTCACCGTCCGCCCAGCCCGCGTTCCATCATCCAGTCATCGACCCCCTCCTGAACCCGTCGTTCCCCTGCGTCACGGAAAAGGCGCAGACGGTCAACCCGAATTTCTTCCTTGCCCTCAAACGCTTTCTCGAATAAGCTTTCTTGACCCATGTTGAAAAGGAATCAGGTCAAGTTAGCCCTGACCATTCTAGGCGCCTGGTTGATACTGGCAGCCGCGATGGCTGTCCTCCCGCAACTCTCTTCTCTCCCGGGCTCCGAACCTGTACATGACTACTCTCGCCCGATCGAGGGTCTTCGCGTCCGCAGCATCCAGCCTGGCGAGCTGGAAATCACGTGGGATGCGCCTGCCGGCGCGCCTCTCGACTATCGCCTCTCCTGGGCGCGCGTGGGCCAGAACTTCCCGGCACAGCACGACCAAACCGGGAACGCCTTCCCAACCACCTCTTCGCACGTCATCACTGGTCTGGATCAAGGCGAGCGATACCAGGTGCGCGTACGCGCCCGCTACGACGGTTCCGAAAGTGACTGGAGTTCCCCTGTGGAACTGATGGTCGCATCCTCTTCCACTGAGCCGACAGGGCCCGCAGCCGCCCTCTCGGGGCCGCCCTTGGACCTGAAGGCGGAATCCTCCCCCAATAGCGTAACGCTGAGTTGGTCGGCGCCGCAGAGTACCGGCAGAGTTAGCGGCTATCAGATTCTACGTCGCGATCAAGATGCAGATCCTGAGGGCCAGTTCCAGGTTCTGGAAGATAGCACCGGCACTTCCGCCACGAGCTATGTTGACAACACCGTCCTGCCGGATAGGCGCTACACCTATCGCGTCAGTGCCCGGAATGAAAACGCTCGGGGCTCTGAATATGCCGATGTTGAGGCCACCACGCAGGCCGCAACGACGGCTTCTGTGTCGGCGACCACGCCCGTATCTTCCCTCGCCGCCGCGTCAACACCGTCACCGGCCCCCACCGCGACAACCGCACGCCAGGACTCCCAGTCGCTGTCGCAGAGCGGCCTGATGCCGGCCCTGGTTTCAGAGAGAGACGCCCTGATTGCACTGTACCATGCCACCGGCGGCGCCAACTGGGCCCAGGACGGCAACTGGTTGACCGATGAGCCGCTAGGGTCCTGGCGAGGCGTGACTACCGACAGAAACGGCAGCGTGATCGAACTCGATCTCAACAGGAACCTCCTGAGTGGGTATATTCCAGCCGGTTTGGGAAGCCTCCCGCACCTGAAAATTCTGCGTATGTCTGGCAACAACCTGGAGGGACCGATTCCGGCTGCATTGAGCAACCTCTCTGCCCTGACAAATCTTGAGCTGGACAACAACAATCTCTTTGGTTCGATCCCCGCTGAACTGGGCAAACTCCTGAATCTGACATGGCTGGATCTGTCAGGAAACGATCTCAGCGGCCCGGTCCCCACCGAGCTCAGCCAGCTCACCCGCCTGTCGGTGGTCGCTCTGTCAGGTAACGGCCTGACTGGGGCCTTCCCCTGGTGGCTGAGCGAGCTCGATGACCTGCTGATTCTTCACCTTGCAGGCAACGAATTCACCGGCTGCATGCCGGCAGATCTGCTCACCATACTGATCGAAGACCTCAGCGACACTCGCCTGCCCACCTGCAGAGAGGCGCTGACCACCTTCTACTTTGCCACCGGCGGCCCGCAGTGGCAGCGCAGCACAAACTGGCGGGACCCCGACAGCCCCCTCGCCCAATGGTTCGGCGTCACCACCGACGACGTCGGACGGGTTACCGCGATCGATCTCTCCGCTAACAGGTTGACCGGCACCCTTCCCCCGCGCTTAGGCGCCCTCATCCATCTGCAAGCACTTGACCTCTCCGACAACAAGCTTGTCGGACCGATTCCACCCGACCTGACCGACCTGACCAATCTGTCGACCCTGTATCTCGGTGGCAATAGGTTGACCGGATGCGTCCCTGCCAAACTCCGCGAAATCGAGAACAACGACCTGGCCACCCTCGGCCTGGATTTCTGCCGATAGGACCCCGCCCCCAAAGGCATCTCGTCGCTTCTCGCCCTCTCCAATTCGTAACCCTGAATCAGCCGAGCGAAGGCAACTCTCTCTCCTCTTCACTATCTCCTCGCCTTTGAGCGGTCTTCCCCCAGCTAGGTAGATGCGGTATCTCAAACTATCCACCAAATGATATAATTGAATGAAACCGAATCGTCCCAGTCCCCCGACCGCTTGAAACTTGCTATCTGTTTTAGTAGAAGGAGATTCCAATGCAAGTGCCAAACTTCGTCCGCCTACCCGTACTGTTGCTGTGCGCAGCAGTTGCCTTTGCCGTCTTCTATGCCACCTCCCCGATCACCCCCTCCTTCGCCAGTGAAGGAGACGACCACAGCCACGAGGAGGCCCCCACGCTTGAAACCCTGGCCGAGCGCATCGCCGTTCTCGAGGCCCGCCTGGCCGAACTTGAAACAACAGAAGAGGAGATGGCCGCCGAAAAACCCGCCCATTCCGTCTATGATGCCGTCTCCGCAGCCTATCTTCTCGACAAAGTCGACATCCACGCCCTGCATAGACGCCTGAAAGACGGCGACGGCATCATGCCGGGCGATGCCGGACAAATCAAATACCTCGTGCCCCTCCTGAATGCTGTTGACTGGCCGCAGGAACTGGCCGAAGAGGCGGAGACGCTGGCCGCAACACTTACAAAGCTCACAGCGGCACTTGCCGACGACGATCTGGAGAACGCTTTGCCCCTCTCTTCGACCGCGCACGATCAGCAGCACCACTTTTCCGGCAACGTCTTCGACTGGTTTGACTGCCTGCAACTGTCCCAAGAGGAGATGGAAGCGGAAGGTCACGAAGAGGGCGAACAAACTGAGACTGCCCACGATGACCACGGTCACAGTCATGACCATGACGACGAAGAAACGGGCGAAGATAGCGCCGGCCAGGAAAGCGGAAACGACAAATGCGTTCAAGTCGAATCCGATGAAACGCAAGACGACGGACACGACCACAGCCACGGAGGCTAGCCCGTGATCGCAACCCAACCGCGTAGAGGAGTAGTCAAACTGGTTTGGGTAGCCGTACTGCTGGCCACCATCCACTACCCACAATCAACTGCCGTCCTGGCCCATGCCGACTACGATGATGCCGTGCCCGCCGCCGGTGAAATCGTTTCCCAGGCACCGCAGCAGGTGCAGGTCTGGTTTACCCAGGAGCTCTTCCGCCGTGAAGGCCAGAACGCTCTTGAGGTCTACGGCCCCGGTGACCAAAGGGTCGATCAGGACGACGCCGCCATCGACGATGACAACCGCAAGCTGATGACCGTCTCACTCCAATCGGACCTGCCCAACGGCGTCTACACAGTCCGCTGGCGCACCTTGTCCGCCGACGACGGCGACGACGCCGAAGGCGAATTCCAGTTCACCATCCAGGCTGACGAGTCTGAGGCGGGGGCAACACCGACAGTCATCTCAACACCCGCGCCAACTGCCACCGATGGGGCCGACCAGCCTTCGCCCACGGATACAGCCACGCCGGAAAGCGCTGAGACTGAATCGACGCCATCGGCACCCGATCAGGCTTCAGATGAGTCCGAGCTGCCCCCAGACCAGTCTGACCAAGGACCGGGGATTCCCTGCATGGGCAGTTCCGTACCGGTTCTACTGCTTCTCGGCGCATTTCTCCTGGCCCGAAGACGCAAAGGGTTGGGCGAGAGCCAGTCTCCGAGCAACTCGCGCAGCTTGAGCGGAAAGAACAGTTAGCTGCACGATGTCAAAGCCTCCCTGGCATGGCGCGGCCAAGCCAATAGGGGCGGCCGCCAAAAAGATGATAGCAGCGGGCCTGCTGCTGGCGTGGTCTGCCGCGGCTCTGGCCCTCCTGCTGTCGCCCGCGGCCGTCCGGGCCCACGCCCTGCTCGTGCGCGCCGACCCCCAACCAAACGCAGAACTCACCCAGCCGCCCGAAGCCATCCAGTTCTGGTTTAGCGAACCGCTGGAAGAGACCTTTACCGGCGCTCGCATCCTCAACGCCGCCGGAACCGAAATCCCAACCGGCGCGCCGCAATTCGACCCCGACGACCCCACCCACCTGACCCTGCCGCTCGAGAGCATCGAACCGGGCGTCTACACCGTTGTCTGGCAGACCCTTTCCAGCGTCGACGGCCATGAGTGGGTCGGCTCTTTCCCCCTCACCATCCTCAATCCCGACGGCACGCGTCCCGCAGGCACCGCCGTTGAGGTCCCCGTCAACCGTCAACAAGGGCTTCCGCCCCTCACCGATTCCCTCCTCCGCTGGCTCTCACTCCTGGGCGCAGCCCTGCTGGCCGGACCGCTGGCCGTCCGTTGGTTTCTGGCGCAATCAAGAACCGACAAAGAACCCGAGAGCCACGTCGATACGCTGATCAGTTCAACCGCCTTGGTCGGCGTTCTGCTCCTGCTGGCATCCGGATGGCTGCAATTCCTGTTCAAGTCCCTGCGCCTCGAAGGAATTGATGGATTCTTGGAACTCCTCCTCGCCACCCGACCCGGTCGACTCCTCCTGATACGGCAAACGTTGCTGGCAGGCGTCATTCCCCTGCTCTACCCCAACGGCTGGGCTAAGATTCTCTTTCGCCGGCCCATTCCACCTGATTTAGCCCCCCGCCTGTGGTCAATTCTCTACGTGCTCCATACCTGGCTCATCGGGTTCGCGCTGGGGGGAACAATAATCTACGGACCGAATCTGTGGATCTTTGTGACCGGGATCATGTTCGTGTGCAGCGCCTGGTCCGAACTCCTCTTCGGCGGCGAACGAACATGGCACAGGGCCTTCCCCCAGCGTACCTGGGCCACCCTGCTCACTGCCGCCGCACTCTTTACCTTTGCTGCCAGCAGCCACGCCGCTGCTGCCTCCGGCAGCGGCTGGGCTGTCGCTGCCGACTTCGCCCACCTTGTTGCCGCCGCCGTCTGGGCCGGCGGTCTCATCTTTCTGGCTCTCCTGCTGTTCCAGCTTCACCACCAGCGTACACTGCCCGACCCCGACTGGATGGTCCTCCTGTTGACCCGCTACTCCCTCAGCGCCCAGATTGCCGTATTCATTCTGGCCCTGACCGGTCTCTTCGGCAGCTTCGTGCAACTGCCGGACGCATCCAGCCTCTTCACCACAACCTACGGGCGCGTCCTGCTCATCAAACTGGTTATCGTCGCCGCCATCCTCGCCCTCGCCTACTTCAACAATCGTGCAGTAAAGCGGGCCCAGGATACCGTCGCTCGCACCTCCGAGCTCAGCCGCTTCACGCGCCGCGTGGCCGCCGAAGCTGGCATGGCCGCCCTGCTGTTCATTTCAGTGGCAGTTCTTGTGCAGACTCCCACACCGAACCTTCCGCCGCCAACTGCCCCCGCCGCGCCCTCGCTGCCCTTCAACGAAATGGCTTACGATGGAGACCTGGCCGTCCACCTGCAGATAACGCCCAATCAGGTCGGCCACAACCGCTATTGGGTTCATCTTTCCCATCCCGACTCCTCTGACATTGGTGAAGTCCAGTTGGTGCGTCTCTTCTTCTCCCACGAGTCAGGTGAAATGGGGCAAGCGCGCCTCGACCTGGTCGACTTGGGCGAGGACGCCTTTGCCGCAGAGGGCGCCTTCCTCAACCGCGACGGCGAATGGAACCTCTCAGTCTACGTTCGCCGCAGAGGTATGGACGACGCAATGGCCGAAATCGCCGTCCCCGTACCGTCAGCCGAAACCGTGCAACAGATCTCCCGCTCCCCCTGGCGCAATCCCGTTCCCCGGCTGCCTGCAGAATCAGTCGTTGGCGCGCTGCTGGTCGCCTTGTCTCTTGTCCCGCTCCTCTGGCGCCGTCCCCTGCTGCGTGCCAGCCGCCCGCTTTACTTCGTCTTGGCGATGGCCGCCCTCTTCTTCCTCCTCAGCGGCGCACTCCTTACCCTGACCGCCCTCCTGTAGCCCCGCGACCCGTCCCCTCCCCCCGTTCAAGAACGGTCTCTGTGTCTCTGCCGGACCGCATATCTTTCTCTTACACTCCGCAAACGTGCCTGTGATGAACGCAGACTACATTGAATTCAGAAAACACACGGCCACTGCAGGTCCGGAGCGAGGCATTTTGTGCCGAATTAGGATAAGGAACGGAAAGGGAGAGATAAATGAGATTCGATCGCTTGACCGAAAAGGCAAGTGAAGCAATTGTTGAGGCCCAGAACGAGGCCAGGGAATACAAGCATGCCAGCATCGAGCCGGAGCATCTCCTGCTCGCACTCCTGCGACAGAAGGGAGGCGTCGTGCCTGCCGTGATAGATCGCATGGGCGCAGACAGGGAAAGCCTTCAGGCCGGCGTGGAACAGTTCCTCGCCGCCAAGTCACGCGTCAGCGGCGGCGCAGTGGAAATGCGTATGGGCCGCGATCTGGCTCAGCTTCTCGAAGAAGCCGAAACCATCGCCGCCAACATGAAGGACGAGTACACTTCCACCGAGCATCTCCTCATGGCGATGGCCTCGTCCCGAAACGGTAACGTCCGCCAGCTGTTGGAACGCCACGGTGTCGACTACAACGCCATCATGCAGGGCCTGGCCGCCGTGCGCGGCAGCCAGCGTGTCACCAGCCAGACCCCAGAGGCCCAGTATGAAGCCCTCGCAAAATACGGCCGCGACCTGACCGCCGAAGCCGGCAAAGGCAACCTCGATCCTATCATCGGCCGCGATCAGGAGATCCGCCGCGTCGTGCAGATCCTCAGCCGCCGCACCAAGAACAACCCTGTCCTCATCGGCGAGCCCGGCGTCGGCAAGACCGCCATCGCCGAGGGCCTTGCCCAACGCATCGTCAACGGCGACGTGCCCACAACCCTCAAAAATAAGCGTCTGGTCGCGCTCGACCTGGGCGCGCTGGTGGCCGGGGCCAAGTACCGCGGCGAGTTTGAGGAGCGGCTCAAGGCCGTTCTCAACGAAATCCGCGACGCCGAAGGCGAGGTCCTCCTCTTCATCGACGAGATGCACACCCTCGTGGGCGCCGGTGCCGCCGAGGGCTCGATGGACGCCTCCAACATGCTCAAGCCCATGCTGGCCCGCGGCGAGCTCCATGCCATCGGCGCCACCACCCTCGATGAATATCGCAAACATATCGAAAAAGACGCCGCCCTCGAACGCCGTTTCCAGCCCGTCTTCGTTGGCGAACCCACCGTCGAGGATACCGTCTCCATCCTGCGCGGTCTCAAGGAGCGTTACGAAGTCCATCACGGCGTGCGCGTGACCGATGGCGCCGTCATCGCCGCCGCCCAGCTCAGCCACCGCTACATCAGCGACCGCCAACTGCCCGACAAGGCCATCGACCTGGTCGATGAGGCCGCCAGCAGACTGCGCATGCAGATCGACTCCAAACCGAAGAAGCTGGACGAGCTGGAACGCCATGTGATGCAGTTGGAGATCGAACGCGAAGCCCTGCGCAAGGAGTCCGACGAGGCCAGCAAACAGCGCCTCGATGCCCTCGAAAAAGAGCTGGCCGACCTGCAGGAAACCAGTTCCGAGCTCTCCATCCGCTGGCAGGCCGAGCGCTCCGCCATCCAGGCGCTGCGCACCCTGAAAGAGGAAAGCGAGCAGCTGCGCACCGATATCGAGCAGGCCGAACGCGACTATGATCTGCAGCGGGCTGCCGAGCTGCGCTACGGGCGCATGAATGAACTGCAGCAGCAGCTTGACGCCGCCAGCCAGAATGTCGCCGCCATCCAGGCCGGCGGCGCACTCCTCAAGGAGGAAGTCGACGACGACGAAATCGCCGCCGTTGTCAGCGAATGGACTGGCATCCCGGTTAACAAGCTGATGGAAGGAGAACGCGAACGGCTCGTGCGCATGGACGAAGAGCTGCACAAACGCGTGGTCGGCCAGGAACAGGCCGTCGCCGCCGTCGCTGCCGCCATTCGCCGCAGCCGCGCCGGCCTCCAGGACCCCAACCGCCCCATCGGCAGCTTCATCTTCCTCGGCCCCACCGGTGTCGGCAAGACCGAACTGGCGCGCGCCCTGGCCGAATATCTCTTCGACGATGAGAACAACCTGGTCCGCATCGACATGAGCGAATACCAGGAGCGCCACACCGTCGCCCGCCTCCTCGGCGCCCCGCCCGGCTACGTCGGCTACGACGAAGGCGGCCAGCTCACCGAGGCCGTGCGCCGCCGCCCCTACTCCGTCGTTCTATTCGATGAGATCGAGAAGGCCCACGTTGAGGTGTTCAACGTGCTGTTGCAGGTGCTGGACGACGGCCGCCTGACCGATGGACAGGGCCGCACCGTCGACTTCCGCAACACGGTGATCATCATGACCAGCAATGTCGGCAGCCAGTACATCCTCGACGTCGCCGGCCTTGACGAAGAAGTAGAGCGCCGCGTAATGACCGCCATGCGCCAGCAGTTCCGGCCGGAGTTTCTCAATCGCGTCGACGAGCTCGTCATCTTCCACAGCCTGTCGGCCGGGCACCTGGAGGGCATTGCCGAAATCCAACTCGAACGCCTACGCGCCCTTCTGGCCGACCGCGACATTACTCTCGATCTGACCGACGACGCCAAGGCCCTGATCGTTCAGGACGGCTTCGACCCGGCCTACGGCGCCCGTCCGCTCAAGCGCGCCATCCAGCGCACAGTGGCCGACCCGCTGGCGCTGGAAATCCTTGACGGACGTGTAGGCAGCGGCGATCATGTACTCGCCGCAGAACAGGACGGACAGATCGTCTTTTCCGTAGCCGCCGCTTCCGAGTTGGTGCCCGCAGTCCAGGTCAGTAGCTAGAGCTCGTCGACATTTCCTTCCAGCCAGCCATCACACCGTAGGGGCACCCCTTGTGGGTGCCCAAGGCCGCCCCCAAGCGCGCCAATCTGCCGTGTTCCCCGCAGGCGCACCCCTTGTGGGTGCCTTCGCAGTTGCCTCACCCTCGAGGGCACTTAGTGAAATTCTGTGTCCTTCGTGGACGGACAACGCGATAGGCCCGCAGTTTCCTGGTCAAACAAACGTCAACGACACCTGCCCACTCAAGACCTGGCCGCCCACCATTCATTCACTTCCTGCGTTATCTGATCGCCGCCCTGGCTTTTCCACTGCTCGACAAACTCGTCGAACGCGCTCATCGGTTTGTCGCCGATGATGATGCCAAGGATAGTCTCGTCTTGCAGCTTGTTGAGGTCGCTGCTTCGCTCAATCATTGTTGGCGTAGGCAGGCTTTGGAATCTGCTGAGTTTCCCTTGTTCGGCCGTATCCAGGATGAAAAGAAGCGCCTCTTTGGAGATAATGGACACACCGGTCGGGTCCTCGAGCGACAATGTCTGGTAAGCGTCCCGCTCCTCAACAGGAATGTCGGCCCATTCCAACTGGTAGCGGATCTCGTTGGCGCGGTTTGCCGGGTCGATGTTACCGCTGCCGCGAGTGCCGACTGGTCCGATGGCGGCGAATTTCCAAAAGATATTCGTAGTAGCTACCGAACCGTCCTCCTGGAACTCGTAGTCGTGACCCTCCCAGCCGTGAAAACGCCGGTCGGGTTCTTCGCTCAACGCCTGCATGAAGTTGGTAATCTCGAAGATCTCTTCCACGTATTCCATTCCCTTGCGGAAGCAGAACGGCGAAGGATAAAAGGCGTTCGCGGTGTTACGTGCGCGGGCGCCATTGGGGCCGGCCGGATTGTCGGCGAATGCCCACACCGTTTCGGGATCGTTGCGCACCGTATCCAGCCAGGCGCCCCACGAAGGTGTGTAGTGGATACCGCAATGGCCGGATGCCACGTCCTGGATCGAGTCCGAAGTGCTGAACGTAAAGAAATCCTTGCGGAAGACGCCGTCCTGGTACCACTGGCTCAGTAGCTCCAGCGGCTCTTTTATCTCTTCGCGAATGCTGTCGTAGACCAATTCACCTCCTACCTCGCTCCACTGGTGCGGAATGACTCCAAAGGGCCCCCAAATCGGATCAATACTGCCGAACCAGTTGGCGCCATATGACCTGTTGGCCAGCAGGCCGACCGTGGTGCCCGGCGCACCCTTGCCGATGTCGGCTTCGACCACCGCCAGGGCAGCATCGTGCAACTCGTCAAGCGTCTGCGGGACGGACAGACCGAGTTTATCGAACCAGTCTTTCCGATACCAGAGGATGTGGTCATTCTGTGCCTGTTGCGCGACGAAGGGCAACCCATATTTGCGACCGTTCACTGTGGAATAGATCCAGGGAAGGTCGCCGTGCTGCGCCCAGATGTCCTGCCAGCTCTGGCTGGCGTACATGGTAAATGCGTCGGTGATATCCTCCAGCAGATTGGCCTCTATCATCTTGAGGAAGATGTTGGATGGCACAGTCTCCAGGTAGTCGGGCATATCGCCGCTGGCCATGGCCAGGTTGTACTTGGTTGTCTGTTCGTCACCCGACGACCAACTCCAGGCTAACGTGAGCTTGATGCCGAAAAGTTTCTCGATCATGCGCGACCAGGGATTGTTGTCCAGCGAATCCCCTTCGCCAAAAGCGGTTTGAGAGTCCACGCGTCGCGTAATCGAGATTTCAATAGGTTCCTGTCCGGGGGCAGGAGGCAGGCCCTCCGGCAGATCGGGCAGCACCGTTGTCCAGCCTCTGGGATGATCCGGACTTCCAGGCATGTCCGCACCCAGCAACTCGGGGATCGATTGCGTTGCCGTCTCCGGCATTGTGGCGGACTCTCCCCCGGCGCTCGGCGCCGTTTCGGCCGCGCCGCCAGGAGCACAGGCCGCGACCAGCGCTGTCGCCCCAACAGTTCCGCTCAAAGTCAGAAAATGGCGTCTCGATAGAGTTGTACGTTTCGTCATTTCGTCTGTTCTCCTTTTCCGTGCGAATTCGTGTGGAAGGATAGCGGGCAGACGGGCAGGACTCAGCGCTGTGATTTCGCCTCACAATGTGGCATTGAACAATCTTGCCAGCGCCGTTGTACGGGGATTCAAATATATATGACTAGATTGAACGTGTCAATCGCAGGAAAAACGGCCGTGCATCCCAAAATAGGGGCGAACTTTCGCATGCCTTAAGTGAAGACTCAGCCGCGTCCAGCCCTCACCTCCATCCCCTAGTTCATTGCCCCAACACTGACCACTGACCACTGACCACTGACCACTGCAGTTGTGCGGTCGGGCCTATTCGGCCCTCCCTTGTGCGGGGGCTCCGC
>JAPOVP010000055.1 GCA_026708085.1 Caldilineaceae bacterium
CAGTTCCATAGTTCCTCCAGCTCGGCTTGCTTTCTCTCATTATCGCCGATGGAACTCTCTTCGACCAATGTGCGGTTGTAGTACTAACCACTAACCACTAACCACTGACCACTAACCACTGACCACTGACCACTGACCACTGACTACCGCAGTTCCACCCTGCGCCCACTGCGCGCCGACTCGTCGGCCGCCTCCACGACCGCCAGTCCGGCCAGCCCCTCCTCTCCGGGAATCGGATTCGGTCCCTCGCCGGCAACCGCCCTGCCAAACGCCTCCACCAGCGCAACGTGCGGCCGCGGCCCGCCCGGTCCGATCGAATAGTCCCGCGTCCCCTCTGACGTCAGCACCCGCAAACTTCCCGACGAGTCCTTCGCCGATATCGGTCCCGCTTCGATCGACCCCTCGGTCCCCCAGATCTCAAGTCCGTTGGCGCGCTCCGGCTCGTGGTTGGCCGTCGTCCAGTGACTGGTAACCACCGCCTGCGCACCGCTCGCCAGCCGCAGCAACAGCGTCGCCGTGTCCGCCACCGGAGACCTGTCGACCAGCGTCTCCACCAGCGCCGCAACCGACGCCGCCGGCCCGCACAGAAAACGTAGCAGGTCGATACAGTGGATGCCCAAATCCATCACCGGACCGCCTCCGCTGATCTCCGGGTCATGATGCCAGACCCCCGGCTGCGGCGGAAACCGGTCCGAAAAGTTGATACGCGCCGCCGTAACCTGCCCGATCGCACCCGCCTCAAGAAGACGCCTGATCCGTTGATGACGCGCGTTGAAACGCTGGTAATGGCAGATAGTAAGCATCACACCACTGGCCCGGCACGCCTCGATCATCTCCCGCGCCTCGCCTGTAGTCATCGCCATCGGCTTCTCGCACAGCACATGCTTACCCGCCTCCGCTGCCAGAACCGTCTGCCGCGCGTGCAGGTGCGGAGGCGTGGCAACATACACCGCGTCTACCTCGGAATCGGCCAGCAACGCTTCCTCGCTATCGTACGCGCGCCGCGCCCCGTGCCTGTCCGCAAACGCCTGCGCCGCCGCCAGCTCCCGCCGCGAAACCGCCGTCAGCTCGTGACCGTCCGCCGCCGCAACTGCCGGCGCAAACTGGCTCTCCGCGATCTTGCCCGCCCCTACAATGCCCCAATTGACCGTCATGCCTCGCTCATCCTCGTTACCAGTCCTCTTCCCCACATTGCATTCGAACCGATCGCTTACTGCTCCACCGCCTCCTCGCGGCCGCTCTCCAACGCCCGCTCCAGCGCCGAAGCCACCCGGATCGCCGCCAGTCCGTCCCGGCCGGTCACAATCGGCTCCCACTTCCTCTGCACAACCCCCACAAAATGGCTGAACAGCGACCGGAACATCCCCTCCTGCCGCCCGTGCAGCACCGGCGTATAGCCGACATCCGGGTAGTCCGGGTCTCCGCCAACATGGTAGATCGCAACCGAATTCTCGTGGCCCAGCACCTCAGCCGCGCCCTCTGTACCGTGAATGCTGAAATGCTCCGCCTGCGAACGCCCGCTGAACGCCGGCGTACTCCACGACGTCTCCAGCACCCCCACGACGCCGTTATCGAACGTAAACACGCCGATGATAAAGTCCTGCCGGCCCTTCGCCTTCCCCCTGGAATATGCCTTCACGCTCGTAACCGGCCGCCCCACCGTCCACAACATCATGTCGATGTCGTGCGGCGTCAGCCAGTACGCCAGCGAAAACTTGCCCAGCACCCGCTCCGCTGCAAACTGGATCGTATTCCGCCGCGAATACAAATGCATCACCTCCCCGATCTCGCCCGCCGCCACCGCCGCCCGCATCGCCGCGTAAGGATGGTCGAACCGCAAACTGTGACACACCATCAGCTGCACCCCCACCCGGTCCGCCGTCTCCACAAAGCTCTGCGCATCCGCCGCCGAGACCGCCATCGGCTTCTCCACCAGCACGTGCTTGCCCGCCTCCAGCGCAGCCAGCACCGGCGCCGTGTGCATCCACTCCGACGCCGCCACCACCACCGCCTCGATCTCCGGGTGGCTGGCCAGCATCGCCTCGTGTCCGACGTTCGGATATCCCGGGACCCCATACTGCCCAGCAACTTCGTTTGTGGCCCCTTCACTGCGGCCCGACACCGCCACCAGGTTGGTCTCGCTCAGTTCGCTCGCCAGCCTTGCGTAAACGCGTCCCATGCGCCCCGGCCCGACGACTCCAATCTGCAAAGGTGAATTCATCATGAAAAGGTTGCTTTCCTTCTTGGTCTGTTTTGTCCTCTGGTCTTCGGTCGGACTACTGCCCAAATCTACCTATCTGAACCGTGCGTCCACCCTCCTCCGCCGAGCGCACCAGCGCCGCCATCATCGCCATCACCTCAACCGACCAGGCGATCGGAAACGGCGGTTCGCCGCTTTCCGCCATCTGGATCACTCGCGCCAGCGTCTCCGTGTAGAACCGGCTCCCGTCTACAATATCCGCCTCACCCCATCCTTCCGCGCCGAACACCGCGCCGTGATAGAGGCCCGGCGTCTCGTGCAGCAGATTGATCACACCCTGCCGCCCGTCCGCATAGTGCACAAGCCCGATATCGCACCGCGCCGTCCGCCGCGTCGTCACCGCCTCCGCGCCGCCTCCCAACAGCGTATGCAGCAGTTCCACTGCATGTACGCCGTAGAAAAAGGGATGCAGGGCCCGCGGGTCCGGGAAATCCCCTGCCGCCGCGCCGCTGATGATAGCGCTGTTCAGCGCGCCAAATCCCTTCATCCTCTCCTGCAGTTCCAAGACCTCCCCCGCATAGCGCAGCGCCGAACAAGACATCAGTGGCACACTCCGCTCCGCGGCCAAATTGACCAGGCTGTGAACATCCTCCATCTCGTTCGCAAACGGCTTGTCCACAAAAGTCGGCAGACCCGCCTCGATCGCCAGCCGCGCATGAGGCGGATGGTCGTCCCCGTAACGGTTCACCACCATCGCCAGGTCCACGTCCGTCAGGGCCTCCGCCGGCGTCCCAACAACCTCCGCGATCTGCCATTCCGCCGCCTTCGACCGTGCCTGCTCCGCATCCTCCCCCCACAGTTTGACCACCTGCGCCCGCCCGTGCAATGGGCTGTCCGCCGGGTTCACCAACTGCGTCCACGCCTCCGTATGCGTGCTGTCCGCTCCAATCATGCCGATTCGTATCATGTTCTCATCCTCAATGCAGGTATCCTTCTCTTCCGTCACCGCGCAGCGGCCTTTCGCCGCATACGCCCAATTCTGATTGACAGCAAATTCATCTGTTGGCTATACTTTACCTGCGATTCAAAACTGTGCCAGCCGGTCGTCAGCCCGCGACCGGAAAAGCCCGAAAACTCGCAAAGGAGTTCTCAACATGGCCCTGACCGACGAACAGAAAGAATTCTTCTGGGAAAAAGGCTATCTCCCCTACCACCGCATCCTCTCTGACGAAGACCTCGACGCCCTGCGCCAGCGCAGCGAAGACATCATCAGTGGCAAAGTCAACCACGTCCCGCCCCGCTACATCCAGTTCGAGGCCAAATTCCGCGACGGCCTGCCCGCAGATGTCGAGCCGCTTGACGCCGTCCGCAAAATGACCCAACTCTGCTACTTCGACGACGTCTTCGAGCGCACAGCCCGCAAACCCGAGATCGTCGACGTAATCGATGACCTCATCGGCCCCAACATCAAGCTCTACACCGACCAGCTGATGATGAAGCCCCGCTACCACGGCACCGTCACCGATTGGCATCAGGACTCGATGGCCTGGCATCAATTTGCGCCCCAGGAGCACGTCAGTTGCTGGGTCGCCCTCGACGACGCCACCGTCGAAAATGGCTGCATGACCGTGATTCCCGGCAGCCACAAATGGGGGCCAATCGATCGTGACTATAAGGATCGCTTCCTGGCCAACCCGCTCCTGAACGAACCGCTCCCGGTCGAACTACCCGCCGGCAGCTGTATGTTCCATCACGGCCTGAACTTTCACCGCACCGGCGCCAACTCGACGCCCCACCGCCGCCGCGGCCTTGCTCTCCACTACATCCGCTCCGAAACAATGTACCTCGGCATCGAAGACGAAGAATCCCGCCTCCTCACCGAATGCGAAAAGCCCCGCGGCGAGTTCCGCTTCATGCTCATTCGCGGCAAGGAATACCCCGGCAGAGTCTAAGACCAGCTGACTTTTCCTTCCACCGGGCCGTCCCCCCGTATGGGCACCCCTTGTGGGTGCCCTCGTACGCGCCACGCCCTCCGCACCTCACGGCACCCTCCGGTAGGGGCGCCCCTTGTGTGTGCCCTCGTACGCGCCACGCCCTCCGCACCTCACGGCACCCCCCGGTAGGGGCTCCCCTAGTGGGTGCCCTTATGGACCCGCCACCCTCTTCAAAACGTCACTAAACTCCCTCTCCCCCGCTGATTGCCAACACTATTGGCCTACAAACTCCAGGCCAGACAAACGTCATCGACTCCCCGTCAACAGGCAATGCCAGCCCCGCCAATAAATGCAGCTGCCGCCACCTATATCTCTATCCGCCGCCCCGTCCGCGACGACTCATACGCGGCATCGAATATCTGCAAAATGTGGTGACCGTCCTCGATGCTCACCACCGGCTTTCCGCCCTCCCGCACGGCCCGCACAAAATCGGTCACATACTCGAAACCCCACTGCTCCGCATAAACCGCCCGCGGCGCCGGCGGCATATTGAACCGCCGCTCAGGCGCCCCCGCCCACGAAGGCGCCGCACTGCTCACCGTCAGCAGACCGTCACCGACCGGCCCCCACGAGGCCGCCCCCAACTGGCCGCGCACCGCCATAAACGTATCGTTGCGCGGACCGATCCCGCTCAGCAAATAACCCATGTGCAGACAGGCATGCACGCCGTTCTCATACTCCAGCGCCACCGTAGCCGCATCCTCCACGCCCTCTTTACTCGCGTCCGTGCGCCGGCTGCACAGCGCCGTAACCGAGCGCACCCTGGCCTGCGCAAACATCTGAAACAGCGTCAGCCAGTGCCCGCCCTCCATATGCAGAATGCCGCCACCCTCCGTCTCCAGGCGGTACATCCAGTGGTCCGGCTCGCGCAGTCCCGGAGCGACCTGGATCGTCACCAACCGCGCCTCCATCGCCAGCAGCTTCCCTAGCACCCCCTCGTCCAGACACCGCCGGATCTCCTGCGCCACCGGATGACGCGGCCACGGATACCCGATCTGCACGACCAGGTTGTTCTCCTTGGCAAGTTCGCAAACCGGCAGCAGCTCCGGCGCCGTCCGCGCCGCCTGCTTCTCGATAAACATATGCTTACCGGCCTCCGCCAGCCGCTCCGCGGCCCGCGTCGCCTCGTCCGGCGGCAGCATCACCACCGCCGCATCAAACCCGTCCCACTCGAAAAACTCGCACAAATTGTCGAAAATGCGGGCCTCCGGATCGTACCGCGCCAGGCTCTCCAGCGCCGCCGCCTCACCCGCATCCCACTCGCAGTATGCCGTGATCCGGGCCTCTTCCTGCCCGTGAAACGACTTGATCAGCCCGTGATTGCCCTCAGGCTCCAACCCGCCCGCATGTATCCGCAAGCCCACCACCGCAACCCGCAAAGGTTCTGAACCGTTCATAACGAGACCGTCTTCCCCTCCGCCGCCGACGCATGCGCAGCCTCAATGATCTGCAACGACCTGATAATCTCCTCCACCTTGTATCTGCTGCTCCCCTCGCCCCGAATCGCCGCCGCAAACGCCTTGATCGACGCCCTCCCCTCCGACCCATACCCGGGCACCTGCGCCGACGGTATGTCAAAGCTGCGAATCGGCGCGCCCGACCACTCCGGATGCTCGCTCTTGATCGTGCACACGCCCTCGTCCACGTCCCACTTGATCCAGCCCAGCGACCCGCGCAGCCCAATCGAGATCTCCCCGTCGCCCGACGTGAAATAACCCGCATGAAGGCTGCCGATCATCCCGTTGTCAAATCCCAACGAGACCGCCGCCGCATCCTCCACGTCGATATCATGCCCCCCGACATTGGCTTCAATCGCCGCAACCCGCGCCACATCCGCGCCCGTCATATATCGCATCAAGTCAAACCAGTGACAGCCCAGAAAGTTGAGAATTCCTCCACCCGCATTCTCCCGGCTGAAATACCAGTTCTGCGGGTCCCGTCTCGCCACGCTCGAAGTCAGAAAACGGAACTCAATCGAATACGGCTTCCCCAACAGCCCCGCCGCCCACGTCCTTTTGATCAGGTTCGCGATCGGGTGAAAGCGCCACGTGTAGCCGCACGAGAAGTGGAGATTGTTCTTGCGCACAGCCTCGGCCACAGGTTCTAGCTGGCTGGAGTGCACTGCATACGGCTTCTCCCCCCACACGTGCACGCCCGCCTCGGCCACCTGCAACATCCACGAGGGCATATCCTTCAAGTACGTCGAAACCATCACCGCATCGGGCTTGCCCTGCGACAGCAGTTCTCCCAGGCTGTCGTAAAAGGGAACGTCCTGGACATCCTCCTTCAGGTTAGGCTTCACCCCTTCCGGGTCTGGATCGTAGAAACCGACCAGCTCTATCTCATCCGATAACAGCATCAGCGTGTCACGGTACGAGTTCGCATGCATCAGCGAAACACCCGCCTGCGCAAATCTCAGCTTTTTCATTTTCGACGGTCTCTCCAACTGCATTGAGGAAATTTCTTGTTCATCAATAACTGCTAAGTCCATGCCCAAAGGCGCCCATGTTTCAGCACGGCGAAAGGCGTTTCTCTTTCCCTATCAGACCTATCGCCCTTCTATGGATGCTTTCACTGACCACTGATCACTGACCACTGACCACTGCAGTTCTGGGCGGTCGGGCCTATTCGGCCCTCCCTTGTGCGGGGGCTC
>JAPOVP010000099.1 GCA_026708085.1 Caldilineaceae bacterium
TGTGCGGGGGCTCCGCCCCCGCAACGCCCCCTCTCCTACAACATGCCTCGTCGACTGGGGTGTCGACATTGGTAACGGGTGCCCAATCGAAAGTGTCTAGCCAGGCCACGTCCCGCCATCCCCATCAAATCCCTGTAGGGGCAGGCCTTGTGCCTGCCCTGCGGCTCGCCAAAAGCCTCTAAACGATTTTCGCCATCGCTGGTACTGATTCCCCGCCAGACTGTTCCCACCCCATTTCTGGGATGCACCCACGCATTCCAACAGTTTGACTTTTGTCGCTACAAGAACTATAGTGACGCGGAGGAAAACAATATCCGGGTATTCTTATCCTGATGCGTGCTCAAAGACAGCCAACCTACCTGAATACCTGCTCGTGTCCTTAGCGGGCGTCGCCAGCATGACGCTGGTGGTTTCCCGCTGTCCGGAACAGGAGCGATGAGGGCGTTCGCTTGGCTTTTGGCCCGCACTCGACGGACGTTTCCACTGTCGGAGTGACGCCAGTCCATACCAGTAGGCGCAGGTACATTTCGGCTAGCGCTTGGAATCAGGATACCGTGCCAAGGTGGAATTCAAACGCCGGACTCATCGCTATGATGGTTCCGGCGTTTTCTGTGGGGTCGCCCACGGCCTCGATCACTTTGTACTGAAACGATCTAGAAAAGGAGAGCCGAAGAATGGCAACTGTGTTCGTGCCGACCGCGCTGCGCCGCTTCACCGCCGGGCAGTCGAAGGTGGAAGCGACCGGAACAACGGTTGGCGAAGTGATAGGTCAACTGGAAGGCAACTACCCGGGCATCGGTGAGAGGCTTCTGGACGAAAACGGTAACGTTAAACGGTTCATTAACGTGTTCCGCAACGACGACGAGATTCGCACCCTGGACGGGCTGGCGACATCCGTCGACGATGGCGACAAGATATCAATTGTGCCGGCGATGGCCGGCGGGAGCAGGTGAACTATGGCGCAACTCAACCGAGATCAACTGCTTCAGTTGGCAAGGAGCGAAGTCCAGGAGATCACTGTCAACGAGGTTAAGAACCGGGTCGACAGCGGCGATGACATGACGCTCATCGATATTCGTGAGCGCGATGAATGGGTACAGGGGCACATCCCTGACGCCTCATTCCTGCCGCGCGGTCATCTGGAGCTGCAGATCGAGCAACACCAGCCGGACCGCTCGCAACCGGTCGTGATCTACTGTGCCGGCGGCGTGCGCTCACTTCTGGCCGCACGCAATGTGCAGGAAATGGGCTATTCCGACGTCTACTCACTTAACGGCGGATTTGGCGGCTGGAAAAACGCAGGTCTGCCTTTCAAGGTGCCCACAGTGCTGTCCGATGAGCAGGGCATACGCTACAGCCGCCACACGATTCTGGATGAAATTGGAGAAGAGGGACAGATCAAGCTTCTCGACAGCAAGGTTCTCCTCATCGGTGCAGGCGGGCTGGGCAGCCCGGCCGCCATCTATCTGGCCGCCGCCGGTGTGGGCCAGCTCGGCATCATTGACTTTGACGTGGTCGACGTTTCCAACCTGCAACGCCAGGTACTCCACGGGGAAAGCGACGTGGGCCGCCCCAAGGTTGAATCGGCCCGCGACCGCATTGCCGAAATCAATCCTGATGTCACAGTCGTGGGCTATCGTGAACCAATCACGAGCCACAACGCCTTCGAGATCATGCGGGGCTACGATGTCGTGCTCAACGGGTCCGACAACTTTCCCACCCGGTACCTGGTAAACGACGCCTGCCAGATGCTGGGCATCCCTCTCGTGGACGCCAGCATCTTCATGTTCGAGGGCCAGGTGACAGTCTATCTGCCAGAGCAGGCAGACGCCGGCAGTCCGTGCTATCGCTGCCTCTACCCGGACCCGCCACCGCCCGGCGAGGTTCCAAGTTGCGCCGAAGCCGGTGTGCTGGGCGTACTCCCCGGTATCGTCGGATCCATCCAGGCGATCGAGGCGATCAAACTGATCGTGGGTATAGGCGAACCTCTTTCTGGACAGCTACTCATGATCGATACGCTCGACATGACCTTCCGTACCCTCACTGTGAACCGGTCCGCCGACTGCCCCGTCTGCGGAGATGATCCGTCCGTCACCGAGTTGATCGACTACGAACAGTTCTGCGGCATGCCCAGCTTTGACGAGCATGCGACAGAGAACGTAGCCGAGGCATTTGCCGAGACGGTCACCGCCAATGGCGCCGCTCAGCCCGAACTGGTGAAGGCATAGAATGAAACCAAGTCAATGGATAGTGTTCAGCACTGTCCCCTGACGTTCAAGCCGCCAATGATTGCCCAGTCTTTGTCACCCGTAGTTGCAGAGAGCCACGCTGCAGATAGCCCGATCTCTTTGCTGGACGATATCGGCAACACGCCATTGCTGGATCTGACCCAATTCGCTCACAGCTGCGGCGTCTCGGATAACGTAGACCTGTATGCCAAGGCAGAGTGGGCGAATCCTGGCGGGTCAGTAAAGGCGCGGGCAGCCCTGCAAATCGTAGAAGAGGCCGAAGCGGATGGGAGGTTGGGCGCCGGTCAGACGCTGATCGACAGCAGCAGCGGCAATACGGCCATCGCATACGCGCTGGTAGGCGCCGTCCGTGGATTCCCTGTCCATCTCGTGATGCCAGAAAATGTGAGCCGTGAACGTAAGGCTTTGGTGAAGGCGTACGGCGCAACCCTGATTGAATCGGACCCGCTGGAAGGTTCAGACGGGGCGATCCGTATGGTGAGGCAAATCGTCGCCGCGGACCCCGAACGTTACTTCTACGCAGACCAGTACAACAACGATGCCAACTGGCGCGCCCACTACGAGGGTACGGGCCCGGAGATCTGGCAACAGACCCAGGGACGGGTGACCCACTTCGTTGCCGGATTGGGAACGACCGGGACCTTTGTCGGCGCTGGCAGGTTCTTGCGCGAACAGAACGCGGCTGCACAGCTTGTTGCCGTGCAGCCCGAAGATGAACTTTCCGTTATCGAAGGGCTAAAATACCTGCCGACAGCCATCACGCCAGGCATCTATGCCCCATCCTTGGTGGACCGTCACATGACTGTTTCTGCGGAGACCGCATGGGACGTCACGCAGGCCCTCGCGCGGGCGGCCGGGCTGTTTGTCGGTTTCAGTAGCGGCGCAGCCGTCGCAGCTGCCATCCAGGTTGCAAAGGAGCTTCCCCGCAGGGCAGACGGTGTCGTCGTCACCCTACTTCCCGACGACGGCAGCAAATATGTGAGCCTGGGTCTGTTCGACTGAAGCGAGCAGACCTTCTCTCAGGCCTCCGCTGGACATCCCATCTTAACCCACTCCTCTCACTCCATACGCAGAGCCTCCGCCGGGTCTGTCCTGCTCATGCGCCAGGCCGGATAGAGACCGGCCAGCAGCGCGGCTGCCAGCGCAACCACAAAGGCTTGCCCAAACTCCCCAACCTGCAGACGCATTGATAATGTCCAGCCGAATGAGCGCAGATTGATTATGTAGATGAGGATCAGCGCCAGGATGAAACCGGTCGGTACCGCGATCAGTCCTGCGCTTGTTCCCAACAGGCCGGTCTCCAGGAGCGTGAGCCCCCACAGCTGCCGCCGGGTCATGCCGGTCGCCCTCAGCACCCCGATCTCCCTGGCACGTTCCAGTTGTAAACTCATCAAAGTACTCAGAATGCCGACGAATGCTACAAAGGTTGCCAGCAGCCGCAGAGCCACGGTGATGGCAAAAGTGCGATCGAACACCTCCAATGCGTTGCGACGGACGCCTCGATTGGAGTTGATCAACAGTTCCGCCTCGCCCGCGAATTCCCGGCGCAACGCGTCCACGGTTTCGTCGACGTCGGCACCGGGCTCGACAAACAGAGCAATAGTTGAGAGCGAGTTATCGCTCCAGAATCTCCGGTATACGCTGTCGGACATTAGCAGGGTGGGGTTCACGTCGAAGTCGTAGGTGATTCCAACCACGGTGAAACTCTGCTCTCCCGCATCGGACAGCAGTTGCAGGCCTTGACCGACCCGCAGTTTGAAACGGTTGGCCATCGTCTCGTTGATGACTACGCCGCCGGCCTCCACGGCACGCCAGGTAGCGGCCGTGTCTCCGACCGACTCACGGTAGCGGCGATCTGCTCCGGCGAGGTCGCGCAGCAAGGCTGCCAGTTGCACGTTGACCCGCTTGCCGCCAGGCAAGGTGGCAGCCACCTCCACCTCGCGGTTTGTCGAGAAGTCGCCAATATCCGGAAAGCTGGTAAGTTTCTCCAGCAGGGCCGGCTCCAGGGCGACATTATTTCGATTTGGGCCCAGTGCGGGCGCCGAGACGAATATATCGGCCTGCAAGATCTCGTCCAGCCACTGCTCAACTGTCAGCCGGAAGGAGACGATCATCACCCCTACGCCAATGATCACGCTGACTGCGACCATGAGAGCTGCGATGGCTGCAGATGTGCGCGAGAGCGAGCGCATGATGTTTCGGGGGGCCATGCGCGTGAGGATGCCGAAACGACGGCTGAACATGCGGCGCACGCCGTCCATCAGCAGATGCGTGAGCGCCGGAGTCACCAGCGCCGCACCCAGGATGACCGCGAACAGGCCGGCGAAAGCAACGACAAGATTCCATTCGGGAATGAGCAGAGCGGCGCCTAGCAGGCCAAGGAACAGCCCTGCTGCGGTGAGCCGCGGCAATGCACGGCGGGCCTTCTGCTCGATACTTGAGCGTAGTACGGCTCCCGCCGGAGGAACGCTCGTCGCCTCAAGCGCCGGCAGCAGAGCGGCCAGCAGTGCGGCGCCGATCCCGCTGAAAGCGCCTTTGGCAAGCGTCCAGATCGGGACGTCGGCGCTACGTACGGCCACGACAAAGAAAAGATCGTTGATGGTCTGAGTGACGGCCTGTACCGCCCCCCGGCCCAGGAGAACACCTAGTCCCAAACCCAGTCCTGTGCCGATGACACCCAGAGCGGCCGCCTCAATCAGTATCATGACAAATAGCTCGCGGCGGGTCATGCCGAGCGCCCGCAAGATCCCGAGAACAGGTCGGCGCTGGACGACGCTGAAAGATACCGTGTTGTAAATGAGAAACATCCCGACAACCAGGGCGAGCAGGCTGAGAGCGGTCAGGTTGAGCCGGAAGGCGGCGGTCATCTCCTCTACCGTAGCCGTTCGCGCAGCGGGGCGAATGATACGAGCCCCCGCGGGCAGAATTTCTCTGATCTCTTCCAGACGGGCTATGCCTTCCGCACCCCCCGGCAGAATCAGATCGATGCGGTCCAGGCGGCCGACTCGCCCCAGTAACTCCTGCGCCGTGCTGATGTCGACAATGAGCAAACCATCCAATGCGCGCCTGCTCAACTCGTTCGACGGAACCAACAACCCGGCTATGGTCAACCTATCCATCCGCGCGCCGATGCGAATCGGCAGCGAATGACCAGGCTGCAGATTGTAGCGGTCGGCCACCGACTGCCCGATCAGAACGGTCTTGGGCTCCAGAAGAAAGGGCGTGATGTAGTCGCCGAAGCCTTCAACGTCGGTGGCGCTGGTAGTCTGGTCATTACCTCCCAAATAACTCCGAAAAGGCGGTTCAGCGAAGGGATCTATGCCGAGAAGACGCATCGGCTGGGCGTCCAGCTGCGGTACACTGACATAGCTTTCCACGACAGGGGCGCTGAGCCGAAATCCCAGTTCACGGCGCAGCCGCACGTAAAATGCGGAATCGACGCCGTCGGGCCCGCCGACCACCTGATGCGTTGCGCGGCCGGTGATCTGCTCGGTCCCAAGCGCAAAGGCCCGGTTGGCTGAGCCGTTCGCCAGATCGATGGCGACGATCATGGCGACGCCGATGGCAACGCCGACCACTAGAAATACCGACTGCAGCGGACGGCGCCAGCTTTGCCGCCAAGCCAGTCGCAGCAGAGCGCGCCGAGGAAGAGCAACTCTCATCGCTGCATGGCCGCGGTGTTCACTTTGCAACTCTTCGCTTGCACGGCGTCCGCTCCGTTGTCTGTGTTCGGGACCGGGGATTGGTGGTAGACCAGCTGACCCCGCTCAAGAAAATAGACCGCGTCGGCGCGGCTGGCAATGTCTTCATCATGGGTCGCCATGATCAGAGTCTTTCCAGCGTCGCGACTTAACTCCAGCAGAAGGTTGAGAATAACGTCCCCTGTTCCTTCGTCAAGGTTGCCGGTGGGTTCGTCGGCCAGCAGCAAGACCGGGTCATGTATGAGGGCGCGAGCAATGGCGACGCGCTGCTGTTCGCCTCCGCTGAGACGATCGGGAAAGGAGTCGAGGCGGTCCCCCAGGCCGACGCGACCCAGCAGGTCTTCGGCGCGGCGGTGCCCCTTGCGGCCGCCGCTTGCCAGCTCAACCGGCAGAGCGACGTTCTCAAGAACGGTGAGCGTGGGGATCAGATTGAAGAATTGGAAGATGATGCCGATGTTGCGGCGGCGAAAAAGTGTACGCTGGTGTTCGTTCAGGGCGGTCAATTCGACATCACGGCCATTCTCGCGAATGAACACACTTCCTTCAGAAGGACGGTCGATTCCGGAGATGAGATTCAGGAGCGTGCTCTTGCCACTGCCCGATTTTCCCAGTAGGCAGATGAACTGGCCGACCCCGATGGAGCAGTCTACCGCTTCTAGCACACATTTTTCCTGCCCTGCCTCGTAGTAAGATTTGCCTAATGCGTCCAGACGAACGAGCAGTGGCCGCGTTTCCGTTACCAGTCCGTCCTCTCTTGCCCTCTTTCTCATCGCCCATTCACTCTGGTATTCGAAGCCGCCGTCATGGGAAACTCCGTAAGGCTCATTCTATCAGTGTAGAGTGAAGGCGCGGAAAATAGCTGTGACGAAGATACCAGAGATGACACCTGTCCTTGTGCGCAATCATGACCGGTGTGCTCCTGAACTCACTGTTTGGATTCTTAACTGCCCGATGTTAGCCTTCACTGGTGGTGCTGGATTTTCGAGCAATTGGCCATGTTAAAGGTCCCCAAGTTAGGCAGAGAGGAAAGTAATGAAGAGAGACTTGGATCGATTGATGGAGGAACGTAACCTGGACGGCTTTCTCGTGCTGGGGGAAGGACACGGCCCGGTCATGAGATACCTGACCAGCGGCGGGTTCTTCGAAGGAGCGCTTCTATTGAAGCCGCGCGGTGAAGAGGTGACACTCGTCCACGGCATGATGGAACGAGACACGGCGGCAGACACCGGACTGCGCACAGTCAACCGCGAAGAGCATTTTAACGGATATGAGTTGCTCAAAGAGTTCAAAGGCGACAGGCTGGCGGCAAATGCTGCCTACGTTGCCCGCGCAATGGAGATGGTTGGGCTTCGCGGACGCGTTGGCGTTTACGGTTTGCAGGACGCCGGCGCGTCGTTGGCTCTGATGGACAAAGTGAAAGAGCAGATCGAGGGCATCGAAATCGTCGGCGAGTACGGCGAAACCCTCTTCAGCCAGGCTCTCGTCACAAAGGACGACGCCGAACTCGAAATATTGAAGCGTGCCGGAAGGCATACCTGTTCGGTGGTGGGTGACGTGCAGGCGTTCATTCAGGGGCACCAAGTGGGCCGGGAGGAGGTTCTGCTGAAGGCGGACGGGGAACCGCTGACTATCGGCGACGTCAAGGCATACATGCGCGGTCGCCTTCACGCCAACGGCCTGCAAGAAGACCACGGCACGATCTTTTCGCAAGGTCGGGATGCCGGTGTCCCCCACAATTCCGGTGATCCGGATATGCCGTTGCAACTGGGCCGCTCCATCATCTTCGACATCTTCCCGACAACCGAAGAAGGCTACTTCCACGACATGACCCGCACCTGGAGTCTGGGCTATGCAACCGACGAAGTTCAGGAAGCCTACGACCAGACCAAGGAGATTTTCGACCGCGTCATGGCAGAGCTGGAGTTGGGCCGGCCAATGCGTGAGTATCAGCTCATGACCTGTGACTACTACGAGAGCAAGGGTCACAAGACGGTGCGCAGCCATCCGGGGACGGAAGAAGGATACGTCCATGGCCTTGGCCACGGCATTGGCCTGGAGATTCACGAAGGGCCGAATTTCAGCCATGCCCAGGGCGAAGATAAAGTCCTGTTACCCGGCCATGTGGTGACAATCGAACCTGGGTTGTACTATCCCAGTCGGGGGTACGGCGTGCGCGTCGAGGACGCGGTCGCCTACAACGAAGCGGGTGAACTGATTTGGCTTACTGACTATCCTTACGACTTGGTCATTCCAATGAAAGGATAGATAAGCGCGGGCAAAAAAAATGAGAGGGGAACTCCCCCTCTCACTTCGCCATCTTCTTTTGTTACGTCAGGCAGCGTTATCCGTCATCTGAGGCAGTGTCTTCCTCCGAAGCGTCAACCACTTCCAGCGTGTAAGTCCCCTCTTCATCGCCAAGTGCAGAGCTGACTTCGACGATCAGTTGCAGATCGCTGGGGACCTCCAGCTCCTCTAGCGCGGCGTCCGTATCATATGAATCGTCATCGGTCATGATCGGTGAGTCGCCGTCGAGATAGAGGGCTAGATAGGTATCGAACTCCTCGCTGCGGGCGAAGATACTGATCACGTCCCCCGCGGAGAGCGGAAGGGTGTACCGCACAACGGTTTGGGCTGCAAGCGTTCCCTCGATGACATCTCCTATGGCGATCTCGCCGCCATCGATGGTTTCGACGGCCAACAACGAATCGAGGTGAGCAACGGCTGCGTCGAGCAGGACGTCATCGTCCTCATCCGCCAGCAGCGTCTCTATTGTAATTGGCACCTGCACAGTAGGCACCACGCCTATGCCTTCGATATGGATTTCACCGTCGGCATCCACGGCTCGCCCGATCGTAAACGTGAAATACTCATCGTCGGGCATCTTAATGCTCTTGATACTGCCGCCCAACCCCCCGGTGGGGTAATGACCGACGATGTGGGCACGGTCGTCGATGGTCAAGTCGTACGAGAAAAACTCACAGGCGCTGAGGCAGAACGGGCCGACGATGACAGCGACTTCGCCATCGTAACGCAGATCCTCGGCTGGCAGATAGTAGCGGTCTTCTCCGTCCGGGTTGAAGTAGAACCCGCCCCGGTCCTCATCATAGTACCCGGCATTGCCGAGAACATGCGGCTCATGAAAGAAGTAGGCGGCCATCTGATCAGCGAGGAAGCCGCTGCCGCCGCCATTCTGGCGCATGTCGATGATGAGGCCGTTGACGGCGTAACGGTTCAAAGTGCGGATCATCCGTTCCCACAGCTGAACGGTCAACACGCTGTTGTCGGAAAAGCTGTCAATCTTTACGTAGCCGTAGTCGTTCTCGCCGTAGTCGCCCGCTTCCAGCAGCTTATAGTCCACGGGGATTTCGAACCCGGTCGTCCCCCTGGCAAAGGAGGAAAAGCTGAAGCTGTCGTACTCGCTTATGACCTTCATCGTTTGCGTCACTTCTTCGCCATTCTCGTCCTTCCAGGTTAGCTCCACTTCCGTCTCGATTGGGAAGCGGACTGCATACCTCATCTGCTGTAAGCGCTTGAAGTGACTTGTGCTGAACGGCGCGGAGTGCGCGACGGCGTTGCTGACGGCGTCGGCGATGGGGACCCCGTCAATGGCGACGATCTCGGTTCCGAGTTCAATACCGGCCGCCTCCGCTGGGCTGCCTTCAGTGACGAAATTGACGATTACCGGGCCTTCCTCCGTCTCCCGAATTGCGATACCCAGGCCGCCGGAGATGTCCTGCTGAAAATCTTCGCGTATGAAGGGCCCGCTCACATGACCGTCGGGGATCGACCAGCTGAAGTCGCGTAGCGCCCGCTGGTAGTCCCGAGAGTCTTCTTCGGCCTCTGCAGTCTCAAAGCGAGGCAGGAACTCCGTCCTCTTCGCCTCCCAGTCTATTCCCTTATACTCCGTAAACGCATACTCCTTCTTCAGCAGATCGATCAACGAATTGAATGCCTCAGTATAGGACTGCTCGGAGTAGTCGACGAGCGCGATGCCCTCCGGTTCGATCAGATCGACCACAGGGTTACGTGAGCGGTCGAAACTGAATGGCTCGGCGTCCATAGTTACGATCGTATACCCTGCAGGCAGGATCACGATCGGGTCATCTTCAGTAAAGAGAAGCCCGTCCTCGCCGAAGCCGGAAGGAAATCCCTGCTCATCATCGGGGGCGTAGACAAGGAAGATACCTCCAACGATCTCCCGTTCCGTTTCAATCTCGTCGCTGATGCGCGTCGAAGCGTAGGCCGTTGACCAGCCTCCGCCGTAGAGATCTCTCTCCTCCAGGAATGGGTCGCCAAAAGTATTGTCCCAGTAAGCAATTGCAAATACCTGCACGCCCTGGTCTTCTGACTCATCATTGTCGACATCGCGGTAGCTGCCCTGCGGTTCGATCGGGAGGGCAAGCGAATACTCGAACGGGGAGGTAAAGAAGTCCGATGTTATCTGGCCGATAGTCTGGGATTCGACCGGCATAAGAAAGTGCTCGTTTCGGTCAACGAATCCAGCCTGGTCCTCAAGTATCACCAGCGGTTGCGCTACGCCGATTGTAAAGTAGGGCGCGGTGTAGTTGACACTTCCCGTAATTCTGACTGGCCCGCCCTCTTCATTTACGATTTCGGCCGCTGGGGGCGTCTCGCTGCTTTCCTGAGCGAGGGCATCGGTAGCCAAAAACGATCCCAAAATCAACACTGCAGCAAGTAGAACATAGATCCCTCCAACCAAACGTGCTCTCATTCCTTTCTCCTTGTAGTAGTCCTATTGTCTCGACAAAGGGTTTTCCGGCAGACGCGATGCAGAAATAGCGGATTCAGGTCAACCGGTTCCTCTCAAAATCAATCATATCATCCAGGATTTTCGGCAACAAGTGGGTAGGCTTCCATCCGATTTCCTCGGCGATTTTCGAGATATCCGGTACTCGCCTACGCAAATCCTCAAACCCTGCGGCGTAGGCCTGGCCGTAGGGAAGGTAGTGGATCGGCGAAGCAGAATCGGCGCGATCGACGACCTGTTCGGCCAGCTCGCGAATTGTCACCTCCTGACTGCTGCCGATATTGTAAATCTGTCCACTGGCTGACGTTCGGCCCAGCAGCCCAACTATCGCCTGCACTACGTCAGCTACATGACAGAAGCAGCGAGTCTGCATGCCGTCGCCATAGACGGTCACAGGCTGACCCCGCAGAGCCTGCCTGATAAACCTTGGCAGAACCATACCAAAACGGCCGGATTGCCTCGGCCCAACGACGTTGAAGAAGCGCAAAATTGTAAGCGGAAGTCCGAACTCCTGGTGGGCGGCGAGCGCGAGAAACTCGTCGAGCAGCTTGGTGGCGGCATAGACCCACCGCGTGGTGTTGGGTGGACCGAGGATCAGGTCGTCGCTTTCGGAGTAAGGCAGTGATCTGCTCTTGCCGTAAACTTCGCTGCTACTGGCTATCAGAGTATGGCACCCGTACTGCCTGGCAGCTGCCAGCAGGGCGTGTGTGCCGAGGACGTTGGTCTCTATCGTCTGGGTGGGGTGCTCCAGGATAAGCTGCACGCCCACCGCGGCCGCCAGATGCACAATTGCGTCAGCGCGACCTGCAAGTTTGTCCAGCGCAGCAGCATCGTCAAGACCGGCTTGGACAAATGAGAAGCAAGGATGCCCCTGAAGAACTTGGATGTTTGCTGCCGCACCTGTGCTGAGATTGTCAAGAACGGAAACTGAATCGCCGCGCTGCAGCAAGGCGTCCGCGAGGTGGCTGCCGATGAATCCGGCGCCGCCGGTAATCAGAATCTGCATAGGCATCCTTGCCTGTTAGAAAGTCCCTGTGGCTGTGCCGGTGACAGGAAACGCATTCAGGGGCAGCCTGTCACTGACCGAAAGCCACTCTAGTGCCGAAAATGCCGCGTACCGGTCAAGGCCATCACCAGCCCCAGACGGTTGCAACTTGTGATCACTTCCTCATCACGGATGGAGCCCCCGGGCTGTACGACAGCGGCAATACCGTGGGCAGCTGCGGCTTCGATGCCGTCGGCGAACGGAAAGAAGGCGTCTGACGCCATGACCGCGCCGCGTGCTCTTTCTCCCGCCTTGTGGCCGGCAAGCATGACCGAGTCGACGCGACTCATCTGGCCGGCGCCCACGCCAACGGTCGCTCGATTCTTGACGTATACGATGGCGTTGCTCTTGACATGGCGGCAGACGCGCCAGGCGAACGCGAGATCGGCCAGCTGTTTCGCATCGGGCAGCCTTTCGGTGACGATGCGCCAGTTGGAAGGATCAAAGTCTTGCTGGCTGTTGTCTAACTCCTGGACTAGGGCGCCGCCGTAGACGGTGCGGATGTCTTGTGAACGGGCGGCGGCACCGCATGCGCGTAATATTCGCAGGTTTTTCTTGCGTTGGAGCAACGACAGTGCGTCCTCGTCGAATGCGGGCGCGGCCACAATCTCGACGAATAGCTTTGCCATCTTCTCGGCGGTCTCCCTGTCGAGCGTCCGGTTTACCGAAATGATGCTGCCAAAGGCACTTACCGGGTCAGAGGCAAGGGCTTCGTCATAGGCACTTGCCAGGGAGTCGGCCGAGGCGAGCCCGCATGGATTGCTGTGCTTAATTATCGCCACAGTCGGCGCATCGAAGTCCTGGGCCGCCTGCCAGCTGCCATCCAGGTCCAGCCAGTTGTTGTAGCTCATCTCCTGTCCGTGGAGTTGCTCAAACGCGGGAGGGGCGCCGCTGTGCCGGTAGAAAGCGCCCTGTTGATGGGGATTTTCGCCATAGCGCATCACCTGCACACGTTCAAGATTCAGCTGGATCGACGGGGGCATCTCGTCCCTGCTGTCCTTCAGTAGATGATCCTGCAGCGCCTGCTGGGCAAGAAATTCGGAGATAGCCGCATCGTAGTGGGCGGTATGGCGAAAAGCCTTCAGCGCCAGTGCCTGCCTGATTTCGGCGTCCGGTCCACCGTTTGCAATGGCCGGCCCCACTCTCTCATAGTCGGATGGATCGCAAATGACCGTCACCGATTCAAAATTCTTGGCCGCGGCGCGCAAAAGGGCCACGCCGCCAATGTCGATCTGCTCCACGGCTTCAGCTAAGGTAACGCCCTCCACGGCAACTGTCAGTTGAAAGGGATAAAGGTTAACGACGACCAAATCGATCGGGAGGAGTCCTTGCTGTTCCAGTTCAGCAAGGTGTTCCTGAGTGCGGCGGGCGAGAATGCCGCCGTGTATTGCCGGATGCAGAGTCTTGACACGACCGTCAAGAAGTTCAGGAAAACCGGTGAGGGCCTCAGTGGGCGTAACCGGCAGACCGGCTTCGGCAAGCTGAGTGGCCGAGCCGCCGCTGGCGACCAGCTCGACGCCGGCGTCGTGAAGTTTCTGTGCAAAGGAGGTGAGGCCGGTCTTGTCGGAAACGGAGATCAGTGCGCGTTGGTATGACATGGAGACGCTCCTGTATGGACGCAAAGGTTCTGACAAACGAAAGAGGCAGTCGGATGAAACCCAACTGCCCCAGCCCAGGCGATCGACTGTGCACAAAAGGAAAAGGTCCCGCTCCTCTCCCCCGTGGTGTTTCTCCACCCATCTGAAGGGCCTGCCCAATTGCCAGTCTGGCATAGAAAGGGCCCTTAGGTTCGCCAGTCGAGGAGCTCCCCTTTTATTGATCCGCATGGTATCACAGGCCCAAGACCCGGGCCAAAGGAAGCCAACCCTGACTACAAAAACCCTGATGTCAATTAGCTGCAGTTTCTGGGCTGGATTGGCGCCAAGCCTGCAGCAGTCATCGTTCAATCCAAAGTGACGAAAAAATGCCCTGATCCAACTGCTGTCTGCTATACTGTGCAGGAATTCGCGAACGAAAGAAATGCACTGAGATAAGGAGAGAACGAATGCCTGATGCCACAGCCCCGTGCGGAGATATTGCCGTTTCCGGCCTGGCCGTAATGGGACAGAATCTGGTGCTTAACCTCGAGCGAAACGGCTACAATGTCGTTGTTCACAATCGCACCACATCCAAAATGACCGATTTCGCAGCTGAGCATGCTGGCAAGAATCTGATCCCCGCGGTAACGATGGAGGAGATGGTGGCGAATCTTGTTCGACCGCGGCGCATGCTGTTGATGGTGCAGGCTGGGCGGCCTGTCGACGCGGTGCTCGACGCCCTTGTGCCGCTGCTGGATGAGGGTGATATTGTCATGGACGGCGGCAACAGCTACTTCCCGGACACAGAGCGGCGCAGTCACGACCTGACGGCCAAGGGACTGGTCTACATGGGTGTCGGCGTCAGTGGAGGCGAGGAAGGCGCACTTTGGGGTCCGTCGATTATGCCTGGCGGAGCGGCAGAAGGTTGGGAAGCAGTCGGTCCGATGTTGCGAGCCATCTCCGCTAAAGCAGAGGAAGACGGCGAACCCTGTGTCAGCTACATAGGTCGCGGCGGCGCCGGCCACTATGTGAAGATGGTTCACAATGGCATCGAATATGGTGACATGCAGCTCATAGCAGAGGCATACGACATTTTGCAGCAAGTACTGGGGCTGAGCCCAAGTGAGTTGGCCGAGGTGTTTGCCGACTGGAACGAAGGTGAGTTGGACAGCTTCCTGATCGAAATCACGAGCAAGATCTTCCGCAGGCTGGACGAAGAGAGCGGCCGCGCGCTGGTGGACATGGTGCTTGACAAAGCGCAACAGAAGGGCACCGGAAAATGGACTAGCCAGAACGCCATGGATGTAGGCGCGCCGATTCCTACAATCAACAGCGCAGTCACCGGCCGCATAATTTCCTCGCTGAAGGAGGAGCGTGTCGCCGCTTCTGCGCAGCTGCCGGGCCCTGAAACGCAATCCTATGAGGGCGACGGCCAGGAACTGATCGACGCTACCCGTGACGCCTTGTTTGCGAGCAAGATCAGTGCCTACGCGCAGGGGATGGCGTTGTTGCGCCAGGCAAGTGAGGAGTACGATTACGGGCTGAATCTGGGTGAGATCGCGGCAATCTGGCGGGCCGGCTGCATCATTCGGGCCCGCTTCCTTAACCGCATAACCGACGCCTACAACCGCAATCCCGCGTTGACGAACCTGCTGCTGGATGACGAGTTTCGGGCAGCGGTCACCAAGAGGCTGCCCGCCTGGCGCAAGGTAATCCAGTTGGCGGTGGCGAGAGGCATCCCTACACCGGCGTTCAGTGCCAGCCTGGCCTACTATGATAGCTATCGCAGTTCGCGCCTGCCGGCCAATCTGATCCAGGCACAGCGCGATTTCTTTGGCGCGCACACTTACGAGCGCACCGACAGAGAAGGCATCTTTCACAGTGAATGGGAGTGAGACCACAGTTGGTTAACCGCTGGCACGCTGCGATACCCTTAATTCTTATATTGGGTGCAGTGTGGATCTGGATTAGCCGTCCGTCCGTCGTCGAATCGAGATTCGATACCCCGCGGCCGGCGCTGTACCACCCGGCCCCCGATTTCACGCTGCCCCGCTTCAGTTTGAGCGGGGCAGCCGGGGATCTGTTCACCCTATCAGAGGAGAAGGGGAGGCCAATCGTCTTGAATTTCTGGGCGACCTGGTGCGGTCCGTGCCGTCGAGAGTTTCCGGCCCTGCAGGCTGCGGCCGTGCGCCACGGGGGTTGCACGTCTCCGGGCGCGTCAGATGGAGAGAGCCAGCGCGGTCAGAGCGGCCCCGCCCAGAATTCGGACTGTGTACTGTTCATTGGCGTAAACCAGGGAGAAAACGAAGACACTGTCGCTCGCTTTCTGAATGAAGTAGGTGGCCCGTCAGCAGTAAGCGAGAGTTCGCCGGCCAATCAGTCCGATGGCACGTCGGAGTTTGAAATCATCCTGGACCGCTCTCTGGAAGTAGGACAGCGCTACAACGTACAGGGGCTGCCCCTCACCTATTTCATCGACACTGAAGGGAGAATCCTGGGGGTATGGTCGGGCGAAATGAACAGTGTCATACTGGCAGAGCAGATCGCTGAAATTTTGCCGTAATGACAGAGCGCGAGAAGCTGGCTGAGGTCTTGCGCCATCTGAAACTCGATAGCGCAACCCTGGTGGGCAGAGGCATGACCTCCTCCCTGTACGATATCGACGGTGGGCGCGTCCTGAAAATCCACAACGGTCCCCAGGATCAAGGATATCTTCCGCGGTTACAGCGATTTTCGGAGCAGCTTCAAGGATACTCCTTTCCCTTCTCCGTACCACTCATCTACAAATGCGGAGCAGTCGGGGAGATTCACTATCATGTCGAACGGCGGCTCCCCGGCCGGGACTTTGCCGAGGTCTTTCCCCGCCTGACCTCGGCCGAACGGCGAAGCGCAATTGCATCCTTTCTGGATGGTCTTACCCCTTTGCACGCTGTGCATATGTCCCAACTGCCATACGGCGAGCCGCTCAACGTACAGGAAGAGATTACCTCGGAAACCTGGCCTGGTTATCTGCAGGCGCGAATCGCGGCAACCCTGGCCTACTCATATTCTGATCTGCAGAAGGACCTGGCCAATGTCGATCGGATTTTGGAAGAGTTCTACCGGGAAATCAGCAGTCTGCCCCCGCGGCCGCCAAAATGCCTGGTCCACGGAGATTATTTCCCAGGGAATGTCCTGTGTGACGAAAGGGGACTCTTGACGGCCGTCGTAGATTTCAGCCCGCTGACCCTGATCGGCGACCCTCTTGTGGATCTGGCCGGCGCCTACTACTTCTGCCGCATCTACGACTTTGTAACCGAGTCGGACTACGAATTCTTGCGCAGCCAGATAACCGGGCGATACGGCTCCCACTGCTGGCAACGAATCGACCTCTATTACACCTTCTATAGCTTTCGTTTCAGCGACTGCAAGATCCCCGACAACCACACCTACCGCTGGTGCCTGCGCCGCCTGCGCGCACTGTAAGTCTAACTCCCTCAAGCAGTACGAGCACAGTGGACTGCAGTAGCAGATATCTCTAAGCTGACTGCGGCTCCTCTGGAACGGCCACTGGACCAGGCGCTTCCGGTGGTGAGAAAAGATGCAGCAAAAAGACCCACACAATCAGTAGGTCGGGCAAGGCATACGATGCATCGATCAGCCCGTGTCCCAGGGCGGCCGCGACTGCCCCCAACGCCCCTACGGCAATGGCATCGGATGTTGCTGCCTTCCACAGGGAGCGAATCCCCAGCGCCAGCCAGGCCGCAGCCAGAGCGAGGCCCGGCAGGCCAAGTCGTGTCCACCAGTCGAGAACGACGTTGTGGGGGTGGTTGAGGCTGGGGTCGCGCCAGGCGGCGGGCAAAATGTAGCCGCTGCGGTAGCTGTATAGAAAGTTGTCCGGACCGACCCCCAGCCACAGATGGTCCAAGGCCATCTGCACGCTGCTGCGCCAGAGACTGAGGCGTATGCCGGCCGTACCTTCCGGCCGGAAGTCCAGGAGGCTGCGGAAGCGCTCGGTGCCCAGAAATGGAACTAGCCCCAGTACCATCGCCGCCGCCACTGCGGCCAGGCCCCAGCCCCATCGCGTTGGTAGCCGTACGCCAGGCGCTGCAAGCAGGCGCCGTCCCGCTACGGCCAGAGTTAGCAACATCGCCGGCAGGCCAAGAAAGATCGCCCCTTTGCTGAAGGTCAAAAGCAGCGCGAACAGTTGAGGAATGGTCAGGAGAAGCGCACCGCGTGCCCAGAGAGGGGCGCTCTTCCAGGATCCCAAAAGAGGGATCCTTTCTCGCCACGCAAGAGATTCCCCGTCTCTATGCCCCCATGCCGACCACCCTCCGAAAATGGCCAGACCAAGACCCATCGCCGTAGTCCGCTCCAGGTACAAGCCAAGGTTATTGGGGGATCCATAAAAGGCCCGTATCCGGTTAACCCCCTCAGCCTGGATAATATTCTGCTCAGTGACGTACTGCCAGAGGCCCGCGCAGGCGACAAAAGCTCCGCCGGCCAGCCAACAGAGCGCGAGAAAGGTCCGGGCGTCTCTGGAATCGCCGGTTCTGCGAAACGTCAAGTGTAACAGCAGTGCAAAGAGGCCCGCGCTGAGAAAGAGTGTGCGCCATTCACGAAACGCGACGCTCTCCTGCTCGGCCGCGAAGGCGGAGACCAGGGCGAAAGAGACGAGCACGAAAAAGAGGCGGTGGCGGCTGTCAAAGGCAGTGGGCTTATATCCTGAATCCGGTCGTCGACCTCGCTCAATGATGAGCCTCATCACTGTAAGGCCCAAGCCTCCATAGACACCGATTTCGATCAGATTCAGCGCCCGCCCGGGCAAAATAGGCAAGGGGTAAAGGTAAAGAGGTAGTCCGAATAGGAGTGCGCCGGTCCAAAGAACAGGTCGCTGCAAACCTGCGAAACCCAGCATGATCAAGCCTGCGTCGGTGAGCAGCCAGTTCTGGACAGCGGTTCCGGCTCCTATCGCTACGACGCCGGCCATTGCCAGAATGAGTGCATAGTTCCAGGGCAAAGCGGAGATGAGCCAGGAGGCGCGACGAGTCCAACCCTGCGTATTCCAAGGACTCCTTATTTCGTCTGGCGAGGGTCCGGCTGTAGATGCACTTTTTCCTGACTGTAATCTGGCAGCCAAAACGTTGCTGACGATAGGGACGGCAGAGGCGAATGCAAGCCAGACTCCGACCAAGGCCAGCAGGACCGCAGGCCATTGCGGACGGGGGACAGCTGGCATCGCGTCCACAGCGACAGCCCGCAAGACGGTCTGGCCCCAACCGCGCCATACTTCGACCGTCACCTGGTGAGGTCCGTCGTTGGGAGCGTGGTGAACGATTATCCACTCTGCGACCGGACCGGTGTCAATCTGCTTTTCTGGGGCAAAGAGGGGACGATAGCCGCTGGGTTGGCCCAGGCTGTCAAGGTTGCCTGGGAGGGAGGGCAAACGGTTGGCCGGACGACCGTCTACCGTCACGAAGATATAGCCCCAATAGTCGCCCTGGGCTAACTTCAACGCAAGTTCACGCCCACTGTACTGGAAGGCCACACGCCCCGACGGCTGCGTCCACGGCTGGTCCGGCTCTGTTGTGTCCGCTCCATCCACAGAGACCTGCCAGCCCGGTTCGAACGCAAACACTGCACTGTCCATCGAAGCAACAGATCCGCTGTCGAGCCGGCCCAAAGCCGTGGCGGTGACAGGGCTGTCAGCCATATGCCTGGTGGTAACCATCCACCCGGCGGCCGCGAAAATGAACAGCAGTGCCAAAATCAAGAGGTAACCTGGAGACGCAGCAAATCGAGCGCGCATGATAGAGACGATCCTATCACACGCTGGAGAATCAGTAGAACCGGAAGCAGAGAAGTCGACTCCAAATTGAATGAAACTCTTTCGGCTGCGGCGTCGTCATAGAAACTGAACAGAGAACGCCAGTGGTGGCGCGAATGACATGCGTTTCAAGGGGGAACTGAAAAATGAAGGCGAATGTCCCGGCAAATGCAGCGATTGGCCTGGTCGCGACGTTGACCCTGATCCTGATTGCGGTATTCATAGTGAGTACAGCTTCACCCACGCCTGCGGCCATGGCCCGCGAGGAAATGCTCACCGTCCCAAGCTCGCATTCGGTAACGGTGGTGGGAGAGGGCACGGTCAGCATCGAACCTGACATCGCCACGGCCTCGATCGGTGTGGAGGTAGTACGGCCTACGGTGAAAGAAGCCAGCGCTGCAGCCCAGTCCATTATGGAAAATGTCCAGGCTGCCCTGCTGTCGCAGAATATCGATGAGACGGATATTCAGACCAGACACTTCAGCATCTTTGCCGAGCGGTTTGGACCGGGAGGAATGTTGGAAGAGGACGAGGTTCGCTATCGAGTTAGCAATACGGTCTTCATCACGATCCAGGACCTGGGGAGTATCGGCGATGTGCTGGATGCGGCAATCGACGCCGGAGCGAACAACATATATGGAGTCGATTTCAGTCTGGCGGACCCGGGCGCGGTTGAGTCGGAAGCTCGAGCCAAGGCCGTCGCAGACGCCATTGACAAGGCCGAGGATCTGGCGGAACTTATCGGTGTACGCGTCGGAGCAGTGATGGGAATCAGCGAAATCATCGGCCAGGGTGGCGGATTCTTCGGCGGGAACTTCTCGCGGATGGCTGCGGCCGAGATGGGTGGTGGGTCCGGTCCCATAAGCCCCGGTGAACTGAACCTCACGATGCAGCTGCAGATCACATACGAGCTCCGCTAGGACGTACGGGGAAGATCAGTCGCCTGGCTGATGAACCAATTCACATGCGGGCCCGATGCCGCACTGTTCCAGTCTGATGGAAACAGTGCCCCCGGCGCCCGCATCTTTATTTCCTCCACGCCGCGTGAAGTGCGCAACCTGACGCTTGTACAATCCTGGCACGGCCTCTTTTTTGACAGGCATGGTTGCCCAGAATATAATGAAGAATCTGCGCGTTTTCTGCCGGACTTTTGTGTATGCAATGGAGACGGACATGGCTGAAGAGAAGTCGGATGATAACCCTTTGGAAGAAGCGGCGGCCGATCTGAGTTCAGATCTGGAGGGCAAACGAGTGGATCTGAAGGATTCCGCCGTTGGCGACGTCCAAGGTGGACACGTTGCCATGAGGGACTCTGCGGCCCGCTCGGTCCGTGCGCAGGCACTGAACATGTCCGATTCAGCGGCTGGATTCGTGCTCACGAAATCACTGGACATGCGTGAAGCCGCGATTGGATTTGCTGCCAGCGAGCAGGTTACCGTTCAGAGTGGAAACATTGGTTTATTGGCGTCCGGCCGGTTGAAGGCAGAGGAGTTGTGCACCTGGCTGGTCGTTGCGGGAAAAGTAGAGGGCAACGTGAACACTAAGTTTTCTCTGCTTTCTGCGCTTGCTCTGGGGGCGGGATTCGGCCTGATTGTGATGCTTTTCCGAAGTTTTTTCACTCGCAATCGAGGCCGGAAGTTGAAAGGTCAGGACGGCACAGAAAACTGACTTGAGCGCGTGGCGCTCAGTAGTCGAGTTTGGTGACGTTACCGGTTCGGCCCCTTCACCACGATTCCCACCAGAGTTTACAGAAAAGACTGCGCAATTCAGAGGAAAAGAGAGTCTAAGAAAGATGTCAGTACTTACTTTGAACGCCAATCCCCGCAGCCTCACAGGCCGCAAGGTGCGTCGGCTTCGCCCCGAGGGAATTGTCCCGGTCGTAATCTATGGCGGTGGAGACCCGCCGCGAAATGCCCAGGTGGAAGGCGCCGAATTTGAGCGAGTGTTGCGCGACGGGGGCAGCTCTCAGCTCGTCAAGGTCGAGTTGGAAGGCGAAGACTATAATGTTCTTGTTAGGGAAGTCCAGCGCCATCCCGTTCGTCACAACCTGCTGCATGCCGACTTCTATACCGTCAACATGACCGAATCGCAGCAAGTTAGCGTGCCCCTGGTTACAGTGGGTGCCATAAGCGTCAGTGTCGACCTTGTGATGGTTCAGTCTATGGATAGTGTGGAGATCGAAGCGTTGCCCGCCGACATCCCCGCACAAATCGAAGTCGACGTTTCTCGTTTGGAAACCCCTGAAAGCCCCCCGATCACTGTCGCAGACCTTCCAAGTATTCCAGGTGTAGCTTACATTTCCGACGCGGACGAGCCGATCTGCAGTCTGATTCTCTCCCGTGCAGCCGTCAGCGAGGAAGAGTTGGAGGAGGAAGAAGAGCTGCTGGACACCGATGTCGAGCCGGAAGTCATCGGCCGAGGACGCGAAGAAGAGGAAGAAGACGAAGAGTAAGCTGTTGCACAACAGTTACAGAAAGCGCCGACTACACAGTCGGCGCTTTTTCGCGCAATCGTCCAATTGGACGCTTAGCTGTCAGAGAGCCAGGAGGCTTCCTTTATCTTGCTTGGACTGCAAGCGTCCAGATTCAATGCAGTCACTGAACTAACCGGCTTACTGTCCCTCTTTGGGTTCCTGCCCGATCTCCGGTTCAACCGTGGCCGCGGCAGCCAGCAGGGGGCGCGTCAGGAAGGGCATCGGATCTACTGCAACGCCGTAAATGCGCAGCTCCCAGTGGAGATGTTCCCCTGTACTTCGTCCCGTCGTGCCGACCAGGCCAATAGGTTCGCCTGCTAGCACCTTTTCGCCAGGGACGACAAGCGCCTCCTGCAAATGCCAGTACCCCGTGAACAGCCCGGCGCCATGGTCTAGAATGACGCTGATGCCGCGCACGGTCAATGGTTCGGCGAGGGTGACAATACCGTCAGCCGGTGCAAGTACGGGACTGCCGCCAGGTGCCGCAAAATCCTGCCCTGTGTGAAAAGAAAAGTAGTGCCCTGAGTTGTAGTTGCGACTAACACCGTATGGACTCGTAGTAGGAAAATCTGACTGCAGTGGCAAAAGGAACGGGTTGCGCCACTGAATCGGCGTAACAGTTCGCGACCAGATGGGCGAGAGATAGTTCAGTTCCTCCTGCGAAATCTCCTGTTCGATCAAAGCGCTTTTGTCCGGCGGCAGCCTGATATCCTGAACGGGAAAGTTTTGCCCCTGAACAAATACCGGGAAGGAACGCGAGACTGTGACGCCATTCGAGGCCTGGTAGCTGAGGCTGAGGGAGTAGACTCCGGGCTCCTGTGATGCCGAAATCGGAACGTGACCGCCCCAAATGGTGGTTTCTCCTCCGATCTCGTCTTTCCTGTCAATTGCAAGAGGTCGAAATCCCAACGGCGCACCGTTCCAAGACGCTTCTAGAGAGAGAGGTCTGTCTACTTCGGCCTCAAGCCACCCTGCCTGCCCTTGGACTACAGTAGATGGAATGCCAACTATCCTTACTGAACCAAAGGGCGTCGCCTGAGGGGCGGAATCCTGCATGAGCCGAATTGGCTGACCCGGGAACAGGCGAGCGGTTGGTGTGGTGCTGTTGAGTATTGCCAGCCGTAGATCCGACAGGCCTTCCCGTACCGCTATCGACTGTATTGTATCTCCAGGCCTTGCAATAACAGTTCGGCGAGCGGCGCCCGGCGGAAGCAGGAGTACTTGCCCAACTCTGAGTGCATCAATGTTCGTGATTTGGTTAGTGGCTGCCAGGATCTCCAGCGGGATCCCAAGTTCGGCCGCGATCGACGCCAGGGTATCGCCCTGTTGAACCACGTATGTGTCGCCTGATGTCTGCGCGGCGGCTTGGGCCGGCTGCAAAAGGGCCAGAAAGGCCCAAAGTGATAGACACGCCACCAGCAGGTGGGAAGCGACTCTCTTTCGCTGCGACGACCTGTAGGAGTTCGTTCGTTCTTTCATCGAATGATGTTAACGACACTTTCCTGGCCCGCATCGTTTATCTGACGACTGGACTGCTCCCGCGCTCATACGCAAGACGCCTGGGCAGCGGTGCTGGTGGAGTGCCGATAAGCATGCAGTGTCTTTCTGGCAAGCCCTGTCTTTCGAATCTCCTCAAGACACTATTCTGAACCGGGTTCGTACACTTCAGGCTTGAGAACGCCGATGTAGGGGAGGTTGCGATACTTCTGATTGAAATCCAATCCGTAGCCGATGACAAACTCATTTGGGACAGAAAAACCGGTCCAGAAAAGCTCGATGTCTACTTCCCGTCTTGTTGGCTTGTCCAGCAGCGTAACGACCTCCAGGCTGGCGGGATTACGTGCACGGAAAAGGCGAGTAAGATAGGCGAGGGTATGGCCGCTGTCAATGATGTCCTCTACCAATAGGGCATGGCGGCCTTCTATCGGTTCATTCAGGTCCTTCAGAATTCGAACTACGCCTGTGCTCACTGAGGAGGCGCCATAGCTGCTTGTAGCAAGAAAGTCCAATTCGTGCGGGATCGAGATGGCTCGCATGAGGTCGGCAACAAATACGACACTTCCCTTGAGGACAGCGATTAACAAGAGATCCTTGCCCGTATATCGCTCATCGATCTGGCGGCCCAAATCGAGAATGCGGTCCTGGATCTCCTCCGCAGAGATCAATACCCGTTCTACGTCCTGGCAAAGTGAACTCTGCACAATCGGTCTGGCATTCTCCTCATTCACCGTAGCGACTCCTGGTGAGCGTTCTGCCATCAGCCACTTCTCCTGTTTGCAAGCCTGAGTGTTGGACGGAAAGACTGCGGGACATCCGGCGCAGATTCCGGAAACCGACCATGCCCCCGGGGATGGGTCAGGATCGTATCATTCGCTGAAGAGGCTACCAAATCCGTCTTCGTTCGGCTGGCACTGGTGCACTAAGGCGAGCAACTCGCTGAGAATCATCGCAGTCGCCCCCCAGATGGTCTGACCCTGAATGGCGTAGTAAGGCACAAGCGCAGATCGGTCGGCAAGCTGCCATTGTTCCCTCCGCTGATTGGTTGGGTCGAGCAGAGCTGCCAGTGGCACTTCAAGCAGTTGTGCTACTTCGCTGGGATCGGGTCGAAAGACTGGCTTGGCGTTCAGTCGTCCTACCGTTGGGTAGACTTCGTAATTGCTTGGTCGAATGTAGAGCTCGGTCAGGGCGCCGAGAACCTGCACGTCTCTTGGCGCGATTCCCAGTTCCTCATGGGCCTCTCGCAATGCCGTATCGGTCAGATTCCTGTCCCCTTTCTCAATTCCACCACCGGGAAACGCGACCTGACCGCTGTGCGCGCCGTCATAAGTAGGTCGCAAGATCAGGGGCACATGCAGCTGGCCCTTGAGGCAGTAGAGCAATACAAGAACGCCGCTCTGGCGGGCCGGCTCATCAGGTCTGTCATCGGGATGCCAGCCCGGACGCGGCAGCGGCGCCATCAACGCCTGGGCCGGGCGGCCAGGCAGTGACGCTGCCAGATTCCTCTGCAAACAGTCGAAGAAACTGTCTAATGAAGCGGTCACAACTACCCAGTACCCCGTGGCCTGCAAACTGCACTATTCCTGATCGGAACGACGGGATTGAAACACGATCTGTCCCTTTTCATCCACTTCCCAACCATACTCGTCAAGATAGATGTCACGAGCGGGCAGGCTCAGGCGGCGGGCCACTCGGTCGAAAGCAAACGGGACCGTGCCGTTCGCATCCGTCAATATGCCTGTCGCAATGTCTCGATCGCGCCGGGTGAAGCGCATCACTGTCTCCTCCTGACGGGTCACCCACAGAACTAGCGGTCGCACGCTCATCGGTTGGTGGGCTTCCAGCTAAGATGAAAGATTCTGCTGCTGCCGGGCGTGATGCGTACGTTGTGGGCGATCTGATGTCCTCCTACCCAGACGACTCGCTCCCCGTCCACCAGTATGGGCCAGCCGGAACGCAGAAAGCGTGGGACTTTGCGATCGGTGAAATAGTCGGCCAGAGCTTTGCCATGCCCGCCCAGCCCTAAGGGCTCGAAGCGCTGTCCCGGACGGGGTGTAGTGAGACTGAGCTGCTCAACCGAGTCGGCATCGATGAATGCCTCCCAGCTGAAGAGTCTGCGCTCGCCCTGCGCCCGTCGCCTCCTTGGGGAACTGCTCGACGATTCCGCCCAGTTCTGTCGCAGGTCCTGTCTGTTCAACACTTCGCAACGGAGAGTCCAACGGTCGACAACGATCTCTCCGGCCGCAGACAGCTCTATGGTCGGATGGTTCGCCCGCCACATGCCATCGAGATGAGGGTGCATAGGAAGAAACGGCGTAGCGTCACGGTGGTGCAGGCTGAACGCGTCCTGTGTTCGGGTCAGCATAGCGTCGGCGAACCAGCTGTAAGGCCCGCCGGTCAGGTTTTCATCACAGAGCGACCGTCGAAGGCGCTCCACTGTGTCGAAGCCGAGTTCAGTCAGAGGGCAACCCAGCCCGCGAGCGGACGTCCGCAACGACTCACGCTGGTCGGCCGCGCTCAGGCCGCGAAAGGCATGCAAGTCGAAGACTTGGCGGCTGGTTGCATTGTGCAATGACTCCTCGGGAGTCTGGGGCAGTGACAAAAGGGAGCCTGTCGTTTCCTCGGTCTCGCTGCCAAATTTCGTCGCGTCCAGTGCCTGCTGCGTGTATCGCTCCATCCGCTGCACCTCACCTCGCATGACCGAGGCCGTTCTGCACAGAGAAGCGACGATTCTCGGATTGAGCTCTTTAAGGCGTGGCAAAATCTCGTGTCGAACTCGATTTCGAACCAGGGACCTGTCCTGATTGGACGAATCTTCACGCCAGGCGATGTCGTGTTCCCTGAGATATCCCATGATCTCTGAACGGGAAACGTCCAGCAGTGGCCGGACGACTCGAACGCCGGGCACCGGCTCGTCTTGAACAAGCAGCGGCCTGACCGCCCGCATACCGGCCAGCCCGTGCACGCCGCTGCCTCGAATCAGATTCATCAGAACCGTTTCAGCCTGATCATTTGCCGTGTGTGCCACCGCCACATCCACCGGGCAGCCGTCAACCTGCCGCTTTTTCGCTACTTGGGCCAGAAACTGATAGCGCAAATTCCTGGCGGCCGCCTCCATATTCCCCATTCGGGTCAGCGCCCCGCGCGCCAACCTGGTCGTCTCGAAAGGCAGATTCCAGCGCCCGGCCATCTCGCCCACAAACGTAGCGTCATCAGCGGACTCCGGTCGGATATTGTGATCGAGATGGGCGACAACCAGGTCAAAGTTCCAGTCGCTGCGCAAGCGCATGAGTAGGTGCAGCAAGGCCATACTGTCTGCGCCTCCGCTGACAGCGGCGACTACCTGTGCAGTGTGTCCCTTACCCTGCGTCTGCGCTGGGAAGAGGCCTTCTCTTGCCCGCAACTGTCCGACCAAATCGAGCATCCTCTGGTCGTTGTCCGACAAAGTGGCCCGGTCAGGGCGGGTTTTCCAGGCTTCGGGGCGCTTTCCGCCATCCTGAGAACCTGAAAATGTCCGAGTTTCAATCAGGAGTTCAACCCCCTCCTTCGACAGGCGCTAGCAAACTTTCCCATGCAATCGGCACCGGCGAAGTCTTAGGCTCGGTGACTGAGGCAACTTCTGAGTTCACTGCAATAGCATAGCGGAGGCCGGCGATCTTTCGCAAAATGGATCGACGAAAGCGAAGCCTTAGGTATGTCAATTGTATTTTGTGTCAATTGTGCCTATGGTATACTTGAATCGTTAACGGTACTTCACCTACGCAGTGGGCTGTCGGCCCGCCCACTGTTGATCTGACCCTGCAAGAAATGGAGATGTCCCTGGAGTGGCAAACCCGTTAGACTGGCTGTTGGGGCTCTTTTCACTCGATATTGGCATAGACCTGGGCACGGCAAATACCTTGGTTCACGTGAAAGGCCGAGGAGTCATCATAGACGAACCGTCGGTGGTTGCAATTGACAAATCGTCGAAACGCCGCAATTCGGTCAAAGCAATCGGGCAGGAGGCCAAGGAGATGGTCGGCCGTACACCATCTCACATCGTGGCTGTGCGCCCCCTGCAGGACGGCGTCATCTCCGATTTCAAGATGACGGAAGAAATGATCCATGCCTTCATCGGCAAGGTTCACGGTAACCGCGCCTTCGGAACCGCCCGCCCTCGCGTAGTTATCGGCATCCCTTCCGGCGTGACCGAAGTGGAGAAGCGCGCTGTTCGAGATGCAACCGTCAGCGCGGGCGCCAGGGAGGCGGGCCTGGTCGAAGAGCCGATGGCGGCCGCCATCGGCGCAGGACTGCCGGTTACCGAATCCGTGGGCTCGATGATCGTCGACATCGGCGGTGGAACCACCGAAGTGGCTGTCATCTCGATGGGCGGGATCGTCGTTTCGCGCTCGATCCGGGTCGCCGGAGACGAGATGAACGAGGACATCGTCAATTACAGCCGTCAGAAGTACAATCTTTTGATTGGCGAACGTATGGCGGAGAGAGTCAAGATTGAAATAGGCTCGGCGTATCCGCTGGAACATGAGCGGACCATGATCATCCGAGGACGCAACTTGATCACGGGTCTGCCCGAAGCGATCGAAATCAGCTCGGTTGAAATCAGGGAGGCGCTCACCGGCTCCGTAGAGGTCATCGTCGACGCGGTCAAGGATACTCTGGATGATACGCCCCCGGAGCTCGTTGCAGACTTGATGGAGCACGGGATCGTACTGGCAGGTGGAGGCGCTCTGTTGCAGGGCCTGGCCCAGCGCATTCAGGACGAAAACCGTATGCACGTCTATGTTGCCGACAACCCGCTCTCATCGGTCGTACTCGGGACGGGCATGATCCTGGAGAAACCGGAACACTACGCCGAAACTCTGACAACCATGCAGCGCAAAAGCACGATTCGTTAGTTCGCGGCTCACGTAGACAGGTCCAGGGTGCCCCTTCTTGAGTTTACATCGAAGAGCCTATGCGTAACAGTGATCAGCGTGGCTGGGGCAGTGTCAACTTTGGGCTCAAACTTATTATCCTCACTCTGACGGCCATACTGCTCCTGGCTTTGCAACAGACCGGCCGCTTGGGGACGGTGGAAGGACTGGTCACCATGGTAACCGCGCCGGGCCAGTCCGGTTTGTCGACCATGACAAACCGCCTCACCACCTCCCTGACAAACCTGCGAAACTTTCGCTCTCTCCAGCGGCGGTTAACCGAATTGGAACGTATCGTCGAGAGCTTGAGCGTCGAAAACCTGCGTTTGCAGGAAGTGGAGCGCGAAAATCAACGCTTACGGGAACTCTTGGAATTTGCCGAAACCAGACCCAGTTTCGAACTGCAAGGCGGACAGATCATCGCCCGCGTCATTGGACAGAACGCCACCAATTTTTTGAATGTGGTGATGATCGATCTCGGAGACCGGCACGGCATCAAAGTTGGAATGCCGGTGGTGAATGAACAGGGCCTCGTGGGCCGCATCAGCGAAGTAACCGCAACAACCTCTAAGGTCTTGCTCGTCACCGACTCATCCAGCACTGTCAACGCAATCTTGCAAGCGAGCCGGTTGACCGGGGTCATCAGTGGGACTCCCGGCTCCTATCCGGTGATCGGCTTCCTTCCCCAAGGCACGGAAATCGGGGTAGGAGAGGTGGTCCTTACGTCCGGCATGGGCGGAAATTTCCCCAAGGGTATCCATATCGGACAGGTAGTCGAGGTGCGGCAGCGAGACGTAAATGTCTTCCAGGAGGCTGTTGTAAGACCAACGGTGAATTTCGGCCAGCTTGAGGAGGTGATGGTCGTCACCAATTTCGATCCCACTGAGTTTGTACCGCTGCTGGATTTATTGCCCGATCCGCCAGGAGAGACGAGTGACGAGTGATTGGCGCAGTCTGAGGCCAAGGGGAATCTCCCAAGAAAGGAGGAACAGGGGCTCAATTCTCGGCTCTGCCGGGGCACGGCAGGGCGGTCTTGGGCAACTTCACGCTAGGAGGGCCTTCTCCACTTCATTCACCTCAACCAACCTGGGTACTTCCTGGCTGATCGTCCCCATTCTTGGCGCCGCTGCCGTTTTCCAGGTCGTTGTCGTCCCGAAGTTGGCGGTACGGGGAGTCTACCCCGATTTGATCCTTTTGCTTGTGATCGCCAGGTCACTGATTGCCGGCGGACGCGGCGCGGTGTTCTGGGGATTCGTTGGCGGGCTGTGGATGGATGTCCTCAGCGGGGGAGCAATCGGCGCATCCAGTTTGGCCTTGATGGCTACCTCATTGCTGACTGGAATCGGCCACAACGCGATCTTCCGGCGCAATTCCTTCGTGCCATTTATCTCGGCGTTGTCTGGCACACTTTTCTTTTCACTGATCTACCTGGCCATTCTGGTCGGAGTCGGCTATCGGTTCCCGCCTATTCCTTTGGTGATCAATCTGATCGTCCCTGCTGCACTGTACAATTGCGCCGTGATGTTCCTGGCGACGCCAATCTTGAATCGTTTGCCAGAACAAGCGAACTATCCTTAGGTTCCCGATTTCGGCTACCGCAAGACGGGCGACAACTCAAAGCCGGGAAAAAAGATTTTCATGGACAAACGCGCAGTTCGCACAGCAGCCACAACCTCTATAGTAGTCCGCCTGACGCTGGCTGCTACCTTTCTCGTATTCTGTTTCCGTCTGTATTCTCTGCAAATCGTCAGCGGCGAATCTTACCAGGAGCAGGCGGCTGTCAACAGACTTAGAGAGATCGATACGTACGCGCCGCGAGGCGTCATCTACGATCGGAATGGCGAAATCCTGGCACGCAATCGGCCCAGCTTTGTTATCGCTGTCAGGCCGGCCGACCTACCCGCGGACGACCTCAACACGGACATCGATGAACAGCGCATCGCGCTGGAAAGGCTGCTTGCCGTTCTGGAGGCAAATACAGACCCCGAAATGGCGATTCGCATCGCCGAAGTGATGTTTCTGCACCTGGGCCGGGAAGACTTTAGCAATACCGTCGAATCCACCGGGATCAGCCTCTCTTTTCGTCTCATTGACGTGGAAGTCATAGAACTGGACGATGAGGGACGCGAAGTCGTCAACGTAGAACCGACCCTGATTCCTGATCTCTCCGAGCCGCTCCCCATCGGTGGGCTATTGGCGCTCTTGGAGCGAGCTGTAGCCCACGGAACACAAGGAAGTTCTTACAAGCCGATCTCTATACTGGAACTTGTGGATCGCGAACGAGCTTTTCAGGTAGCTGAGCAGACCTATCAACTGCCCGGCGTCCACGTTCTGCAAAAACCGGTACGGGAATATCCCTACCGAGAACTGGCCGGCCACGTGCTGGGCTTCTTGGGGCCGATCCCCAAGCTGGCCGCTGAAAACTACAAGGAAAGAGGTTATGAGGATCCGAACGAGCCGGTCGGTCTGAATGGACTGGAGTATGAGTACCAGGACTCCCTGCGCGGCCTCCCGGGCAGAAGGCTTGTCGAAGTGGATATTCTGGGTCGGGAAAGTCGAACCGTCAACATAGTTCGTGAACCCGAACCCGGTCTGAATCTGAATCTGAGCCTGGATATCCGCTTGCAGGAAGTGATGCACAATGCCCTCGCCCGTCAACTTGAAGAGACCGGCGCCCCGCACGGAGTAGCGCTGGCCATGGACCCCCGCGATGGGTCGATGCTCGGCCTGGTCAGCCTGCCCAGTTACGACAACAATATCTTCTCAGAGGGTCTGGGAGAGGAATATCAGGCCCTGGAAGTGGAGGATGACACACGCCGTCCGCTGTACAATTACGCCATCGGCGGCCTTTACCCTCCTGGCTCAACTTTCAAGCTGGTCTCAGCCACAGCCGCTCTCGCTGAGAATGTCATCACCCCCTATACAACGCTTGTTGATCGAGGGCCGATCTACCTTCCCAACTTCTTCTTCCCGGACGATCCCACACAAGCCCAGGAGTTCGTGAGTTGGAACCATAAGCTCAATATCTTGCACGGTGCCATGACCATTGTCGAGGGTCTCGGACTTTCCAATGACATTTTCTTCTACTACCTGGGCGGCGGATACCCGGACTTCATGGTGGGACTGGGAAGCGAACGCCTCGCCAAGTGGATGCGGCTCTTCGGTTACGGTGAGGTTACAGATGTGGACCTGCCCGGAGAGGTCCGGCCCATTGTACCTGACGAACAGTGGAAGAGGCTTGAGTTAGCCGAATCCTGGACGACTGGTGACAGTTACAATATGGCCATCGGCCAAGGCTATGTCTTGGGTACGCCAATGCAGGTTCTGGTCAGCACAGCCGCGGTTGCCAACGGTGGCTATCTGGTCAAACCGCAGTTTGTTCAGGAAAAGGTAGATGCGCAAAACCAGGTACAGTGGCAATACGAACCGAAAATCAAAGAGCGCGTACCAGTAGACCCAGGCCTGCTTGCCTTCGTACAAAGAGGGATGTGGCATGCGGTAAACGGAAACTATGGGACCTCCCCCAATAGTCGCGTTGATGGCATAACTGTCGCTGGCAAGACGGGAACAGCTGAGTTCTGTGCCTATGATCCGGAAATCCAGGACTGCACCGATCGCGACCACGAAGGGAACCTTCCTTTCCACGCCTGGTACACCGCCTATGCACCCTATGAAGATCCCGAAATCGTTGTTGCAGTCTTTGTCTATTCAGGAGGAGAAGGATCGGCCGTAGCTATCCCTGTTGCACAAGAGACGCTTCACGCCTGGTTTCACGATTTGCGTCCTTAGATCGCCCGCCTACTTTAACACGCCCGCCGCCTTCCGCGATGTCTAATTCAGGTGCTAAGTTTCGGGCTACTGGTTCATATTGTTGCCCGCAGCGGTTTTTCCACTAATGTCTACAAGGCACGAATGAGTACTCACAGCTTTTCCACGACAAGGGGCCGGCTGTCTTCCAGGCCGGACGTCCGCATTAAGGGCCGGGGAGGTTATACCGTCGTCGAAGTGGCAGACGACAAGGGTGCGTGGCCGGAGGTCGTGGACTATCTTGCCAGTCATATCTCGCAGGCTGATGGCTTTTTCCGAGACGAGCGCATGTCACTGGCAATTGGTGACAGAGCGGTCACTGCAGACAACCTGCAGGCGGTCAATGAGGTCTTGGAAGAACAAAATATTGTCCTCGTATCTTTGCACACCGGCAATCGCGACTCTTTTCAGGTCGCAAATCAGCTGGGTCTTGATGTCGTCTGGGAAGGAGACTCGCCGCCGCCGGCATTCAGATTGGAACGCAGGCTCGAGCGAAACGGAGAGCGATTCCTTTCCCAAGCTGCCCGCAGACCCTACCCGGCCTCGCTCGGTGACGATGGCGGCCTGCCAACGACCGGCGGTCTTAACATATCGCCGCTCGCGTCTCTGGCTCACGAGTCGGCCGGGACGGAGAGGGACGGCGAACAGGCTGCGGTCACACCCTGGGCAGACGAACCCAGTGTAGAGTCTGCGCCCCCACCCTACATCTACCGGGGCAGTTTGCGCTCTGGCCAGTCAATCCGCCACGCCGGCACCGTCGTCATATTGGGCGATGTCAACCCGGGTGCGCAAGTTGTCAGCGGCGGCGACGTATTGGTATGGGGACGGCTGCGAGGTACTGTCCACGCGGGCGCAATGGGAGACGTCCGTGCCATCGTGGCAGCACTGGATTTCGAACCGGTGCAGATGCGGATCGCTCAGCACATTGCCATGTCCCCCAAGGGTGCGTCGAACAACCCAGGCTACTGGTTCTGGAAGCGAGAGAGCAGCGGCAAGCCCGAAGTGGCCAGAGTTATCGACAATCAGATTATCGTGGACCCCTGGGATGCAAACAGATGAAGCAATGAGGGGCGAACCTTCGCCCGCGGCCCGTGCAACCCCGGACCATCTCAACTCTGAAGCGGAAGGGGGCCTCGTCCTGACTCTGACTTCAGGCAAAGGAGGAGTGGGAAAGACAACAACCACTGCCAATCTGGGTACAGCTTTGGCGATGGCAGGTCAGAGGGTGATAGTTGTTGATGCTGACATCGGCTTGAGAAACCTGGACATCGTCATGGGATTGGAAAGTCGGGTCGTCTACAATCTTGTTGACGTAATTGAGGGGCGTTGCTCTCTGCATGAGTCCCTCGTGCGTGACAAGCGCGCAAATGAACTGTACCTCTTGCCGAGCTCCCAGACGCGGGACAAGACTGCGGTCGCACCGGACCAGATGATGACACTTTGCGAAGAACTGCGAGCAATCGCCGACTTTGTCCTTGTAGACTCTCCCGCCGGCATCGAACTGGGCTTTCAGAACGCCATCGCCGCAGCTTCAGAAGTGGTCATCGTTACAACGCCGGAAGTCAGCGCGCTGCGCGATGCCGATAAGGTCATCTTTCTGCTGGAGCGCGACCTGAACACGCAAGCGCGGCTGATTATCAATCGCTACAACCCACGCCTGGTGCGCCGGAAGGAGATGATCTCCAAGGATGACATCTTGAGCATCTTGAGCATCGATCTATTGGGTATCGTGCCCGATGACGATCAGATCACCGTTTCTGCGAACAAAGGTTGGCCCGTTGCCCTGGAAAGAAAAAAATACGTCAGCCGAGCCTACCACAATATCGCCCAGCGACTGCTGGGGTACAATGTGCCCCTGATGTATTTCCAGGAAGTCAGCTGGCCCGAGCGCCTCCGGCGTCTCATTGGTCTGTAACCGCCGACCATCCAAACAGCCGATGATCAGACATTTCGACCGACCTCTATTCTTTTCCGTGCTGCTCCTCTGCGGAATCGGTATCGCCATGACGTACAGCGCCACCGTCACCACCATCGCCCTGGCCGACTACTGGCAAAGGCAGTTGGTATTCACCATTCTGGGCGCGATCGCCCTCGTTACGGCCGCCCTCTTCGACTACAGGCACCTGGAGTTGCTGGCTCAACCGAGCTACATCCTCCTGATGGCCTCGCTGCTGGCCGTCTACCTGGTCGGTGAGGTCAAGAGCGGCGCCCAGCGCTGGCTGAATCTCGGCGTCACCGACGTTCAACCCACCGAGGCCGGAAAATTCCTGCTAATCGTATTCCTGGCTTGGTACCTGAGCCGCTTTCAGGATCGTATTCGCAGGCTTTCCTATCTGATAGGGATTATCATACTGCTTCTGCTTCCCCTGGGTCTCGTATATGTCCAACCGGACCTGGGCATGACGGTCACCTTGGCGTTCATCAGCGGAACGCTCATTCTCATCAGCGGCGTTCGACTGGTTCATGTCCTGCTTGGTCTTGCAGCAGGTGCAGCGACGTGGCCGATACTGCGGGGAACGCTGCAGGATTACATGGTGGAACGCATCGAGATCTTCCTCGATCCTGCATCGAACCCTGACGCAGCGTTCAATGTTCAGCAGGCGCTGATCAGCATCGGCAACGGCGGATGGATTGGGATGGGTTGGGGCGAGGGTTCACAGAATCAGTTGCATTTCCTGCGCGTTCGGCATACAGATTTCATCTTCAGCGTCATCGCCGAAGAACTGGGCTTTATAGGCACAGTGCTTGTCCTGCTCCTGCTGTTCTTCGTGATTTGGCGCTTAGTGCGAATCGCTGACCTGGCGCAGGATCAGTTTGGTCGCCTCATAACTTTGGGCGTTGCCTCGCTGATCTTCTTTCAGACCTTCGTCAACGTGGGGATGAATCTGGCCATCCTGCCCGTCACCGGCATGACACTGCCCTTTCTGAGCTACGGCGGCAGTAGTCTTGTTTCGATGATGGTGGCTGTGGGTTTGGCGCAAAGTGTCGTTATGCGCCACCGAAAGATGGACTTCGCGTAGCTGCAGATATCGATGCCGGTCGGCGCAAGTTGAAGCGCCAGCTTCGGATCACTGCCCCAACCCCCTCAGTAGGTCTGCCCACAACCCCGGTTGCAGGCCGATAACGACTACTGCAAGGACAGAGACGGCAACGACAAAGACTGAGGAGCGAGAAGCGGGGACCAGGAGCGGCCCCTTCTCGTCTTCGATTTCTTCGGGTTGCTGGAAATACATCGTCACGACGATGCGCAGATAGTAGTAGGCGCTAATGGCGCTGTTTAGGACGCCGATCACCACCAGCCAGGCCCAGCCAGCCTCCACGGCCGCCTTAAAGACCAGGAACTTACCGAAGAATCCGGCCAGCGGTGGAATCCCACTCAAACTGAGCATAAATATCGCCATCGCCGCGGCCAGGACAGGGAATCTCTCGGCAGCGCCGGCTAGTCTGCTCTGCTCCACGTCATTCTCATTCCCATACTGTTTTTCCAGAGCAATAGTCACTGTAAACGCGCCGACGTTCATGAATGCATACGCAAACAGATAAAAGGCAGCGGCAGACGAAGCCGCAGCCGTTCCCGCCACCAGCGCAATGAGAATGTTGCCGGCGTGGGCGATGCCCGAGTAGGCCAGCATCCGTTTCACGCTGCTCTGCCGCAATGCCGTTAGATTCCCTACGGTCATGGTGAGGACGGCCAGAATCGCCAGGGGCGTCGACCACTGGTCATGAAAGGAAGGAAGGGCCCACATCATCACACGGAAGAAACCCGCAAAGGCCGCGGCCTTTGTGCCCACGCTCATGAATGCCGTCACCGGGGTCGGCGCGCCCTGGTATACGTCCGGCGTCCACATGTGGAACGGGACGAGGCTCACCTTAAAGCCAAAACCGACCAGCAGGAGCGCAATGCCAGGCCACACAAGCGAGGGGTTGCCCCCTCCGGTTGCCAGCATTTCATGAATCCGAGCGTAATGTGCGCTGCCGCCGGCGCCGTATAGTAGGGCAGAGCCGTAAACGAAAAATGTGCTGGCGAACGCGCCCAGGAGAAAATATTTCATGGCAGCTTCTATGCTGCGAGGGTTGTCCCGATAGAAGCCGCTCAGGATGTAGAGTGCCAGAGAAAAGATTTCGAGGGCAATGAACAGGACTATCAAGTTCGTAGCCGTGCCCATCAACATCATGCCGATAACTGCCAGTAGGTGCAGGGAGTAAAAGGCCCCCCCTTGACGTTCAATTACCGGGAAGCTATTGCGGCTCAGAAATACGCCCAGGACGCCGGCAATCAGGATGACCAACCGTACGCTCAGAGCAAAACCGTCAGACACCGCACCGTCCAGATATTCGACCGGTGCCCTGCCCCAAATTATCACGGACGCGCCGATGCCCAACAAGAGGATGACAACAGACATGTTGGCCAGCAACTGCGAGCCATTCTGCCCGCGTCGGACGATGTCGACCAGCATGAGGACCATAACGCCTACGGCCAGAACGAGTTCCGGCAGTAGAACTACGGCATTGTCGAAAAGAAGAGCGGTGTCCATAGCAATTAGTAGATAGAGGTCCAGGAACGGTTGTCGGAAGTCGGCGCCGGCAGGAAGCTGCTGTCAACCAGTCGCTCGTCACCAACTACGGGTGTCTGGACAACCTCCAGCGCCGCCACAGAGGGATTGATCTTGTCCAGGAAGTAGTTCGGCGCCAGTCCGATGGCGAAGAAAAGTAGCACAATTGGCAGCAACTGCCCTATCTCGGACCAGTTCAAGTCGGGAAGCTTGCCTTTAAAATTGGCGGGATTCGTCAGCGCGCCCTGTGCCACCTGCCTGAACGCGTGCAGCAGATACCAGGCGGCCAAGATGACGCCGGCAGTGCCAAGGACAGCGAAAATCGGTGAGCTCTTGTAAGTGCCGAGCAGAATAGTGAATTCGCCGACAAAACCGTTCAGACCCGGAAGCCCCGCGCTGCTCATCGCCACGACCAAAAAGAAGAAGGAATAGACCGGGACACTGGCCCAGAGACCGCCGTAATCTTTCAGTAACCGCGTATGGCGCCGCTCGTAGAGCATCCCGACCATGAGGAAAAGCGCGCCGGTGCTGAGTCCATGATTGACCATCTGCAGGACTGCGCCGCTGATCCCCTGCTCATTCAATGCAAAAATCCCCAAAATGATGAAGCCCATGTGGGCCACAGACGAATAGGCAACCAGCGATTTCAAGTCCCGCTGAGCCAGCGCCACGAGTGCGCCGTAAAGAATTCCGACTAAAGCCAGAATGGATATGAGCGATGCGTAGTCGGCGACGGCCACAGGGAACAACGGTAAGGCGAAACGCAGGAATCCGTACGTACCCAGCTTAAGGAGTACACCGGCCAGAATGACTGACCCGGCCGTGGGCGCCTCAACGTGCGCATCGGGAAGCCATGTATGAAACGGAAACAGGGGGACTTTGATGGCGAAGGCAAGAGCAAACGCCAGAAAGGCCAGTTGCTGCAATCCAGGAGGCAGACCCGCCTCCTGCAACGCCAGCAAGTCGAAAGTGCCGGAATTGAAATAGAGCGCAAGTATCGCCACCAGCATCAGCGCTGATCCTGCCAGGGTGTACAGGAAAAACTTGATAGACGCGTATATCCGATTCTGGCTGCCCCACTTGCCGATCAGAAAGGCCATGGGAATCAGGCTGAACTCCCAGAAAACGTAGAACAGCACAAGATCCAGAGCAAGAAAGACACCCAGCACAGCTGTTTCCATCAGCAGCATCAGCGCCAGGTAACCGCCGAGGTTCTGCTTGATATGCTGATTGCTGAAGGCGACCGCGATCGGCATTAACAGGGTCGTCAACAGGACCAACCACAGACTGATCCCGTCAACGCCCAAATGATAGTAGATGTTCAGGTCCGGCATCCAGGCATAGCGCTCAACGAACTGCATGTCCGGTATCTCCTGCCAACCGGGCAGCAGCAACAGGCTCACCACGAAGGTGGCTAACGTTGCACCGAATGCCAACCACTTTTTAAGGCTGTCGCTCGGCGCCAGAAGAACGACGATGGCGCCGACTACGGGCAAGAATGTTAGGGTCGAAAGCATAAAAACACCGGTGAATGTTCGTTTTCTGACGGTGGTCGGAACGGGGCCTGAAACACGCTGCGCTTCTAGGCTCCAATCACGAACCACAAGAGTAGGGCCACTACACCGCAGAAAAGACTCAAAGCATATGTTGGCACCAGTCCGTTGTGGACCTTGCGCAGGGCGCCGCCCAGCGAAAGATTCGCCTGACCAACGAGATTCACCGCGCCGTCAACTACGCCTTGGTCCACTACATGCGTGAACCAATTGGAGAGTCCAAGCAGGGGTCCGACAATCCATGCAGCGTAGATTTCATCCACATACCATTTGTTGCGGGCGATAGGTTCCAGCGGCCTGACCAGCCCTGTGATTCCCGCGGACAACCTGCCGACACTGGAATTGGAACTCTTCAGATAGCGCCCGTAGGCCAGTCCGACGCCAGCCAGCGCCACAATCGCGCTGACCGCCAACAGCACCAGTTCCATGGGAAGGCTGGGATGGAAAGCAGGCTTGCCTACGGCCGCTTCCAGGTAGTGTTCCATCGTAAGCAGGACGGGCAGGTTTAGAGCTCCACCAACTACCGCCAGTACTGCCAGCACCCAAAGAGGTCTTGTCATCACCGCCGGGCTCTCGTGCGCGTGCTCGTGAATATGTTGATCCCGCGCTTCGCCGCAGAAGGTCAAGAATACCGCCCGAAAACTGTAGAAAGCTGTGAGCAGGGCTGTGAAAAGGCCCACAAGATAGAGAAGGATGTTGTGATTGGCGACATGCAGAAGGATTCCATCTTTGGAGAGGAATCCGGACAGCGGTGGCACGCCTGCCAGAGCCAGCGCGCCGATCACGAACAGCCGGTAGGTCGAAGGCATCTTGGCCCGCAGATTTCCCATCTTGCGAATGTCCAACTCGCCGTCGGGAAGGCCGTGCATGACGTTTCCAGCCGCGAGAAAGAGAAGCGCCTTGAAGAAAGCGTGCGTTACCAGATGAAATATGGCAAATGCATAGGCCCCGACCCCGACTCCCAGCATCATGTAACCCAGCTGCGATATCGTCGAATACGCGAGGATCTTTTTCAGGTCGACCTGTGTCAACGCGATAGACGCCGCCAGCAGCGCCGTCACACCCCCCACCCATGCCGCGAGGCTGCCTGCCAGCGGAGCAAGATCCCAAAGGAAATGCGTTCGCGCCACCATGTAGATGCCTGCCGTCACCATCGTAGCCGCATGGATGAGCGCAGAGACAGGCGTCGGCCCGGCCATTGCATCCGGCAGCCAGACGAACAAAGGCAACTGGGCGCTCTTGCCCGTCGCAGCCAGCAGGAGAAGCAGGCAGATCGCTGTCGCCGTGCCGGTCGCCAGCGCGCCAGACCCTTGAGATACTTCCTCAAAGACAACTGATCCGACGCCGGTCCAGATGAGAAATACGGCCAGCATCATGCCGAAGTCACCGATCCGGTTGACCAGAAACGCCTTCTTTCCGGCATCTGCGTAATGGCCATAGGACTCGTCATGCCGGTCAAAGTAAAACCCTATCAGCAGATATGACGCCAGCCCCACGCCTTCCCAGCCAACAAACATTCCCACAAAGTTGTTGCTGAGAATCAGCACCAGCATCGCCAGAATGAAGAAATTCAAATAGACGAAGAACCGCTGATAGTTCTGCTCGCCGTGCATATAGCCGCCGGCGTATATGTGGATCAGCGCGCCCACCCCGGTTACGATCAGCGCCATCGTCACGCTGAGCGGGTCAATGAGCAAGGCCGCCGGCGCGCGAAAGCTTCCTATGGTGATCCAATCCCACAAATGGACGGTTGCCGTACGGTGATGCTCATCCAGGCCCGACAAACCAAGGAAAAGCCCCAGACTGACGACAAAGGAAAGGACCACCGCACCGGAGGCGACAAAATGGATGCCTCGCTCCTTGAGCCTGTCCCCAACGAACAGGTTGATTAGCGCGCCCAAGGCGGGAAAGACCAGAATAAGCCAGGCTAAGTCCAACATAAATTCCTCATCACGATTCTTTGTCGATCGCTATCGGCTCTTGTCTGCCGTCGTTCGTCTGTGGAACTGCCAAATATAGGGTCGGGTATATCACCACTTCAAAAGATTGATTTCATCGATATTGATGCTTTTTCGATGGCGGACATTGGCGATCAGGATTGCCAGGCCAACCGCGACTTCGGCCGCGGCAACCGCCATGATCATGAAGACGAAGATCTGACCTTCGAGATCGCCCCACTGGCGGGCGAGGGCGATCAGCGTCAGATTTACGCTGTTGAGCATCATTTCAATGCACATGAAAATGATGAGCGCGTTCCGGCGCAGCAAAACACCGGTCGCGCCAACGGTGAAGATTAGGGCAGCCAGGACCAGGTAGTAGCTAGTCTCAACCATCATTCATTCGCCTTGACCGACGGGATGCCTTCGCTCGCGCCCTCTTGCTGACGTCCCAGCACAAGAGCGCCGATCAGCGCGACAAGCAACAGCAGAGCGATCAGTTCAAAGGGAAGAACATACTTTGTAAACAGGGCGATTCCGACGGCCTCCGGAGTGCCACCTTGCAGGAGCGCCGCGGTCTTCTCCGATGGGCCCGTCATGCCCGAAAGGACACTGTAGGAGACAGTAAGGAGCAGGATGATCCCCAGCGCAATGCCTAAGGTCCGACTCCACGCCCGCTGGGCAGCGCTGAAGTCGTTCGTATCTCCGCCGATGAGCATGATTACGAATAGTATCAGGATGACGATTCCCCCCGCATACACGATCACTTGCGCCGCAGCCAGAAACTGCGCGTCGAGCGTGATGTAGAGAACTGCCAGAGTGGCGAAGTTGGTAAGCAGAAACAGTGCGCTGTGCACCGGCTGCCGGCTTGTTACCACACCAAGAGCTGCCGCCAGGCTGACAGCGCCAACTAACAGGAAAAAGAGAAGCGACCAACTCATGAAAAGTTACTCCGGTCGAATGATGACCCTGGGCATGCCAGGATTGAGAAGCTCCTCTTTGGTCAGCACGAAATCCCTGCGCTCGTAGTTGGCCATGGCAAAATCGTGACCGAGGACTATGGCTTCGGTAGGGCAGGCCTCTTCGCAGTCACCGCAAAAGACGCAACGCAGCAGATTCAGCTCGTAAACCTTGGCGTGACGCTCGCCCGGCGAGAGCGGCGCCTCCGGGTCATTCTCTGCCGCTTCTACGTAAATCGCTTCAGTGGGACAGGCGGCTTCGCACAGACAGCAGCCAATGCATCGCTCCAGCCCATTGGCATAGCGCCGCAACTCATGACGACCGCGAAAGCGGGGGTAGATCGGAATATCCTCGTGAGGAAACTCCACAGTCACGGGCTTGTGGCCCAGGTGCTTGAGCGTCACACCCATCGCTTTGCCGATCTCGGCGGCGCCCTTCAAGAATTCACCTAACTCCATTGAAATCCTCTTTCCTCTGCGCTTTTTACTTCAGGAAAACTGCCAGGACTGCCGAAACGCTCACATACGCCAGGCTAAGGGGCAACATGAACTGCCAGCAGAACTTCATCAGCTGGTCATAGCGTGGCCGGCCAATGCTGGCCCGTACCCAGACGAAAAGAAAAAGCAGAACTACGACCTTGATCAACAGATATATCGGCCCCAGCCAGATATACTGCTCGGCGAATGGACCCTTCCAACCGCCGAAGAAAAGGGTCGCCATTATTGCGCTGGTGGAAATCATGTTGACGTATTCGGCGATGAAGAACAGCGCGAACTTCATGCCGCCGTACTCGGTCTGGAATCCGGCCACCAGTTCGTTTTCCGTCTCCGGCAAGTCAAAGGGGCTGCGGTTGGTTTCAGCCAGGATACAGATGAAGAAAAAAGGAAAAGCCAGCCAAAGCCAGATCCATTCCCACCACTGGCGCTGGCCCTCGACCAGGTCGACCAGACTGAAGCTGCCGGCCAACATGAGAATGCTCACCAAGAAGAGCCCCAACGGCAGCTCGTAAGAGACCATCTGTGCCGAAGAGCGCAGTGCACCCAGAAGCGAATAATTGTTGTTGCTGCTCCACCCCGCCAGGATGATGCCGTAGCTCTCGATTCCCGCGACCGCCAGAATCCAGAGAAAACCGATATTCACGTCGGCGATGGCAGGTGTCCCTTTGGCGATCGGGATGACGGCCCAGATGATCAGCGCCGGCACGAGGGCCAGGGCTGGCGCCAGCAGATACACCGGCTTGTCGACGTGATTGGGGATGATCTCTTCTTTGAAAAAGGCTTTTACAGCGTCGGCGGCCGGCTGCAATAGCCCGAACTTGCCCGCCCGGTTAGGGCCGTAGCGAATTTGGAAGCGGGCCAGCAGTTTTCGCTCAAACCAGGTCAGGTATGCGAACCCGGTAAGCAGTACGAAAATAAGTATCAGAGCGCGGATGGCCGGAAAGACCAACAGCTGTAGCCAGTCCATTTAACGCCTCTCGACTTTGACCCGCTGGGTAAAGCTGCCGTTGAGTAGCGCGCCCACTGGCGCGCCGGGTAAACTCTCAGGAATCCAGGCGCAGCCCGCCTGCACCTGCGCGTCTACCGCCACGGTCAGATCCAGGTTTCCTTGCTCGCTCCGCACCGTGACCGCGCTGCCCGCCTCGAGGCCGGACTCTGCCGCGTCGGCCGGATTCAAGGTGACGGTTGGCCCGTGCGCCATGCCGTGCATCTGATCGGTCAGGCTGAAGAGTGTGCCCCCGTCGTAGAGGACGGTGCCGGTGACTAGGCTGAGAGGATACTCCGCATCGCCGCCGGCAGATTCGAGCACTCCAACCGACGCCCGCTCAGCGGAAGCCTCGGCAGCAGGCGCGGAACCGGCGTCCCACTGGCGGCCCTGGTCGCCCAGCGCCTCCCAAGTTAGCCCCGAATACGCAGGTACAGCCCGCGTGATTTCTGCAGTCACACTGTGCGCGTCCGAGAACGGCCAGTTCGCGCCCATCTGCTTGGCCAGGTGCGTAAATATCATCCAGTCTGGCGCAGCACGGGACTTTGGATCGGTGACCGCCTTTGGCGCCCTCTGCACGCGACGGTCCACATTGGTGTACGTTCCGTCGTTCTCCGCCCATCCTTGGGCAGGCAGCACCACGTCAGCCTTCTGTGCAGTCTCTGTGGCCAACAGGTCGGTTACAACGAGCAGTTCCAGCCCTTCCAGACTGGCTGCCCAATCTGGCGATTCGGCCGCCGGGTTGGCGCCGTTCACGAATAGGGCCTTCATTTCCTGGCTGTCCAGCATCTGCTTGTATGTGTAGCCGGGTAAAGTGGAGAGTTCGCAGCCCCACAACACCTCCAGACGCGATCTGGCGCCGGCGTCATCTAGTGGGAACTGGCCCGGCAAATCGTCTGGAAGTACACCCATGTCGCGGCACCCCTGCGCGTTACCGTCCAAGCCGGCATATGCCACTCGGGCCCCTTCGCCCGCCGCTCGGGCCAGCTGTTCCAGTCGGTCACGCACAACGGGACCGTTCTCCCCACGGGCCGCCATCGGCCCGTAGACTATCAGCGTCCTTTCGCTCTCCTTCAGCAGGTTGGCCGCAGTTGGTATTGGGGATTCCTCTTCGGACGGGGCGGAGTCCTGCACTGCCTGCAGAAGGCGCCCTACCAACGTAGACTCGCCGCCCGGAAGATAATGAAGGTACGGGCCGTCGTACCGGGTCAACTCAATTTTGCGAGGGTGGGCGATGATCAGCTTTACTCCGCCTCGAATTACCGCTCTCTTCAAGTGGAGGTCCAGGACAGGCAACTCTTCGCTGGGGTCCAAACCGAATAGCACAACCGTATCGACCTGCGGGTCGGGCCCGTACTGCGGTTTCATCAGCTCAGACAGGGCCGGCAGACCGGTAGGCAGGGCCGCTACATCACCGCCATCGCGGTGGTCGATGTTGTTCGTCCCGATCACTTCGCGCATGAACCGCTGCAGTGAATAGTTGCTCTCGTTGCTGATCTTGCCGCTGCCTATCGCACCAATGCTGTCGGCGCCATACTTCTCCTTTATGCCGGCCAACCTCTCGGCGACATAAGCCAGCGCCTCGCTCCACTGTACAGGGGTCAGTTTGCCGTTCTTGCGCAACTGCGGTGTGGCCAGCCGGTTTTCGTCGTTTACCCAGGCGTGGGCAAAGCGGCCCTTGTCGCAAATCCACTGGTCGTTGACCTGCATGTTCTCGCGGCCGACGATGCGCCGAAGCTGGTGCGTGCGGCTGTCCAACCGAACATTGCAGCCCACAGAACAGTGCAGGCAGATACTGGGCGTCCGCTCAATTTCCCATGGTCGGTAAGCAAACCGGGAGACGCGGTTCGTCAGCGCCCCGACAGGGCAAAGGTCTATGATATTGCCGCTGGTCTTGGCGTCGACCGGGCGCCCGTCCTGTATGTCCACGATCGTGTCATTGCCCCGCTCGAACAGACCTAGTTGCGGCTTGTCCTCCCACTCCTCTAGGTAACGGATGCAGCGCCAGCACAGGACGCACCGTTCCTGGTCCAGCACAATCGTGTCGGAAATGTCGTAGTGTTTTTTCGCGAGCCGCTTCGGCTCGATCAGCTGACTGATCCCCGGACCAAATCGCATTGTCTGGTCCTGCAGCGGGCACTCGCCGCCTTTGTCGCAGATCGGGCAATCCAGCGGATGATTGAGCAGAATGAAGGCCAGGTTAGCTTCCTGAACCGTACGTACCTGTTCAGTATCCGTACGTACAACCATTCCCTCGCCCACAGGCATCGTACAGGAAGCCATCATCGCCGTACCCCGTGGACCGTCCACCTCGACAAGGCACATGCGGCAGCAGCCAACCGGGTCCAGCTTGGGATGCGAACAGAAGACCGGAATCTCGACGCCCGCCATGCGCGCCGCGTCGACCAGAAGCGTCCTGGCAGGAACCGACACTTCCTCTTCGTTGATCGTGAGCGTTACATTATCTGTCATTGACGATTACGTCTCCGAGAATGAGGAGAACCTCTGCGGGTCCAGCCTGTCTAGGCTGTACTGCCTGATGGCGGCAGTATGTCGTCAACAGCCACTTCAAGATCGGGGAAAGCCAGCGGCGTCACGGATTCACCGCGATGGTAGGTCAATTTCGTTTGATATGCTGCCTCTCCGCTTACAGGCGTTCGCGGGTCTCGGTACACCTCCAGGAAGCCGTCGACAAGATTCCACAGCCAGTACTCAGCTATTCCCGCCTTCGCGTATATTGCCCTTTTGAGAGATCGATCGTAAGTGAGGCTTGAGTCCGAAACTTCCATCAACAACAGTATCTCCGATGGGTAGGGATGACGTTCATCAAGTTCAAGTCCAGATTCCGTTGAAATGACCAAATCTGGTTCGGGCTCGGTCATCTGTTCAGGTATGGTCACCGGTCCCTGTGTACGAACCTCTATGTCTGCACGTGCATCCAATTGGGAAAAGATCCTTCTCAAGCGATTTACAGTGCGAATGTGAGGGGGATTATTGGGACTCATGTCCACCAGAATTCCTTCAACCAACTCTACTCTGTCATTCTCCTTGAAGAAGCCGATGTCTATCAACCAATGATATTCATCCAGCGTGAATCGCCTCAAGGGCATACCCTCGGCTAGCGTAATCGGCAGATTCGCGTCCAGTATCTTGCTACTATCGCTCCTGATCTGCTCGCCGGCGTCAGGAGTGGCTACGGCGTTCATCCGTTGTTCCTCAGTCGTCACCCGGAATCAAATCATCGTGCAGCACGATGTTCCCGCCGGCCGGCGCAAATGTGGTGTCGCGCAATCCGCTTTCCTCGTGCGTATTCGGGCGGTAATCCGGCCGAATCGGCAGAACAGGACCGATCTCGTCAGGATTGGTATTCTCAATCTGCGCCGAAAACTCGGGCCTGAACTTTAGCAGGTTGCTCTGCAGTCCCCACACCGATGCCTCGCCAAATGGACAGAAGCTCTTGCCGGCAATATTGTCGGCGATGAACTCCATCAGCTCCAGGTCTCTGCCCAGACCCTGCCCTTCCTCGATGCGCAGCAGGATCTTCTCCAACCAGGCCGTGCCCTCGCGGCAAGGCGTGCACTTGCCGCAACTCTCTTCACGATAGAAGCTGAGCGTGCGCCGCGCAACCTCGACCATTGAGGTGCGGTCGTCGATCGCGATCACGCCGGCCGACCCCAGCAGCGAACCGGCCTCGGTGATGCTCTCAAAGTCCAGCGGCGTGTCGAACTGATCCGGTGTCAACAGCTTCATCGACAGCCCGCCGGGTACGATCGCCTTGATCGGATGGTTCTCGTCCTGCGGCCCGCCTCCATATTTGTTGACCAGTTCACTTAGTGGCGTTGCGTGTGGAAGTTCGTAGAGCCCCGGCCGCTTAACGTTTCCGCTCAGACAGAAAATACGCATCCCCGGGCTGCGTTCAGTGCCGTACTCCTTGTACCAGTCGACGCCATGGCGCATAACGTGCGTCACATTGCAGATCGACTCGACGTTATTCACAATCGTCGGTTTGGCATACAGGCCTTCCACGGCGGGGAATGGGGGCTTGAGGCGCGGCTGTCCGCGATAGCCCTCAAGGCTCGTTAGCTGCGCGGTCTCTTCCCCGCACTCGTAGGCACCGGCGCCTCGGTGCATTACAATATCCAAATTGTTGCCGCTGCCGAAGATATTTTCGCCCAGGTAGCCCTTGGCTCTCGCCTCGTCCAGTGCATTCTGCATGCGAACATAGGCAAAATAGTATTCACCGCGAATATAGATAAATGCCTTCTCCGACTCGATTGCGTGGCAACTCAGAATGATCCCTTCGATGAGCTGATGGGGATCGTATTCCATCACAATACGGTCTTTGAAAGTGCCCGGCTCCGATTCATCGGCATTCACGACCATATAGCGGGGTTGCACGCCCTGCGGCAAAAAGCCCCATTTGACTCCAGTGGGAAAACCGGCCCCGCCGCGACCACGAATCCCGCTTTCCTTTATCTGATCGACCATGTCGGCCGGCTCAATCTCGCTCAACACGCGTCGCGCCGTGGTATAGCCGCCGTCAGCCTCGTAAGTCTCTATCCGGTGGCTGTCAGGTTCGTTGAGCCGGTCCATCAGGTACCGGGGCTCCATCCCACCTGTGCGGTAAGGGCCGTCGGACGCGCCTTCACCGTTGGGGTCGGCCTCCGGTGTCCAGCGTTCCAGCGTGTGGAAGCCATTGCCGGAATCCAGCAGTTCAATCGCCTTCTCCACGTCTTCGGACGAGTCGAGATTCTCGAAATAGCGGATCTGACCCGTCTTTTGGTCGGTAACGATCGCCATCGGCGCCGTGCCGCAAGAGCCGAGACACTCCATGTGATCGAGGGCGAACTTTCCGTCCTCGGTCTTCTCACCGTGATGAATGCCAAGCGCGTTCTCAAAGTTGTGCAGGCACTGGTTCCCACCCCGAAGCATGCAAGGGACGTTTGTACAGACTTCGATATGATATTCGCCCTTGGGCACCTCATGCAGCATGTTGTAGAAACCGACGACCGCGCCAACCTCAGCCGGCGCGATTCCGAGGATTTCCGCCAGCTCGTCCTGCGCATCTACCGGGCAGTATCCGTACTCCTTCTGGATCACGTAGAGCGCCGGCAGGATTCCCGACCGCTGCCGGCCCGCGGGATAGCGTGCCAGTATTTCGTCGATTTCCTGCCGCATCTGGTCCGTTATCATTGAATTCCCCGGTTGCAGGTGAGCGGTTTACGGTGGCAAGTGCTGAGCATATCCACAGCCGCAGTGCTATCGGTCTACTTCACCAAGTACAATGTCGATCGACCCGATGTTGGTCACGACGTCGGAGAGCATCTCGCCGCGACTTATATGATCAATGGCGTAAAGGTTGTTGAAGCTTGGGCCGTGTACATGCAGGCGATACGGCTTGGCAGAACCGTCACTGTAGACGAAAAATCCCAGCTCACCTTTACTGTTTTCGATGCCGTGATAGAAGAAGCCGGGCGGCACATGGAAGCCTTCGGTCATCAGCTTGAAATGGTGAATTAACGCCTCCATGCTCACATCCAGTTCGGCGCGCGGAGGTAGGGCCACCTTTCGATTGTTCGACCTGTAAAGCCCGCTGGGAAGGTTGTCCACTGCCTGTTCCAGGATGCGTACGCTCTGACGCATCTCCTCCAGTCGGATCTTGAAGCGCCCGTAACAGTCGCCGCTGTCACTGGTCGGCACCTCAAACTCGTATGCCTCATAGCCGCTGTAAGGTCGATCGCGGCGCAGGTCCCAGTCGACGCCGCTGCCGCGTAGCATCGGCCCGGTAAGACCCATGCCCAAAGCATCTTCGGCGCTGATGTGACCGATTCCGATCAGGCGCTCCTGCCACAACGGTGCCTCAGTAACCATCGCCTCGTACTCGCTGATCTTCTGCGGCATTACACGCAGGAAATCCTTCAGCTCAGAGACAAAAGCGTCCGGCAGGTCCTGCCAGACGCCCCCAATGCGAATGAAGCTGACCGTGAGCCTGGCGCCGCAGGCCATCTCGAACAGATCCAGAATCCGTTCCCGTTCGCGCGTCGCGTACATCAGGAGGCTCATACCGGTCCCCGACACGTCCAGGACGTGCGTCGCCAGCCAGAACAGGTGAGAGGCGATTCTCTGCAACTCTGCCATGATCACACGGATCACCTGCGCCCGTTCAGGTATCTCCAGGCCCAGCATATGCTCGATGGTCAGGCAATAGCCCAGATTGTTCGACATCGAGGACAAGTAGTCCATCCGGTCGGTGTAATAGACAAAGTCCTTATAGCGCTTGTTTTCGCCAGTCTTTTCAAAGCCCGAATGGAGAAAGCCCAGGTCCGGGTCGATGCTAACAATGCGCTCGCCGTCCATCTCCACGACCAGGCGAAGTACACCGTGCGTGCTGGGATGGTGCGGCCCCATATTGATGACCATGTTCTGGCGGCTCATCCCCGGCGGCAGGTCTGGGGCCGTGCTCTCCGCCGGCAGTATCTGAGAGCCAAGCGTATCGAACTCCGGGTCGTCCCAAGTGAACGTAAACGGCACCTCTTCTCCGCCAAGCGGGGCCTGCTTCTGCAGCGGGTGATTGGGCCAGTTCTTGGGCATGAGGATCCGTCGCGGGTCCGGATGGCCGGTGAAGCGGATCCCCATCAGGTCGTACACTTCCCGCTCCGGCCACTCGGCACCCTGGTACACGCCGGTCAGGCTGTCGATCCGCGCAGACTCGCCGTCGCCGCCCGGTTCGGTTTCGCAGTCGGCCACGACCGTAAGGTGCTGGTTGCGCGAGTAGGAGCGAAACTGGTACACCGCTTGAAAACGGGCTTCGCCGTCCAGAGGAAGTCGGGACCGGTCCACACTGGTAACGTCTATCAGCGTCTCATATGAGAGTTCGGGATCATCATGCAAAAAAGTGACCAGCGCCTTGAGTTGCCCCGGGTTAACCAATACCACCTGGTTGCCGTTGTGCAGGCCAGCCGCAACGATGTCCTCGCCAAACTGTTGGCAGATGCGCCGCGTATCTTTTGTATCCCCCTCGGGCAAGGGCGCCAAAGCGGGGATTCCCGGCGGATTCAGGGTTCGTTGGGTCTCGTATGCGCGAACAACCGGCGCTACATCAAGAGGCATCGCTCAGCTCGCTCTCATATCTGCAGTTTGGCACCGATAGACACGGTTCTGTGTCCATTTGCAGGGTTACCCGGTCAGGCGGAAGCGCCATCCAAGACAATTAATTGCCAAGGTCAGACAACCAGAGGCTCGATCTCGTCAACGGTCAGCGGTTCTTCGACCTTGCGCCATGCCCCAACTGATTCGCTCCGCTGTTTCGCACGCAGCAGATCCATTGCGTAGAGCAGGGATTCAGGTCGTGGCGGGCAGCCGGGAACATAAACGTCAACGGGAATGATCTTGTCCACCCCCTGGATAATGGCGTAGTTGTTGAAAGGACCGCCGGCGCTGGCACATATTCCCATGGCGATAACCCATTTTGGTGCCAGCATCTGGTCGTAAATGCGCTTTATCACCGGCGCCATCTTGTTGCTGACACGGCCGGAGACAATCATGAGATCGGCCTGCCGCGGACTGGCCCGGAAGAGCTCCGACCCGTATCGGGCAATGTCGTGACGGGCCGTGCCTGTAGCGATCATTTCCATCGCGCAACAGGCCAGACCGAAGAGCAGCGGCCATGTGCTATTGGCTCTCCCCCAATTGATTACGCTGTCCAGCGACGTTGTCAAAATGCCTTCAGGAACCTTTTCTTCTAGACCCATGTCCGTTCCTTTGCACCTACATCTATGCAGCCGAGCCGGAGGCGGCATTTTATGAACGCGGCAACTGGCTTTCGGCTCTCTGGACCTTCCAGCCTTAACCTGTACCAAATATGCTGTCAAAACCCTGAGAAAAGCCGTGCGCGACGGCCAGATCCCTCAGTCTCTAGTCCCAGTCGAGAGCGCCCTTCTTCCATTCATAGAGGAAACCTACCACGAGTACAATGAAAAAGGGAATCATCGCCAACAGGGCAAATAGGCGAAGATCTCTCAAGACGGCCGCCCACGGGTAGAGGAAGATTACTTCGATGTCGAAGATCAAAAAGAGCATTGCGACCAGGTAGTACTTAACCGGGAATCGTCGACGGGCGTCGGCGAAGGGGATAATCCCCGATTCGTAGGGCTCCAATTTCTGATTGTTACGCTCTCGTGGACCGAGCAGCGAGGGCAGACCGATGGCAATAACGCCGAATCCGGCCGCCAACAGGATCAGTATGAGAAGTGGCAGATAGTCGCTTGCCATCTCGTATTCCTTTTCAGCGAAACTGAAAGGCTTGGGGAACTGTTCGTGCATTTTTCCACGAACGACTTAATTCTAGCACGAACCGAAATTGACTGTCAAAGCCTGTCGGTGTCAATTGTCTCCAAAGAGCAAGCCGGCGGGCCCCGTTGAATGATCATCCCCCCGCCTCGCTCCAATCCCACTGAATGCCTTGTAAATGCCGCCACCTGGAGCACGTTGAACGCGTTTAAGCAGGGCACAAACTTTCCCTATCAGAAATCGCTATGCTATACTTTCGCGGGAGTTTGTTAAATTCCACACAAACGGATTCTCGCTAATGCTCAGTCAATATTTCTTCATTCTTGTTATGTCCGGCTTGGCGGTCGTGTTACCTCTTGCCGCCATCGTGATGGGCCATTTCCTTGGTCCCCGCCGGCCCGATGAGATCAAGAACGACATCTACGAGAGTGGCGTCGAAACCATTGGCGAGACGTGGGTCCAGTTCCGAGCACAGTACTACCTGATTGGCTTGGTATTCGTCGTGTTCGACGTCGAAGCACTGTTCCTCTTTCCAATTGCAGTGGCATACCAGCAGCTCGAAATGTTTGCAGTGCTCGCGACCATCTTCTTTGTTCTGCTGCTCGTGATCGGACTCATGTACGATTGGCGCAAGGGCGCTCTGGAGTGGCAATAGGTCTGGTTCAGGTGCTGCGCACGGCCAATCAGTTCGCGGCGCCTAAAGGCCTCAGTTTCTCAGCTACCTGTTTGGAGGCAGAGCTATGCAGGTAACCCAATGGAGCGAAGCGCTCTCCAGTTGGCTCATGGGACTGGGACTCCCCGGCTGGGCGGCCATCTTCCTGGTGTACGCCGTCGGGTCCTTTATCCTGATCAACTACGGTATGCTATCGGTTCTGCTGTTGATCTGGATTACGCGCAAGGCCATCAGCCGCATTCAGGACCGCATCGGCCCCAACCGCGTCGGCAAGTACGGCCTCCTCCAGACCGTCGCTGATGCGGCCAAGTTGCTCTCCAAAGAGGACATCACCCCCTACGAAGCGGACAAGATCGCCTACAATCTTTCCCCGGTACTGGCTGTATTCGGTGTACTGATGCTGCTGGCAGTCATACCATTTGCACCGGGCCTGACCGGCGTGGACCTGAATGTCGCCGCACTCTACGTTGTGGCGCTCGGCTCGATAGGCATTATGGCGGCGCTGATGGCCGGGTGGGGCAGCAACAACAAGTACGCCTTGCTCGCCGGTTTTCGCGTAGTGGCCCAACTACTGAGCTATGAAATCCCTCTGGTGCTGGCAATCCTTACGGTAGTACTGCTCACCGGTTCGATGCGATTCGGTCAGATCGTGGAACTCCAGTCACTGCATATAGGCGCCTTTAACCTCGGACTGGGTTGGCTTGGAATTGTGATGCCGGGGGCGCTTATCGTCTTCTTTGTAAGCTCTCTCGCCGAGGCTGAACTCACCCCCTTCGATCTGTTGGAAGCGGAATCTGAACTGATTGCCGGATTCCACATCGAGTATTCGGGCATGAAGTTCGCCATGTTCTTCCTGGCCCAGTTCCTCAACGCCTGGATACTGGCCGCTGTCGCCGTCACCCTGTTTCTGGGAGGCTGGCAAGGCCCAGGCGTCGGCTTGCCGGTTATCGGCCCGTTATTGGGTCTCGGCTATTTTATGATTAAAGTGTACGGCATCTACGTCCTGCAGCAGTGGATCCGAGGGACCTTTCCCCGCATCCGCATTGACCAGATGATGTACTTCGCCTGGAAGGTCCTGGTGCCGCTGATGATCGGGCTGATTGTCGCCCAGGCCATAATCCAGAAGCTGCCGACCCCGGTTGCCGTTCAATATGTGCTGATCTTCATCGCAAACGTCGGCGTCATGGCCGTCGTAGCCTACGTCCTGCAGAAATATTTCCGTGAAGAACAGATGCGAACGAAGCGCTCTTTCGAACCCTCGTCGCTGATAGGCTCCATGCAGGTCTCCGAAAAGGGCACAATGTATTAGGTCTTTCCAGACGACATTCAGGTAGAACGAGGCTGCGTGACAGTTCGGAGCACGGCCGCCTACGGAGACGCTCTCCACCAAGAAGGCAGGGTTTCCCATGCAGTTACCGCTGGGCATTGAGGTACCGATTCCAACATTCGAACAGTTCGTTTTCATCCAGGTAGCTCTGCTGACGGCCGTAGCCGGACTGGCCGTAGTGATGAGTCGAAACCTCTTTCACAGCGCTCTGGCCCTGACGCTGACCTTTTTCGGCGTCGCCGGCGTCTATGTCTTCTTGGAAGCCGAATTTCTGGCGGTCAGCCAAGTGCTCGTGTACGTCGGCGCGATCGCCATGCTGATCGCGTTTGCCATTATGCTCACGCGCAGCATGATGTACGGGCGCACCTCTCCACTCAACAATCAGTGGGGTAAGTCGTCCCTCTTTGCCTTTCTCTTTTTTGTCGGGCTGCTTGCCTTTGCACGGGCAACACCGTGGCCGGCCCCGGGTGAGGAGGTCATCGCCGACGAAGCGCTGATTGGCGCACTGGGAAGAGAGTTTGTAACCACTTACGTAATTGCGTTTGAAGTTCTGGGGCTGCTGCTGCTCCTGGCTCTGGTCGGTGCCGTCATGTTGGCACGCGACCGCTAAGGCCAAGTTAAACGAAATCGGCTGCTGCAAATTCAGTTTACCGGTTTCTTGCCACCGATTCTGTTTGGGGTTGATCTATGGTTCCGCTCAGCTGGTATCTGATGCTCGCCGCCTTCCTGTTCTCATGCGGCCTGTATGGCGCGCTTGCACGGCGCAACGCCATCGCCATGCTCATGGGCATCGAGCTGATGCTCAACGCTGCCAACATCAACCTGGTGGCATTTTGGCGCCACGGGGTCGGTCCCATGGAAGACCTTACTGGACAGGCCTTTGCCGTATTGATTATCGGCTTGGCCGCAGCCGAGGCCGCTGTGGGCTTGGCGCTGATAATCGCCGTCTACCGCGAGCGGCGCACTATAGATGTCGACGAGCTGGACCTTCTTTCAGGCTGAGTGGCCCTGTACAGGTAGAATGGCGCCGCTGCCGGCGTCGTGTGCGGAGAAAACCGGAACAAGGTGGCCAAGAAGCAGCTGACGGGAACACTTGAAGAACAGTGCAGCTTTCTCTACCAGGTCGCACAGGAGAAGATGGAGGACGGCAACTATACAGGCGCCGTCTATGCACTCAAAGAGATCGTAAGGCATAAGCCCGACTACCACGATGCAGCACAGCTCTTGGAGAAAGCCCGCCGGCATAAGAAAGCGCAGTCATTTCGACTGATCATCTCTCTTACCGGGGCGGCCCTGTTTGTTGGCATCGGCTCGACTGCCGGAGTACCCAACGATCTGTGGCTGTTCGTGCTGGCATTCGCCGGTCTGCTCTTAGGGTATGCAGTTGCCAATATGGTTCGACGTCAAGCAACGTAATAGGTTTGGCATCTGATTTCTGAACTGACTACGGAAGACCGTCCGGTTTCCATTTTTTCTTGAGGTTTTTCTATGGAAGGACTATTCAGCGTCACTTGGGTTGTGCCGATTCCCCCCTTCCTGGCATTCCTGGCGATTCTACTCTTTCTGAACAAAAATAAGCGGGGCAGCGCCCTGGTCGCAATTGGTTCGGCTCTTCTCAGTTGCATTCTCGGCTGGGGAATCGCCTTCGCTTCGTTCTTTAGCGATCACTTCGGTGATCATCCGGTTGACGAGGCGATTTACACGATTCCCACCGGCGCAACCGAATTTGTCATTGGCTACGCTGTCGATCCGGCCAATGCTTTGATGCTCTTCATGGTGCCCTTCCTGGTGTTGATGATCTTCATCTACTCCAGCGGCTACATGAGTTTCCCCCACCACCTCAAAGCAGAGCAGTACCCGACCGCCTACTCGCAGGGAAAAGACCCCCGCTACAGCCGCTTCATGGCCTACATCTGTCTGTTCGCGACCGGCATGCTCGGTCTCGTCGTCGCCAACAATCTGCTCCAGTTCTTTGTATTCTGGGAAGTGATGGGGCTGTGCAGCTACCTCTTGATCGGTTTCTGGTACGAGAAGGCGTCGGCGAGAGCAGCCGCGGTCAAAGCGTTTATCACCACCCGAATCGGTGATGCCCTGCTCATGATCGGCCTGATCCTGCTGTACGTACGCAGCGAGCCGAGCAGCCTGCGCTTCAGCGAGTTGTTCACCGAGACAAACCTCGATCAACTCGCCCATTCACTGGTCAACATCCCCCTGTTCGGCGAAATTCACTGGATTTCCCTTATCGGCGTGCTCATTTTCTGCGGCGCCATCGGCAAGAGCGCCCAGTTCCCGCTCCACATCTGGTTGCCGGATGCAATGGAAGGGCCCACACCTGTCAGCGCCATGATCCATGCTGCGACAATGGTGTCAGCCGGTGTCTTCCTTTTGGTTCGGATGTTCCCGATCTACAATTTTTCTCCCGAAGTCTCCGCTGGCACGCTGCAGTTCGTCGCCTTCATCGGCGCGTTTACCGCCCTGTTCGCGGCCACAATTGCCGTGGCCCAGTGGGACATCAAACGCGTGCTGGCCTACTCCACGATCTCTCAGTTGGGGTATATGGTTGCCGCCATCGGCATGGGTGCGTATGTGGCCGCGCTCTTCCACCTGTTGACCCACGCCTTCTTCAAGGCTCTCCTGTTCCTCGGTTCCGGCAGCGTGATTCACGGCGTGGAACACGGCTACCATCACGCGCACGAGCACGCCCACGACCACCATGACGAGAGCCACACCGAACATATCGTCCGCCGCGCCGATGGCGTACTCGATACCGAAGACGCGCAGGATATGCGCAACATGGGTGGCCTTCTGTCCAGAATGCCCCGTACAGGCTGGACCTTCATCATAGGTGGGCTGGCCCTATCAGGCTTTCCTCTGGTCACCGCAGGCTTCTGGTCCAAGGATGAAATTCTGGCCTTCGCCTGGGATGGCAACCATCAGTGGGTCTTCTGGACGCTGGCCCTGGCTGCCTTCCTGACCGCCTTCTATACAATGCGTCAGATCGGTCTGACCTTCCTCGGTACGGCCCGCACCGAAGGCGCCTCGCACGCCCCGGAGAGCGTCGCCAGCATGACGACTCCTCTGATTCTGATCAGCATCTTCGCCATCGCCGGCGGTTGGTTCGGCATTCCCGATGCGTTCCCGGTTCTGGGCGCCATCGTTCCCAACTGGATCGGGCACTTCCTCGAACCCTACATGAAGTACATGCACCTGTACCCGCATCATCCGGACTTCAATTTCGTGCCGCTGGCAGTCTCGATAGTGGTCGCGCTCGGCGGCCTCGGAGCCGGCTACCTGGTCTACGGACAAGGGCTGAAGGAAGGTCAGACGGATCCCGTTGCCCGAATCCTCGGTCCGATCTGGTGGGTGTGGCACCGCAAGTACTGGATAGACGAGCTGTACAATGGCACGATCGTGCTCTTTACCTTGTGGCTGAGCCGTTTCCTGGCCCTGTTCGACCGCGATTGGATTATCGACTGGTTCGTCAACTGGGTCGGCCGGATAGCAATCAGAATCGGCGATCTCTCTGCTGCCTTTGACAGATTCGTCGTTGACGGCTTCGTAGACGGCGTCGGCTGGATCTCCGATCAGGCCGGCCACATTGCTCGCCTTCTGCAGGATGGTCGCGTGCAGACCTATCTGCTCTTCGGTATGTTGATCCTGGCCGTATGGCTTTTCCTGAACGTGCTTCCCATGATACTTACTCTGGTGTAAGAAACAGCGCCGCCTGGTGTGCATCCTTTCGTATGGCAGCGGTTCCGAATGGCTCAAATCTGCCTAAACCTAAACTCTGCTTGGAGACGGCTTCATGGATTCACCTGATTCAATTGTCCTGACAATACTGCTTTTTTGGCCGCTGGTGGCAGCACTCCTGGTCATTCTGCTTGGTAGCAGCGACAGCCTGATCAAGAAAGGCTCGATCTGGGCCAGTCTGCTCCCCCTTGGCCTCAGCATCTATCTCCTGTTTGCGTACGACTCCGACACGGGAGGTATGCAGTTTGAGCAGGTCGCCAAGTGGATTCCCCAGCTAAATGCCGGCTATCACCTGGGCGTCGACGGGCTGAGCGTCCCACTGATCTTCTTGACTGCACTACTTAGCACTCTAAGTCTGTACTACAGCGCCGGTGTGATCAACGAGCGTGTCAAGGAATACTTCTTCCTGATGCACTTGCTGGAATTCAGCATGATCGGCGTGTTTCTGGCCCTGGACTACGTCCTCTTCTACGTCTTCTGGGAGATCAGCCTGGTGCCGATGTACTTTCTCATTGGCATCTGGGGCGGCGAGAATCGCGGCTACGCCGCCACCAAGTTTTTCATCTACACCTTGGTGGGCTCTGTGGCGATGCTGCTGGCGATACTGGGAGTCTACTTCGCAACGGGGACTTTCGACATCGTCGAAGCGGCTGCGGCTCAGCCCTTCGCCGGCAACCTGACACTCGCCAGCCTGGCGTTCTGGGGCTTCTTCCTGGGCTTTGCCTTCAAAGTGCCCAGCTTCCCCTTCCACACCTGGCTTCCCGACGCCCATACCGAGGCGCCGACCGCCGGCTCCGTCATTCTGGCCGGTGTTCTGTTGAAGTTGGGCGCTTACGGCATGTTGCGCATCATGTTGCCTAGCTTCCCGGAGGCCTCCGTCTACTGGGCAACCTGGATTGTGGGGCTGGGAGCAATCGCTATCGTATACGGCGCCTTCGTCTGTGTGGCCCAGACCGACCTGAAGCGCTTGATCGCATACAGTTCTGTCAGTCACATGGGCTACGTGATGCTGGGGATCGGGGCCGCCGCCGCAGTGATGACCCCCGATGCCTTGGCCGGCGCGGTCAACCGCTTCGGCCTCAGCGCGCAGGCCATTCAGGACAGCGCCGCGATGGCGCTCAACGGCGCTGCACTGCAGATGTTCAACCACGGCATCATCACAGGAGCGCTGTTCTTTCTCGTCGGCATCATTTACGAACGGGCCCATTCACGCGACCTGTCGAGGTTCGGCGGTCTGGCGACCAAGACGCCACACTTTTACGGCTTGATGCTGACGGCCGCCTTCGCCAGCCTGGGGCTTCCCGGTCTCGCCGGATTCTGGGCGGAGCTGTTCACCTTCCGCGGGGCCTTTGCCATCATGCCCTACTGGGCTGCCTTTGGCACGATCGGCATCGTCATCACCGCCGTCTACATTCTCTATCGTATTGTCCAGAATGTCTTCCTTGGCGAGTATGACCCGAGTAAACTCACGCATTGGACAACGGTGCAAGGCGAACATGCCGACGGCCCTACTGACATGGTTGGTTTTGAGAAGGTGACAATGTGGCCGCTGATCGCGGCGATGTTCCTGATCGGAATCTACCCAACGCCTCTGGTGAGCTATTTCAATCAGTCAGCGCGGGAACTCCTGGCCTTTGTTCAGAATCTCGTCTGATCACTGCAGTGACCGGCTGCTTGCTCACCGCGCCAGGTTGACTTACGCGGCCGCAAGCACCCGGAATCCGGAACTGTTACATGGAGATTAGTCCGTGGGCGACTTAGGATATATCGCACCTGAAATCATACTTCTCATCGGCGGCCTGTTCATCTTCTGCCTCGACCTGGCCTACGATCCCGGTGTGGGAAAGAAATCAGGGCTGAGCTACATGGCCTTGTCTGCCCTGTTCTTGACCGCTGCCCTGGTTGCCGTCGTACTCCAACTGGATATCTCGGATCCGGAAGCCGGGCCGAAGATCGCCTACTCGATGATGACGATCGACAACTTCGGCAGCTTTATCAAGGTCACCATCTTTTCCGGCATGATCCTGACCACAATCGCCGGCGGCCGCTATATGAATCGTCGCTCCGGCAATCAGGGTGAGTTCTGGACATTCTTCCTGATGGTCAGCCTGGCCATGAGCATTGCCGTCAGCGCCAACAATCTGGTCCTGGTCTATCTCGCCATCGAGTTCCTTTCGATTACCAGTTACATGCTGGCCGGTTTCCTGCGCGAGAACAGGCGCAGCAACGAGGCCGGTCTCAAGTACTTCCTCTACGGATCGATCGCCTCGGCCGTAATGCTGTACGGCATCAGCCTGCTCTACGGCGCCACAGGCTCTCTCTACCTTCACGACATTGCCGCCGAATTCTCTGTCATTGTCGGTGAATCCACGGAAGTGAGCGGGCTGGCCTTTGCCGCCTTGCCGGCGATGCTTCTGATTCTGGCTGGATTGGGATTCAAGGCGAGCCTGGCGCCCTTCTACCAGTGGGCTCCCGACACCTACGACGGCTCACCCACGCCGGTCGCCACCTATCTTTCCACCGCCTCAAAGGCCGCTGCCTTCGCGGTGTTGGCCCGTTTCTTCATCGTGGCCATGGCCTCATTCGAAGTCAACTGGGTACCGGTCCTGGCTGCTTTCAGCATCATCACCATGACGATGGGCAATCTAGCCGCGCTGCGACAGGACAGCGTCAAGCGCATGATCGCATACAGTTCCGTGGCCCAGGCCGGCTACATCCTGATGGGGTTGGTTGCCGTGACTTCATCCTCGCCGAGCGCGATGAATGGTCTTAACGGCGTCCTGCTCTATCTCTTCGCCTATCTGTTTACCAACGTCGGCGCATTTCTGGTAGTCATGGCGCTGGAAGAGACGGTCGACAGCACCCATATCAGCGCTTACCGGGGTCTGATAAAACGGGCGCCCTGGTTGGCAGTCATGTTTACGATCTTCCTGCTCAGCCTGACCGGCATTCCCCTCACAGGCGGTTTCTTCGGCAAGTTTTATGTCTTCGGCGCCGCCATCCAGCGCCAGTACTTCTGGTTGGCCGGAATTGGTATGATCAATGCCGGTATCGCCGCCTTCTACTATCTCCGCGTGGTACGGGAGATGTACTTTACCAGCGAAGGAGAAGGCGATTCCCTGGATGTGCCGATGGCGTTACAGACCAGCCTCCTGATCTGCACCATCGCCACGCTTTGGATCGGCGTCTACCCCAGCGCGGTAATTGACTGGGTAAGCAACGCCTCGGTCCAGTTGCTTTCTGTCGTCCCTTAGTTACTCAGGGAGTAGGAGCATCCTCCCTGAGCAGCCCCTCGACCTTCAGTTCATTCCACAATTCTGCCGGGATTGGCCTCTGGAGCAGGTCGTAGTTCCCCCGTACATGAGCGACTTCCATCGCGCCGGGAATGATGGCGGATACGATCGGGTTGGCCAGCAGGATCTGCAACGCCGCGCAGGGAAGTGGCGTCTGGTGTCGCCTGCAAATCTTCTCAATCCGATCCGTTCTCTCCATCATCTCCTGCGAGGCTGGTGCGTAGAAGTACGTGGCGCCCGGCACTGCGCCGGTGGCCAGAATCCCCGATGCGAACACCGCTCCGATAATGACGCTGATTCCCCTCTGCTCGCATAGGGGGAACTCCTCCTCCAGCATCTCCTGCGTCAGCAGGTTATATCCGTAAGCGACCAGAAAAAAGTCCAGTTCCACAAGGTCGAGGAAGCGGGGGATCATCCCTAGCTCATTGATGCCCGCGCCTACACCCTTTACCAGCCCGTGACTGCGCAGCTCCTCGAGCGCACGCCAGCCGCTGGTGAACAGTTGATTCAAATAGGCGTTCACGCGAGCCTCGGTCTCGTAGAAGTAGAAGTCCAGGTCATGAATTACCAGCAGATCCACGGAAGGCAGGCTGAGCCGTTGCAGGCTGTCCTCGAAGGAACGCATGATCCCATCGTAGCTGTAGTCGACAGTAAATTCGAATGGCAGCGCCCCAATGAATGGGCCAGGATCGAAATTTGCAAGATCGTAAACCGGCCGGAATACACGCCCAACTTTAGTGGAGAGTACGTACTCGTCACGAGGTTTCTGTCGCAAAAAGTGACCGACGCGATGTTCGCTCTTGCCATTACCGTAGAACGGCGATGTATCGAAGTACCGGACGCCTACATCCCAGGCGGCCTGCAAGACGCCCTGTGCGGAATCTTCATCGAGCATCTTGAACAGGTCTCCCAGCGGCGCCGTTCCCAGTCCAAACTCGGTGACTGAAGTCCCTGTATTGCCGATTCCCCTCTGCGGAATGCTGCTCATCGATCGCCCTCCTCATGATAATTCGGCCCAGCCGCTTGTTCGAATCCAAGCCCCACTTAATCCTGGCGGCACTTCAAATTCTGCTCTGGTTTGAAACCAGCACCATCTGTATGTTACTATGAAACTATCTCCTGTTACCATTCCGCCATTAAGGATGGAAAACTGAACCGCTCTCGCCCAGAAGCTACTAATCCTCTGCCGCCGAGGCCGCTCAGCCACGGAGATATCAAATTATGACCACCTCGGAAAGTACACCTCGTAGACGCCTAAAGGATACAAGCAAGACAGCCGTGCTGGTCGCGACCATCCGCGCTGTGCATTTGCGCTGGCACGACCCACCTCACATTTTCGAAGACACCTACGCGTTGCAGATGCTGACGCCATTCTGGCATGCGGTCGCAAAGTTCAGGCCGCTCAAGTGGCTTGTCGGAGATGTGCTATTGGGCGTCTACCGTCCCGTTTACCCGGCAGTCGTACTACGTTCCCGTTATACTGAAGACCAGTTGGTCGAAGCAGTCGAGTCAGGCACCGAACAGTATGTGATACTCGGCGCGGGGCACGATACCTTCGCACTGCGGCGCAAGGATCTGGCGGACAAAGTGCGCGTCTTTGAAGTGGATACACCGAATACTCAGGACGTAAAGCGACAGAGCATTCTGAAGGCCAACGGGAGCATTCCCGCGAATCTCACCCTTGTACCGGTAAACTTTGAGGTCGACCGGTTGGATGAAGAACTCGAAAAGGCAGGCTTCGACTCCCAACAACCGGCGTTCTACTCCTGGCTCGGTGTAACGTACTACCTGACGCCTGAGGCAATTCGCGATACCCTGGGCCGGATTGCACAACTGTCTGCACCGGGGAGTCGTATCGTCTTCGACTTTAAAATCGCCAAACACATGATGACCCGGGAATGGCGAACGCTGTGCGAAAAGATGGAAGGATTCGTGGCGCGCCGGGGTGAGCCCATGCTGACCGACTTTACGCCGCAGTCGCTGAGCGACATGATGGCCCGGCATGGCTACACTGAGGTCGAGATGATGCCTCCCGAGGAGCAGCAGAAACGTTACCTGGCTGATCGCACCGACATCGAGCCTACAGCCTTCTTCCACTTTGCCCAGTTTTCGCTGGAGCCGCCGTCTGAAGAGGGTGCGGAGTAACGACTATGGCACGCCCGCCCACGCACCACGCTGACGAGTGGCTGCTCGACAATGCGCAGATGCGGCAATTCATCAGTGCGGTGAACACTACGCGGGCCCGCGAGTCGGACCCAAGCAAAATCGTAGCTGCTGTCCGTCCGGAATTTATCAATCTCTTGGCGGACCCAGAGTGGCTGCCGCAGAAGTTCCAGAAGCCGTCCGCAGAGAGCGGCATGGGAGGCGGCATAGGCATGTGGCTGCTATATCGGGCCGGCGATGGCGGCTTGGCCTTTTCAGCCCTGGTTGTGCCACCGGGCGCCCAGACTCCCGTGCACGACCATCTGGCCTGGGGACTTGTGGGTCTCTACAAGGGCGAGCAGGAAGAAGAGGTCTTTACCCGCCAGGACGACGGCAGCACTGAATCGCACGCTAAGTTGACCCTCTCAGTACGCCAAATGCTGCGGCCGGGCGACTTATACGAGTTGCTACCGGAAATCGACATCCATCGTGTGCGCACAACCAGCCCGGACACGTCGGTGTCGCTCCATCTATTGGGCAACGACAACGGCTGCATCTGGCGGCACCGCTTCGACCCGGAAACTGACTCCGCTCAACCTTTCCGCTCAGGATGGCTCAATGTGGAGTGCCGTGACAACGAAACCGGCTGATAGCGAGTCGCTCTGAATAGCCACCTTTTGTCGCACTTCCCAAAACGAAGAAGTGGATCAAGGCTCTTTCACTCACGCCGTGCGCGAAGCGCATCGGCGTCAAACGCAGGTTACATTCGGTAGGAAGCTTTCACACGCCAACTCGCACAGGGGATAACCAATGGCCAACCGAGTCAATCGGGCGATCGAACTGTTGGAACAGGGCCAGCCCATCTACTACAGCGGCGGGCATACCGGCCACGTGCTTACCCACGAACAGGGCCGAACTGATGCCGCCATCTGGTCCGACTATATCAATGTGGGAATGGAGCACGGCTCCTTCAATTTGGGCGGCCTGGAAAGTTACATGCAAGGGCTCGTGGAAGGAGGACCGACCGCCAGCGGGCACCGCACACCCACTGTAATAGTCGAGGCCCCGGTCGAAGGCACCGCGGCCGACATCGTGCGCTACAACGCTTGGCAGTTCCGCCAGATTCTGGCGCGAGGCGTACATGGAATCCTGCTCTGTCAGGCGGAGACACCCGAAGCAGTCGCCGCCTTCGTCGAAGCGTGCCGGTACCCGATCAACCGTATCGGCGTAGGGGCAGGTTTGCAGGCGGGCAGGCGCGGCGTCGGTTCGGAGCCTACCGCATCCGCAATCTGGGGAGTCGACTACGCGGACTATCTCGATAAGGCTGACCCCTGGCCCCTTAACCCTGAAGGCGAGTTGCTTTTGGGCCTCAAAGTCGAGTCGGCAGCCGCCTTGCCGCACATTGAGGAAATCCTGGCCGTCCCTGGAATCGGATTCGCGGAAATGGGACCTGGCGACCTGAGCATCTCCCTGGGTTATCGCCGGCGCCCGCCGACTTTCCCTCCCGAAATGCAGGAGGCGAGCGACCGCGTTCAGGCGGCATGTGAGGCCAACGGCGTCGCCTTCCTCCAGCCGGCCAGCGCGGAGAATGTCGTCCAAAGAATCGAAGCCGGCGTGCGTGTGATCGGCGGCCACAACCCGGAGACGGCCCGAATCGGCCGCGCCCACACCAAGCGACAGATGCCTGTCTGACGCACTACTTTTGAATACCAAAGATTGCGGCCCGAACTTCCTCCTGAAATGCCAAGGAACTGGAATGGAGAATCCATGCTAAAGCAATACGAGATGACCTTACGTACCGGAGTTGTCTTCCTGCTGCTTACGCTTGCTCTGAGCGCCTGCGTCCCTGCCGCGTCTTCTCCGTCGGCGGGAGATACCGGAGCGCAATCTCAAGCCGCCGAATCAAGCGCGACAACCGGCATGAAGAACGTAGTTTACGAAAGTCTTCCTGATATGGATGGTGCGGAGATAGTAGCGGTGACGGGCAACGACTACATACCGCTCAACTTCATCGACCCGTCCAGCGGCGAGGCCGTCGGCTGGGAATATGACGCGGTCAACGAGATCTGCCGCCGCCTTAACTGCGTTGTCGACTGGCAGGTCACCTCGTGGGAGGCGATGATTCAGGCGGTAGCTGAAGGCCAGTTCGATGTAGGCATGGACGGTATCACGATTACGGCCGAACGGGCCGAAGTTGTGGACTTCTCAGACGCCTACATGACCAGCCAGCAGTTCATGCTTGTCCGCGCCGATGAGGACCGCTTCGATACGCCGCAAGCATTCGCGGCCGACGGATCCCTGCTGATAGGGGCGCAGGCGGGCACGACCGGCTTCTACACTGCCGTGTACGATATTCTGGACGGCGACGAGGCCAACCCCCGCATTCAACTGCTCGATAGCTTTGGAGCATCTGTCCAGGCACTGATCGCCGGCGACGTCGACATGGTGCTGGTCGATGCAGCATCCGGCCGCGGCTATATCGGCGCCAACCCGGAAGCGCTCAAGATCGTGGGCGGGGCCCTGGCGACCGAGGAGTTCGGCTTCATATTCACGCCCGGCAGCACGTGGACCGCACCCTTCAACGCAGCCATTCAGACGATGAAGGCCGACGGCTATCTGGACTATCTGAATACCCGCTGGTTCTTCCTCACCGATCCCAACGCCGCCGACATCTACGACAGTCTGCCGAATCTGGATGGTGCAGAAGTAGTAGCGGTGACGGGCAACGACTACATTCCGCTCAACTTCATCGACCCGGGCAGCGGGGAGGCTGTCGGCTGGGAATATGACGCGGTCAACGAGATCTGCCGCCGCCTCAACTGTGTTGTCGACTGGCAAGTCACCTCTTGGGAGGCGATGATTCAAGCGGTTGCCGAAGGCCAGTTCGATGTAGGTATGGACGGAATCACGATCACGGCTGAACGGGCCGAAGTGGTGGACTTCTCAGACGCCTACATGACCAGCCAGCAGTTCATGCTTGTCCGCGCCGATGAGGACCGCTTCGATACGCCGCAAGCATTCGCGGCCGACGGATCCCTGCTGATAGGGGCGCAGGCGGGCACGACCGGCTTCTACACTGCCGTGTACGATATTCTGGACGGCGACGAGGCCAACCCCCGCATTCAACTGCTCGATAGCTTTGGAGCATCTGTCCAGGCACTGATCGCCGGCGACGTCGACATGGTGCTGGTCGATGCAGCATCCGGCCGCGGCTATATCGGCGCCAACCCGGAAGCGCTCAAGATCGTGGGCGGGGCCCTGGCGACCGAGGAGTTCGGCTTCATATTCACGCCCGGCAGCACATGGACGGCACTCTTCAACGCAGCCATTCAGACTATGAAAGCCGACGGCTACAACGAGTATCTGAACGTCAAGTGGTTTTTCCTGTACGATCCCAATTGAGGCTGGTTCGAGCGCAGGGAGATCCGCTGAAGATGGCACCCGCTCCTTGCGCTCGTAGGCAGACATGTTTCCGTACTCGTGACAGCAGTTGACGCTACGCAAGGGCATCCTCGGCGTTCGCCAACCGATTACTTTGCGCGCCTCCCCTATTGGCTCCTGGTGGCACTGGTTCTTGGTGTGCTGCTCCTCTGGAGCCTGTTAGCTGACCAGGACTACAACCTGATCTTCAACGCCGTATCCAGGGGAGTGGGCGTAACTCTCTACGTCTGCCTTATCTCCTTTGGTCTGTCTCTAGTGGTCGGTCTGGCCTTCGGCTTGGCGCGCGTCTCCCGCCACCGTCTGTTGTACGAAGCGGCTTCCTTCTACGTGGAGATCATCCGCGGCGTGCCCATGTTGGTGATCCTCTTCTACATTGCATTCGTGGGTGCCCCGGGGCTGGTAGACCTGTTTAACTGGGCGGGTGGTGCACTGCAGGGGCTGGGACTCGGCTTCGTGGGAAAGCCGCTGGCTGAATTCAGCATTCGCCAGCTCTCCTTTACCAGCCGCGCAATCCTTGCGCTGGTAATCGGCTATAGCGCCTTTATCGCCGAGATCTTTCGGGCAGGAATCGAGAGCGTGGAAAGGGGCCAGATGGAGGCGGCGCTCAGCCTTGGCATGAGCCGGGGCCAGGCCATGCGCCATGTGATCTTGCCCCAGGCCGTCCGGCGAGTCCTCCCGCCGCTGGGCAACGACTTCATCGCCATGCTCAAAGACTCGGCGCTCGTGTCCGTTCTGGGCGTTCAGGACATCACCCAGCTGGGCAGACTCTATGCCACCAGCACGTTCCGATTTTTCGAAACCTACAACGTCGTCGCCTTTCTCTACCTGGTGATGACGATAGGCCTGTCTCTGTTTGTACGCTACTGGGAGAGACGCAACCCGCTCAATGAAAGCTAAAGGCGGACGGCACTCGCCGCCCGCCTTCGGATGCGATCCTGGGAGGGACCATTTGTATGTAGGTCTGAACGCGAACCTCTCGCCGACAGGGTCTGTAAAGTCCGCTATGAAGAGAAAAACCTAGTCTTTTCGATCGACCTTGTGTTCGGAGATATCTATTTCGCCCTCATATACGAGCGCGTCGTCGCCTTCCTCTCCCGTGCTGATACGGATGATGTTTTCCACCGGACAGATGAAAATGGCGCCGTCGCCCTGCGTGCCAGTGGCCGCCGTCCTCTGAATGGTCGCCACTACCTGATCGACCTCGTCCTCGCTTACGACGAGATTCATCTGAATCCGCGGCAAGGTGTCGACCACGTAAGTGCTGTGCCGTCCGGCAAGTTTGATTCCGCTCTGACGGCCGTGCCCCTGGACTTCGACAGTATCGATAGCGGGGACACCAATCTCAATCAGAGCCAGCCTGACACTGTCCAGCTTCTCATGTCGGATGTACGCTTCGATCTTTTTTAACACCGCTATTTCTCCTGTGTGTCAAGAGAAACTCCCAAGTCTGCAAGGCAGGCTGAGAGTCCCTTCAATCCTCTATTCTGTACTTCCTCTCCAGAAAGAAAGCAAAGAAATCGCTTAGATCAGGGGGCGGCGATAGCATTCCTTGAATGTCAATGTCTCCTTCATAGACCAACACGTCGGCGCCTTGCTCCCCCGTGCTGACCCGGACAATGTTGTCTACCGGACAGATGTATATGGCGCCATCGCCTTGTGTCCCAGTAGCGGCATTCTCTCTGATCGCCTCTACGATCTGGGCAACGTCGTCTTCACTAACGACTACAGTCAAACGGAGACGTGGTAACGTATCGACTGTGTAACTGCTGTGTCGTCCGGCCAGCCTTATGCCGGTCTGCCTACCATGTCCTTGCACTTCAACGGTGTCAATGGCGGGAACGCCGATCTCCACCAACGCTGATCTGACCTCAGTCAGCTTTTCGAGTCGAATGTAAGCCTCAACCTTCTTGAGCATCGCTCATCTCCTCTTCAACGAAAGAGGAGCCTTCCACGTCTTTATGAATGGGTCGTGCCACTAAATGCACGTCCCTGTGGCAAGAAGGAGTCTAGGACTCTTCCCTTTCACTACTGTCACTACCTTCGTCACTTTCACTAACTTCGACAGCCTCGCTGCTTTCACTGTCTTCATAGCCTTCCGAACTTTCAAAGTCATCCAAGCCTGCGCCTTCACTACCTTGCCTCGCTAGTCACGCATAGGCGCGTTCGCCATGCTCGCTGATGTCCAGACCAATCTCCTCTTCCTGCTCGGTGACCGCCAAGCCCCAAACTGCGTCCAGGATCTTGGTCAGTATGAACGTAATTATGTACGAGTATATGATCGTCACAATTACGGTCATCAACTGGATGCCGAACTGGGTGGGGTTGCCGTAAAACAGACCGTCTGTTCCACCGACAGCGGCAGTGGCGAACAGGCCGGTTGCCAGTGCTCCCCATGTCCCTGCCATGCCGTGACAGGCCCACACGTCCAGACTCTCGTCCAAGCCCTTCTTTTCGCGGAAGTCGATGCTATAGTAGCTGACAGGTGCCGCAATTGCGCCGATCAGTAGCGCCGCCATCGGTGTCACAAAGCCAGCCGCGGGCGTAATCGCTACCAGACCCACAACAGCTCCAGTCACGATGCCAAGTACGCTGGGCTTGTTGTCACGCCAGGACAAGAACATCCACACTACGGCCGCCGCTGCTGCCGCCGTGTTCGTGTTCACCAACGCCTGCACCGCCAGACCGTCGGCCGCAAGGGCGCTGCCGCCGTTGAAGCCAAACCAGCCTACCCACAGCAGGCCTGCCCCCAAAACAGTGAATGCGATGTTGTGCGGCTCGATCGCCACCTGTCCGAACCCCTTGCGCTTGCGGATTGCCATGGAAAACGCCAGCGCCGAGAATCCAGCCGTGATGTGGACGACCGTTCCACCCGCAAAGTCCAGCGCACCCCAGCGGGCAAAGATGCCGCCGCCCCAGGCCCAGTGGCAGACCGGATCATAGACGAGCGTCGCCCACAGGACCGCGAAGACCAGGTACACTTTGAAGCGAATGCGTTCAACAAATGTCCCCGAGATCAGCGCAGGCGTGATTATGGCGAAGGTCATCTGAAATGCGGCAAACAGCAGATGGGGAATCGACAGACCTTCCAGTGCCTCTACACCGACATTGGAAAGACCAATGTAGTCGAGACCGCCTACCAGTCCAGCGACACTTGTGCCAAAAGCCAGCGTGTAACCAATGACAACCCACTGAATGCTGATGAGGCCAATCGTAATAAAACTGAGGTTGAGTGTTGAGAGGATGTTCTTCCGGCGTACCATCCCACCGTAAAAGAAGCCCAACGCCGGCGTCATCATCAGCACCAATGCGGTGGCGACGATGATCCAGGCAGTATCTCCAGAATTGATGCCATCCATATGCGCGTTTCCTCCTGTTGCAGGCAATCCCTGCTGTCCGAACTGCTTTAGTGGGGTCTATTCGACTAAGAGGTCCCCGGGCGGGAACCCCTTTGGCTAACAACCAATGATCGCCGAAACAGAACTGGAAATCCTATAGTCATCCTGCACAAAAGAACGCCAACCTCAGTTGTAAAAGTTGCCCAATCCCCTTCTCTATCGCCCGGGCCAGTTCACCGTTTCCTGAGCAAACCCTCGGCCTGGAATCGCCGCTTTTGTGAAGTTGGAAAATCAGGGGGCCTTTGACTACAATAACAGAAATCAAAACGTAGCGCAAGGGGTTGAACAGGATCCGGGATCCGCATTCGCCGTTCACCTTCTGGGCGCAGCATGAGACGATTCTGTCCCGTTGTGGTATCCAAGGAGACACAGACCCATGAGTACAAAAAACGGTCAGCAGAGTGATGGTCAGGTGGAACGAGGAACATTCGCTGTCAAGGCCGGTCTGGCACAAATGCTTAAGGGCGGCGTCATTATGGACGTAGTGACTGCAGATCAGGCCCGCATTGCGGAAGAGGCAGGCGCCTGTGCTGTCATGGCCCTTGAACGCGTCCCCGCCGACATTCGCCAGGATGGCGGCGTTGCCCGCATGAGCGACCCCCGGCTGATCAAAGAGATCATGGCGGCCGTGACGATTCCGGTGATGGCGAAAGTACGGATCGGCCACTTTGTTGAAGCGCAGATTCTTGAGGCCCTGGGCGTCGACTATATTGACGAAAGCGAAGTCCTGACTCCTGCCGACGAGAGCCACCACATCAATAAGCACAGCTTCACCATTCCCTTTGTGTGCGGCTGCCGCAACTTGGGCGAGGCACTCCGCCGCATTGCCGAAGGCGCAGCGATGATCCGCACCAAGGGCGAGGCAGGGACAGGCGACGTTGTTGAGGCAGTACGGCACGCCCGCAGCGTATACGGCGCTATTCGCCGCATCAGCAGGATGGATGCCGACGAGCTCTTCACCTATGCAAAGGACATTCAGGCGCCTTATGACCTGGTGAAGGAGACAGCCGAGCTGAATCGACTACCCGTCGTGAACTTCGCGGCCGGCGGTGTCGCGACGCCCGCCGATGCCGCCCTCATGATGCAGTTGGGCGTGGACGGCGTCTTCGTCGGCTCCGGTATCTTCAAGAGCGACGACCCTGCCAAGCGCGCCCACGCTATCGTCCAGGCCGTTACACATTTCAACGATCCGCACATCCTGGCAGAAGTGAGTGAAAACCTGGGCGCCCCGATGGTCGGCATCAACGTAACCGAGCTATCTGAAGCCGATAAGCTGGCGGAACGGGGATGGTAGCGGGCGCGACGCCCAATGTCACCAATCCCGTGAGTCGCGGTGGCAGGAGTTCCCATTACTCTTGCCACCGCATTCGGTGCCTTCCCCTGCTGAGAGGAACGTGGGTCCTAGTATGCAGGTTCCTCTATCACTTTTCTCTTAGCGCCAGGTCCCTTTTTCGACCCCCACCACTCTCTATCAAGATCGCCGCAAGGACGTCCCAAATGAACCTCCTGAGAAGTATGACATGAGCGGAGTTCGTATTGGAGTACTCGCTCTCCAGGGCGCCTTCCGCGAACATATCGCCATGCTGAAGCGCCTCAATGTCGAAGCCGTCGAGGTGCGACTGGCGCAAGAATTGGACGGCCTGGACGGCCTCATCATCCCGGGCGGCGAGAGTACAAGTATGGGACTGGTGGCCGAGCGCTGGGGTCTGGTCGAGCCGTTGCGCCGGTGGGTCCGGGGAGGAAAGCCCACTTGGGGCACCTGCGCCGGAATGATTTTGCTGGCCGAGAACGCGACCGGCCAGAAATTAGGCGGTCAGGCGCTGATCGGCGGTCTCGACGTAACCGTCAATCGCAACTACTTTGGACGCCAGGTCGACAGCTTCGAGGCCGATCTCGATGTGCCTGCTCTGGGTGATACACCGTTCCACGCAGTATTCATTCGCGCTCCCGCCATAACCGCAGTTGCCGAAGGTATCGAGACTCTGTCTACAGTTGCTTCGCTTGGTGACGAGACCGAGTCGGTAATCGCTGCCGTTCGTAAAGGACCGATTCTGGCAACGGCCTTTCACCCCGAACTTACTGACGATTTGCGCTGGCATCGCTATTTCGTAAGGGTCGTAACCGAATACAAGTCCTGCTCAGGCTAACGGGGATAACCAGCTTGCAGAAGGAGAAAACAGATAGCCGGCAATTCACGGGAGGCGTTTCGGCGCCTTCTTTTTGTCCTCCCCTCGCCGCAGGCAAACGTGTACCGCAAAAACGAAGCCCGTGCGAAACTACTATGTCTCGCACGGGCTTTTTGAATCGTAACCTTTTGCTCTATCCAGAGCGTTCTCGCACCTACTGGCTCTTCGGCTCTGAAGGTGGTTCATCCTCTTCAGGCCGACTACCCTCCTCTGACTGCCCATCCTCCTCAGGCTGAATTGCTTCGTCTGCCTCCTCCGGATCTTCTGGTGCTTCCGGTTCGGCCGGCAGTTCAGGATCTACTGGCGGCTCTGGCTCTGCTTGTGGGTCGAACACTTCCGGTGGGACGATTTCGGCTGAGACCTCCGTTTCTTCGACAGGTTCAGCGGTCCGGCCGGCATCGGGATCCACTTCCGACATGGCCCCAATGTGGCTCACGGCCGCGCCCGTCCCGGTAAGCCGCGCCAGTTGTCCGTACAGGTGACTTTGGAAGTAGTAAATGACCAGTTGCGACAACGGCACAGTAACTACCGCGCCGATAACACACAGTATCAGTCCCACAATGCTCCCAACCGTCGTTATGATCATGCTGGCGATCACCGTGAGAATCGCGACAATCGCAACATTCCCTATGTTTTCGCGAGTCCAGTCCCAGATTTCGGACACTTGAAGGCCTTCGCTGATCGTTTCGTTCCTGGCAAAAGCGATAGTGAATCCGGGCTGAAAGACGAGGAACGCCATGCCCACCAGAAATTGCAGACAGAGGGAACACAGTATGAATATCGCGCCAATGTCATCGTCCACGTATTGGAAATTCTCCGAGACTACCACACCGATGATGAACATGGGAACGGATACCAATAGAATGGGGAGCGCCCACACGACATATACGCAGACTAGCTTCACCCCGCGAACCAGATCATCACCCCACCTGTCCCACTCCGGAAGGACTGGGTGGATGTCGTCGCGCACATTCTGCAGCAGACGTACCAGGTAACCGAACAGGATGAAGTAGCCCAAAACGCCGATCAGCGCCACGAGGAGCAATGAACTGATCAGAAGCAACCCCGTGCCGATGGCCGTCTTCTCGACCCAGCGTTCGTCCTCTGAAAAGTAAGTCAGCGCTCGTCCAATATCCATAGGTGTTCTCCTTTGTCGAAGACCCGGCGATGATAGGCAACTCAGGGTCAGGCGATGCGGCTATATACATCTCTACGCCTGCTTCCGGCTAAAGTTTCAACGTCTCGCCCGAGCGCAATCCCAACCTCCTCCCGCACCCGCGAGTCCCCCTCATCGGCAAGGAGTGATTCCAGGCAGGCCGCGGCCCGCACGTCGTTGTGACGGCGCAGCAGTTCGCCCAGGGCCCAGGCTGCATGTTCTCGTGCCGGCGCAGATTCGTCGGCTGCAGCTGCCTTCAATCCTTCAAAGGCCGCAGGATCGCCCCAGTTTCCAAGGGCAACGCACACATTGCGCAACATCCCGGACCGCTTTGCCCGTTTCAGCGGAGACCGCCGCCAGCGCTCCGCAAAAGCGCTAGGCTCAAGCCAGTAAGGCATGTGCTGATCGAACCCCTCCAGCAACGGCGGCGCCATCCGCTCCTGTTGGGCCTCCAGCCCCCTCAGCAGCGGCGTCCGCTCCATAAGCCTTTGATTCCAGGGACATACCTCCTGGCAGATGTCGCACCCGAAAATCCGGTTCCCGAACAGCCGCCGCAACCAACGCGGCACTGGCTGGCGCGATTCGATCGTCCAATAGGAAATACAGCGTTGGGGGTCCAGATGAAAAGGACCAATAAAGGCATCGGTCGGGCAGGCATCCAGGCAGCGCGTGCACTGGCCGCACGTGGCCAGCGTTAACTCACGCGTATCTTCCTCAAAGTCAGGTTCTCTCCCCTGAAGATTTACTGGTGTAAGCCTGTTGCCCCGCTGCAGCTGCCACGCCCCGTAATCGCCTCCGGCCGCCAGACCCGCGAGCGTTTCTTCTACACCATGGTCAGCGGAACGAACTGCGACCACGGCTGGGTCGCTGACCATCTCCTCCGGTACCAGGAGAGTCGCCAGAAAGACCCAGCTGCCTCTCTCTGGGTGAATCGTGCAACAGTTCTTGCCGGTAAATCCGATGCCGGCCTCGTGCGCCCAGTCCCGTTCCAATACAGGTCCCGTATCGACCAGTCCCTTTCCCAAAGTCGACCGGCCGGTCCGGGCTCGCAACCAGCCGTCAAGCTCATGAAGCAGCGGACGGATAATCTCGTGATAGTCATCCCCCCAGGCATAGCGGGCGATTATGCCGCGCGACGGGTCGCTCAGGATCTCCGGCGCCAGGTCAAAGCAATGATAGTCAACGCCCAACACGATTAGCGAGCGGAAGGGAGGGCCTTTCTCAGCCAGCAGGGCTGGGTTACGCCTTTTCTCCAGATTTCGCCCCAGATACGTCATTTCGCCGTCCCGGCCCAGTCCGAGCCAGCGGGAAAAGAACTCTGCATGTGCCGCCTCGCCCACCTTGACGATCCGACAGAAGTCGAAGCCAAGCCGGCGCGCCTCCTTCTTGAACGAAGCAGTTAAACTGTAGTCAGACACATGTATTCCCTCGAGGAAACACCGATTCAATTCCTGCACTCTTCATGCAATCGCGAGGTTGCGTAGTTAAATGCGAAGACCCTGATTCGTGCCCCCGGGCCGGCCTCTATAAGTCTAAGCACTGGCGGTATGTGGCCGTCTGCCGGCCCCGCATTGGGAGAAGACGCACTCAACTTCACACCTGTAGTTAGCGGAAAAACAGCTCAGCAAGTCTGGCACATTATAATGGCAGCAAATCAGAGTATCAAGAGGTCGACACCCGTACAAAGGGCCAACACCAGTCGTGGTGCCCGGCCGCACTCTTCCACGCGTCAGTGCCTCAAATGACCTCCCTCGACCGTGCCTCAAAGGGCCATTTGCCCCTTTCTCGAGACCCTGACGCGACCGTCCGCCGTGGACTTACGTATAGCGAGTAGAAGGAAAAAGTTTGGGAGTCATCCGTTCCTGTGCTAAACTGATTCAGTACCGGCTGGATCATGCGCCGTGGTATTCCAGCGATGATCCGGCTCTCTTGACCCAGTAGGCGGCCCACCAGAGAATGGTTACATGGTGATTTCACTTCAGAGATTCTCTGGTCCAATAGGAAAGGAGTTCAGGAGTACCACATGAGTATTTCGACGGAAGAAAAGACAAAGATTATTGAGGAATACCGGACTTTCGAACAGGATACAGGATCCCCGGAGGTACAGGTCGCCCTCCTTACCACACGCATCAACGCCCTCACCGACCACTTGAAAGCGCACAAACATGACGAAGGGTCGCGTCGAGGCCTGTTGAAGCTTGTCGGTCAACGCCGCCGCCACCTGGCCTACCTGGCAAGAAAAGACGTGAATCGCTATCGCCAGCTAATTCAGAGGCTGGGACTACGCCGATAATTGGCACGGATGAGGCGGATTGCTGGAACATTCGCCTTGCAAGCATCGAGACTCTTGCCGGATAGCTACTGAGGCTACAGCCCGGAAACATCTTCACAGTAGGCTGTTCCTTGCTTCCCGGCAGTCTGGTACGTAAGTCGTGCCCGACGGCACGACAGAATGACAAAAAAATAAGGCCACCAGCCGCTCGCAGATGCACCTTGTGCTCAGTGCATTGTATCTGGCAGATTCTGCCACCGAGGTCCGGCATTGGAGAATGGACCGAAGCCATCGCTGAAAGAGCCCACACCGCTCGCGATCGAATGCTTCGATCCGTTCTCCAGTTCCGCACCTCGAATCAATGCGCAAAGATCTCGTTGGTATGTTGAACACCGAGTAGCATCGTCTGCTATTCGGACTAGCGACTTCGTATGCGGGTGGCGGCAACGTCGGATGCGTTGCCGGTTCCGGAAGCGACTCGAACCGGTGGCCCCCACCTGCTCGCTCTGGCCTTGCGCAGAGCGGCGCAAAACTCAATTCGAGGTGAACAACGATGGAACAACTCAGACTGTTCGAAGGTGCCCAAACCTACACGACAACTTTGGGCGACAAACCGCTTAGTATCGAGACCGGCATCCTTGCCCAGCAGGCAGGGGGCGCAGTCACGGTCAGGTGTGGCGACACCGTTATCCTCGCCACCGCAACGATGGATAAGGGCGTGAGGCCGGGAATCGGCTTTTTCCCCCTGACCGTCGATTTTGAAGAAAAACTCTACGCCGCCGGACGTATTCCCGGCAACCTCTTCCGCCGTGAAGGTCGGCCCAGCGAGCAGGCAATTCTCCTATGCCGCCTGGTGGACCGGCCGCTGCGCCCACTCTTCCCCAAGGGTATGCGCAACGAAGTACAGATCATCCTCACCGCGCTCAGTTCGGACAACGAGCAACTGATCGACCCACTGGCCATCATCGCAGCTTCTGCCGCCCTCGCGATCAGCGATATCCCTTGGGATGGACCGGTTGGCGCATCTTCCATCGGCTATGTTGACGGCGAGTTGGTCGTCAATCCGACCGTATCCGACATGGAGTTGAGCACACTAGCCTTGCAGGTCGCCGGTACGGCAGACAACATCCTGATGGTGGAAGCCGGCGCCAGCGAGCTGCCCGAAGATATCATGCTGGATGGGCTGAAACTGGCCTACGAATCCATGCAGCCGGCGATTCAGACGATTCAGCGGATGCAGGCCGACGTCGGGAAAGAGAAACACACCGACTTCCCTGTCTTTGCCGCGGCCGAACACACCGTCGAACAGGTGAATCAGCTGGCGCGCGAAAAGGTTTCGGCAGCCGTGGCCGGGACAACTGAACGTGACCAACGCAAGGCCCGCCTCGCCGAAATCCACGACGAAACCATGGAGGCTCTGGCCGAGCCGATCAACACAGGCGACGTCGAGGCCGGGGACGTTAACGATACGCTGGAAAGCCTCTACAAGGATGCCGTTCGCAGGCGCATCCTCGACGAAAGTGTACGCCCAGACGGCCGTGACCCTCAGACGATACGCCCCATCCAGGTACAGGTGGGCAACATTCCCCGTGTCCACGGCAGCGGGCTGTTCATGCGCGGCGAAACACACGTCCTGACGATTGCGACACTTGGCACGCCCGGTGATGCCCAGCGCCTTTACACTTTGCAGCCGGAGGAAGAAAAACGCTATATCCATCACTACAACTTCCCGCCCTATTCGACCGGCGAAGCCTATCCCATGCGAGGGCCAAAACGCCGCGAAATCGGTCACGGTGCCCTGGCCGAGCGGGCCCTGCAATCTGTGATTCCTGAAGATTTTCCCTATACCCTGCGCCTGGTCAGCGAGGCCGTCAGCAGCAACGGCTCTACCAGCATGGGATCGGTCTGCGGCAGCACGCTTGCCCTCATGGACGCCGGTGTCCCCATCGATGCCCCTGTCTCCGGTATCGCCATGGGCTTGGTTCAAGACCAGGATTCGGGCGATTATGTAGTTCTGTCCGACATCCAGGGCGTCGAAGATCATCTCGGCGATATGGACTTCAAAGTCGCCGGTAGCAGCCATGGAATCACCGCCTTGCAGATGGATCTCAAGATCAAGGGGCTGGACTTCGAAATCCTGCGTATCGCGCTCGAGCAGGCCCGCCAGGGGCGCCTTCACATTATGCAAAAGATGTTGGAGGTACTCCCCGAGTCACGTGAAGACCTAAGCCCTTATGCGCCGCGCATCCTGACCGTTAGCGTCGATCCGGAGAAAATTGGTAAGATCATCGGCCCCGGCGGCAAGACTGTCCGCGCCCTGCAGGAACGTTATGAAGTCAAGATCGATATCGACGACGACGGTTCGGTCTTCATATCCGGCCTGAACGGCCTTGCAGCCGAAGAGGCCCGCCGCGAAATCGAGTCACTGACCGAAGAGGTCGAAATAGGCAAGATCTACACGGGGCAGGTGGTGAGAGTCGAGGCCTATGGCGCATTTGTCAACTTGCTGCCTGGCGTCGATGGGTTAGTGCATATCAGCCAGCTGGCCGACTATCGTGTCAACAACGTGGAGGAAATCGCCAACGTCGGCGATGAGCTCACGACCATGGTGATCGACATCGATCCTGCAGGCAAAATCAGGTTGAGCCGGCAGGCCGTATTGGAAGGCTGGAGTGCAGAGGAAGCTCGCGACCGCGACCGCGGCGGGCGCCGCGGCGGCGGCCGGGAACGCGATCGCGGGGGACGCGGAGGAAACCGCGAGCGCGACCGCAGCATGAGAAACGGGGGCCGCCCGCGCAGATAAGAGGCGGTGGCCCGCAAATGAGTCAGTTTGTAGGCTCATTCGTATCGATGAAGATGTCGACTCTAAAACAGGGCGAGCAATCTAGTCCTCGAGAGGTACTGCCTGCCGATGACCGGCAGGCAGGCGCTCACCCTGCAGAACATCCCAGGCAGTTCGGTCCTGCCCGGCTGCTGGCGTCTGCCGGCTCCAACAACCCAACGGTCAGACAGCCTCTGCCCGAGTCGCAAAGCATGTCCACGGCCGCAGCCGTCTTTTCCGCACTCAAAGAAATCCTGCAGATCGTTCTCCCTGCCATCTTCCTGGCGGCGCTTATCCATCTTTTCCTCGCGCAAGCAACCATCGTGCGCGGGCAGAGTATGCAGCCCAACCTCCGGCCTGAAGAACGGCTGATTATGGAGAAGCTGAGCTACTATTTCCAAGCCCCTCGCCACAACGAGATCATCGTCCTGGATATGCCAGGGTCGCCGGCGCTCATCATCAAGCGCGTGGTAGGCCTGCCAGGAGAGACAGTCGAGATAAGGCAGGGCCGTATCCTGGTCGACGGGCGTGAAATGGCTTACACGAAGGCCATCCAGCCGGGCTTGGCTGCCCTCCCTGCAGGGGAAGTTAGTCAGCCTGATCCAGGCTCAGGAGAATTCCTTTCCGACTACGGCCCCGTCACGCTGGCCGAGGACCTGTTCTTTGTTCTGGGCGATAATAGCCACAATAGCAACGACAGCCGCACATTCGGACCGGTCCACCGCGATTACGTCAAAGGCCGCATCTGGGTGCGCTACTGGCCTTTGACGAGGTTTACCATTTTCCGATAATCTGAACAGTAAACTGCGGGACCCGCCGCCAGCCGTTGAGCAGCCGGCGGCCCGCATTGTGTACCCAGATGCATCTCTTGGTGATATGAACACGAATCGGTGGAGTACAACCACGAAGATAGTGGTATCGTCGCTTCTCGGCCTGCTGGCCGTGCTACTCCTCTACGCCTTCCGCGTGATGATCCAGCCGACGATTATCGCGTTTCTACTTACTTTTGTCCTCTACCAGCCGGTCAGTTGGGTGCAGCAGCGCACCGGATGGAGCCGGGCCACCTCGATAGTTGCCGTCTATCTTTTGGTTATACTCCTACTGATTATTGGGCCCATCATCTTCGTGCCCCGTGTGGTCTCTTCAGTCGAATCTCTGCTCGTTCTGCTCGAGACCATGGTCTCCGACATGCAGTCTGCCGCGCCGGGCTCCCTCCTGCCCTTCTTTGGTTTCAATCTCAATATCGACGATCTTCTGCAACAGCTGGGCACCGTAATTCAAAACGTACTCTCGCAGGCCGGCACCGGTGTCCTCGGCCTGGCCGCCACCTTTACAACTGGTGTCCTTACCACCATCTATGTGCTTGTACTGGGCTTCTGGTTGCTCAAAGACATAATTAAGCTGCAGCGCATGGTGATGAACGCTCTACCGACTGAGTACCGGGACGATGTCCAGCGCATGACACAGGAACTGGGCGAAATCTGGATGGCCTTTCTGCGCGGGCAACTGGTACTGGGCCTTGTGGTCGGGTTCATGACCTGGATTATCATGTCCATTGTTGGCCTGCCCAACGCCGCAGCACTGGCTCTGCTCGCCGGCATTCTTGAGTTTCTGCCTACCGTGGGTCCGGGTATCAGCGGTGCAATTGGAACTCTCGTGGCGCTCTTACAAGGTCCGACCTGGCTCCCGATTGGCAATATCCCCTTCGCCATCATCGTCCTCATCCTGTACGTCATCATCACTCAGGTCGAAAGCGTTTATCTCATTCCTCGCCTTGTCGGGCGCCGTGTGCGCCTCCATCCTGCCGTTACATTCACCGGTATCATCAGCGCCGCGCTTGTATTTGGAGTCCTGGGCGTGCTTCTGATTACGCCGACAATTGCCAGCGTTCGCGCCCTCCTGCTATATGTCTTCCGCAAACTGCGTGATTTGGAGCCATTCGAGTCTCAGCAGAGGCAAAACGATATCCAGATTCCCGGACTTATCGGCGGCCACTGGATTGAGGGCATTGTATTTGACCTCGATGGCACCTTGACCCATCTCGACTGGTCCCTGGCAACCGAATTGGCCCAGCGGTTTGACCGGCTTGAGCGAATCTGGCCCAGCGAAAGGCGTGAACAGTTTTTCCGTCGCTTCATGGCGTGGATGGAAGGGCCTTCCCTCGCCCTTATAAGCCTCCTCACATGGCTCAGGTTGCACGAAGACGCGCGCCGGCTTACGCACCGCATGCAACGTGTGCGCGGCTTTCCTCCCAGTGAAGCGCAGACTCTGCGCGACGGCGTGCCCGAGTTGCTGATGGAGCTGCGTCAGCAATACAAGGTGGCGCTGATTACGAACCGTTCTCGACAGGAAATGGATTCTTTCTTCCTGCACACAGAACTGCCCGATGACCTGTTTGACGCCATCGTCACCAGGGACGACCTGCGTAAGCCCTCCCCCAACAGCGAAGGACTTTTGAAGGTGCTGGAGTCTCTGAATCTTCCCGCTGACGCATGTCTGGTTGTTGGTGATACCGAACTGCAGTTGCGCGTCGGCGAAGCGGTCGGCGCGGTGCAGGTCGGTCTCCTGTGCGGCATGGGAGCGACGCAAAACTTCAGCAATGCCGACCTGATCCTGGAAACACCGACAGACCTGATTGGCTACCTGAATCGCCCGCAGGTAATGGCGAAGATGTGGTCTTAACGCCGCGCACAGCTCTTTCGCGAACGCGCTCGAACCGGGCAGAAGCCGGCCAGCACGAGCAAGGCAAATCCCCAATACTGAACTTTGCCTTGCTTGCGCTAAGAGAACTGCCGGCTCCGGCAAGCGCATCGCTTCTGCTCCTTCTCTGAACTGCCGCAACGACTAAGCCATAGCCATTCCGCGATCAACACTGGGGCAGGAAAAGCGAGGTCTCTGACAGCTGGCCCCTAACCACTGACCGCTGCAATTGTGGGCGGTCGGGCCTATTCGGCCCTCCCTTGTGCGGGGGCTCCGCC
>JAPOVP010000061.1 GCA_026708085.1 Caldilineaceae bacterium
CCTTGTGCGGGGGCTCCGCCCCCGCAACGCCCCCTCTCCTACAACCCCCGCCGCACCGAGTGTGTGGCAATATGACCTTGGCGACCCGCGGCGACCAGAACTTCTCCCCGCGTCATGACACGTCCCGAGCATGCGCCAGCGCAGGCAAGCCAGGCGAAGCAACTCCCATACATACCCAACGTTCACCGCTACGACTATCGCGAGCCCTCACACAATTCCGTTCCGTTCCATCTCCTCGATCGCCTTCACCCCATAGCCAAGCTCGACCAGCAGCGCCCGCGTATGCTCGCCCGTCGCCGGGATCGCCCCGAAACGCGCCGGCCACGCCTCATTCTCCGTCGCCGGCAGCATCGCCGGCAGTGGCCCCACAGGCGACCCCACCTCCGCCACCCGACCCCGCGCCACCAGCTGCGGATGCTCCCAGAACCCCTCCAGCTCCCGCTGTTCCGCGTACGCGATCTGCCCCCGCTCCATCTTTTCCGCAACTTCAGACGTCGTCATTCCCGCGAAGACCGACTCGATCTCTTCCCGCAGCGCCTCCCGGTTCTGCACACGCCGCGAATTGTCGACGAAGCGGGCATCGCTCGCAAAGCCGGTCCTCTCCAGCACCACCGCGCAGAACTGCTCCCACTCCCGCTGACTCTGTATCGAGAAAAGAATTGTACGCCCGTCTCCGGTCGCAAAGGGCCCATATGGTGCGATTGCAGCATGACTCGCGCCCGTACGCGGCAGTCGCTCTCCTCCTAAAGCAAAGTAGGCCGGGAATCCCATCCAATCGCACAACCCGTCATACAGCGAAACATGCAGCACGCATCCCCCACCGTCCCGCTCCCGCTGCAGCAGCGCCGCAAGAATGCTGCTGTACGCATACATCCCCCCGGCAATGTCCGCCACCGGAATCCCGGCCTTGGCCGCGGCCTCCTCACTGCCCGTCACCGCAACCACGCCCGTCTCCGCCTGGATCAGCAAATCGTACGCCTTCTTGTCGCGGTAGGGCCCGTCCGCGCCGTACCCGCTCACGTGACACACGATCAGTTCCGGGTAGTCCGCCCGCAGCCGTTCATCGCCAAACCCCAACCGCTCCACCGCGCCCGGCGCCAGATTCTGAACAAAAACATCCGCCCGCTCCAGCAACCGGCCCAGGACCTCCTTGCCCCGTGCCGACTTCAAATCCAGCGTGATAGACTCCTTCGACCTGTTCGCCCACGCAAAGTGGCTGCACAGACCACCCGCCGCCGAATCATAATGGCGCGCAAAATCCCCGCCCCCCGGCCGCTCCACCTTGATCACCCGCGCCCCCAGGTCGGCCAGATGCCGCGTCGCCAGCGGCGCCGCAATCGCCTGCTCCAATGCAACGACCGTAACATGCGAAAGTGGCAAAGCCATCAGAAAAATCTATCCTCCCCAAGTGACGCAAAATCAGTATGAACGCGGTAACCCCAACACATGCTGCGCCAGATAAGACAGCACCAGGTTATTCGACACCGGCGCGATCTGATACAGCTTCGCCTCGCGAAACTTCCTCTCCACGTCGTGCTCCCTTGCGAAGCCAAAACCGCCGTGCGTCTGCAGGCACACGTTTGCCGCCTCCCACGCCGCGTCCGCAGCCAGCATCTTCGCCATATTCGCCTCCGCGCCGCACGGGCTCCCACTGTCGAACAGTTCCGCCGCCTGCCACCGCATCAGATCGGCCGCGCGCAGATTGGCGTACGCCTGCGCAATCGGAAACTGCACGCCCTGGTTCTGCCCGATCGGCCGGTCAAACACAACGCGCTCATTCGCATACGCCACCGACCGCTCGATAAACCAGCCGCCGTCCCCGATCGATTCCGCCGCGATCAAAATCCGCTCCGCATTCATCCCGTCCAGGATATAGCGGAACCCCATCCCTTCCTCGCCGATCCGGTTCGTCGCCGGCACCCGCAGCCCGTCAAAAAAGATCTCCGTCGTATGATGGTTGATCATCGTCTCCAGCGGCCGGATCGTCAACGCCTGCTCATCCGCCCCCCGAAGGTCCACCAGAAACAGCGACAGCCCCTCCGTCCGTCTCTTCACCGCCTCCAGCGGCGTCGTCCGCGCCAGCAGCAGCATCAAGTCCGAATATTCCGCCCGGCTCGTCCAGATCTTCTGCCCCGTGATCACATAGTCGTCCCCGTCCCGTTCCGCCCGCGTCTGAATCCGCGTCGTATCCGACCCGGCCGTCGGCTCCGTCACCCCAAACGCCTGCAGCCGCAGCTCCCCCGCCGCCAGCGCCGGCAGCCACCGCTCCTTCTGCCCCGCCGACCCATGCCGCACCAGCGCTCCCATCACATACATCTGCGCATGGCACACGCCCGCATTCCCCCCGCTCCGGTTCACCTCCTCCAGAATAACCGAAGCCTCCGCAACCGAAGCGCCCCCACCCCCATACGCCTCCGGGATCAGCGCCCCCAAAAACCCCGCCGCCGTCATCGCCTCCACAAATTCAACTGGATACCCCCGCTCCCCATCCAACCGCCGCCAATACGCCCCCGGAAACCGCGCACACAACCCCCGCACGCCGCGCCGCAGGTCGGAGTACCGCCCTGTGGTGTCGATGTCAAACTGAGACAATGGCATGAGTCTTTGCCGTGTGCGTAAGTTTTCTACCTACTGGATGCAAAGTAGAAAATGCCAGTATCGAGCTTATCAGAACATTTCCGCCAGTACTGAGTGTCAAAGGACTGACCTAGGGTGAGGATTGAAGCACAAGGTCAAGCGGAACAGTACAGATCTGTTCGGAAGCAACTAATGTATATCCCAAAGGAAACCCAGAATTTGCGTATCTCGCAAGCGAAGGACGTGCTTCTGTGCTCCTGATCTGTTGTCGGTATGAAGAGTCGTAGTTTCAAATTGAACTTCCAATAATTCAAGTGATTCCGAAACTTCCCGAGCGCATCGATAGCAAGTCGGTAGATTGCAAATCAGTCCACGTCGCTGCCTATGTAAGTGAGAGTCTGGTTTTCTTTATTTCCCTCGCTTTGACTCTAGTTTTTGTAAAGAAGCTGTCATCTTGACCTAATCTGTCTGCAATCCAATCCACATACTGGTGGCTATATTGACCGGGCGACCCCTTTACCATTCCCTGGAAATAGAATTCCCTCTTTGACTTTATCTTATACACCCTATCGATACACTGAATGTCGTATACATTTATGTCGGTTTGCAAAACAGTGTTCACTTCCAATACTAGCTCTCCTTGGCGAAATGGATGTGTTCTGCCAGGATCTCTAGGTGTTTCTACAACCTGAGCGGATACTGCTCCCCTTGGTCCCGAAGTGAGCGAAATGTCTGCGTCATCCTGTCTCTTTGTTAAAACCAAACGATATTCTATCGGGATTGAAAACTCTGGTGCTTGCTGAAGCTGATCGAACTCCTGTCTTATCTTGTCACAATATTCCATCAGAAAGGATGCAGCCTCGGGCCCTAGCTGCTGCTGTAGCCTGGAATCGCCCATATCGCTCTGTTCAGGACTCATGTCAAAAACAATACTCATCATTCCGACTGGAAACCGATTTGAGAGCGATTCGCCGAACCACTGGTTGAGATGCTTATTGTAATTGACTACTCCTGCCTGAAGCAGGCATATGACATCCCTCGGGATGCGGCTGATTACGAGGTGAACTGATTCGTCACGCAGTTCTTCAATGCGAGTAATGTTCCTCCGAACTACGTGCTTCTGGTTAGGAAAGACCGAATTCAGGCACTTCCCTAATGAATGTGTCCTCTTTGTCTGCCCCCTCTGTTGTTGGTAGAATATCGACTCGTCCTTTCCATTGTCATCAATGATTTTGGCCTTCAATAGCAATTCCCAGGCGTTGCAAAACAGGAAACAGAATGTTTCGAGACGGTACTGGATGGTCAGCCTGTTTATGGTTTCCAGGGCAAGAACATATGCTTCGATGCTCTTTTCCAAAATGCGACTCTTCAAATCGAATTCAATTCCATTAGGCCTCATTTTCGTCTAGTCTCATGCACACCGGCGACAGCGTCCGAAAATACCCTGCTAATGAATTGCCCAATGGCAAACAGTTGAAGGGCGCGTGTTCGACTGCTCAATTGCCCGGAACACTTCCCTCCACAATGCTTGGATTTAAGTGCTGCTGTTGTCTGCCAAATATCCTCTTGTACTCCAAACTCTCCGCCCCAAAGTTGATCAATAGCCCAACCTCATAGCCATACGCAACCACATAATTCCGAGCCTGCGCAATATGAACATTCTCCAGCGCCGTCAAAGCCTTCAACTCAACCACAACTCGATCACCCACGATAAAATCCGCCCGTCTCGATCCCACCGAATAACCATCATAAAATATCCCCACATCAACCTCCCGACCGAAAGTCAATCCAGCCCGATTCATCTCAATAGCGAGACATCTCTGGTAAATCACCTCCTGAAACCCACACCCCAACGTGTTATGCACCCTCATCGCACATCCAATAATTCTATAAGTCAACTCATCCTTGATCATCCCGTCAATCCTTCCACCCTTTCAACTGTCTCGTCCCGCGCGAACCCCCATCCCGAAAATCCATAAAAATCCTGCAAATCCTGATTCAGACAACGAGAATGGCCAGCCCCCCCCCCATCCCGCGCCAACTCCTCATCCAAAAAATCCATAAAAATCCTGCAAATCCTGATTCAGACAACGAGAAATGCCAGCCCCCCTCATACCATCCGCACCCTCATCCCGCGCGACCCCTCCATCCCGAAAATCCATTAAAATCCTGCAAATCCTGATTCAGACAATGAGAAATGCCAGCCCCCCCTCATCCCATCCCCCCATCCCGCGCCGACTCCCCATCCCGAAAATCCATCAGAATCCCGCAAATCCTGATTCAGAATCCTGATTCACCCCCGCGGCAACATATGCTTCTGCACCTTCCCCATCGCATTCCGCGGCAACGCCTGCACAAACCGCAACCGCCGCGGCAACTTATACGAAGCCAGCTGCCCCCGACAATACCGCTCTAAATCCACCGCATCGATCTCGCAGCTGCACACCAGGTACGCCACCGGCGCCTCACCCCACTCCGCGTCCGGCTCACCCACCACCGCCGCCTCCTCGATACCCGGAAAAGTCGTCAGCATCTCCTCCACCTCGCGCGGATAGATATTCAGCCCGCCCGAGATTATCAGCTCGTGTCGCCGTCCCAGCAGCGTCACATAGCCCGTCAGCGGGTCCATGCGCGCCAGGTCCCCCGTCAGAAACCAGCGATTCCCCAACTCGTCATGTACAAAGCTCTCCGCCGTCTTCTGCGGCGCCCGCCAGTACTCGTCGAACACATTGCTCCCCCGCAGCAGCAGTTCGCCCTCTTCGCCCGCCGGCAGGTTCTGCCCCTTCGCGTCCACAATGCGCGCGAACACGCCCGGCAGCGGCGTGCCCACCGTGCCCGCAACGCGCGGCCCCGCGTAAGGATTACTGAAATTCATCCCCGTCTCCGTCATCCCGTAGCGCTCCAGGATCCGCTTCCCCGTCAGCCGCTCGAACTCATTGTGAATCTCCGCCGGCAGCGGCGCGCTTCCTGAACAGAACAGCCGCACCGACGAAAAGTCGGGCGCCCATGCCGCCTGCGCCAGCATATCCACCAGCCGCGTATAGATCGTTGGCACCGCGAAAAACAGAGTTGCCCCGCCGCTCGATAGCGTCTTCACAGTCTCCGTCGCATCGAATCCAGTACGCAAGCGCACCGTCGCCCCCATCGCCAGCGCGCAGTGCAGCCCCACCACCAACCCGTGCGTATGAAACAGTGGCAGCGGCAGCAGCAGAACGTCGTCCGCCTGCCACGCCCAAGCGCTCAGCAGGCCAGTCACCGTCGCCAGCACATGGTTATGCGTCAGCACCGCCCCCTTGCTCGCGCCCGTCGTGCCGCTTGTATACATGATCAGCGCGGTCTCTTCCCCGCGTGTCAGCGGCCGCGACGCACTCGTCCACTCCGAGCCGTCGGCCTCTTCCAGCCAGCTCGCCGCCCTGTCCACCGACAGCACCGTCAACCCGGGTCCGACTTCAATCCCCACCATCTCATCCAGCACCGGCCAGTGCTCGTCCTCGATCACCAGCAGCGCCGGCTCAGCATCGTTCAGAATATGGCTGAGCTCCCTTCGACGGTAGCGCAGATTGATCGGCACCATGATCGCGCCCACCTCCAGCGTCGCCAGGTACGCGATCACGAACTCCGGCCGGTTGCACAGATAGAGCCCCACGCGGTCTCCCTTCTGCACGCCCATCCGCGCAAAGGCAGCCGCCCACCTCGCCACCTCTCGCTGCAGCTCGGCATAGGTCAACTCAAGCGGCCCCAACGGACCGCGCGTATCCCTGAATTCGATAGCAACTTTGTCCGGCTGGCGTTCACGGCCAATCGCAAAAAGAGTTAAGAGGTTCATAGTGTCCTACCTGTTGAATGCCATCCGTCCCGCCCCGCTATTATAGAATCTTGCCCGCGTTTCGCAACCTTGCAGGCCGAAAACTACGCAAATGACTACGCGGCGGCTGAAGGCGCGCCTCGACCTACCCACCGCCTGATGCCGCGCTCCGTAACACGGACACCGCAGAACGATGAGGGCGTGTTCTCAAACGGAATTCAGATTCGGTTATCAGGAAGTATCAAGCCCGGCAGGGCGAAAAGAAGGGAAACGGTATGAAGATTCGTACTGTGTTGCGGGTGTCTGTCGCGGCTAAACCAATTCTTGCACTTGAACAACTCAGCCCACACAATCGTCACTGACCACTGACCACTGACCACTGACCACTGACCACTGACCACTGACCACTGA
>JAPOVP010000083.1 GCA_026708085.1 Caldilineaceae bacterium
GGGGGCTCCGCCCCCGCAACGCCCCCTCTCCTACAACCTCGCGTCGTAGCCAGTGGGTGGGCAATACGAAATTGGCGGCCCGTGTCGGCCCACGCTACGCCCCGCCTGCTGGCAGATACCGAAAATGTGCCCAGCGCGAGCAAGACAGGCGAGGCCACTCCCATATATGCCCAACGTTCACCGCGATGACCATCGACAGCCCGCTACAGAATTACTGACGGTACATTCCCCCCAGACAGACCGCACACAGTACACACACAGAACATGGCTTAGTAGCTACAACCTGACAACTGAAAACTGCTGTCAAACCTCCAACCTGTAAAAGCGCGCCCCATTGTCGTGCATGATCTTCTGCTGGTCCGCCGCGCTCAAGTGGCTGATGCTGTCCTGGACAATGTCGAACCAGGTAACGTAGTCCGCGGCCATGTCGACCACCGGCCAGTCGGAGCCGAAAACCACCCGGTCTGGCCCGAAACAGTCGAGCACGTGCTCGATGTACGGTCGCAGCTCATCCCGGTTCCAGTTCTCGTGGTCCGCCTCCGTCGTCACGCCGGAGAGCTTGCAGTGAATATCCGGCCGGCTGGCCAGCTCGCGCAGCTGGTCCTTCCACGGCTGCATGATGCCGTCCGCGATGCCCGGTTTGCCGATATGATCGAGCAGGAAGGAGACATCCGGGCACTGCGCCACCAGCTCCAGTACATCCCCCATCTGTGGATGGTAAATGCACAGGTCGAAACTGAACCCGTACTCCGGCAGCAGCTGCACACCGCGCACAAAGTCTGGCGCGGTACAGAATCCAAGCGGCTCGTCCTGGATCAGGCGGCGAATGCCCTTGACCAGCGGCAGCTCCGCCAGCGCTTCCAGAAGCGGCCGGGCGCCCTCGCCGTCCTGCAAGGGCGCGCTCGCCACGATGCCCCGAATGCGCGGCTCCTCCTGCGCCAGCTCGGTGACCCACTCCGCCTCCCGCAGCGCATGCGCCGGCAGACAGTCGGCCTCCTCGAAGACGATCGCGGCCAGCTCCAGCGAGACACCTTCCCGCGCCCGTTCCAGGTCGGCCGGCAGATGGGGATGGGCGATCGCCGGCGCGCCCGCCAGCCACGGATAATCGATCACCGAACCGTCCCAGAAATGCACGTGGGTATCCACATAGCGTCGGCGCTCAGTCATGATGGAATACCTCCTCCATCTCTGCCCAGCGCTCGCCTTCGGCCGCGCTCTCCACCGGCTCCTGGCAGGGATCGGTCAGCTTCCACCACGCCTGTGTAACCGGGTCGGCCGCCATCTTCGCCATATCGGCCTCGTAGTCGTCCCCCACATACTCATAGTAGGCGAACAGATAGCCGTCGCGCATGAAGATCGTGTAGTTGCGCATATTACAGTCGCTGATCTTCTGCAATACTTCCGGCCAGGTGTTGGCGTGCAGATGTACGTAGGCGTCCTCCAACTCCGGCCTGAGGTGAATGACCATTCCGTATCGTTTCATCGGGCTCCCCCTGTTGTCATGGCCGGCGATCCCTGGCCGCCGCCTTTACAGCAACGGCAGGTTCACCGTCTTCCCGCTGCGCCGGCTGCGATGGACCGCCTCGGTAAACTCCATGTACTTCACGCCCGTGGCGAAATCGGTATGGGTGATCACTTCCTGCCCGCGGATCGCGCTGATGAACTCTTCCTCCACGCGCCAGCCGCCCACCTCATGCGTGGGTATATCGATCTCGCTCAGGCCGCTGTCGTCGCGCTGTCCGCCCGTCAGGACATCACCGCTGAAATGCAGTGTGCCTTCACTGCCGTATATCGTCGCCGAGGGCGGATCACCGAATCCTGTCACATTGCTCACCTGAATGTGCGCCTGCCCGCCGCCGGCCAGGTCGGCGATGATATCGATGTGATCGGGGATGCGTACGCCCATCATGCGCCCCTCTTCATCCTGGCGCACCGGCGTGAAAGTCTTCCCTTTGGCGACCACGCTGGTGACCTCGCCGACCCAGCGCATCATCGCCTCATACCAGATACCCATCGTCATCACGTTCAGCCCGCTGTAGTCCATATTATGGCGCCAGTGCATCTCAACGTCCTTGTCGATGAAGGTGCCGCCCGCGCGGACGTCCACCACCAGCACATCCCCCAGCCAGCCGTCGCGGATCAGCCGCTGGATCGTGCGGTCCACGCGCAGGCTGAACGGTGACGGCACGATCTGCGCCACCAGGTGCGGCCGGCTGCGCAGCGCGTTGTACATACTGTGGGCCTCCGACGCGTTCATCGCCATGCGCGCCTCGCACATTACGTGCTTATCCGCCTCCAGCGCGGCCACCGTGAGGAGACGGTGCATGTACGGCCATGTGCCGATCACCACGGCGTCCACGTCCTCGGCCTGCACGACATCCTGCCAGTTCGTGCACACCCGCTCGATGCCGAACCTCTCTGCAACCCTTTCGCCTGACTCTTGGCTGCGATTGCAGACCGCGACGATCTCGACGCCTTCGATCGCCTGCAGGCCCGGAATATGCCGGTCACGCGTGTTGGCCCCTGCGCCGACAACGCCGACGCGGATAGTATCCTGAGTCATTCCTTCCTCCTGAATTGGGATGTTGTGGCTAATCTATGGGAGTGAAGCTGCGCTTAACAATTAACTGCGATCACGCATCGCCGTCTGGGTTTGCATAGGCTTCAGCCAGATACTCATCGTGATTCACGGAGAGATCGTCGACCCCGCAGGCGAAAGCCCCAACAATCGAGAGGGCGCGTCGTCTCCGCTCCTCTCGGTCGGCGCTGTCCGCACTGCAGTTTATCTGATTGACGTCACAGGGATCTTTCACCGTGGTTGGTAGAAGAGACGCCTGTTTGTGTGCACAACTCATGCTTTGGCCTCGACTATCTCTTCTGCTTTGTGAAGCTCTGTCTGGACTGTGGAAGGCAGGTAAGCGCATCCAAGCGCATTCTATCATATGTGCTGCGAACATACACGGCATGGGAGGGACTTTGGCGCGTCAGGAAAATGGAGCCAAAGTAGGAGGAACAGATGCATCGACGCCATGACGCGGCGATAGTGGACGGGGGACTTTTGGGCGGAATGCCTGCTCCTTGACAGGAGATCAGGTGGTTGATACATACCGCGCTTTCTCGATGAGTGACTAAGAAGGTCCGTTGTGCCTTTACATTTCCTTCAAGTCAAAGAGTACATTTTGAAGCCGGCTCGTCAACAAATCTATATGTTTTGCAGCATCTTCATATCGAATCGTCCAAGCTCTGGCTGATTTTGGTTCAAGATATTCAACAAACTTGTCTTTTTGGAACTCCCCGACATACTTGTCCAGACAGTCCCGCAACTGCTTCTTACCTGGCGGAAGGTAATCGTAGATTGCCGCGCCGAACACGATGTTTTTGAATCCCATCCAGCCTAGCCGATTGGGTATAGCATGCAGCCAAGCAACCGTAACAGGCTGACCAAATTGAGAGCATGGTATGCGAATACTGACGCTGCTTGAACCCCAAAACTGCGTTGCCCCTGCCGCTGTGCCCGCGTCCAAGAGCCTTTTGGCCGCATCGCGCGCTTCCTCGTTGGGGAGGTTTTCCAAGAATGAAGCCCGGGTCAGCAGTCGGCGCCGCGTATCACTAATAGCTGAAGGGCCTGTCGTTGCGGCGGTTCGTCCAATCACGCGAGGCACTAAAGTCTGGAACGACTTGCCGCGGAACTGTTTGATCTCAACGGCCAGTACCTCGATATGAGGCATCTGGCCGTTGAGAAATTCAACCACTCGTTCTAATGGATCGGGGATCTCATCGGCTACGAAGAGCAAACGCATCCTCTGGGCGGCAAGGTTTGTCGCTACAGCATCCCAAAAGGCATCGACATCCGGTTCGGAATCGGTTTCCAGGAGATTCGCAATCTGTTCACTAGGATCGAACCCCAAGGCATCGCCAGCGTTTTCGAAGGTCTGGCGTAGTTCGTGAACGGTCCAGGTCGTTGCCGCATGGGCTGCGTATTCCAGCATCTGACCGACAACACTACGCCGGAGTTGGGGATTCGCTCCGCGCTTGACTTCCACGAGCGTGGGTACAGCGTCCTGGTCGATTATCAGATGGTCCACCGCCCAGCGGTCGGACGCGTCCGGCTGATCGGCGATGCCTTTCTCTCGGGTAATTAAGAGCCACCGTCTGGGATCATCGGGGCGCACCTGTTTGCCGTCCAGAAGTTCCGGATATTTGGCAATCAGTGCTTGTAGTTTTTCTTCACTAGAGAAGGACTCCTCTTCAAGAGGCTCTAACCCTTTGTTATCGTCGAGTGTGTAAATTCGTTCGGACATGTCTCATTTCCTTTTTTGCGCATATTCACGACGCATACTCGGGGATTCGGGAATGTCTAGGAGCCCAAAGCCCCCTGCAGGTCTACACTATCTCAAGTCTCGATTCCCCTTGGATTACGTCAAAACATATGATGGTTGGCAGGAAAACTTATCTCTAGATTCTATAGTATTAGGAAGAGATTACTCTAGTGGCATGCCTCTTGTCGTTGGCCTCCGTCCCCAGTTGCTGGTATGATCCCACCGTAAACAACACCAACTCCTCAGAGGAAGCGAGAATAAAATGACCGTTGCCCCTTCCATCTCCGAACTCGACGTCCGCGCCCTCTGGCATCCCCTTACCCAGCATAAGCCGCTCGCCGGCACACCGCCTACCCTCATCGTCCGCGGCGAAGGCTGCTACCTGGAAGACGACCAGGGCCGCCGTTACCTTGACGCCATGGCCGGCCTCTGGTGCGTCAATATCGGCTACGGGCGCAGCGAACTCGCCGAAACCGCCGCCGCGCAGATGACAGAGCTCCCCTATCTCGCGCCCACCATGACCCACGCGCCCGGCGCCCAGCTGGCGGACAGGATACTGGACCTCCTCGGCTGGCCCGGACGTGTCTACTTCTCCTCCAGCGGCTCTGAGGCCAACGAGGTCGCCTTCAAGGTCGCCCGACAGTACCATCTGCAATCCGGCAACCCGGGCGGCGCCACCCGCTACAAGATCATCTCCCGCCACCGCGCCTACCACGGCAACACGCTCGGCGCCATGAGCGCCACCGGCCAGGCCGAACGCAAGATCGGCTATGGGCCGATGGCGCCCGGCTTCATTCACGTTCCGCCCCCCTACCCCTACCGCGCCCACCCCAAACTCACCCCGGCGGAGCACGGCCTCGCCTGTGCACAGGCGATCGAAGAGACGATCATCTACGAGGGGCCCGAAACCGTCGCCGCGGTCCTGATGGAGCCGATCATCTCTGGCGGCGGCGTCCTCGTCCCACCGGATGAGTACCTGCCGCGCGTGCGCGAAATCTGCGACGAGTACGGCGTGCTGCTCATCTTCGACGAGGTCGTCTCCGGCTACGGCCGCACCGGCAAAATGTTCGGCCACGACCACTGGGACGTAAAGCCCGACATCATCACCATGGCAAAGGGGCTTTCGAGCGGCTACATGCCTCTCGCTGCGACCGCCGTGCAGGAATATATCTTCGATGTCTTCATGGGCGAGGCTGGCGACCTGACCCACTTCCGCCATATCAACACCTTTGGCGGCCACCCGGTCAGCACCGCGGTCGGACTGCACAATCTGCAAATTGTCGAGGAAGAAGGTCTGGTGGAGAAAGCCCGCAGCATGGGGGACTACGCGCTGGGGCAACTGCAAAATCTGGCGTCGCACCCGTGGGTGGGCGAAGCCCGCGGCCGCGGGCTGCTCCTGGGCGTCGAACTGGTGGCCGACAAGGGTACCAAACAGCCCCTCGACGACGCTGAAGTGCTGGCGGTCCTGGGCCGCTGCAAACAGGCCGGCGTCATCCTCGGACGCAACGGCAACACCGTACCCGGCCTGGGCAACATCCTGATCATGGCCCCGCCGCTCGTCGCGACCGAGTCCGATATCGATCTCCTCATCGAGGCGCTGGTTTACGCCCTGGGAGAAAAATGACGCCGGCAGCCGCTGCATCCCTTGGCCGCCGACCTCTCATAACAGAATACTAACCCCGAATATCCAGCCTCTCCCGCCGTAGCCACTGGCTGACCGAGTCCCGTTCCGAAACGCCCGGATGCGGATCGCCCGGGCTGTCTACGTACGCGCCCTCCGGCGCCGGCACCGGTCCCCGCAGCAGGGGGTCATCGGTGCGCTCCATCCATGACGCGAGCCGTCCCCGCATCTCCGCCAGCGCTTCCGCGTAATCCGGATCGTTCACCAGGTTGCACGCTTCGTTCGGATCATAGATCAGATCGTAGAGCGCCTCCTGGTGCACCTTGTGCTCGGCCAGACCGTTGTCCATCAGATACTGCTTGCTCGGCCCGTTGTCGATATTGGGCATCGTCGTCGTCGCCCACGCATCGAAACGGCGGATGTACTTCCAGCGCTGCGTGCGCACCGCCCGTTTCGGTTCATAGCCGGCGTGATAGCTCACCTCCCCGAAGATCTCTTCGTTGATCTCGTCCACCGTACCCGCCACCAGCGGCACAACCGAGCGCCCTTGCAGCCATGCCGGCGGCTCCACGCCCAGCAGCTCGCACAGCGTCGGGTAGATGTCAATCTGCGAAACCATACCGTCCACTACCTTGCCGCCGCTGAACCCCTGCGGCCCGCGCATGATCAGCGAAACGCCGAAACCGTGATCGGTCAGCGTACACTTCATGCCGGGAAAGGCCAGCCCGTGGTCGGTCGTGTAGATGAACAGCGTATCCTCGGCCAGCCCCGCCTCCTCCAGCGCGTTCAGAACGATCCCGACTTGGTCGTCCAGGATCTTGGCCATGCGCTTGTAGGAGGCCATATCATAACGGGTCTCCGGCGTATCGGGCAGCGGCGTCGGCGGCAGCGTATAACGCACGTCCTCCTCGTCGCTCGGCTCCGGAAAGACGCGATGCGTCTCCGAGTAGCCCACGGCCAGGAAGAAGGGCCGGTCATGCTCCCGGTTGATGAACTCGACCGCAGCCTCCGTTCTGTATTCTGGACCCCGGGACCCGGGCGGGTCGGCTTCGGCGATCCATTCGTAGCCCAGCGTGCGGGTATCGAGCGTCAGGTGTTGAAAGCCGCACAAGGCCGTGCGGTAGCCGTGGCTGCGCAGAAAGTTCGCCAGATGCCGTTCGGGATGCTGCAGAAAGAAGTCCCGGTTCGCCAGTCCCAGCTGTCCGCAGGAGTGCGAGCTCTGGCCCGTGAGCAGACAGGCCCGGCTCGGCGAGCAGGTCGGCGCCGCGCTGAACGCCTTACGGAAGAGAACGCCCTCCTCCGCCAGCCGCTGCAGATTGGGCGCGGGCACCGCATGGCCGTAAGGCTGCAGGTACCGGCCCGTGTCGTGCGAATGCAGGTAGATAATGTTCATTTGAGGATTCCTCAATACCGTGTGTGCGGGACAACCATAGCCGCCTGTGCGGCGGGGTCCCATCTACGTGAACTGCTCGACGGAGCATGCAAAATCATCATGGCACGGCTTATGTAAGCGGCGCAAATCACTCCTCCCAGCCGACTCCTGCGCCTACGCTAGCCACTGACCCCTCATCCCAAACCCCTAACTCCTAACCCCTGCAGTTTTCGCCGACTCGCGTCCCCAAACTGTCAGTAGCATAAATGCCGCCAGCGTACAGATGGCCGACACCGGTCCCAGCCCCCACACCCCGAAGCGTGTGTACATCCACGGCCCGGTAAATCCGGTGAGGGTCATCCCCACCAGGTTGATCGCCACCGCCAGCGACAACACCTTGCCCCGCCGGTCCGGAGCCTGTTCGCTGACCAGAGCGACGGCGCTGACGAGGCCGTACTCAAATGTAAATCGCATCAGCAGCAACGCCGCGACGACCGGCAACAGCCCGATATTGACGGCTGGGAGAGAGAGGTATACTAGCGCTGAACCGAGAATGCCTGCCTGAAATGATCGCTTCTTGCCCACCCGGTCCGCGATCAATGAGACGAGAACAGCCCCCGCCAGGTCCGCTGCGCCCTGCAACAGGGCCACCAGGCCCAAGGTAGTTGCCGTCAGGCCGTATTCGGTCTGCAGCCAGACGCCGTGAGCAATGAGGACGTGGCCCTGGCTGAAAAGAAAGAGACTGTTCGCGCCGATTATCATGTAGGCCGAGAGCCGGTTTGGGCCGAGATCGAATAGACCGGCGATATGTCGCGCCGCGCCGGAAACGAGTCGTGAAAGGTGAAGAGTAAGAGACGGCGTGACCCCCTTCCCAAGGCCCACCTCCGTACTGCCTTCTTCACCTGCAACGCCGACCTGCTCCGGCCCGTTCTTTGCGCCGGCGCCCGCCAGTGAAGGGTCTGCGCCCCTCGGTACTTTCGGCAGAAAGCCAAGCAGGGCCCAGCCGGCCAGTATGGCAACGCCCAAAACGATAAAGGGGAGTTGCCAGCTGAAACGGTCGAAAAGCAACCCCATCAGCGAAAGGCCGAATATCCCCGCCAGGGCCCAGGAATACTCCAGAATACCGAAGCCGCGCGCCCGCTGCGCAAAGGGCAGCTGCGCGCTGATGTAAGCCTGAACGGTCGGCAGGAAACCGGTCAACCCCACACCTGACAGGACCATCCCGGCCGCCACCGACCAGAACCCCGCGCCGCTGCCCAGCAAAAAGGTGCCGGCCGCGGCCAAAACCAGGGCCAGACGCATCACGCGCAGGTAGCCGTAGCGGTCCGCCGCGCTGCCGAACAGCGGCGCGCTCAGTCCCACCGCGCTGCGCAGACTCATCAGACGGCCCAGAACAACAACATCCAGGGCCATCCCCAGCGCAATGATCGGTAGAAAGGAGTAGAAAAGTTGGACCGTTGTGTCGACGACGATCCGGGTAGCCACACAGGCGGCCAGGATATGGCGGAAGCGGGAGAAGCCACGCGGCGCCTCCGCACGCGGTTGCCGGTTAGCCCTGGTTGAAGCCCATGTTCGCGCCCGGAAACGGGAAGAAAACCGTTGCCACACAGTCACTCGCCCCGGCAGATCATCGGGTCGCCATTCTTAACCCGTCAAACCGGGCCTCACCCTGTGTCGCGAACAGGCCCAACGCGCCCTCGCGCCGGTCATAGATGCGGCCGGAGAGGGCGACCTGTTCATCGACATAGATGACCAGCGCCGTGCCGTCCACAAGTACCTGCACCTTCAGGGGTCTGTCCGGCTCCAGAACGACCCGGCGTTCTAACATAAAAGGTGGGTTCGTCGTGGTGACGCTGAAATGCGGCGACCAGCGGTCCAGCACGACCCGGTTCTTGGCCGGCTCCAGCCGCACCTGGTAGTAGGACTCCAGATCGTCGCTGGCGCGCAGCAGTAGGCCGCAGTTGGTCAACCCTGGCGCGAACGTCACGGTCGCCTCGATCATACACTCGTCCGGCATCTCCCCCAGCGTCATCAGCGCGTACCGGCCCACCGCAGACGTCCTGGCGCTCTCTCCCTCGACCTCCCAGCTGCCGAGCACCGGTTGCGGCAAAAGCGGCGCCGGCTTGGTAAACGCGCCAGCGACCGTCTCAGGAATGCGGACGCTCAGGGAGCCATCCGGCTGCGGCACAACCTCGTGCACGACCAGGTTCCCGCCCCATAGCCATTCGCCGTCGTCCGACTCGTCCGCGCGCGTTGGCAGCCAGCCAAAGGAATAGCGCTGCGACTCGTCCCCCGCCGTCTTCCCCGCGCCGTAGGCAAGACCGTCGAACATGTCGTCGGCCGCAGAGGTCCACGGCCCCGCCAAACTGTGCGCCATACGGTAATGGGTGGCGATCCACTCCCTCGAGACCGAGTAGACCAGGTACCACAGTTCGCCGTGACGGAACAGGTCCGGGCAGGGATGCGCCCACACCTCACCCGGCTCCCACAGCGGCGGCCGCCCCTCCCATGTCAACAGGTCGGAGCTGACGGCCAGGCCGATACAGCCCCGGTTGCGCACCGGGCCGCGATCCGTGCGCGCCGTCATCAGCATCCAGTACGCCTCTTCCGCCTCGTTCCAGAAGACAAAGGGATCGCGCCAGTCGTCCAGCTCATACCCAAGCTCTGTAGGCGGGAAGAACTTGAAGTCCGGGTCCTTATGCCACGTACGCAGGTCCGAACTGGTCGCGCGCATAACCACCTGAGCCGCCTTGCCGGTTCCGGCGAAGGATCGATTGATACCCGTAAAGTAGATGTAAAAGATACCGTCGCCCGCGACCACGGATCCTGTCCCGATTATGACGTCCTGCGCATCAGGCGTCCCATGCGTGATCGCCTCACCCCAATCCTCGAAGTTGACAAAGTCGCGCGTCACGAGGTGAAACCAGGGCATGCCCTGGCCATGGCCGCTTTCAGCCCCATATTCTTTGATGTAGAAAATGTGGTAGTCGCCCTCCCAATAGAAGGGGATGCAGTCACCCGCTACTCCGTCCTCAGGTCGGTAGAGAATTGACATGGTTTGCCCCCTATCTTATACGGCATTGAGAGTCGTCAGGCCGACTCGCGCCCCCAAAACGTCAATAACACAAACGCCGTCAGCGTGCCCACCGCCGCCACCGGCCCCAGCCCCCACACGCCGAAACGCGTATACATCCACGGTCCTGTAAATCCGCTGAACGTCGAGCCAAGCAGATTAAGCGCCACCGAAAGGGAGATGACCTTGCCCCGCCGGTCCGGCGCCTGCTCGCTGATCAGGGCGATCGCGCTGACAATCCCATACTCGAACACGAAGCGCAGCAGCACCATCGCGGCAACCACCGGCGCCAGCCCCACATTGATAATCGGCATGGAAACGTAGACCAGCAGAGACCCCAGCATGCCGAACTGTACAGCCCGCTTCTTGCCGATCCGGTCAGTTATAAGCGAGACGAGCACACTACCGCACAGGTCCGCGGCCCCCTGCGCAAATGCCACCAGCCCCAGGGTTTCCGGGACCAGGCCGTATTCGGTTTCCAGCCACGCGCCATGCGCAATCAGGATGTGGACCTGGCTGAAATAAAAGAGGGCGTTGGCGCTGATGACGGCCAGGGCCGCCCGCCAGTTGGGACCGAGATCAAAAAGGCCGGTGATAGTCTGCGCGCGAAGCGGGGGGAGGGAAATGAGAAGAGGAGTGACAGAACGGCTCCTGAGCCTTTTCCGGGCCGCCTCCCGACGCCGCGCCCTTTCGGGGTCCATTACCCGTACGCCGGCTGTCGCTTCCGGCAAAAGTCCGATTAGAACCCAGCCTGCCAGCATCGCCCCGCCCAGCACGAAGAACGGGAGTTTCCAGCTGAAGCGGCCAAAGAGAAAGCCCATCAGCGGCAGACCGACAATGCCTGCCAGTGCCCAGGAGTACTCCAATATCCCAATGCCCCGCGCTCGCTGCGCAAACGGCAGTCGCGCACTGATATAAGCCTGGCAGGTCGGTAGGAAGCCCGTCAGCCCCGCCCCCGACACGATCATGCCAACGACGACCGACCAGATGCCCACCCCGCTGCCCAACAAAAACATGCCCGCCGCCGTCAACAGCAGCGACAGACGCATGATGCGGCGATAGCCGAAGTTGTCCGCCGCCGTGCCGAACAGGGGCGCACTCAATCCCGCCAGGCTGCGCAGACTGACCAGACGGCCCAGGACAACGATATCCATCCCCAGCCCCAGCGCAACCGTCCGCAGGAAGGGGAAGAAGAGCTGTGTAGTTGTGTCGATTGCCAGGCGGGTGGCGATACAGGCCGCCAGGATATTGCGAAAACGGGCAAAGCCCCGCGGCATCTCTGCGCGCGCGTCAGCGCGCGGCGGCCCGTTACTCACCGATCCGGCGCACGGTCGCGCCCGGTGGAGGGAAGAAGACAAAAGTCCGCGGATCGATCTCCTCATCGAACTTGATGAAGTCGAACCGCATACGGAAGCCGGTACTGCCTTCGATCGCCAGCGGATAGTAGGTGCTCCTGTCCAGCCAGACGGTCACCTTCTCTCCCGCCTCTTCCAGTGGACTCTGCCCGGACGGCAGCTGAATCTGCACCCGCAGCGCATTCCGGCCGGCCGCCGCTTCCTCGCCGACAATCTGCAGCTCTCCCGCGCGCAGCGCCGCCAGCACGTCATCCGGCATCGTTTCCAACAATGACGTACCGAAGCGCGAGGCTGTCGCCCCGCCGTCCTTCCGGTCGGTGACGGTGGCGAGATCCAGCACCGGGTCATACGTCCACGCCTCTTCTTCGTTGAACGTCATGATAAAGACCGCCTTGTGGTCCATTCCTTCCAATTCCGCCTCTGCCCGCAGATGCCGCGGCCGCTGCACCCACAGCTCGTACTCAACCATTTGATCATTTTTTCCCAACTGCAGCCGCCCCTGCACAGTCTTCAGCTCCTCAAGCCGCGCCGCAACCTCATCCGGCAAACTCTCTGCATCCGGGATCCGAGTCGTGAAAGAGAGGACAGCCAGCCCAACAGCGGCCGCAAGGGCCAGCCCCACAAAAATTGCCGCGATCCGTTTGCGATCCATCCGAAAGTTTTCGGGTCTCAGTCAGTGATTTTTGGGAGGATGCCGCGCGACGTTATCCAGTTTCGGGCTCAGCGCGACCTGAAATTGGCAGATCATCGACGCCGGCACAGGTTTCTATTGCTCAGTAGTTTCTGGTGGGCGCTTGTAAAATCCTTGCGCTCGTATGTTGAGTACACTTTCCCGCGCGGTCTGTCAATCAAGAGCTTGTTTCCAAAATCCTCGTGTAAAGCCAGGTCGTTTGAGTACAAAAGGCGTGCGCCGCTGACCTGGGCCAGCGCGATCAAATGAATGTCGTTGGAACGGCATCTCCCCTCTCTGCCGAGTTCCTCCTCCCTCTGATCCACAGTGCCTGGCGTCTCCTGCCGTATTCTCCCTGCAAGAATCCCTTGCTGTATCCACTGCTGGGCCTTCACACAGTTGAGTCCGGCAAGAAGCTTCCTGCTAACTACAAGGCGAAGCAAGCTGGAATCAAGCCGTTCGAAAAACCTCCTGCCAGCTTCGGGTCGATTGTCGCCAAAAGACTTCGTGCGAAACGTTTACATCAACAATCGCGCACACTTGCTACAGCCCCAAAGACCTGGTCGTTTCTTCCATGAAGAATCTGCGGTAGCTGTCGGGCGCGTTCAAAACATTGCCCTCGTTGTCGATTCCCAGTGAATGGATCTGTACATCGAGACCGTCCCTTTCAAAATGAAGTATCGATACATCTTCAGGCTTCAAGGCGCCGCTCCCGTCGCGGACATCCATACGCACGCGATCTATGAGGTGATCGCTGTGCGTCTCTACGATGATTTGACGCTCCTTGCTTGCAATTTGACAGAACAGACTGCCTAGCGCAGCCTGCGCGCTGGGGTGGAGATGTACCTCTGGCTGTTGCCAGAGGAACAGAGGCGACGCGTCCGGCCGCAGCAACTCGGTTATCACCAAGAGCGCCTGGCTGACTCCGTATCCGACGTCAATGAGATTGCGCAACGGTCCCTTTAGGTTGGCCCCAGATTTTCTAATCTGAATCTGGAATGGTTCGCTATCTCTCTGCCCCAACCGCTTTATGGAGATTTCATCAAACAGGCCCGCGGCCTTGCCAAATTCCTGTAAGCGTCTCTTGAGTTCAGTCCACACTGTATTGCGCCGCGTGAACACGTCTGCAAGATACATCGGCACATAGTCACCTTCGGGGTCCCGGGTGAAACGAGATGGATCATAAGTGCGGTTCGGCTTGGAACGCACCGGCGCGCTGGCGAATGGGCGCACTCCGGATAACGAAAGATCAAACCAGGGAAATTCTCGGAGAACCTCTTTGTCTTCAGAGCTGATTGGAGGAGAGCCTTCCCGCGGTTCATACTCCGGGTCTCCTGCCTGGTTTCTCCCCGGAATTGAAGAGTTGCTAAAGTGAACATGCGGAGGAATCGTATGATCCTGAAGAGAGTATCGTTTTCCTCTGATCACCCTCTTTTCCCAACTTCCCCTGTGTGTCGCAGCCCTGAGAACATAGACATGGTTTTTTTCGCTGTCTTCCTCAAAGCTTTCTTCAATCCAGGTGTCGCCAAAGGCAAATCGCCTTCCAACAGGGACCGGAACTGCACCATCCTTTCCGAATGTTACGTCGAATTTCTTGGATAAAGGCTTACTTGCCCTCTTGTGTGAATTCGGTCTCGTTGTACTGAATCCCGCAACGAAGGTTTCGGCTCTGCCGCCCCGCCCGCCTCGGAAGTGAGCGATCTCGTCGAAACTGCCAAGATCATACGGCTCTTCCTTGAAATCAGGGATCCTGTAGTCGTTGGCGAGTTCCCAAAGAGCGCGAATTATGGCCAGGAAGGAGGTCTTGCCTGTGCTGTTCTCTCCCACCAGAAGAGTTAAGGGCGCTAACTTGGCCGTCTGCTCCTCCCGGAAGCAGCGGTAGTCTTTCAGCCTGATCTCATCCATGACAGTTCCCTTTCGCAAGACGTCCACATCGCGTCGTGTCGAACTGTCTGCAAAGGCAGCTCCCAATCGGCCGCTAACGCCGTGATTATATCATTGCTCTACCGCGTCCGCTCCATGAACGCATGCAGCGCAGGCAGCATCCGCTCAGGCGCCTCCTCCGCCAAAAAATGCCCGCAATCCCTGAACTCGTGCACCTCAAAGTCCGCCAGCTCCGCCTTCCACCGGTTCAGCTCCTTCTCCCGAAACGCGATGTCCTTGAACCCCCACAATAGCAGCGCCGGCTTCGCACTGAAAGCGGCCCGGTCTTCCCAGATCGACTCCAGCCAGTCGCTCGCACCGACGATGTACCTCGGAAACGCCGCGCACGCGGCCCGCGCCTCCGGCGTCGGCTGCGCATTGCGATAGTGCGCCATCACCTCCGCCGTCAGAATCTCCTTTGAGGCGACCGCCATCGGCAGCACCCTGTTCACGAAAAAATTGTGGCGCTTAATCAGGTACTGGCCCAGCCAGCTCGCCATGAAAAAGCTGAACATCACATAGTGCGGATCGCGTCCGACCGGCCAGCACCAGGTGTTCGTGATCACCAGCCGCTTCACCCGCTCCGGATGCTTTCGTGCGAAATCCAACCCAATCGGCCCGCCCCAATCCACCAGGTACAGGGTCGCGTCCTGCACGTCGAGATGGTCGAGCAAGGCAGCGGCCGCATCCGCATGGGCTTCAGGCCGGTAGTCGGCCGGTCGCTGACTGCGCGCTGACAGCCCGAAACCGATATGGTCGGGCGCAATACATCGATACTGCGACCGCAGATCCCTGATCAAATGCCGAAATTCAAAAGACCAGGTGGGATTGCCATGCAGGGAAACGATCGGCTCCCCCGCGCCCTCGTCAATGTAGTGCATCTCGTGGCCGGATGGAGTCGTGAAGAAACTGCTCTCGAAGGGGTATATCGCGTCAGACAGCCACGCGGGGCGCGCGGGGGATACGCTCTGGCTCAATGTATATTCTCCTGTTGTGGATTGAAGGCAGCGCTACATCCAGATCCGGGGGGGAGCGTCGCCCTTGTCAGGAGGAGGCGGCAACTCGGACTGCCCACTTTCAACGGAACCACTGTCAACGATATCATTTTCAACGGAACCTTTGCCGTTGGCCCCACTGCCGTTGGTCCCGCTGTCGACAGACCCGTTGTCATGATCGAGGGATGGAGAAGCAGCAAGCGACGCGGGCATTTCCTCTTCGTGTTCCGGGTCACTCTCTGCCGCGGTCTTGAGATAGACCTCCCGCCCCAGGCTCCGGCCCCGGTCAGGTCCCAGAATGCCGGCTGCTTCGAGCTGCTCTAACAGACGGCTGGCGCGGTTGTAGCCGACACGCAGCTTCCGCTGCAAAATCGTCACCGAGCCGCGCCCGGCCTCCGACACGACCTGTACCGCTTCGTCGAAAAGTCCGTCGCGGCCCTCGCCGTCCTGCGTCTGATCATGCAGTGGGTTCTGCCCGTCATCCTGTTCAAGGAGTTGGAGAGATTCGCCCTCGCTTCTCTGCGTAGTGCCCTCCGCCGACGGCAGTTCGCGCTCTTCGATCGGTGAGGAGAGGGGATCAGGCGTGAAGAGCGGGATCTGTTCGCCTTCCAATCGCCCCTGTCCGTTCCCCTGCTGCTCCTGGATGTAGGTTTCCAGATTGTGGAAGTTCTGCCAGTAACGGACGATGCGGTTGGTCTCCGCATCATCCAGAAACGCGCCCTGCAGCCGCTCCAGCTTGCTCGCATCCGGCGCCATGAACAGCATATCGCCTCGCCCCAGTAGATTCTCCGCGCCCGGCACATCCAGCACCACCCGGCTGTCGATCTGGCTGGTCACCGCGAAGGCGATGCGGGCCGGGAAATTGGCCTTGATCAGGCCGGTGATGACATCGACCGAGGGCCGCTGCGTCGCGATGATCATATGAATGCCCACCGCACGCGCCATCTGCGCCAGCCGGATCACGTGTTTCTCCACCTCCTCCGGCGCCGCCATCATCAGGTCGGCCATCTCATCGATGATCACGACGACGTAAGGCAGGATCTCCTCGCCCAGTTTGCGCAGATACGCGTTGAAGCGTTCCAGATCGCGTACGCCCGCCTTGTTGAGCAGCTGATAGCGCCGCTCCATCTCTTTGATGCACCAGAACAGCACCCCCGAGGCCCGCTCCACGTCGGTCACTACCGGGCTGAGAAGATGCGGCGTCCCGTTGTAGACAGTCAGTTCGACCATCTTCGGGTCGATCATCAGCAGGCGCAGCGTTTCCGGCGTGTGCGTCAAAAGCAGACAGCCGATGATCGAATTGATGCAGACCGACTTGCCCGTGCCCGTGGCGCCGGCGATCAGCAGATGGGGCATCCGCGCCAGGTCGGTGACCACAGGCTTGCCCCGCACGTCCTCGCCCAGAGCGATGGGTAGGCGGCCCCCGACCTGTATGGTCTCGTACTCCTCGCTCTCCATCAGCTCCTTCAGGCCGACATTGTTGCTCTCCGTATTCGGCACCTCGATGCCGACGTAGCTTGTCCCTGGAATTGGCGCCTCGATCCGCACCGTGCGCGCCGCAAGCGCCAGGGCCAGATCGTTGCTCAGGCTGGCGATTTTGCTGACCTTCACCTTGGTGCGCTTCGTCTCCCCGCGTACCGTACGCTCGGTATAGCCCGGGCGGATCAGATATTGCGTGACTGTAGGGCCGGCGTTGACCCCTTCAAAATCAGCGGGGACGCCGAACAGCGCCAGCGTCTCTTCCAGCAGCCGCCCCCGGTAGCGAATCAGATCGTCGCTGTCGATCGACCGGTCCCAGAAGTCCAACATATCACTCAGCTGCGGGAGTTCCCACGCCGGTTCGACTTTCCCGTTTCGCTCTTTCAACTGCCGGTCGGCGCCCATCGCCGACACCTGACCATCGGAGCCGGCAAGCTCTTCCGACTGCATCGACGGTGCATCTTCGGCGGCGCGGCCAACCTGTCCTATGGGGAAAAGAGAAGTGGACTGAGGAGCCGGAGCATGGGTCTCGTTGCCCTCCTGTCTGGCCAGTTTCCTGGTTCTGAAAAGCTCTTTGCGCCTTTCTTGCCGCCACAGCTCTTGCAGAACTCCCCGGACATCCTGGCCCATCGCGCCGCCCCCAGCCCAGAGACCATCCCAGAACCGGCGACCGGTGAGCAGCGTCAGACCCGACAGCGCCACCACAAGAATTACCATCCACCCGCCCCAGCCGGGCAGCCCATCCGCCAGCGCATTCGCGAAGAAGAGTCCGAGCGCACCGCCGGCTCCCCCGTCGAGGACGCGCGCCGCCCGCGTCATGGGCGGTAGAAACAGCGTGATGGCGGCAATGTATGCCACAAAGATCAGAAACAGGCCCGTCGGAACCCGCCAGGGCAGGATCGGCAGCTCACTGCCCGACCGGCCTCCGTCACGGGATGAAGAAGCTCGACCTTTCGACCCTTCAATGGCGCGCAGAACCAGCCACAGGCCCAGGAAGCCGGTCAGCAAGGGTACGCCGGCCACACCGTCGCCGGTGGCAAAGCGCAGGAGATCGATCCACAGCCCCGTGACACTGCCGCGCGAATCAGTCAGCAGGCTCAACAGCGTAAAGACCGAAATCAACACCAGGCTGAGGCCGACAACCTCCACGCGGGCGATCGCCGTCAACCCGGCCAAAAACTGTTTCTGCGGGGCTGCTTTCTTCTTCGTACGCTTCTTGGCTGCCATATCAGAAGTAGTTGGGTCGCCGCCCGTGGTAGGGAATCACACCGGCCGCTGAAGGTCCGATAGTTCATTACGTGCTACGCGGGAAAGAACAAACGTTCCCAACACAGTATACCAATGAACTCGGATTTCACCAATCAGTTTCTAATGTATAAGCGCTCTGATACCCGACGTTTTGCCCGCGCTTTGCAACCGAACGATCGGCGTCTTCCCATCGCCACAGGATCTCCCCCTTGCCGCTTCCAAAAAAGGCTGGCATCAGGTTCAATTGACTCGCGGAGAAGATCGCTCGAAACAAGAAAAAAATCAGGCCGCCGGTAGGTGAAATCGCACCATTCTCGCGCAATTCTCGTGACCGACGGCCATCATCTGCGTCAAACCCTGAAAACCTTCTACGTGACCCTGCCTAGATAGATCAGATCTTGCACCTGTAACTTTCAGTTCAGAAAAACGTCAACGGGCCCTGGTCTGACCGCGCACTTGCTTTCAGGACCACCTGCCCCTTACACCTGGATCACCACCGGCAGGATCATCGGCCGCCGTCCCATCTCATTGCTGCAGAAGCTGGCCAGAGCATTGCGAACACGCCGCGAGAGCGCCGTCGGCGCCGCCTTCACTTTGACCTCGTTGCGCACGATCTCCTCTGCCCGCAGAATCAACCCCTCGTTGTCCCGGATATAGACAAACCCGCGACTGATAATCTCCGGGCCGTAAAGGATCGAGCCGTCGAATTCGTCCAGCGCCACGATGCACACGAGGAAGCCGTCACTTCCCAGATGGCGCCGGTCGCGCAGAACCACGCTGCCGATGTCGCCCACGCCCAACCCGTCGACAAAAACGTGGCTGGCGCTCACGTGTTCGCCCAACCGCGCCTCGATCGCATCGGTCTCTTCCTCGAAATGGCCGAACTCGACCACCTGCCCGTCTTCGACGACGAAGACGTTCTCTGGCGCAATCCCGGCCTCCTCCGCCAGCTCTCCATGCAGGACAAGATGCCGGTATGCGCCGTGCACAGGGATGAAATAGCGCGGCCGCACCAGCTCCAGCATCCGGCGGTAGTCCTCCTTGCCGCCGTGTCCGCTCACGTGTACATCGTCCGACAGTTCGTGATAAAAGACCCTGGCCCCGCGACGGTACAGGTTGTCCACGGTACGGTTGAACAGCTCCTCGTTGCCCGGAATCGGTGTCGCGCTCAACACAACCGTGTCGCCCTTGCGCAGACTGATCTGACGCTGGTCCCCTATGCTCATGCGCACCATGGCACTGGTCGGCTCTCCCTGGCTTCCGGTGGCGATGATCGTCACCTGGTGAGAGGGCAGTTCTTCCATCTCCTTGGCCGTCAAAAGCTCGTCCTGCCGGATATCGAGGTACCCGAGACCGATAGCGATCTTCACGTTGTTGACCATCGAGCGCCCAATCATCCCCACCCGCCGTCCATGCTTGCGGGAAATCGTGATGATCTGCTGCACGCGGCTGATGTTGCTGGCAAACGTTGCCAGAATCACCCGCCCATCCACCTGCGAGAAGATACTGTCAAGCGTCTCCTCGACCTTGGTTTCGCTGGGCGTACTGCCTTCCGCCTCTATATTCGTGCTGTCCCCCAGCAGCAGCAGCACACCCTCGTCACCCCAGCGCTCCAGCTTGTCCACCTCGGTCAACTTGCCGTCCACCGGCGTATCGTCGAACTTGTAGTCGCTCGTCAGGATTATCCGCCCGGCCGGCGTGGAAACACCGACCCCCACACTGTCCGGGAAGCTGTGGCAGGTATGGAAGAACTCCACTGTGAACGGCTCCAGCGCGATCACATCACTTTCCGTCACCGTATGCAGTTCCGTCTGCGCCAGCAGGCCATGCTCCGATAATTTGCCCTGAAGCAGGCCCTTTGTCAGCGCAGTGGCATAGACCGGCGCATCCAGCCCCTGGTCGATCAGATAGGGCAATGCACCGATATGGTCCTCATGTCCGTGCGTCAGTACGATGCCGCGAATCCAGTCCAACCGGTCCAGCAGATACTCGGACTCCGGGATCACCACATCCACCCCGTGCATATCGCTGTCCGGGAACATCAGGCCGGCGTCAACGATGAGGATGTTCTCGCCGGACTCCAGTACCATCATGTTTTTTCCGATTCCACCGAGCCCTCCCAGCGGAATCACCCGCAGTTGCGTCGTGTCGGCGTCCACCTCGCGCGGACGGTCCGTTTCAATAGGTGCTACTTCCGTCTGTTCCATTCGATCTCTCCTTTGCAAAGCAATACAGGCGGTACGCCTGCGTTGCCGTGAATTTCGTCTAACACAAAAACGCCGGGCAGCAACAGCTCCCAGCGCGAAAAAGAGTCTTCTATGTATAAAAGTTCAACATATACGCGCAGGGCGAGCAGAGGACGAAATAGAGGGGGAGCCCTTAATCGTTGACCCTTCGGCCGCCGTCAACTGCACAAACGCCCGCGCCGGCGGCCACACTCGCTCCTCAGATTCAGTTATTCCCCTCCATTGTACCTGTGAATCGTCCGTTTGTCTACTTTTTCCCGCAACGTCGGTGCATCCCAAAATGAGTGAGCTCTTCTACACCTTCGGCAACAACCAAACCATAGCCATTCCGCGTTCAACTCTGAGCAGTGAAAGCGCCGCTTCTGACTACTGACAACTAACCACTGCAGTTTGGGGCGGTCGGGCCTTCGGCCCTCCCTTGTGCGGGGGGTTCCCCCCCGCAACGCCCCCCTCCTACCCCATGCCACCTTGGCGACGCGACGCCGGCATTGTGCCTATACCACCGGTTTGCCCATCCACGTCGTGCCGCGTAGCCACCCGGCGCGCTAGCGCGTAGTCCGCACGCAAAAACTCGCGGGCAGGTCTGCAATGCCCGCGAGCGTCTCAACTCGTGCCCGGTTTTCTTACATGCCCGTTGCCGCGCGGGCGGGGATGTGGCCGGCTGCGGCCAAAACCGCTCGCGGCTTGTACAGGCCGCCGCTCGCTAATACACGCCCAGGTAGCGGTCCAACTCCCACTGCGTTACAAAGTTGCGATAGCTGTCCCACTCCTGTGTCTTCGCCTCGACATAACGCTCGAAAACGTGCTGGCCCAGCGCGTCCTGCACCACCTCGTCCTCGCGCAACGCATCCAGCGCCTCGCCCAGGTTGCCCGGCAACGTCTCCAGCCCGGAGCGGTCACCGTTCATCTGGTAAAGGTCCTCCTCGGCCGGCATCGGCGGGTCCAGCTTGCGCTCGACGCCATCGAGGCCCGCTGCCAGCATCACCGCGAATGCCAGGTAGGGATTCGCGCTCGGGTCCGGGCAGCGTAGTTCGCAGCGCGTACTCTGCGTCCGGTTGGGATTAATGCGGGGGATGCGGATCAGCGCGCTGCGGTTTGTGCGCCCCCACGAGATATAGACCGGCGCCTCGTAGCCGGGCACCAGCCGCTTGTAGCTGTTCACCAGCGGCGCGATGATCGGCGTGATCGCCGCCGCGTGCGCAAGCTGTCCCGCGATGAAGTGCAGCGCCGTCTTGCTCAGGCCGTACTCATCGTCGGCGTCGTACATGCAGGTCTCATTCTCGCCATATCGCCACAGGCTCTGATGTACGTGCATGCCCGACCCGTTCACTCCGGTGATCGGCTTGGGCATAAAGGTACAGTGAAGCCCGTTCTTCTGCGCGATCGCCTTCAGCGTTGTCCGCAAAGTGATCGTGTTGTCCGCGGCCGCCAGCGCAGGACCGTACTGAAAGTCGATCTCATTCTGCCCGCTGGCGACCTCATGGTGGGATGCCTCGACCTTAATGCCCAAAGCGTTCAGCGCGTCCACCATCTGGCGGCGCACACCATGCGCCGAATCGGAGCTCACGTCGAAATAGCCCGCCTCGTCGTGAGGCGTCAATGGGTAAAGGCTGTTGTCCTGGTGTCTCCGGAACAGGAAGAACTCCAGTTCCGGACCGACGAGGAAATCAAAGCCCAGCTCCTGGGCCCGCTTCAACTGCCGGCGCAGAATATAACGGGGATCGCCCGCAAAAGGATCTCCGTTCGGGGTGAACACATCACAGACAACGCGGGCCGTGGACAGCTCCATCTCCCAGGGGATCGGCATGAATGTATCCAGGTCCGGCACCAGATACATGTCGCTCTCAGCGACGCGCGCGAATCCCTCAATCGAACTGCCATCGAACCAGACACCGTTTTCAACCGCCCGATCCCAGAGTTCAATCGGAATCGTTACCTGCTTGACAATGCCCACGATATCGCTGAACTGAAGACGCACAAAGCGCACATTGTGTCTCTTGATCGTGTCGTCGATCTTTTCCAGCGTCTCCATCAGTTTTTCGTCTGCAAATGCATCCAAGAGCATATCTGCCTTCCCCTTTCAGATCGTTTTCGGTATTTAGCTCTTATCGATAAAGTGAGCGGACATGAAAAACCAGAGCCTGAAATACTGAAAACTTGACAACCGTCAATATGAAAGAACAAGAGGGCAGACACAATGCGCCGCGCCGCCCCCTTGTTGTTAAAATTATCGGTCCAACTCTTCTAGATGCCGTAGTACATCACGAATTCCTGCGGATGCGGGCGCAGGCGGACGGCATCTACCTCTTCAAACCGCTTGTAATCGATGTACGCGTCCAGCAGGTCCGGCGTGAAGACGCCGCCTTCGAGCAGGTAGTCGTGGTCTTCCTCGAGCGCGTCCAGAACCTCGCCCAGGCTGCCCTTCACCAGCTCAATGTCCTCCATGACATCCTCTTCATACAGGTCCACCTCAGCCGGATCGCCGGGATCGATCTGGTTCTTGATGCCGTCCATGCCGGCCATCACCATCGCCGCGAAGGCCAGGTATGGGTTCGCGCCCGGGTCGGGGCAGCGGAACTCGATGCGCTTGCTATTCGGTGACTGGCTGTACATCGGGATACGGCAGGCGGCAGAGCGGTTGCGGGCGGAGTAGGCCACAACCACCGGGGCCTCATAGCCGGGAACCAGGCGGCGGTAACTGTTGGTCAGGGGGGCGCAGAAGGCCAGCAACGAGTTGATGTGCTTCAGCAGGCCGCCGGTAAAGTACAGCGCCATTTCGCTGAGGCCGGCGTACTGGTCACCGGCGAAAAGCGGCGTGCCGTCTTTCCAAAAGCTCAGGTGTGTGTGCATTCCCGAACCGTTATCCTCATACAACGGCTTCGGCATGAACGTGACCGTCTTGTCGTTCGCCTTGGCCACGTTCTTGATGACATATTTGTACAGCTGTACCTGGTCGGCCATCTGCAGGAGCGGCTTGAACTTCATGTCGATCTCAGCCTGGCCGGCCGTGCCCACCTCGTGGTGGTGCACTTCGATATCAATGCCCGCATCGATCATCTTGCGCGTCATCTCGGAACGGACGTCCTGCAACGTATCATATGGGGAAACCGGGAAGTAACCCCTCTTAAGGCCAACCGAATGGCCGAGGCTCATCTCACCCGAGTTCCACGGCGCTTCCACACTGTCCACGTAGTAGCCGGCCGTGTGGCGGCCCGCCTCGTAGGAAACACCGTCAAAGATGAAAAACTCGGCTTCCGGCCCGACAAAGATCGTGTCGGCAATGCCATCGGCTTCGACGTACCTGACCGCCTTGCCAGCGACGTTGCGGGGGTCGCGGCTGTAGGCTTCGCCCGTAAGCGGGTCATGGACGTTACAGATCGCGCTCAGCGTCGGCATGGCGCAGATCGGGTCAATGATCGCGGTCGTGGGATCCAACCGCAGCACCATGTCGCTGTTCTCGATGCTCTGGAATCCGCGAATCGACGAGCCGTCAAAGCCCAGCCCTTCGTTGACCGCATCATCCGCATCGAACTCTTCGACCGGCATTGTGAAGTGATGCCACTGGCCGAACAGATCAGTGAATTTGACATCCACCATCAGAATGTTGTTGTCCTGAATGGCACTGTTCAGATCTTCAATTGAACTTACGTTGAGTTTCATTCCTCACTTAATCCTTTCAGAAATGGCGTGGGGTCCTTTTTGACCTGAAAATAAGACGATAGGACGATAACTACAGTAGTATACCCTGCCACCGACGGCGAACTCATGGACAATCCGAATAACGATTGTCCATATTTGTTTGTGCAGATTGCATGATGGCCGGAAATGCCGCTCTCCCTTCCCCCATTTCCCGCACTGCCTGCAACGCACGCGCCGTACGCAGCGCAACCCGCCTATCATATCCATCCGGGACGTTACAGTCTAATTTCGCCCCCCACGATTTCACTGCTACACTGATGCCCTGACAACAGCAGCCTGACGCCGGACGTAACCAGCTTCCCTGCCGATCAACGATCATGAGCCGATGCCATGTCGAAACTCGCCCTCTATGAAAAGAATCCCGCCGTCCGCATCGTAACCGGCGCCTGCCCGCATGACTGCCCGGATACATGCAGTTGGCAGATTGCTGTGGACAAAAAAAGCGAGCGGGCGCTGGATATCTGGGGCCGCGCCGACCACCCTGTCACGCAGGGCACGTTGTGCGGCAAGGTCGACCGCTATCTCGAGCGCGTCTACCACGCCGACAGGCTGACCCACCCCCTGCGCCGCGTCGGGCCCAAAGGCAGCGGCCGCTTTGAGCGCATCTCCTGGCGCGAGGCGCTGGCGGAGATCGCGGCGCGTCTGCAAGGCATCATCAACGAATGGGGACCGGAGGCGGTCCTGCCCTACGCCTACGCCGGCACCATGGGATTTCTGCAGCAGCACGGCATCTCCAACCGCTTTTTCCAGCAGATGGGGGCCAGTCGTCTCGCCTACACGATCTGCTCCGAGGCCGGCTTCGAAGGCTACCTCTATACCATCGGCTCGACCATTGGGATCGAGCCGGAGGATTACGCACACGCCCGCCTGATCCTGATCTGGGGCAGCAACACGCTCACGAGCAACCTGCACCTCTGGCCCTTCATCCAGGACGCGCGCAAACAGGGCGCACGCGTCATCGTCATCGACCCGGCCCGCACCCGCACCGCCAGGGCCGCCGACGAGTGGCTGCCCATTCGCCCAGGGACCGACGGCGCCCTCGCGCTGGGCATGATGCACGAAATCGTCAACGCCGACCTGCACGACAAGGAATATGTGGCAGCCCACACGGTCGGCTTCGAGCAGCTGGCCGAACGCCTGCAGGAATGGCCGCCCCAGCGCGCGGCTCGGATTACCGGCATCCCGGCCGAACGGATCCGCGAACTGGCGCGCGACTATGCCGCGACGAGACCCGCAGCCATCCGCGTCAACTACGGCCTGCAGCGCCACTACGGCGGCGGCATGGCGATGCGCAACATCACCTGTCTGCCCGCCCTGATCGGGGCATGGCGCGAACAGGGCGGCGGCATCCAGCTCAGCGTCAGCGGACAGCTGCGCCACCTCGAAAAGAGCGGCCTGGAACGCCCCGACCTCCTCGCCGGACGCATCCCGCGCACCATAAACATGAACCGCCTCGGCGACGCGCTCAGCCTCGACCGCACCCGCCTCGCCGCGTCCCACTACGCGCCCCGGCCCGTGGACCGCAAGCCCGCGCCCGACGATGCCGGCCCGCCGGTCAAGGCACTGATCGTCTACAACAGCAACCCCGCCGCCGTCGCGCCCGACCAGTCATCCGTCCAGGCCGGGCTGGCGCGTGAGGACCTTTTCACCGTTGTCCTGGAGCACTTCCAGACCGACACCGCCGACTATGCGGACTACCTCCTGCCCGCCACCACGCAGGCCGAGCACTGGGACCTGCAACGCATGTACGGCCACCATTTCTTAGCACTCAACCGGCCTGCGATCCCAACGGTGGGCGCGGCGCGGCCCAACAGCGCCATCTTCCGTGGCCTCGCGCAGGCCATGGGCTACACCGACAGCGGCTTCTACGAGGACGACGAGACCATCCTGCGTAACTTCATCGAGGCGCAGCATCATCCCCTCTACGAAACGGTCACCTGGGAGGCTCTTCTGGAAAAGGGGTTCGTGCGTCTCAATCTGCCCCAGCCCTACCTACCCTTCGCCGAAGGCAACTTCCCCACACCGAGCGGCAAGTGCGAGTTCTACAGCGAACGCATGGCCCAGGACGGCTACGACCCGCTGCCCACCTACACGCCGCCCAAGAGTGAGGAGGGAGGGACGAGGAGTGAGGAGAAAGAGAACGGCAGCGTCCAGGCGGAGCAGGATCCGCATTCGCTTGCCTGTATTTCGCCGCCGGCCCATTCCTTCCTCAATTCGTCCTTTTCGCACCTCGAGCGTTTCCGCGGCCGCGAGCGGGAGCCCCTGCTCTGGATCCATCCGCACGACGCCTCCGTCCGCCGAATCGAGGAGGGCGCCTGGCTGCGCGTCTGGAACGAGCTCGGCGAGGTCGAGCTCACCGCACGCGTCACCGAAGAGATCATGGCCGGCACAGTCCTCGCCCCCGGCATCTGGTGGAACAAACACAGCCCCGACGGCCGCAACGTCAACCAGCTCACCCCCCAGGACGAGACCGACATGGGCGCCTCCGCCAGCTTCTACGACGTGCGCGTCTTCGTGGAGCCGGCGTAGGGTGTAGTGGCTGGCAGACTAGCGGCCAAAATACAGAATCGTTATCCACCGGATTAGTGCTGACGGCATTTTTGTGGCCGATGTGCCGGAACTGCACGGTAAACGGCGACACGCAGGAAATTGCCTTCCAAAGCATCAGCAGCTCAACAACGCATTGGATTGTCACGGCGCGCGAGTTTGACCACCCCAATTTGGAGCCAAAGGGCGATTGCCTGATGCTGGCCTGAGATGGCGGGAAGTTGAAGACAATGCGCAAAGGTGGAGTATGCAAGCATTCCCGAGAATAACTTTCGACCCTACAGTGATGGGCGGCAAAGCATGTATCCGGGGACTGCGGGTGACGGTTGGAACCGTCGTAGGTCTTTTGGCGGCCGGACGATCAGCTGATGAGATCATAGCAGCCTACCCGTACCTTGAACGAGAAGATATCGACCAATCGTTAGCCTATGCGGCATGGAGGCTGGAAGAGCGGGAGGTTCCGCTATTCCTTCCATGACAGCTTAACTGTTGGTCTGGTGATGGGGATCAACTACACTGCACAAATGTCGTGAGCTTGTCCTATCTCGACTCTGGCTTCTGCAGGGGCTTGTCTAAGCGTCGACTAGGATCAACCCTATAACGGCCCTTCGATTCGAAAGTGATACTGGGGGCCCTCCTCCCCCCTCAATTCCCACTATACAAATTATCATGCAACGCCTTCGCATAGCGGTCGATGTTCCGCTCTCGGCGCCGACCGCCGCTCTCATCCAGCATCCGGTTACGCGCAGCCTGCGCCGGCGCACCGGGCACCTGCGTCGCGCCCACGCCCGGCACATCCACACGGTAGGACGCCGGTGCATCTGCCTGCCGCAGCTTCAGAATACTGTCCGCCAGGGCCGCGCCGGCCTCTTCCCGCTGCTTCAACGCCGTGCTCCCGATCAGATTCTTCACCTGCGTGATGATCCCCAGCAGGTCGTGCGTCGGCTTCGTCCCCGCCCCAATCATCAGCCCCGTAACCAGAATGTCCCACATATCCGGCACCTGGACCAGAAAACCGGGCAGCGTCTGGCCCAGATAGGCCATCAATCGCATGCCGCTGTAGTTGGAGACCACAACGCCGAGGAAAATGCCCGCCAGCAGACTGGTGCTGCGCTTGAACGCCACGTAGCCGGGTGACTTGAGATCGCTGGGCCGCCAGCCCAAAAAGCGCAGCGCACCCCACTCCAGGTAGTGCCAGCCCAGCTCCATCAAGCGCTCAATCCCCGCCGCCGCCCCCAGCAGCGGGACCATCGCCGGCATCACCGTCGTTATCTCCGTTCCGACCGTCTGCTCCGTCCCTGCGGCCAGCGTCAACTTCGGCAGCGCACCCGCCAGAAACAGACCGCCGAAAACACCCCAACCCAACCGCCGCACCATTTTCATCCGCATACAAGTCTCTCCTACAGTTCTACAATCCTCAGTCACCGGCATCCGGTTCCTGACGCTGCCTCGCCTCCAACCGCAAATCAGGAGGCGGCCGCATACCGCTCTGCCAGTTCAACCAACAGCCGCACGCCGTATCCGGTCGCGCCCTTCGGCGTCTCCGCGTTGATCCGGCTGTCGGCCAGCACCATATTGGCGATGTCCAGGTGGGCCCAGGGGTAGCCTTCAGTGAAATGCTCGATAAATTTCGCGCTGCTGCTCACGCCGGAGCGCCCGGCGCTGTTCTTGACCTCGGCCATGTCGCTCTTGATCGGCTTTTCGTACTCCGCATCCATCGGGAACGGCCACAGAAGGTCCCCGCTGTGGTCGGCCGCGGCCATCAAGTTTTCTTCCAAGGCGCTGTCGTTGCTGAAGAGACCGGCGCGAATATGGATTCCCAGCGCCGTCCCGATCGCGCCCGTCAGCGTCGCCAGGTCCACAACCGCGTCCGGGTCGAAACGGGCGGCATACGCCAGCGCGTCGGCCAGGATCAGCCGCCCCTCTGCGTCCGTGCTGATGATCTCCGCCGTCTTGCCGGTCATGCCGGTGACGATATCACCCGGCCGGAAGGCTTCGCCGTCCGGCATATTCTCCACACACGGCGCGATCCCGATCACACGCCGCGGGACGCCAAGCCGGCCGATCGCCTCCATCGCGCCGATCACCGCCGCCGCGCCGCCCATGTCGTCCTTCATCGCCCACATGCCGCCGGTGCGCTTGAGGCTGATACCGCCGGTGTCGAAGGTGATGCCCTTGCCGACAAAGATCAGCGGCGCCTCCGAACTGCCGGCCGGCGCATGCTCCAAAATGACAAACTGGGCCGGATTCACACTGCCCTGGCTCACCGCCAGCAGAATCCCCATGCCCTCTTCCTCCATCGCAGCTTCGTCCAGCACGGTGCACTCGAGGCCGACGTCGGACGCCATCGCCCGCGCGCGGGCCGCCATCTCCACTGGCGTCAGGAGGTTGGCCGGCTCGTTGACGAGGTCGCGCGCGCTGCAGACCGCGCGGCCGATCGCCTCGCCCCGGGTTACCCCGCGGGCAACGTCCTCCAGTTTGGCCGCGCTGTACTCCACCACCGAACAACTCGTCAATCCCGAGTCGTCTTCCTTACGACCATAGCGTTTGGCCCGGTAACTGGCCAGAACTGTTCCCAGCGCCACCTCCTGCGCGGCCGCATCCGCGTCATGACCGGCGATTCCTGCGCCGTGGACGATCGTCGCCATCGATTTGACGCCCTTCAGCTTGGCCGCAGCCTGCGCCGCTACCGCTGCCGTTCTCCGGATCTGGCCCAGCCCAAACCCTTCGCTGCTGCCCAGACCCACGATCAGCACCCGCGGCGCGCGCAGCCCGCCCGAGTCAGCCTCTCCATCCCCAGCCGCGCCGCCATTCGCGCGCGCATAGAGGAGCGCGGTGGTCTCGGCCTCGCCGCTGAAATCTCCCTGCGCGATCAGGCGGCTGATCGCGCCGTTGAGCGCACGGTCGATCGCCCCGGTCGCGCCGCCGGGCGCGGTGACCCCCGCGAACAGATTGATGACGATCAGATCCACATCGCTCTCAGCGATATTCCCCTGTTCTACCCGTAGTTCCATGTCCAGTGTCCTGTGGTAAATGTTCAGCGGTCAGTGTTCTGTGGTCAGTGCAGTCACTGGCCATGAGACACTGTACGCCGGCTGTGGGGAGTTATAGATTCGTGCGTAGTCGCGTCGCCGCGGCCTCCAGAATCGCATCCGTCTTGCAGAAGCAGAAGCGGGCGACATTCTCGGCCAGATGGCTGTGTTCGGGGTTGTAAAATGCGGAGGGCGGGATCGCGGTCACGCCGATCTCTTTCGTCAGCCAGCGGCAGATCTGCACGTCGCGCAGATCGTCCGTGGGCAGAGGCGGGTCCAGGTCGGTCGTATCCACCAGAATAAAGTAGCTGCCGTGGGGCGTCACCGGCGGCAGTCCGACATCGTTGAGGGCCGACAGCAGGATTTCCCGTTTGCCCTGGTACATGACGCTCAGTTCATGCAGGTAGTTGCGCTCCTCCACCTGCTCAAACGCCGCCCCCACCGCTTCCTGCAGGGGCGTTGTCACCGCGAAAGGGATCCATTGATGCGCCATCAGCACCGCGTGCGCCAGCGGTTCCGGCGCAATCGCCCAGCCGATCTTCCAGCCGGTCACCGAAAAGGTCTTGCCCGCGCTGCCCAGCGTAACCGTGCGCTCCCACATGCCCGGCAGGGTCGCAATCCGTACATGCGGCGTGCCGTCGTAGGTCATCCACTCGTAGACCTCATCGCTCAGCACCAGCAGATCATGCTCCTGCGCGACCTGCGCCAGCGCCAGCAGCTCCTCGCGGCTGTACATCTTGCCCACGGGATTGAGAGGCGTATTGATAATAATCAGTTTGGTCTTCGGGCTGATCGCGGCCCGCAAATCCTCCATATCGATCTGCCAGTCCGCCGCACTGGTGGCCCCTGGCATGGGCCGCAGCGGGACATAGACCGGTGTTCCGCCCGCCATGATCACCGACGGCGGATAGCTGTCGTAGAAGGGCTCGATCAGGATCACCTCATCGCCCGGGTCCACCAGCCCCTGCACCGTGGCGTAAATCCCCTCGGTCGCGCCCGTGGTCACAACGATCTCCGTCAGCGCATCCAGCTCGCGGTCGAAGACCGGGCTGTACACCGCCGCCAGCGCATTCACAAGCCGCGGGTGCCCGGCGCTGCGCGCGTACTGATTGTAGCCTGAGGCCAGCGCGGTGCGCGCCGCCTCAATCACAAAATCCGGCGCGGGAAAATCGGGGAAACCCTGCCCCAGGTTGATGGCATCGTATTCAAGGGACAGGGCCGAATACTCGGCGAAGACGGTCGTGCCGAAAGACTGTACCCGAACTGCTGCTGGCGTTGACACGGTGGCGCGTTCCTTAAGACAGGTGGTTGAAGGCTCTTGCGACCGCACTGAATGCGCTCCTGCAAAAGTCCGAGTTTGTGGCTGGTGGTTGGTGTAAAATTCCGCTGGCCGCGCAGTACACGACAACTGGCAACCGATTTTTGACAATTACATTGGATGATAGCACAGGGGGGACGGAAAGTCATCTATAATCGCGCGCGGGGTGCATCGCAAAACGGGTGTGAACTTTCGTATACCTCTGGCAGCGACGAGACGATGGCCGGTCCGTGATCAACTCTGAGGCAGGGAAGAGTCGCCTCTGACCGTTGACAACTGCAGTGGTTCATGATCAGTGACTGGTGGCATTTCGTCAGGGCGATACGGGCCGTTCGGAGGCTCAGTCTGGTTGGCCTCTTTCCGCGTCTGTGATACCGTATTAGTTATGTCCGGCGCTGCCATGGAGGCGGGCCGGGTTGTTGAATTTTGGGACTAGTTCGACCGTCGCCACATGTTGGACGCTCCGGCCGAAAGTAGACTGGTCAAGAGGAATGTTCGCACGAAGCCAGGCGTAGACGCTGCCTGAGGCTGGAGCAAAAATGAAGACAAAAGAGTCACTTGGCCGTGCCGGCGGCTGGATTGAGGCCGCGCTGGCAGGCTCACTTTCACCCTCTGTGCGCCGGGTCATGCACATCGAGCTTTCGATGTCGCTGGCATACGGCGTCTTCTATGCCACGATCTTCCCCTTTACGCAGGTTGTGCTGCGTCGTATGGGCGCCACGGTTGATATGCTGGCGATCTATACGGCGCTGCTCTTTGTCGGCTCGGTCTTCACGTCGTTCAGCATCGTGTTGATGCGCCGGCGCCGTACAATCAACCTCATTGTTTTCTGCTGGCTGCTGGGGCGTTCGCTCTTCTTGCTGACCGCGTTTGTGACCGGTGCGGTGCAGCTGATGGCGATCAGCGTCGTATTTTGGCTGCTCGAGGAATTTGTGATCCCGGCCTATACGAGGGTCGTTCAGAAGATCTATCCCGAGAGCGGGCGGGGGAAGGTGATGTCGACGGTGCAGATGGGGCGCGTTTCCACCATCCTCCTGGTCACGCCCCTGGCCGGATGGGCGCTGGACCAAGTTGGTTACCGGGTCCTGTTTCCCATCAGCGCCCTCTTTGGTATTCTGGCCACGCTCATTTTCACACGGATCGACTTGGACGAGGGAGAACTGCCGCCGCGCCAGACGAAGGCGTTCTCCGATCTGTGGCAAATTGTTCGCGGCGACGGGAACTACGCAGTCTATCTGGTCAGTCACTCGCTGTTCGGGATGGGGGCACTGCTCAGCTGGCCGCTATTTCCCGTCGTGCAGGTGGACCGCCTGCAACTCTCGTATTCGGAAATTGGGTTACTGGGCCTGGTGGAATCGATCACCTGGTTCCTGAGTTATCTGCTTTGGGGGCGGATGATCGATAGACGGGGCGGGCTATTCGTCATTCGCGCCATATGCGCCATCTCGATCGTTACGCCGCTCAACTACTTGTGGGCGCAGAATCTGTGGATGCTGCTGCCGTCGGCGATCGCACGGGGTCTGGGGATGGCGGGCTTTGAGCTGGGACGGATCAGCGCGGGAATTCAACTGGCGGATCCGGACAGAGTGACGGAGTATGCGGCGATCCAGTCGACTGTGGTTGGGTTGCGGGGCTTGGTGACGCCGTTCGTGACGATTGGACTGTTGCGTCTGGGCGCGCCGCAAAGTGCGGTGTTTCTGTTGAGTGCGGTTCTCCTGGTGATGAGTTGGGTCATCTTTGGGCGAGTTGAGGCGCCGACGCCGGGGGACGAAGGGTACCGTGAGCGGCAGCGGCTGCGGTACCGGTGGCCGTTCAGGAGGCGGATTGCGAGGTTGTAGTTGGGGGGATGCAGCCTTTCATGTGGACGCTGTCTGAACCAGGTTCTGCAGGATTAAAGGTGATCGGTATATCCCTGTAATGAGGGGTGTTGCTCCGCACAGAAGGGGGATCGTAGGGGGACAACAATGAGGAATTCACACCGCAAGAACGGGCTCTTCAACAGCCCCACGCGCTCAGATCCCTACTGCCGCATATACGACTGTCGTTTGCTTAAAGAGCAACCGCTGTGGTATCTTTCTCTCTACGCCTTGCCCCCGTAGCTCAGTGGATAGAGCATCGGCCTCCGGAGCCGGGAGCACAGGTTCGAATCCTGTCGGGGGTACCATCAGGAGGAGTGAGAACCTCTCGCTCCTCTTTGTTTTTCACCCTGCCCGTCACCGAAACAGGTCCTTCTCCGCCGGCCGCTGGATCGACCGCGCCGGCGCGTCGGCGACATCCGGCCGCCTGTAACCGCGCACAATCGCCGCCGGTCGCCCCTCACTGCTCTGGCCCATCACCAGCGTCGCCGCCGCGCACAGCTCATCGATGATGCACTCCTCGCTGGCGACCAGCTCATATCCGAACAGGTCCGTCAGCCCCCGCTGGTCCCACAGCGCCGGCAGACCCGCACAGCCAATACAGACCCCGACCGTCCCCATCTTCCACGGACGCCCGTGACTGTCGCTGATCAACACAGCCACCGTGGCGCCGGTCTCTTCCAGGATCCGGTCGCGTAGCGCCGCCGCGCTCGCATCCGCATCCGCCGGCAGCAGCGCCACCGTCTCCTCCGCCTCCGGCGCCACATTCGAATGGTCCAGCCCGGCATGCGCGCACACCCAGCCGCTGCTCTGCTCGACGATCAAGACCCCCTCCCGCGCGCGCACGACTGCATTACTGTCGTCCAGCACCGCCTGCACCACCCGCGCGTCCTTACCCGTCTCCTCCGCCAGGCGCACCGCCTCCTCGCCCGGCGTCACATCCGCCAGCCGCACCAGCCGCCCTTCTGCCTTGCTCACGATCTTCTGCGCCAGCACCAGAATATCCCCGGACGTCAGGGAGAGTCCCGCCGCCCCGGCCGCTTCCACAATCAGCGCCGCCAAGTCATCACCCGGCTGCACAAGTGGAATGCCAGGGATCGGGAATATCCGGATGCCCTCCTGCTCGGGAGGGCCCTGCGAGAAGTTTCCGTCCATCAGAACCCCAACTCCTCGGTCACGCTGTCGTCGCTTCGGCCAAAATGCCAGTGCAAGAACGCCTCCAACACACCGCCGCCCACAGCCAGCGACTTGTCCGAGATACGGAACGCGTACCCAGAGTCCCCGCGCGGATCGATATCGCCGATCTTGAGCCCCGGCTGCAGCGTTACACTCTCATGGATCAACCCGCGCAGCACACCGCTGAACGGCGCCAGCAGCGTCGTCTCCTCGCCCGAGGCCTGCACCACTGCGCCGTAAGGTGCTCCCTTCTCCACGCGGTCGCCGATGCACGCCAATGCCTGAAGGCGCCCCGCTACAGGCGCGCGCAGCACGCGCGCCGCCGCAACGTCCTCTGCCGGATCGCCATCGCTGCCTTCCCCGGATTCCTGGCCGGTTGGCGGCGTCCTTATCGTGCCCGGCGTGCCCGTATCGGCTTCGGCCCCGCCCTCCCAGATCACCCGCCCCAGGTTGGGGCCGCGATTCGTCTCGACCACCGCGTGGCAGTCAACGCCGGCCTCAAAACCCGGTCCCAGCGCCGCCACGAACTCCGCGCTCTCCAGCGTCGTGCCCGTATTGCACTTCGCCACAATCGCGTCGATAACCGCCGACGGCGCCAGCTCGTCTATCGCCTCCATCTCCGGATCGACCAGGACCGGGATCTCCCCCGCATCCAGCACATCCGGCACGTCCGCCGCCAGCGCCCTGCGCGCCGTGACGTCTTCCACCTCATGCTCTTCGTCGTACACGGCCTGCGCAAAGGCCACCGTCCGCCTCACCGTCAGCGGGCGAGGCAGTTCGGTCATCACCACCGGGATGCCGCAGCGGTGCAGCCGCCAGGCCACACCGGTCGCCAGGTCCCCGGCGCCCTTGATCAGCACCAGCAGATCTTCAAATGGGTGTTCGTCTCTCATATCGCAATGATTGTTGACGTACCGTTAAGCCATCAGTAGTATACACAGGGCACTGTAAAGTATACACAGCGCACAGTAAAGGAAAAACTACTGCGCATCCTTTTGCAGAGGCGCAAACACGCCCGCATCGCAAAGGCCCTGGCAGCGAAATCTACCATCTGTAGCGGAGCAGAACCGATGACAGTCGTTATTGCGGCTGACCAAACCGGCGCCCTTGAACAGGCCGCGGCCGCAGTGCAGCAGGGCGCCGTAATCGGCGTCCCCACCGATACCGTCTACGGCCTTGTCTGCCTTTACGGCAATGCCGCCGCCATCGACCAACTGTTTGCAGTCAAGGAGCGCCCGGACCATAAGGCGCTGCCCGTCCTGCTCGGTGACGCCGAGCAGGCAAGCGCAGTAGTACGCACGACCGCCGACCCCGCGGCCCAGACCCTGATCGAACGCTACTGGCCCGGCCCGCTCACCCTCGTACTGCCCGCGCGCGGCCACCTTCCCGCCGCTCTCACCGCCGGCGGCGACACCGTCGGTGTACGCCTGCCCGCGCACCCATTCTTGCGCGCGCTCGCCCGTCGCGTCGGCCCCCTCGCCTCCTCCAGCGCCAACCGCAGCGGCGTCCCCCCATGCGCGACAGCCGCCGCCGTCCTCGACCAGCTCGACGGCCGCATCCCCCTCCTTATCGACGCCGGACCCGCCCCCCTCGCCCGGTCCAGTACCGTCCTCGACCTCAGCGGACCGCAGCCGCAACTGCTGCGAGAGGGCCCGATCGGGCCGGAGGAATTGGCCGCGGCAGGGATACACGCCGGAGTGCTCAGTGAGAAGTGAAACGCGAGACGCGGCGAGCGCAGGACGAGAAACTCTCTCTCCTCACTCCTCTTCACTCTCTCCTCTCCTTATAGGTATCGACGCCTCCCGCAGCCTGCGCACCGAGCCCACCGGCACCGAATTCTATTCCCGCCAGATCATCGGCCACATGCTCGCCGCGCCCAGCGATCACGTTTCCTTCCGTCTCTACTCGCCCACAACGCCGACCGCCGAAGCAATGCGAGGCGCCGCCCCGCCCCCGCACGACCAATGCGCCGTCACCGTCCGCACGCTGCCCGGCAACCGCCTCTGGACCCACCGCACGCTCGCCTGGGAGCTCTGCCGCCGCCCGCCGCACGTACTCTTCGTGCCCGCCCACGTCGTCCCCTTCCTGCCGCCGCCTCTCCTGCCGTCCACCGTCGTCACGCTCCACGATATCGGCTATCGCTACTTCCCTCGCTCACATACCCCCGTCCAGCGCCTCTACCTCGAGCTCTCCACCCGTTGGAGCGCCGCCGTCGCACAGCGCATCATCGCCGTCAGCCGCCACACCGCCGGCGACCTGCAGCGCTTCTACGGCGTGCCCGAAGCCAAGATCCGTGTCATCCACGAAGCGCCGGTGCCGCGAACATCCGCTCCCGGCCAGGACGCGGCCGCTGCGCCTTCCTACCAGCGTCCATTCGCGCTCTACGTCGGCACCATCCAGCCCCGCAAAAACCTGCTGCGCCTGATCGATGCCTTCGCACGTCTCATCCAGCGGCAACAAATCGGCTGGGATCTCGTTCTCGTAGGCCGCTGGGGCTGGCTCAGCCAGGAGTACGAACGCCATGCCGCCGCCAAAGGACTGGCCGGCCGCGTCCACTTCCCCGGCTATCTGCCCGACGCCGCCGTGGTCGCGCTCATGGGCAAGGCCCTTTTCTTCGCATTCCCGTCCCTGTTCGAGGGATTCGGACTACCCGTACTCGAAGCTCAAACCACAGGAGTCGCCGTTATGTGCGCCAAAAACTCTGCCCTGCCCGAAATCGCCGGGGACGCCGCCCTGCTCGTCGATCCCGAGGACGTCGACGAAATCGCCAAGGCCATGCTGCGCCTCAGCCAGGACGAGAACCTGCGGCAGGAGCTGATCGCCAAAGGCTATGAAAATGTCAAACGTTTTTCGTGGGAAAAAGCCGCCCGCGAGACGCTGGCCGTGCTCGAAGAGGCCGCCGCCAAAAGATGAGCTCTCCGCGGGAGCAGGGTTGGGCATCAATAAAGATTCTGGGCGTCCGCGTCGACTGCGTCGACTTCCAGCAAACCCTTGACGCAGTCAGCGGCTGGATCGCGCAAGCGCAGGCCGAAGAAAGAGCCAGGAGTCGTGAGAAGACTGAGAACACCGGTCTTTCCCCTGACAACCTTTCGGAAGATGAAATCAGCGGCGGGCAAACTCGCTCCTCACGCCTCGCTCCTCATTCCTCGCAGCCCACCCGCCAGGTCTGCACCGTCAACCCCGAGTTCATCATGACCGCGCGCCGCCACCCCGCCTTCGCCCAGGCGCTCGCAGCCGCCGATCTCTGTACGCCCGATGGTGTCGGCGTCCTCTGGGCCGCACGCCGTGCCGGTGTACGCCTGAACGAACGCGTAACCGGCTCCGACGGCATATACCACATCTGCGAACGGGCCGCCGCCCAAGGATGGCGTATCTTTTTCCTCGGCGCCGCCCCCGGTATCGCCAAGCGCGCCGCCGCCGAACTGGCCCGCCTCTATCCCGGCCTGTCCGTTGCCGGCACTCACGCCGGCTCGCCCGCCGCCTCAGACTGGCCAGAAATCCGCCAGCGCCTGACCGCGGCCCAAGCCGACCTGCTCTTCGTCGCCTACGGACATCCCCGTCAGGATATCTGGATTCACCAACACAGAGAGGAGTTGCCTGTCGCCGTCGCCCTCGGCATCGGCGGCGCCTTCGACTTCGTCGCCGGCACTGCCCCCCGCGCCCCGCACTGGCTACGCCGTCTCGGACTCGAGTGGCTTTACCGCCTCGCCCGCCAACCATGGCGCTGGCGCCGCATGGCCGCCCTGCCCCTGTTCGTACTGCTTGTCCTGCTGCAATGGGCCCGGCGGCGGCCGGCAAACGAATAGCGCCACCCCCTGGTGAGCCCCCCCGCCGGCGAAAAACCCGATCCCCCCAGACCCCCTATTCGATATAATCCGGGTCCCCTCGGACAAGGCCTTCCATTCCAGGCGGGATGTCACCAGTAAACTGGTTGCCGGTGAGATCAAACTCCGTCAGGTCGGGTAGCTTTGCCAGGTCGGGCGGGATCCTACCCGTCAATCGGTTATCGGCCACATACAGACTTGACAGTTTGGTCAGATTGCACAGTTCAGATGGCAACGCCCCTTCCAGTTGGTTGCTAGACAGTTCCAGCACTTCCAGGTCGGTAAGTTCACCCAGTTCGGGCGGGACGGATCCCGAAAGCTCGTTGTTATAGAAACTTAAGAGGTACAATTTGGACAGTTGGCCGAGAGCCGGCGGTATGGGACCCGTCAGTCTGTTGTTTCCAAGATCCAGCTCGCATAGCTCAGAGAGCCTGCCCAATGCGGGCGGAATCGCCCCTGTCAGGCGGTTGCCGCTGAGACGCAGGACTTCCAGATTCCTGCATCGACCTAACGCCGGGGGTATGAGTCCGGTAAGTTGGTTGCCGTCAAGCTCCAACCAGTGCAACGCGGACAGTCTGGCCAGTTCAGCGGGAATCCTTCCGGCTAGCATCAGCCACGTCAGGTTCAAACCAATTACACGCAGCACTTTCTCCTCTGGGTCGGTGGCGACGCCTGCCCACTCGCTCACCGGCACGCGTCTATCCCAGTTCAACACGCCATTTCTGTCTAGCGTGCCCTTTACCCTCAGGAGGATGTCAAAGTCCCCTGACTGTCGGGGATGCGTTCCTTTACGCTTCCCTTGCCCTCTTCTTTGTTCGCTCATGTTCCTGCTTGCCCCTGCTTCAGTTCATCTACCGCGCTCTCGCTCCCCGCTGGCCTTACAACGCCACTGTGAATCGAGGTCCGCCGGTCAGTTGTGGACTGCCGCGTACCCCCGCCTTCCCTGGTTCCCGCAAATTGCCAGGCACAGAGGAGTTTCCTCCCGACAGTCGGTTCGCTGCAATGTACAGAATCAATGTACAGAATACTGTGCCCGCGAGCCCGTGCAAACTGTCCGCAGTCGCCTCCCGTCGGCTGGTCGCCCTGGAGTAGAAATGCACCATTCCTGAGATGGCCCCAATCACAGCCTCGCCCCTCTTGTCGAACAGTTTGGTCGATTTCGACAAGAGCCCGGCACGCGAAAAAAACTCGAAATGGCGAATGCAGTTTACATATGGCGAGAGGATGCCTGCCATCTGCCTTCCACGCGTATGTCATCGCCGCCGCTCACTCCAACCACGCCGCGACCTGCTCCCCAACCCGCGCCACCGCGCTCGCGCCGTCCTGCTCGCCCGTCAGCACCCGGTTCACCTCAATAAAATAGACCAGCGAAATCTCAGTGTAATACCCACCCGTCATCGCCGCCGGCCGCGCCACCGCGTGCTCGGCCAGGCTCTCCGCGATCTGCGCCGCCGCCGGGATGCGCGCCTTCACATCCCCGTCTTCATACAGCACTGCGATCCCCGGCGGCGTACCGTCCGCCAGCGCCCGCCGCCGCTGCGCCCTCGCGTCCGTAAGACAGCGGGCCGCATCCGCCGCCGTATCCTTGTACCGGCTGTAACGGCTGACGCCAATCTGCTGCCCCCCAACTACGCTCGCATGTCGCCCCTCCGTGCCCTCCCCTCTGGGCAAACGCGTCACGCCAAACCGGTCGCGGATCGGGCTGTCCTCCGCCTGACCCAGCCCGTACGCATACGGCCAGTTGCGCATGAAAGCCGCATTGCCATTCTGGAACTGCCAGCGCGCATCCTCCTCCTGGAAGACCGTCACCGACTCCGGGCTGATCGCGCCCACCCACGCTGCCGCCCTGTCAAGCGCACCGGCCGCGACGTCGTCCAAAGCCAACCGCCCCTCCGCATCCACGATCAGGCCGCCCCCCATACTCGCCTGCCACTCCAGCGCATTGACCGTCAGACCCTCGTACACATTCCCCTGCCACACGTACCCCCAGAACTCCGCATTTTCGCCCCGCTCCCCCGCCTGAATCGCTGCCGCCATCTCCTCAAGCTCGCTCCACGTATCCGGCGGCGCCTCGAACCCGTACTTCTCCAGCAGGTCCGTCCGGTAGTAGAGCAGCCCGACGTCGCCCATCTGCGGCAACCCGACCAGCGCCTCGCCCACGCTGTTGTTCTCCAGGTAGATCGGGAAATACTGGCCGCGCTCCTCCGCCGTCAGATGCGGGTTCAGATCCAGTAAATGCGGCGCCAGCGTCCCCGACCAGACGACGTCAAAGTCGATCAGGTCGATGTCGTCCGATTCCGCCGGCAGAAACTGCAGATAAAGCCCCAACCGGTCCACCGGATTGGCCGGCGCCGGCAGCAGCTCGATTGCAATCCCGACCTCCTTGCCGCAGCGCGCAACGAGCTCCCTGTCCACCGGCCGCACAAAGGCCGGCCCCATCCAGCGCAAAATCGGCCTCGGCGGCGTCACCGCCACCGTCTCCACCGCCACCGCCGCCACGCCGTCATCCCCGCCGCAGCCCGCATACAGCAGCCCCGCGCCCAGCAGCAGCAAAAGGAAGAGGGTTCGGCTGGCCGCCCTTCTGCCTCCCATCCTTATCATCTGAACCACAGCATAAGTCCAATAATCATTCGCAATCCTCTACGCCAAATGCAACCGCAGAGGCCGCTCCACACCGGAATTCGTCTTACCGGCGACTGATTCCTCCTCAACTGCCGCTTATGGGCGAAGGCGTCACTCTCTTCTCTCTCCTCACTTCCCTCCCTCTCTCCTCGATTTTCTGGGCGGTCGGGCCTTCGGCCCTCCCCTGTGCGGGGGCGGAGCCCCCGCAACGCCCCCGGTCTAGCTCGCGTCGCAGCCAGTGTGCGGGCAATTCGACTTTGGCGGCCCGCGGCCAAACACCTAATTCCATACGAAGGAAGCTACTAAAAACTGAAAACTGAAAACTAAAAACTCAAAAAGGAAACCGCCGCCGCCTCACCCGCCGCCAGCTCAACCTCCGCACTGACCGCCAGCTCCGGGCAGTGGACCAGGTACGCGCCCGGCGGAAATGGCCCGAACTCGGCGCGGTAGGACGGCTCCGACTCCCCGGCCTCGCTTGCCTCCAGCTCCTCCATGCCGCCGCCAGCACCCGTCACGATGATCGTCAGGTCGTGCCGCCCCGCCCACCGCACCAGGATCATCCCTGGTGTACCCGCGGCCGGCTGAATACGCGTCTGCCGGCGCCATCCCTCCTCCGACTGCCACAATTGGATGCTCAGCCGGTCACCCGCGTCCAGGTGAATCCCCCGGCTGCCGAAACCCTCAGCGTAGAGGTCGTAGTCGCCGGCCGGCAGGCTGTCGAACCTGAACTCGCCCGAAGGTTCCACTTGCGTCACGTAGCGCTGCCCCTGCGCGTCCACCAGCGCCACCTGCCGCGAAGGCCGCGAGCCCCCCAACGGCTGCCTGGCGCGCGCAGAGGCGCCCGCCGTTCCTGGCTGCATCTCCCCTTGTAGACGCATTTCGCCCTGCAGCATCGCCGGATCCGGCAGCGCCGGCAGCGTCTCGTACGGCAGCAGGATGAGATCGCAGCGGGGCTGGTTGCGCCCATCCAAAACAAGCGGGCGCGGCCAGTTCAGCAGCCGCCTCTGTTTCACATCCACATAATATCTGCCGGCGGGCAGGCCTTTAAAAACATAGCCGCCCTCCTCGTCCACTTCCGCCAGGCGTTCACTCGGCCCCCCTCCCGGCTCCTCAGCCCGTAGCCGCACAGTGCACCCTTGTCCGCCCTCCACGCTGCCGCTGATCGCCGACGCCCGCGGGGCGGCTCTCTTCTCATCATAAGAGTAGGCAAACAGCACTTTGGTCTCCACGCCCTCCTCGATGGAAACCTCGCAAGTCAGCGGCGTTGGACCGCTGTCCGGCAGCCCCAGCACCTCCAACCGGTAACTGCCGGCCGCCAGCGGACCCGTCTCGCACTGGGCTGTCCGCGCCTGGCTGCTACGCGCCAGCGGCACGACCCAACCCTTCTGGTCGCTGTCGCTGATGCGCAGCGCCGGTGGGCGCGTCCGCCGGCCCCCCTCTTCCGTCCCGCTCTCCGTACCTGTCGGATTCGGCATAAACTCCACGTCGCAGATCAACATGCCGTCATCCAACACGGGCCGCTTTTCGATCTCGAAACCCCATCCGTAAGCCGTCAGGTCGTAGGTCAACTCTTGGGCCGGTCCGAGATCGACTGCGTCTACACGGCTGCCCGCAGGTTCGATCACCTCCAGGCTGTACCGGCCCGCCGGCAGATTCACAAAACGGTAGACGCCGCTCGTCCTGGCGATCGATTCATAAGCGAACCCGTCACTGTGCGTAAGCCGGACCTGCGCGCCGGCCCCGCCCCGCACCTTGCCGCTCAACACGCCATCCCCCGTTGGCTGCAATCCGTAGCCCCTACTGGGAACGGGGACCTGACGTGAACTCTCCTCTCGCCCTTCCCGCGCCCTCGGCCGTTTGGGCTCCGCCTTCAGCAGCGAAACGATCGGCAGCGTCGACCAGCCGAAAGTCTCCGCGACCGGAACCGGTCCCGCCGGCAGCGAAAGCGGTTTCTCCTCTCCGGGTTCCTCGTCACTCTCTCCCCGCCTCTGCGGGCTGTACCAGGCGTTCTGCTCGTCTACCGACCGTGATCCCTGCAGCGCCTCGTGCGCCAGCAGCCAGAAGGCCGTGCAGAAATAATAGTCCGGCGCCGGCGGCGTGCGGCGGCTCGTCCCCATCATCGCCCGGCAGATCTCCAACGTCTGCGCCGCATGCAGCGTCTGTGTCGTCCTCGGGTAGCGCGGGTCAGTGCTCTCATTCATCAAATAGCCGCTGGCCGTCGAAAGGATCGGCAGACTGCGGCCAGTCAACCGCTCCACGTCACCGTTCAAGCGTTCAAATGCCCGCCAATATACACCTTGCGCCGGCGCCTGACCTTCTGCCGGCACAGCGCCCGCCTCCTCCCCCCGGCCGTCAGGCGCGTCGTCATCGGACCCGGCAGGTAGGTCACCACTGCTGTCCGCCGCCTGATGTCGCACGTCGTCGACCCCCGCCGCCGGCCTCCCCTGCCACGCCTCCGCGGCCAGGGCCGCGTAAAACTCGCGCTCGGACGGCGCACCTCCGCTGCGGGCGTCACCGGGATAGTGCGGCGGACGGTTGCTCGAATAGTTGTGGATCGCCAGCCAGATCGGCTCGTCGAACAGCGCTTCGCCCCCGACGCGCGCGATCTCCTCCGCCAGCTGCCAGTCCCCCTCCGGCGTCAGCGCCGGAATCGCCGGCATCCCGCCCCGCTCCAGGATCGCCCCCATATTCGCCGCCGCCGCCCGCGCCGTCATCGCCAGCGCATCCTCCGGCAGCCTCTCGCGTCCCCAGAAGGCGTCCCCGTCCGGCTCGCTGTCGAGTTCAAAGTAGCGCACACCGGCCTCGACCAGCCTCTCCACCTCCTCCAGTTCCGCGTCCGAGAGCCGCCCCGGTCCCGCTGCCCCCCGCACAATCTGAACGATCGGCATAATCTGCGCAGCCAGCAGCGCCCGCGACAGTTCCAGCGCACCGCGTTGGTCCGCAATCTTGACCCACTTCACACCTAGTGCCGTCAGTTCCTGCAGCCAGAACGTCTCCACCATCTCCGGCGCGGCCGCGCTCACGCCGGCGCACCAGTGGATGCCGATACCTGTGTCATCTGCAGGGCGGGGATAATCGTGCAACTCCATAAGCGGTCATTATACAGCCGTTCACAGACCGTGACTAGCATTCACCCCATTCAACATCAAGCCGCCGCCAACACGCTTTGCAGCGTTTGCACCTCCCGGCGGATTGTCTATCTACCCTATAGTACTGTAAACTAAGCCCGAATACCGTCCGATCCGGCAATTCGGATGCAGCGCTTTTCTGTTGAATCCCGTGTGAACTGCATAATTCGTCGCCGAAACCGACGACTTTGGAGCCTGGCGTACACGCTTTGCGCGCACTATGCGTCATAATCGAGTAATCTGCCCGCATTCCGCACCGCTCGGTCGGCTTGCATGGCCGCTGGGCGCATCCGCAACCGCCGAAACTCTGCCGGCCCCGGACCGCTCGTCATGAACCACCGATAAAAGGAAAGCCCCATGCAAGAAGTGCAAGACGTCGCCAAACGCATCATTGCCAACGTCGAGCAGGTTATCATTGGCAAAGATCGGGAAGTCCGCATGACCGTGGTCGCCTTGCTATGCGAGGGTCACCTTCTCATCGAAGATGTGCCCGGAGTTGGCAAAACGATGCTGGCGCGCGCCATCGCCCGTACCGTCGGCAGCACCTATCGCCGCATTCAGTTCACGCCCGATATGCTGCCCAGCGATGTCACCGGCGTAAGCGTCTTCAATCAGAAAAATCTCGAATTCGAATTCCGGCCCGGGCCGATCATGGCCCAGATCGTACTGTCCGACGAGATCAACCGCGCCACCCCTAAAACTCAGTCCGCTCTTCTCGAAGCGATGGAGGAGCGCCAGGTAACCGTCGACGGCACAACCTATGACATGGCCCGCCCGTTTCTGGTGCTGGCCACCCAGAATCCCATCGAATATGAGGGCACCTTCCCCCTGCCCGAGGCCCAGGTTGACCGCTTCCTGATGCGCATCCGCCTCGGCTACCCTTTGAAGGCGCACGAGGTCAACATCCTCGGTCTGCAGGCCCTGACGCATCCCATCGATAATCTCGAAAGAACCGTCTCTGTCGAAGAGCTTTCCAAGGCCCAGGAGGCTGTGCGCGACATGTATGTCGACGACAGCGTCAAGGAATATATCGTCGACCTCGTCGCCACAACCCGCGACCATCCCGACGTCTACCTTGGCGCCAGCCCTCGCGGCAGTCTGGCCCTCTTCCGCGCCGCCCGCGCCTGGGCCGCGATCGATGGACGCGAATACGTGCTGCCCGACGATATTAAACTCCTCGCCGAGGCGACGCTTGCTCACCGGCTCATCGTCAGCCCCTCCGCCCGCATCAAAAATGTGGACGCCGCTCAGATAATTGAGGACGCGCTTGCACATACACCCGTGCCCGGCAGCCGCGTAAGAGCCAGCTGAACGCCTATCGAAGTTTCCGTGTTTTCAGTCCATATCCCAGGTTGTTCGTCACCACGATGTGGCCACTGGCAGAATGACGCCACAAACTGAAAACTAGAAACTGAAAACCAAGAACTGCCGTCAATGTCTTCACGCCTCATTTTCCTGATCGTCGCTCTCGTCGCCGCCTGGGGCTTCGCGCTCAACAGTGGGCGCCCTCTCGCCTTCAACCTCGCCTACCTCATAAGCGGCATCCTCGCACTCAGCTATTTCTGGTCCTGGACCAGCACGCGCGCCATCCATATCAATCGGCATACCCGTGCCCGCCGCAGCCAGGTCGGCCAGCACTTCGAAGAAAGCTTCGAAGTGCGCAATCACGGACGGCTTCCCAAACTGTGGCTCGAAGTGCGGGACTTCTCAACCGTCCCCTTCCATGGCGCCAGCCGCGTCGTCAGCCACCTCCAGGGTCGGGCCCACCATCGCTGGCAGGTGCGGACCTACTGCCAGCAGCGCGGCTACTACCGCCTCGGCCCCATGCGCCTCCTCAGCGGCGATCCCCTGGGCCTCTTCTCCATCGACCAGACGCTGAGCCAGACCAGCGACCTCATCGTCTATCCGGCCACCGTCACTCTCTCCGCCTTTCAGCCGCCCGCCGCCGACCTGGCCGGCGGCGAAGCCCTGAACCGCCGCGCCCAGTACATCACCACCAACGTCTCCGGCATCCGTGAATACGCCCCCGGCGACAGCTTCAACCGCATCCACTGGCTGTCCACCGCCCGCACCGGGCGCCTTATGACCAGAGAGTTCGAGCTGGACCCCTCAGCCGACATCTGGCTCTTTCTCGATCTCCACAGCCGCACCGCCCACAGCCTTCCGTGGCGACTGACGCCCCCGGAGGCCGGCGTTTTCGGCCTCAGCGGCCGCAGACGTGACGATGCTCTGCAGCTGGCCCCCAGCACACTCGAGTACGCCGTCACCGCCGCCGCCAGCATCGCCCGCTATTTCCTGCTGCGCAACCGCGCCGTCGGCCTCATTTGGCACGGCAGCCAGCGCTACCTCCTGCAGATCGATCGCGGCGAACGCCAGATGCGCAAGATGCTGGAAGCCCTCGCCGTCGTCTCCGCCGAGGGCAGCATCACCTTCGACCAGCTTGTCGTGACCGAGGGCGTGCGCCTCAATCGCAACGATATGATCCTGGCCATCACCGCAGACCCCGACCCCGCCTGGGTGCGCGCCCTGCGCGAAATCCGCCGCCGCGGCGTCCACAGCGTCGCCGTCGTCATCGACGGCTCCACCTTCGGCGGCCAGGAGTCCTACGCGGAGCTGACCCACGAACTCGCCCTCTCCAACATCCCCGCTTATCAGGTCCAGCGCGACGACGACATCGGCGCCGTCCTCGGCCGCCCCAACAACGGCGACCAGCGCCCCGAAATCGCCAGCCTCTAGGGCAGAATCAGCCCAGCCCATCCCGCCTCAACCACAGCCCACAACACCAGCCACACAAGGCCCGCCCTCCAGCTTTCCGTGAATCAAAAAGAGCCGCTCCTGGCGGCCCCGCGTGAATCAAACCGCCGCGCAACAGCGGGGTTACTGAAAACCAAGAACCAGAAACGCAACTTCTAAGCCTTATTCAGTGCGCGATGCCGGACAAGGCGAGCTAAGTGCTCACCCCTCACTCCTCTCCGCACCTGTCCTTCTTCAATTGCTGCTTTCACTGACCACTGATCACTGACTACTGCAGTTCTGGGCGGTCGGGCCTATTCGGCCCTCCCTTGTGCGGGGGCTCCGCCCCCGCAACGCCCCCTCTCCTACAACCTCGCGTCGTAGCCAGTGGGTGGGCAATACGACGGTGCCGCCCCGTGTCGGCCCACGCTTCCCCCGCCTCCTGGCAGATTCCGAAAATGTGCCAGCCGCAGGCAAGACAGGCGAGGCAACTCCCATATATGCCCAACGATCACCGCCTTGACCATCGAGAGCCCGCTACAGAAATGCTGACGGTACATTCCCCCCAGGCAGACCGTACACAAAAAAGTGGATTAGAAGTTACACCGACTGTTTATTTCGCCCCAGTCCCAAACCGGAAGAGAAACAAATGATTCCATCCCGCGCCGTCACCTCAGGACCCAAGTACCATTGGTTCGGCTACTACGACAAACTCCAGTTCGATCCATCCGCCCGCTACGCCCTGGGCATGCAGGTGGACTTCGAACATCGCGCCCCAAAGCCGGAGGATGTAATCCGGGTCGGAATGGTCGATCTGGCGGACGGCGACCGCTGGATCGAACTGGGAGAAAGCCGCGCCTGGGGCTGGCAGGCCGGCTGCATGCTCCAGTGGCTGCCCCAATCGGCCCACGAAATCATCTGGAATGATAGGATAGACCGCCGCTTCATCAGCCACATCCTCAACATCGACACCGGCCGTACACGCACCTTGCCCCACCCCGTCTTCACCCTCAGCCCCGACGGCCGTACCGCGCTCTCCATCGATTTCAACCGCCTCGAAGACATGCGCCCCGGCTATGGTTACATGGGCATCCCCGATCCCTGGCACAACGTGATGGCGCCCGCGGAGACCGGCATCCACAAAGTCGACCTTCGCACCGGCCAAAGCAATCTGATCGTCAGCTTGGCTAAAGTAGCGTCGATTCCCTACCCCCACGGTGAGATTCTGTCCGCAAAACATTATTTTAATGTTCTCATCTTCAACCCCGGCGGCACGCACTTCCTCTTCCTCCACCGCTGGCGCTTCGGCGACGGACCCTTCCACACGCGCATGCTTACCGCCAAAGCGGACGGCTCCGATCTGACAGTCGTCGACCACTCCGGCCGCACCTCCCACCTCATCTGGCGCGACGACAGCCATATTCTGGCCTGGTCCCACCGCCCCTCACACGGCGGCGCCTACTACATCTTCCCCAACGCCGAAGACGGTTCTCGCGGCCCCGACCACATTGTGGGCAAAACCAGGATGCCGCTCAACGGCCACTGCACATATCTCTCCGACAACAACTGGATCCTCAACGACACCTATCCACAGGGAGAAGAACGCCTTCAGGACCTCTACCTCTACCATGTCCCAACCGACCGTCGCGTCGACCTCGGCCGGTTCCACTCGCCGCCGCCTTACACCGACACCTTGCGCTGCGATCTCCACCCCAGTTCCAGCCCCGACGGCGCCAAAATCATCATCGACTCGACTCACGGCGGCAACGGCCGCCAGATGTATCTCTTCGAGCTAGGCAACCTGGTCAGCTCCTAAACCTGTGCCCAGTGCACGGCAACCTCATCCAATCGTGCACAATCCCGCAATGCTGCCAGGATCAAATGAGTCCATCCCCAAATGCACTGTCCCGCCACTAACCACTGACCACTGACCACTGCAGTTGTGCGGTCGGGCCTGGTCGGCCCTCCCTTGTGCGGGGGCTCCGCCCCCGCAACGCCCCCTCTCCTACAACATGCCTCATCGACCGGGTGTCGATATTGGTGACGGGTGCCTATTCGAAGGTGTCTGGCCAGACCACGTCCCGCCAGCCCCCCGCAGACCACACTGAGGCACTCTCTCCTCGCCCTCGTGCCTGCCCTGCGTTTCTCCAAAAGCCTGCAAACGACTTTAGCCACCACCGGCACGAATTCCCCGCCAGACTGTCCCACCCCAAAACTGGGATTCAACCCATGTAGGGGCGCCCCTTGTGGGCGCCCTTTCTGTGCTATAATGGCGCCAAACCAGAGAAGCTAACGCCCGTAACCTATCTCTAACGGCAAGCGAACCTTTGCAAAATCAGTACCATCGGCACAGAGAACTTCATTTCAGCGCAAAATGGCAAGACATAACGCCACTTGGCGCGAAGCGAAGCGACAAAAAAATTGTGTAATTATTTTACTTACGAGCGAAGTATCCCTGGGCTGCCTGAACTGTACATAAGCGAGGATCGGAGGTTGGTCTGGCCTCCTTCTCTGGATGCGGCAGTCCCATGGTCACGAACTTCAACACATGACTCCAAAATGTAGAGGTGCCAATATGCGTATAACCCTGACGATAGACGATGACGTGCTTGCGCTCGCACGAACTTTGGCGGATTACGACGGTTGCAGCCTCGAAAGTGCGATTTCCGAGTTGGCCCGGCGAGGTTCCAAAGGAATCGAGACCCTGAAAGTCGACGAAGACATCCCTTCCTTTCGCGTCGCTCCTGATGCTGAGCCGGTAACAAACGAGGATGTAAGGACAGCCCTTAGCGACTGGCCGTAAACGCGCTCGTGAACGCATACAAACGCAAGCAAACTCTTGTCAACGCTCGCAGACTCTCATGAACGCATACAAACGCAAGCAAACTCTTGTCAACGCTCGCAGACGCTCGTGAACGCATACAAACGCTTGCAAGCTCTCGTGAACGCTCGCAGACTCTCATGAACGCATACAAACGCAAGCAAACTCTTGTCAACGCTCGCAGACTCTCATGAACGCATACAAACGCAAGCAAACTCTTGTCAACGCTCGCAGACGCTCGTGAACGCATACAAACGCTTGCAAGCTCTCGTGAACGCATACAAACACAAGTAAACTCTTGTCAACGCTCGCAGACTCTCGTGATCTCTCGTATTCTCTTGCCCGACACTCTCACTAGCCGACCTGTACCAGCGACCCTACACCGTCGCCAGAACCGGGAGAATGAAAGACCTCGTTCATTCAACCCTCCCGGCGCTCATGAAAGATCGCTATCACACGAATTTGCTCTCGCCGTACCGTTCAATCGCCCGCAAGGTATTTCCGGCCCAAATTGAGGACCCACTTCCTGATTTTTCCAACATTGACGAGAAGGTTCTTTCCCTTTAGAATGACGCAGGCTACGCAGCAACCATGACCGCCAATTGCCATCACTAAGCCAGACGACAACGTCCCAGATTGCCCCTGATAGTGACGAATTGCAAAGGCAGTGGCGGCGAATCCCGCAGGCAACACAACAGAGGCTTCTATGACTGGTCCATTCCGCCTTGCCAATGAAGTCGACACAACCGGTTTCGGTGACACCGGAATGCGCCTCGGCGACCTCGACGGCGACGGCGAGTTGGAAGCGGTATTCTTCCAGGCCCGCGACTGCCACATCCCCCGCATGTCCGCCGGCGGCTACCGCCACGAGAAACAGGTGCACTGCGTCACCGCCATGAAGCTCGACGGCGACGTCATGTGGCAGGAAGGCGCCCCCCTCGGTACCGGCCACTGGGCCATGCACGAAGTCGCCGCCGCAGTCAGCGACATCGACGGCGACGGCAAGCAAGAAATCGTCTACGTAACCGAGCGCGACGGCCGCAGCTACCTCAGAATCCTCGAGGGCGATCGCGGCTACTACCGCAAAGAGGTCGAGACCGGCCCCAACTGCGTACTCCAGCTCTGCGACATTCGCGGCCTCGGCGCCAGGCGCGACATCCTCGTCTCCACCTTCGTCAACCCCATCTACATCTACGACGACGACCTGAACTGCCTCTGGAACTGCCACTTCTACGGCGGCGCCGGCCATTCTCACGACTTCTACGACATTGACGGCGACGGCAAGGAGGAGGCCTTCATCGGCTACTGCTGCGTGCGCGCCGATGGCCTCAAGATCTGGTGGCGGCCCGATCTGGAGCCGCACCTCGAAGAGATGACACGCGCACCCCACGTCGATCACCTGCACGTCCACGACGTCGACGAAGACGGCAGGCCCGAGCTGCTCATGGTAGCCGGCAAAGACCTGGTCGTCCTCGACGCTGCCACCGGCGAAGACCGCTGGATCTTCGAAGGCACCCACATTCAGACCTGCGCCGTGGGCAAATTCCTGCCCGACATGGAAGGGCAGCAGCTCTTCGTCACAGAGCGCCGCCTGCACGGCGAAGATGCCCACATCGGCTTCCGCGGCTACCTCGTCGACTGCAATGGCAACGAGATCTGGCGCATGGAGAAGGCCGGTTATGGCCGCACGATCCGGCTGGCCGGCGCCGACGCCGATGTCATCTTCGCCGAGTGCCAGGGCAAAAAGCCCATGCTCATCGACGGGCACGCCAACATCATCCAGGAACTGGATATGCCGCTGCATACCTACGCCGAAGACCGCTTCGACGACGGCGACACCGGCGTGCGCGCCGTCTTCACGATCGCCGATACCAACGGCGACGGCAAACTGGAACTACTAGGCTACAACCGCACGCGCCTGTGGCATTGGGTGCAGGATTAGCGGAACTTCGTAGAAGAATTGCGTATTTCCTATCTTACTTATCCGACTGTCAGCGATGGGTAACATTGCAGGGACTCACAACAAAGGAGTGAATCGATGAGGAGTCTGAGGACAAAGGAAAACTGGATTAACCGCCGGGAGTTTATGCGCGTTTCCGGTGTGGCCACCGCCGGTCTGGTGGCCGTAGCCTGTGGCGCCGGCGGCGAGCCGCAGGAAGAAATGGCAGCCGAACCGGCCGCCGAGGAAGCTCCCGCCGAAGAGGCCGCCCCCGCGGCGTCGGGCAGCATGTACAGCGAGGCGCCCATGCTGGCCGAAATGGTCGCAGCGGGAGACTTGCCCCCTGTTGACGAGCGGCTGCCCGCCAGCCCCGCTGTTTTGGAGGCGGTTGAGCAGGTCGGCAAGTACGGCGGTACCATCCGTCGCGGCTTCAAGGGCGTCTCCGACCGCTGGGGCCCGACCAAGATGCAGAACGAATCCCTCACCTGGTACAACATGGACCTCACCCTCCGCCCCAACATGGTCGAATCCTGGGAGACCAACGAAGACGCCACCGTGTGGACATTCAACCTGCGCGAAGGGCTGAAATGGTCTGACGGCTCTCCGTTTGACAGCGACAGCTTCACTTGGTGGTACGAGAACCATTTCTCCAATACAGACCTTTCGCCGGCCGTATCGCGTCGCTGGGGAACGGGGACGCCGCGCGTGCCCATGGTAGTGTCGGCTCCCGACAAGACCACGGTGATGATGACGTTCGAACATCCCAAACCGCTCTTCGCCTTCGATGTAACGCGCTCGCACTGTTTCTCGCCCGGCCATTACATGAAACAGTTCCACATCGATCTGACCGATGACAAGGCGGCCCTGGAAGCCCAGATCGACGAAGCCGGCGTCGACTCCTGGGATCAGTACTACATCGACCGCAACTGGTGGTACCTGAACCCGGATCGGCCCAACATCGGCCCCTGGCTGTCCAAGAATGAGCTCTCCTCCGAGCTGTTCCTCATGGAACGCAACCCCTACTTCTGGCAGGTCGATGAAGAGGGCCAGCAGCTGCCCTACATCGACAAGGTGACCCACCGCCTCTTCGACACCAACGACGTATTCAACCTGCGCGTCATCAACGGCGAGGTCGACTTCCAGTCCCGTCACATCCAGACGGGCAACTTCACACTCTACAAGGAGAATGAAGACGCCGGCGAGTACCGCGTCATTATCGGTACCTCGACCCGGCATGAAGTCGTGACCCCCAACCAGGGCGCACAGGACCCGCGCGTGCGCGAACTGTTCCAGAACCGCGACGTGCGCATCGCCATGTCACTGGCAGTAGACCGCGAAGCATTGAACGAGCTCGTGTGGGACGGCCTGTTGACACCGCGTCAGTACAGTCCCCTCGATCAGTCGCCCCAGTACTACGCCAAACTGACCGAAGCCTACGCCGGCTACGACCCCGACCGCGCCAACCAGCTCCTCGACGACGCCGGTTACGCCGAGCGCGATTCCGACGGTTTCAGGCTTTGGAAGGACGGCAGTGGCGAGACGCTGAGCTTCATCATCGAGGGCACATCCCAGCCCGGCACGCCCGAAGAAGACTCGGTCCTCACCATCATCAAGTACTATGCCGAAATCGGCCTCAAGGCCACCTACAAGGGCATGGAGCGCTCGCTGTACACCGAGCACTGGTCTGCTAATACCCAGGACGCAGTCTACTGGGGCGGGTATCGCGATCTGCTGCCGATTCTCACCCCCTCTCCCTGGATCGGCACCGAGCTCGACCGCCCCTGGGCCGGCGCCTTCGGCCGCTGGAAGGTCGACGAGAACGACGCCAATGGTGAACCGCCCCCGGACGGCCACTTCCTCTGGGATATCTGGGCGATCTGGGACCAGGTCAGCGCCGAGCCGGATCCGGCCACACGCGACGAGCTCTTCTTCCAGATTCTGGACATCTGGGCCGAAGAGATCCCGATCGTCGGCTACCTCGGACAGTCCCCGGCCCTGATCATCATGAAGAACCAGATGCACAACTACATCGGAGGCCAGCCGGTCAATGACGGGTTGGAGGACGAGCACTTCCTGAATCCGCAGCTGCTCTCCTGGGAAGATCCTGAGAATCACATGTAGGACGACGTAAAGCACGGGTAACATGCCATAGCGTGCGCGCGCACGCTATGGCATACAAATACCCGCATTCGTGAAACGTATGCGGACGGCGCAACGGTCCTAATCCCCCACACACTGTCGCGCCGTCCAAATCCGGCGCTCACCAACCGAGACTGACAACCCCCATGGCATCGACCGAACGGCGGGCCCGCCCGCGATTCACTTCCGTCAAAACGTACAAGCACGCCGCCGGCCATCCCACTTTCTGGTATCCGCCTGAATGGCAGCTCCAGGAGACCGATACACCCCATCCAGCCGTAAGCCTCTATCCGGATCCGTCCGATGAGGCCACCTTCATCTCCATCACAGTCCAGGACATGGGTCAGCCGCTTGCGGCGGAGGAAAGTGCGCTGCTCGCCGAAGGAATCGAGGAAGGGCTGAACCAACTTGATGAGTGCGTGGTCGAGAGGCTGGATGTCCTCGACGATGTGGGCGACTGGTGCCAGGAGTGGGTCTGCACCTTCATGCAGGACGGGACCACCCGCCGCCGCCGCGCCCGTCTCTTCTGCGCCGAAAAACATCTGTATTCGGTCGTGATCCAGGGGGCCACAAAAGAGCGCTATGAATACTGGCGCGGCATGATGGAATGGGTCATGTTGACCGTCTCGAATACCACTGTCGATCTGGGCTCGTAGACCGCCTCGTTCAGGCCGTTCTCTGAACAGACTTTTTTTCCTGACATTCGAAACACTTCACTTTTTTCCATTCAAAAGAAAGGAACTGATCATCATGAAGGACGGAATTGATCGTAGAACTTTCCTGCGGATGAGCGGCCTCTCGGCCGCGGCCGCAGTTGCTGCGGCCTGCGGCGCGCCCGGCGGCGACGCCGAACCGGAGGCCGCGGACGAGGCCCCGGCAGCGGAGGAGGCCCCCGCCGCCGATTCGGGCACGATGTCCAAGTACAACGAGTCGCCCCTGCTAGCCGAGCGCGTCGCCGCTGGCACGCTGCCGCCGGTCGATGAACGTCTCCCGGCCAACCCGGTGGTCATCGAACCCCTGGAAGAGGTCGGCCAGTACGGCGGCACCACTCGCGTTGCCATCGGTAACCCCAATCACCTCTTTGGCGATCCTCAGGCCGTCATGGGCACCGAACTGATCCTGCGCATCGCGCCCGACTTCTCCTCCATCACCAGCGGCCTGGCCGAGAGCTGGGAGTTCAACGAGGACGCCACCGAGCAGATCCTGCACCTGCGTGAGGGGCTCATGTGGTCCGACGGCGCGCCCTTCAGCGCCGACGACTTCATGTTCTCCTGGCACGACCTCTGGCTCAACGAAGAATACGCGCCCGGCGGTCCTCCCACCGCCTGGAAGGCGGGAGCTTCGCCCGGTGGCGATCCGCTGCAGATGGAGAAGATCGACGATTACACGATCAAGCTCTCCTTCTCCAAGCCCTATCCCCTGATCGTTCTCCACGAGACCTTCTACGCCGGTTCGCAGGGCGGCTTGTGGCAGCCCGCCCACTATCTTAAGCAGTTCCATCCCGAATACGGCGATGCCGACGAGATCGCCAAGATGACCGAAGAAGCCGGTTTTGAGGAGTGGCGCCAGCTGATCCGTGACAAGGGCCGTGTCGGCTCCACGATTCCTGCTCAAATAGGCCTGCCGGGAATGACCGCCTTCATCCGCGTCGACGACGCCCCTGACCACCACACTTACGAGCGCAACCCCTACTACTGGAAGATAGACACCGCTGGCAACCAGCTGCCCTACATCGACAAAACGATCGTGTTCGTGATCGGCGACCGTGAAGTCGCCAATGCCAAGCTGATCGCCGGCGAGTTGGAATTCTCCGGCCGGCAGGCCGATCTGGCCAACATGGAACTGTACATGGCCAATCTGGAGTCGGCAGACCTGAAAATCAAGATGTGGAAGTCGACCTTCCCCGGCCGTACCATCATCGTTCCCAACCATACCCACAAAGACCCGCAGGTTCGAGAGTTCTTCGGCAACAAGGATGTACGCCACGCGATGTCGATTTCTATCAACCGCGAAGAGATCAACGACGTCGTCTACTTCGGCCTCGGCGAACCCCGCCAGTGGGCAGCCTGGCCCGGCTCCAAGTACTACGAGGAGGGCGATGAGTCCCACTGGGCCCAGTTCGACCCGGATATGGCCATGGAACTGCTTGATCAGGCCGGCTACTCGGAGAAAGACGCCGACGGCTTCCGCCTCTTCCCTGACGGCTCGCGCGTAAGTTGGGTAATCCAGCTCGACACCGAGCAGGCCGATGTCCTCGATGTCTTCGAACTGGTTGTCGAACAGTGGCGTCAGGTCGGCCTCGACCCGTCGCTCCGTCCAATCAACCGCTCCCATCTGAACGAACTGGTCGCCGCCAACGATATGGGTATGTCCGGCTGGGAAGGCGACATCTCCGACATTACCTGGGTCTGGTGCTCGCGGCTCAACCACCCCGGACAGTGCAACGTACCCTGGGGCAAGGGCTATGACATCTGGCTGGACGGCGACCAGGAAAGTGAGATCGCCGTCGAACCGCCGGACGAGGTCGCCTGGGTCTACCACCGCTGGCAGGAAATGATCGACGCCGTCACCGAAGAGGAGCACGTCGCCATCGCCCGCGAGCTGTGGGAATGGTTCTACGACTACCTGCCCGGCTTCGGCACTGTCGGCATCCCCAAGCCGGTCGTCATGAAGAAGAACCTGACCAACTTCCCCGACGACGGTGTATGGGGCTTCTCAGTGATTCGGGCCGTCCCGGTACATCCCGAGCAGTTCTTCTATAAGCAGAGCTAGAATCGAAAATAAGCAGAAGGCCGGCGGCCAGTTTCCTATTTGACCGCCGGCCTTCAAATACGTTCCCCGTTAACTGTTCGTCATTACACTGTCATGCGCGAATACATCCTGCGTCGCGTCCTTCAATTGATTCCGACGCTTATCCTCATTTCAATTGTCAGCTTTACGATCATCCAGCTCCCGCCGGGTGATTACGTGACCACCTATGTGGCCAACCTGGCGGCGGCCGGCGAGGAGCTGAGCGAAGAGGAAATCGTGGCGCTGGAGGCCCACTACGGTCTGAACCAGCCGGGATACATTCAGTACATCAAGTGGATCACGAACTTCGTGCAAGGGGATATGGGGCTCTCATTCTATTGGGATCGCCCCGTCAACAGGCTCATAGGCGAGCGGCTGATGTTGACAATGATCATGTCATTCTTCACACTCCTCTTCGTCTACGCCATGGCCATCCCCATCGGCATCTATTCCGCCGTGCGGCAATACAGCCTCGCCGACTATGTGTTTACCTTCATAGGCTTCATTGGTCTTGCGACGCCGAACTTCCTTCTTGCACTCATCTTCATGTACATAGGCATCAAAGCCTTCGGCGCCAGTGCCGGCGGCCTCTTCTCCACCGAGTTTCTCGACGCGCCTTGGAGCGTTGCCAGGGTCTGGGACATGCTCAAGCACATGTGGTTGCCGGTCGTGATTGTCGGCACCGCCGGCACCGCGGGGACCATCCGCGTGATGCGCGCGACGACACTCGATGAACTTGGCCGCCCCTACGTCGAGACCGCGCGGTCCAAAGGCCTGCGCGAAGGTCCGCTCACCATGAAGTACCCTGTGCGCGTCGCCCTCAACCCCATCTTGAGCACCGTCGGCTGGCGGCTTCCCGAAATCGTCTCCGGCACCGTACTCGTGGCGCTCGTGTTGAACCTGCCCACGACCGGACCGCTGCTCTGGCGTGCGCTCATGTCCCAGGACCTCTACCTTGCCGCCAGCATGATTATGATTCTGAGCACGCTCACTCTGATCGGCACTCTGATCTCGGATATCCTCCTGGCATGGGTCGATCCGCGTATTCGCTACGGGGAACGAGGTACGACATGACCACTTCTGCCGCGCCCGAGCCGGCATCCTCGCCCTACGAAAGTGGAAACCTGTCCGATCTCCTCGAAGCCGAAGGCACGATTGGCGAATCCAGAACCCAGTTCCTCACGCCGCGACAGCTGATGCTGCTCCGTTTCAAGCGCAATAAGTTGGCTGTTATTTCGTTCTGGTTTCTCGCCCTTCTCTATATTTCAGCGCTGTTCGCCCCGGTCATCTCGCCATACGACAAAACGCACCGCTTCAACAAGCATCTCTATCTTCCTCCCAGAGAGATTCATATCATCAACGAGAACGGAGGACTGCAGCGTCCCTTCGTCTACGCGGTCAAGATCGAGACAAACAAGGAGACCTTTACTCGCGATTTTGTCGAAGACCGCAGCCAGCAGTATCCCGTCCAGTTCTTTGTCAAAGGGGACCCCTACAAGCTCTGGGGCCTATTCAGGATGGACTGGCATCTCTTCGGTGTCGAAAACGCCGAAGAGGTCGGCCCCATCTTTCTTCTGGGGGGAGACAAGTTCGGTCGGGATATCCTGGGCCGCGCCCTGTACGGAGGACGCATTTCCTTGACCATCGGTCTTGTGGGCGTCACCATCAGCCTCATCATTGGCCTGCTCTTGGGGGGCTTGTCGGGGCTCTACGGGGGCGTCGTCGACAACCTCATCCAGCGGCTGATCGAGTTCATTCGATCGATCCCGACGATTCCTCTTTGGATGGGACTGGCCGCGGCTCTGCCGGCCGACTGGCCGCAAATCCGAATCTATTTCGGCATCACCATCATCCTTTCATTGCTCGCCTGGACAACGCTGGCGCGCGTTGTGAGGGGGAAGTTCCTCTCCCTCCGCAATGAAGACTTTGTCCTCGCCGCCCAGTCTGCCGGCGCCAACCAATGGTACCTGATCTGGCAGCACCTCGTTCCCTCCTTTATGAGCTACGTGCTCGTGGACATTACCCTGGCCATTCCCGGCATGATCATCGGAGAAACCGCACTGAGCTTTCTCGGGCTGGGATTGGTATCGCCCACTGTCAGTTGGGGTGTGATGCTGAAAGACGCGCAGCAAGTCGTCGAGATCGCGATTCATCCGTGGATCCTGTGGCCCGCCATGTTCGTGGTCGTCACCGTGCTGGCCCTCAACTTCATCGGCGACGGTCTGCGCGACGCAGCCGACCCGTACGCTGACCTGTAAATGGCAACTCCAGAGAAACCGGTTTTGGTTGTCCTGCTTGCCCAACCGCCGCCGCCCACTTGTCACTGTACTTGAAATGGATAACCTGCTCGAAGTCAGAAACCTGCAGACACACTTCTTCATGGCCGAAGGAGTCGCCAAGGCCGTCGATAGCACGACCTTTTCCATCCGCCGCGGGCAGGTCTTGGGCGTCGTCGGCGAAAGCGGCTGCGGCAAGAGCGTCACCGCCCGCTCGATCATGCGTATGGTGAGGCCGCCGGGCCATACAGTGGATGGCGAAATCTTTTACTCGCGAGACGACCAGAACGGGCAGGACATGACTCTGGACCTGCTTCAACTTCCCGCCACGGGCACGGAAATGCGCGCGATTCGCGGCGGTGAGATCGCCATGATCTTCCAGGAACCGCGCGCCTCGCTCAGTCCGGTCCATCGTGTTGGCGACCAGATTACCGAAAACATCCTGCTGCACCAGTCCGTAACTCAGGCCGAAGCCGAAGATATCGCCATCGAAATGCTGCGGCAAGTGCATATTCCGTTGGCCGAGCAGCGTATGGACGCCTTCGCCCACCAGCTGAGCGGCGGTATGTGCCAGCGAGTCATGATTGCAATGGCCCTTTCCTGCCACCCCAGTCTCCTCATCGCCGACGAACCAACCACGGCCTTGGACGTGACCACCGAAGCCCAGATCCTGGAGCTGATGCAAGGGCTGCAGGCCGATCTGAATATGGCTATCATGTTCATCACCCACGACCTGGGCGTCGTCGCCGATATGGCCGACGAAGTCGCGGTAATGTACCTGGGCAAGATCGTTGAACGGGGCGCGGCCGCAGACATCTTCCGCGACCCCAAGCACCCCTATACGATTGCTCTGCTGGAATCCCTGCCGCGCATGGATCAGAGGCGCGAATGGCTACAGACAATTCGCGGCGTTGTGCCGGATCCCTATAGCACACTCAGCGGCTGTCCCTTTCATCCCCGTTGCGCCGATTTCATCGCCGGCGTCTGCGACGAAATCGTACCCCAGCCAATAACTTTGGAAGACAACCGCGAAGTGCGTTGCCTCCTGTATACTGAACACGCACATCAGGAAAGCGCCCCAGTCGCAGAGGAAACCAGCCATCAATAGCGATTCAAACAGCTTTTCGCTCCTGGAAGTAAACGGGCTGAAAAAACACTTTCCGATCACAGCCGGACTGTTCTCCAAGGTCGTTAGCCATATCAAGGCCGTGGATGGCGTCGACTTTGCTCTGCAAAAGGGAGAAACGTTGGGCCTGGTCGGCGAGAGCGGCTGCGGCAAGACTACAGTGGGCCGCCTCATCATGCGCTTGTACGAGCCCACAGCCGGCAACATTCAGTTTCGTCCTCAAGGCGAAGAGGGTGAGGATTACAACTTGGCCGCGCTGGACAACGCCGCCCTTCGTCCCGTGCGCTCCCACCTTCAGATGATTTTTCAGGACCCCTACACATCGCTGAATCCCCGCAAAACGATCCTCGATATCATCGGCGAGCCTCTCCGGCTGAACGGCATGAACAAGGGGTCCGAACTCGAGGACCGCGTGGTGGAGATGCTGCGCCTCGTAGGTCTCCGGCCCGAATACATCACCCGCTACCCCCACGCCTTCAGCGGCGGACAGCGCCAGCGCATCGGCATCGCCCGCGCCCTCATCCTCAATCCCACCCTCGTCATCGCCGATGAACCCGTATCCGCGCTCGATGTATCAGTCCAGGCGCAGATCCTCAACCTGCTCAAATTCCTCCAACGCGAACTGGACCTGACCTACCTGTTCATCGCCCACGATCTTGGCGTAGTAAAGCACATCAGTGACCGGGTCGCGGTGATGTACGTGGGCAAACTGGTTGAGCTGGCTGACGCAGACGATCTCTATCGCAAACCTCTCCACCCGTACACGGAAGCGCTTCTCTCTGCCGTGCATGTGGCCGGCCCAACGCATAGCCAGTCCGAGCGCATCGTCCTGGAAGGTGAAGTAGCCGACCCCTCCAATCCCCCGTCCGGCTGCTACTTCCACCCTCGCTGCCGCTACGCCCAGGACCAATGTCACCAGGAAACGCCAAAGCTGCGAAACCTGACTGGCGAGAGATACGTTGCCTGCCACTTCGCCGAAGAGCTGGACCTGGCAGGCGCCGGCACCGCCTAGACCCAACTGAAATCAAATGAGGAGAATGCGCTGATGACCATGCGCCCCATCACTTCCGGCCCCAGGCATCACTGGTTCGGCTACTATGACAAGCTGCAGTTCGACCCCTCCAGCCGCTACGTACTCGGCATGGAGGTCGATTTCGAGCACCGCTCGCCAAACGCAGAAGATGTGATCGGCATCGGGATGATCGACCTTACCGACGGCAACCGCTGGATTGAGTTGGGCGAGACAAAGGCCTGGTGCTGGCAGCAGGGCTGTATGCTCCAGTGGATCCCCGGCTCTGACAGGGAGGTTGTCTGGAACGACCGCGTAGACGACGGCTTCGTCTGCCGCATCGTAGACGTGCACTCAGGCAAGATGCGCACCGTCGACTGTCCAATCTATACCATCTCTCCCGACGGCCGCACCGCCATCGGCGCCGACTTCCGCCGCATAAACCACATGCGGCCCGGCTACGGCTACGCCGGCATCCCCGACCCCAACTTCGACCGTCTGGCGCCCGAAGACGTCGGCATCCACCGCGTTGACCTGGAGACCGGCCACGCCTCCCTTATCGTTTCCATCGCCCAGGTCGCCGCTATCCCCTATCCCCACATGGACATCAGTGGAGCCAGGCACTACTTCAATCACCTGCTCTTCAATACCGACGGCTCTCGCTTCATCTTCCTGCATCGCTGGCGGTTCGGCGATGCCGGTTTCAACACCCGCATGATGACGGCCGCAACTGACGGCTCCGACATCTACCCCGTCGACCAGTACGGGCACACCTCTCACTTCATCTGGCGCGACCCCGAACACATCCTTGCATGGGCCCGCCATCCCTCGCACGGAGACGCCTTCTACATCTACCGCGACCGCACGCAGGACGCGAAGGTTATCGGCAAAGGTGTGATGAAGCTGAACGGGCACTGCACCTATCTTGCCGACACAAACTGGATTCTCAACGACACCTATCCCGTACCCAGGGGCGACGGCAGGGTCCAGGAGTTATACCTTTACAATGTGGAGAGTGGCCAGAGGACGGAACTGGGAGAATACGCCTCATACCCGGAATATACGGGCGAGTGGCGCTGCGATCTCCATCCGCGCTCCAGCCCGGATGGGAGGATGATCACAGTCGATTCAGTACATGGGGGTTACGGTCGTCAGATCTACCTGATGGACATCTCCGCACACCAGGGCATCTAGTGGAGTAAGGAGGCGTCTGCCCTTGCCTCAGTGCGCGACTTTATCGGGAAAACGACTGTAAGACCTGTCCGAAATCAAGACTTCTTGCACGGATTACGCAGTGGAATCGCGCCAGTCTTGCCTGCTTTTGCGCAATACGAACTACGCAATACGCAAAAAGCCCTTCTCAACCTGAACGCTCATCAATTCCAGGTATAAGAACCCTTCTCGTCCTGGGGTATCGAGTCGAAGCTCTGCATCGCCTGCCGTCGTTCCGGTGTCAGTCCGGCGCGGCTGGCAATCTCCTCCGCAAGTTCGGGAATGAAGGGAAGGTCCTCCCGAAACAGTACGGTCGAGTCTTCCGGAGTGTAATGGATCTGCAAGTCCACGTCTTCTTGGCTAGCTTCCCTTCTGCGCACGACCACATCCAGGCGCGTCATGTTCCCCCACTCCCATCTGCGCGAGATCGCCCAGAAGCGCAACGGGCTCCTGATAACCAGCCCTTCATCCGAAACCTCGTATACGGTGCCTATGTCGATGACGTGCCCGTAAAGGAGTAGCGCGCCCCAGATCAGGAATGTCCAGGCGATGGCCTCCACAAAGAAAAGCCGGTCGATTCCCATTGTGAACGTCAAAGTACCCGCAATGAGCAGGGCGGCCGCCGATACCATCGACTTCGGTCGCCCTCGAAATCTCACCGCTTCACGGATGTCATCTGCCTGAAGGGATTCAGCCATAGAACCATTCTGCCTTGAAAAGATGTGTTGATTGCTCTTCCACGCAACCGCGGGCAACCGTTCTCCATGTGCCCGGTGGGCTGCAACATTTGGACTGGAAATAGTATAGACTGAAGGGAGGAGTGAACAAAATCTGGCGGCCACCTGCGAACTGCAAATTAACCCGGTCATCCCGCTGGAATTCTGCTTCTGATTGCTCAGTCGGTAACCAGCCGGTATCCCCGTCCCCGGACCGTGGTGATATAGACAGGCTCTGACGGGTCTGGCTCCACCTTCTGCCGCAACCGGCTGACCAGCTTCTCGATGCGGGAATCGTCCACATCCGGCAACTGTTCGTCACCCCAAACCCCTTCGACTATCTCGTATTTGTCTACAATGTTGTTGCTCATCAGGTAGAGTAGCTTCATCAACCGGAATTCGAGCTGCGTGAGGTCAACTGGACGGCCGCCCACGGTCACCTCCCCGCTCTCTTCATCTAGTCGAAGCCCTTCCCCCAAGGTCGCCGCAGTCTGGTGTGCCAAAACATACTCGGCAAAAAGACGGCTGAATGCACGTAACTCTTCCCGCTCTTGTACCAGGACGTGATGTTTCATCAGCTGCGACATTGAGGCCGCGTCAGGCTCCTGCCCGGAGAACAGGAGGCGCAAAGCCTCTTGCTGCTCGACAGAGCAGCTCTTCCATATCTTCTCGCCTTCGGATTGCAGGGTCAGATCGCTGCGTAGCTGTTCTATCAGACCCCTGAGAAAGGAGAAGCGATTCTGCTCGCCCTCACTGTCCCTATCCAGCGCCGCTTCCGCACGCGCCAGTATCCGGCTGACCCCGGTCAGATAGCCCGGATGCCCTCCCGTCCATTGGTAGACAAAGTCGATATCTTCCTCGAATGGAACGACGCCATTCTGCGCGCTGAAACGACGTAAGTACCGTTCCACGTCATGTCGGGGAAGGGGAGCAAGGTGCCAGGGATGGTGGGCAAACAACTCGCGGAATTCGCCGCTGTGGTCGCCGGGACGTAGCGTTGCCAGCGGCCGTACCGTTGCTGTAACAAAGACGAGCCGGTTGCCGTGCCGGTCCTTCTTGGCTCTCAAGTTGAGAAAAACGCGTGTGTCGATCCGCTGAAATGGCTCGTCAAATTCGTCGAACAGCAGGATCAGTTTGTACTCAGACTTGTGCAGCGCGGCGGTCAACCCGTTGCTGAAACTCAGAGGAACTTGAAAGACGTTGGCAGGGGCAATCAGGGCCTCGTAGGCCTCCTGCAGTTCCCGGCTTTCTGCCAGAACCGGGCTGCTCTCCTGCAGACATCTTAGCACCAACTCATAGAACCCCTGCTCCGTCATATCCAGCATGCGGTTACAGTCAATGTAAACCGGCAGAATCGCGCCGCCCTCTTCGCCCAGATGTTGCAGCCAGACATCGGCGTGGGCCAGTACCCGCATCAACGAAGACTTGCCCACATTGCTGAAGCCGGTTACCTCGACACAATGGGAACTGCTTAGCAACTGAATGATCGGCCCTACGTCGGTCTGCCTCATATCGCTTCCTTCGGACTGGCGCAGAGTCGTTGTCATAGGCCCCCCCGAACCACAGCCACTCGTGTCTTGATTCGCTACTGAGATTCTGTTTCCCACATTTTCAACAACTTGCCCGGACTCGTCAAACAGTGGCAAATTCGGTACCGTCTTCCAGGAGAATGTCCGCCGTTAGTACCTCCAATACCGCTTCCGGCGTGGTCTGTCCGATACCGGCCACTACAGGAACTAGGCCCAACGGATCCCACCAGAATGCAGGCGCTGCGACCGGCCGCTGAGATCCCAACAAGGGCGGCGGCTGCGTCGGTCGCGGCCACTTCGTCGGCCAGTCGCCGCTGACCAGGCGGACGGGTGGCCAGTCGGCCAGGATATCCGGGCGTTCCCCTGGGCGAACACAGTTTATTCGCAGACCCTCTCCTTCCTGCTCCGGCATCTCCCACACCCAAACATGCAGCCACCTGTCCGCTGCCGCGTACAACCCATGCAACGTCGGCAGCTGCTGTCGACGCCTCCACAGACGGACCGCCTGCGCAAACGCCCACTGCGTGCTGGACAGCTCTACCGGGTGGTCCAGCCATTGGGCAATCTCCTGCATTGCAGGAATGGCAAGGGACCGCTGCCAGTGAATCCGCTCGAGTACGCTGTTCAGGGCGGTGGCGCTGCTGCCATCGGTGGCGTTGAACACGTTGTCGGCCGCCGCCGCTGCCCCCCCGCCGGTCCGTTGGCGCCAGTTTGCCGTCGCCGCATCCGCCGACTGGCTGTTTCCAGCAAAACAGAATATGGGCCTCTCTTCAGCAGGTAGCTGGGCCGCAGCTTCGATCACGAGACTGCTCAAACTCAGTACCTGGTCCTGGCTTCGTGGCCCAATCTGTTCGTGTCCGCCGACGATAAGTACAACATCCGGCCGCAGTGACTGGAACTCTCTGGTCAGGGCCCCTGGGTTTTGCTGGGGACCCGGCAGATAGGTGGCGACAGGACTGCACAGCGCGCCGGCAAGCGCCGCTTCGCCTGCAGCCAGGCTTCCGCCGCCGGAAAGTCCCGCCATCCATACCCGCAGAGGCGCCTGCAAGTCCGCAACCGCGAATGCCTGGCCTACGCCCTCCGCGACTGCCTGCCCAGGACTATACAGTCGGGGCCGGCCCCGCTCCCCATCCCAGAGTGAGATGCTGAACTGACTTTCCAGGCGCCTGACTGCTTGGACCAGGGCGGACTTGCATTCGCCAGGGCTGGCGCGTTCTGACAACGCTACCGTCTGCCAGCCAACCATGCGCCGAATCTCTTCGACAGGTTCGATCAGGACAGCTACCGTACGCTGAGGCTCCGACCCCAGAGCCAAAATGCTCTGGGGCGCGAAATCAGCAAGCGAAGATGGCGAGCGCCCCTGGAGCGTGAGCGGCGCCGGCTGAAGACGTGACAAGCTCATGAACCGGATCCGCGTAGAGAAGCCCAAAGCAGCTGCCAGAGATCGCTGCGCGGAACTTCAAACAAAAAATAATCCAGCCGCGAAAGTGTAAGTGAGAAGCGTGCCGCGACAAGTCGCGCGAAGACAATGCCCGCAGCCAGCCACAGCGCCCTGCGCCCAATGCCCTCCCAAATACGTAGCAACATGAAAAAGACCACTCTGTACAGCCTCGGCCGCCCTGATTCAGCGTCCCCAGATCCCTCTGACCGCGAAGACCCCGGCGACGTGGGACCGTTCTCTGTTGCTCCCGCATTGGGGCCAAGCTGCAAATGAATCAGCACGCCGCTGGTGATGATCAGCGTCAGGAACCTGACCAGCCACGTCGGCTGACCGGCGCCGCTTGGCCCATCGACTGTTGCCACTGCCGCCGCCAGCTGGGGCCACAGCGTCCCCTGCACTGCCCCGCTTACGGCGACGCCAAGGACGATGCCCCCGAGAATGGCTGCAGGTACCGCCGCCAGCAGGCGCAGTAGGCTCCTTCCACCCCGCCTCCCTGGCGGTCGGCGCAGAAGCTCCAACCCGCCCCCCCACATTAGCACGCCCATTAAGAGCGGCAGCCACAGATTCATCAGGCCGGTAACCGGCGCCGACTGCCACGACATGGGGTCTGCGATCAGCGGAGCAAAGAGCCGCGGCCATAGTACGTTGCGAAAGACAAGCACAACCGTGTAGCCCAGGCCCGCCCCGACCAGGACGTACTGGCCCAGGCGCGCCAGAAAACCGTCTCGGATAATGTAGCTGCCGATCATCAGAGATATAAAGAGACCCAGAATCAAGCCTGCATCCTGCATGATGCCGGGAAGACCGCTGCTGAACGGGCTCACGGCATTCTCCGTTCAGTGAGCCCGGCCAGGTTTCCAAGCAACACGGCGACGATCAGAAGGCCTACGCCCCAGTTCAGGCCGCTGACCTGCCTTAGCGTTTGGGCCTGCTCCTCGACGCTTCTGGCGCGCTCCAGGCGGCGGACATAGGCGTTGCCGCCGTCCCAGCCGCTGACGAGCCCGGCCAGCTGTCCGCTGTGCAAATAGGGGCGAACGGACGGGTCAACCAAGGCGCTGGTGGCCGCAACCACCGTGCCGCCGTTAAGTGGCTGCACCTGCTCCAGCCACCGCCGCACGTCTTCAGCGCGCGCGGCGATCACAACCGTCAATTCCGGCCCCGCGTCACCTAACCCGGCGATGCTGAACCGTTCCCGCAAGTCGACCCAGGACGGGTCCACAGGAAGGGCCCGCGCCGGCGCGGCGCCCAGGAGAGGAAGTGAAGCGCTGCCACCGGGAAGATAGCCACCCTCGATGACCAGGTTGGCTGTAATCTGCGAACGCGACGGCCGTTGCAGCGACGCTTCGGCTCTGGCGATAATCCGTCGTGCGCTGGCCGGCCCGCCCGGCAACTGGCTGAAAACGATCAGTTTCGCCTGCTCTTGCAGTAGATGTTCGATGATCGGCTGCGCAACCAGGTCCATCTCGCCGGCAGTGGCCGGGTCGTACGCCCAGTTTACGAGGACAACGCTGTTCGGCTGTAAAGAATCAATCTGCCGGTGAGCCTGTTCCAGCCCAGGCAGTGCGTGCGGGCCTGCGCCTCCAGGACGACCCTGCGCCCCCCAAATCAGTGCGCCGGCCATGCCCAGTAGCAGCATCAGTTCCAGCCAGAACCGTCGCTGCAGGCCGTTTCCGTTCTGTGATGGCTCCTCAACGCTTGCGGTCGCGTCCGGGACGGAGCCGACCGCTGTCGGCAGCTCTTCGGAAAAGAGACGGCGAAGGTGCCGGCGTTCCTCTTCGTCTGTTGTCAGTCCTGCGGAAGGTGCAGTCGGACGGTCGCGTACCGGATCGTTGGCGCCGGAGCCAGGCGTGATGTACGAAAGCGGATCAGCGGGTTCGAGCAGGCCGCCAAGTCCCCCCAGCAGGGGACCCGCTTGAGAGGGGCCGCGGCCAGGTCCCTCGGCGTGAGCTTCCTCGTCCGTTTCGTCCTCTTCGGCAGCCGTTTGGGCCCAGCTTCGGGACTGGTCTGGGTCGGAGCTCCTGGTCTGAGGCTGTTGCCTTGGGCCTTCCTCGCTGGGTTGGGGAGGAGCCGCCTCCTGTTCGTCGTCGCGCGCGTCTGGCTCTTCAGCGGATTCGCCAGATGGTGCAGGCGGCGGCTTCTGGCCCGCAATGATGGTGCCGCATTGGACACAGTACTGGGAAGCAACCGGATTACTATACCCGCAATGTGGACAGTCCGAAGTCGCCATCGGCGCGGCAGTCTCCAAGTCAGAGCAATTTGAACGAAAAACTGATAGCAGCCGCATGTCAATACGGCCGCTATCGGGTAACTGAATCTACTTCGCGCTGTTGACGATCAGTCGGAGGCTGATAAAGATGACTGCCAGCGCGCCTCCGAGCAGGACGCCGCGCATCGCCGCCATCACCGGCCAATCAAGAAGCCAGTCGACCAGACCCACCAGCGACTGGGGCACTATCTGATGGAGGAAGGGCGTCTGCACCAGGAGCATCAACAAGGCGCCGGCCAGTATCCAGATGCCTCCCGGCCGGTCGACCCGCAAAAAATGGTACGCCGCGCTCAACAGAAAGACGCCGGTCAGAGCGAAAAGCGTTGCCTGTCCCGGCGCCAGCACGGCATCGAAAACCCACTCAGAAATTAGGCTCGTCGTTCCCTCGGGTGTGGCGATCCCGGCTCCCACAAGGAGGGCAAAAACAATCAAGAGAATGAGACTGAAAAGCCACTCTCTCTGCCCGCGCTGAACTCTGGCTAGGTGAAAACGGATAGCATTGGCGATTCCCAGGATTACTGCAAACCCGCCCAATAAAAGCGCCCAGCCGTATAACATTATCGCCGCTGCGGGCGGCGCGAGGGGCAGTCCCAATCGAGTGGAGATAATCACCCCTGCGGTGAACAGGACAACCAATGTGACAATGCGATTTAGCCAGCCTGACCGGGAAGAGAACACTGGCGCCTATCCAAAAGAAGAAGCGATCAGGAGCACCAGCGCCAGCATGACGCCCGCCCATCGTTCTCCCCTTCTCAGCCAGGAGTCATCAGCAGGTCCCGCGGACCTGGTTGAAGACGCCTGGTTGATGACGGTCGGGAGCAACTCGATGTCGGAGCCTTCGACACCGGCAGATGTCGACGACCGCGCAGACCAGTCCAGACCCAGAGGCATCGCGCCCCCGTCCTCCCGCTGTCGCGACAGATTGAGCACCGCGGCGTACGAAGCGCTGTCGGCACCCGCATAGAGGACCGTCCGCTCTGAATCGTCGAACTGCCCCGACAGCACCTCCGCTTCCTCCTCAGAGGCCGCGCTGGGAACCGCCGCGGAATGGAGTCTACGACCGCCAACCGCAGGCCGCCAGACCAGCATAGACAGCAGCCAGAGCCAGCCGTCACCCCCAGTAACAACCGTCGGATGCTGCGGTCCCAGGTTCCGGCGAGCGAGGTCGCCCAGGGCAAGCAGCCTCATCAGTCCGCCCCGGTAGAGCGCATCGAGGCCCAGGGCGAACAGCGGCGTTTCTCCGGACTCATTGGCGTTGTCCGCCAGCTGTCGCCATGCATGTGCGAGTTGTCTTGGGCTTGAATAGAAGCTCACGGTTCAGATTTCAGGTCGCGAGTCGCGTGGCGGTCCCTCTCCAACAGTGCCGCCAGTCGATCAGAAAGCGCGTCGGGACCGCCAGGAATTGAGAGCAAGTGAGCCCAGGAGGCCAGCCCATCGGAGCCCAGGAGCGCAGCCATGGGCTGGAGAATCAACAGAATCTGTCCGAAAACAAATGCCAGGGGACGGTGCCCTGCCACAAAGAGAACTGCGGGCAAGACCATCCGCCTCTGACCAATCGCGGAGAGGGTCGCATCGATCTCACTGTCAAACTGCCCTTCGTGCATCGGTCTTTCCGTTCCCCGAATACATCCAGCTGCGCAGCCCAATCAATAGGCATCCAAAAAAATTGTACCACAGGGCCGTTCGCGCAGCAGACAGAGTTCCGGCACCGCAAGGGCCTCCCGGCTTGCGCCTGAAAGGCTATCCATTGTTTACTACTGGCTTGAAACAAGCCAGATATCAAGTCAACTGTTCATTTCAGGAGAAAACCCATGAGCCAAAACGTCCTCGCCGCACAACTCTTCACCGTGCGGGACTTTACAAAGACCCTGGAAGGATTCGCCGACTCAATTGCCAAGATTAGCGAAATTGGTTACAAGGCGGCGCAAATATCGGCAATTGGCCCGATATCACCCGAAGACGTCAAGAAGATCTGCGATGATCACGGCATTACTATCGTCAACACGCACATCGCTTGGCCGCGCCTCCAGGATGAAATCTCCGCAGTAATCGACGAGCACAACCTCTGGGACTGCAGGCACGTGGCCGTAGGCAGTATGCCCTTCCACTTTATCGAGGCCGGTGAAGACGGCCTTCGTCAGTTTATCGGCGAAGCGAACCAGGTCGGCCGAACTCTTCACGAGGCTGGGCTGACTTTCAGCTACCACAACCACAGCTTCGAATTCATCCGCTATGGTGACAAGTGCGGGCTCGAGATCCTGTTCGATGAAACAGATCCTCGCTACGTCCAGGCAGAGCTGGACACCTACTGGATTCAGTTTGGAGGCGGTGACGTCCGCGACTGGATCCTTCGTGTCAAAGACCGCATGCCTGTCATCCACCTCAAAGACATGGCAATGGCCGGCTGGCGCGAACACGTCATGAAGGAAGTGGGCGAAGGAAACTTGAACTGGCCCGGTATCCTCGACGCCTGCCGCCAGGCCAACGTCGAATGGTATGCCGTCGAGCAGGACATCTGTCCGGGCGACCCTTTCGAGAGTCTTGCAGTCAGCTATCGCAACCTCGTGCAAATGGGCCTTTCCTGACGCCCCCCAATACCTGTCGGGGCAACCCCAAGGGGTGCCTCGACACTATCTTCTTCTTTCACGGCATTCCAGTGTCATCGCAATCGCGTCAGAATTGTCGCTGAAGTAGCTATTCTCGTATAACTACGCATCTGAAAGAAATCCAATCACTCGGAACAGAAAACCGGCCCGTGACCGATCTGATCACATCCTCCCCTGTTCAAAAACCTCTCCGAACCGATAATTCTCCCTATGCCCGAAAAGGCCATCAATTTCGTGATATACTGGTAACTGCACCACGACCTGTCACTGTGGAGGCGCCCAACGTTTTCGAAACAATTGAATGATGAAGCTTCTGCAAAGCTAAACATGCAAATGCCGGAAAAAAGGAAATTCCCACGACTTGGCTCGACCTGAGTCGACTTAATCCAGGGCAAAGTCATCGACTAGGGACATGACTTCGTAATGCTGCTATACCCCGGTATGGACCCCGGCCGCGGGCCCTTCCAGCGTCCGCATTCAAATGCCTTTGCCCTGAAAAAAGTTTTACTACCTCTTGATTGCCCCCCGGAGCCATGATACAATTTTCAAAACCGCAATCCGCACCGAAACTGCAACATGAAAGTATTGATCACCGGCGCCAGCGGTAAACTGGGCGCCTACGTCATTCGCGCACTCGCACAAGAATACGAGCTGGTGCTGATGTCTCGCAGCCGCCCTGATTCCGAGTTCTCACAATTTCCTTGGATCAACGGCGACCTGGTCAGCTGGGAGGACTGCCGTCGCGCCGTTGCCGGGGTCGATGCCATTCAGCACATCGGTGCCCAGCCCTGGCCCACCGACCATCCGGCAATGAAAGGGCGGGTCGAAAAGGAAGCCCTCCCATTTGACGCTACCTTCCGCAGCAACATGCTCGGCACCTACTACCTGATGCAAGCTGCCGTCGAAGCCGGCGTGAGAACCGTGGTGATGGCCGGCAGCAACTGTGCCCTGGGCCACGGGTTCCGCATCAGCGACACCCCCTTTCCCATCGACTTTCTACCCATTGACGAGACGCACCTTACCTTGCCCGAAGACTCCTATAGCTACACCAAGCGCGCGGGTGAAGACCTGCTCGCCTCTTTCAGCCGCTCCTACGGCATTCGCACCTACGTCACCCGCATCGCCGGCGTCTGCCCCCCGGAGCGTCGCCGTCAGATGGCGTCCCAAGCTAAATCGGCCGCCTCATGGAATCCCTGGCTTTACTGCTGGGTCGGCAGCGAGGATGTTGCCGGCGCCCACCGCCTCCTCATGCAGGCCGCGCCCGACCTGCCCGTACATGACGTCTACTTCCTCAACGCCGACGACACCACCGCGCTCGAACCGACAAAGGAGCTTGTGGAACGCTTCAACCTCACGCTTGCCCCCTTGGCCGCAGACCTCGAAGGGCATCAATCTCTGCTGTCCAACCAAAAACTCAGGCAGGCTGTCGGTTGGCGGCACCGCACCACATGGCGAATTTCCTAGCACCATCTCAACCTTAACCGCCCAATCTCACACCATCGCCTCCATTCACACAATTGCGAGTAGAAAAAATGACAGACATAGTCCGTCTGGGAATTATCGGTACCGGCAGCATATCGCTTCGCGGGCTGCTGCCCCACTTGACCATGGAAGATGTGCAGGACCGGGTAAACGTAACCGCCGTGTGCGACCCCGTCTTGGACAGGGCCGAGGCCGCCGCGGCCAAGTTTGGCGTGCCCAATTTCTATGCCAGCGCCGAAGAACTCTTGGATTCAGGCGCCGTTGACGCCGTTTCGATCGCTTCCCCCATTGGCTTTCACTTCGAGCAGGGAATGCAGTGTGTCGATGCCGGCCTCCACATTCACTTCAACAAGTCGATGACCACCACCGTGGACGAAGCCGATCAACTGATCGCCGCGGCCGCGGCCAAAGGCGTCAAGCTGGTCTCCTGTCCCGGTGAAATGCTGCGGCCGGCCCATCAACGTATCAAGGAAATGATCGAAGAAGGTGTGTTGGGGAGACTGACTTGGGCCGTCACCGGTGCCGCCTTCGGTCGCTACCACGAAAATGAGCGAGTTCGCGGCGGCGACGACCCTTTGACCAACGTCAACCCCGCCTGGTACTTCCGCAAACCCGGTGGCGGGCCGCTCTACGACATGACCGTCTACGGTCTGCACGCCATGACAGGAATTCTCGGACCTGCCAAAGGCGTAACTGCCTTCTCAGGCGTACGCGTCAAAGAACGCGAGTTCTACGGCCAGATGCTGCCGACCGACATGGATGACAACACGCTGATGGTCCTCGACTTTGGCGACAGTCTGTTCGCCTTCGTTTACGGCGTGGCCGCCGGCGGCCTCCCCAATATGGGCCGTCCGCTCATTTTCGGAACCGAAGGGGTCATCAACGGTGGCACCCTGAATGGCGAACCGTTCGACTACCCAGGCCGCGAACTGGATGAAGCCATCGACCCGAGTGCCTCGCTGCCGCACGTCGTAGGCGACCATCGCGGGCTCGAGGAGTCCCACGTCTACGAGGATGTAATGCAGCTCGTAGACTGGATAAGGGAGGACATCCCCACCACCTCCACCGCAGAGCACGCCCGTCACGTCATCGAGATATTCGACGGCGCCTACCGCTCGGCCCAGTCCGGTACTGCCCAGGCCTTGCGCACGACCTTCTAGCGGCTTCGTCGGCGGATACGTAGTCTCCGCTTTCAACTCTGTGCGCAGTAAGGGATCAGTCAGCGCGACTGCTCTCCCCCTTTCTGTCAGCCGTCTCTAGTCAGCAAAGAATTCGAATGCGTATCAGCATAGAACTTGACGATAAGTTGATCGAGGACGCGATGTCCTGTTCAGGAGCGACCACAAAGCGTGAAATGGTTGAAACCGCCCTGCGTCTGCTTGTAAGGTTAAAGGCGCATGAGCAAGTCCGCAGCTTGCGTGGTCAACTGCAATGGACAGGCGATCTGGAGACCATGCGCCTGTCTCGCGACGCAGTCAAGGCGAACTGAGGAAGAATCAGCTGTCCCCGAATTGGAGAACAATCCATGGCCAACAAATTTCGTATCGGCGTCATCGGCTTTGCCCATATGCACATCAACCATCTGATTGAGCGCTTCGCTGCCCACCCCCAGGCCGAACCGGCGGCCTGCGCCGACTCACCCCGGCTGGTCCCCGAACTGCGCACGGCCCACTATACGCGCGACTGGAACCTGCGCCATGCCCTGGACGACCTGGGGATCCCGAAAGCCTATGACGACTACAACACGATGCTGGAGCAGGAGTCACTCGATATCGTAATCTGCTGCTCCGAAAATGCGCAGCATCCGGCGGTGGTGGAAGCCTGTGCGCAAAAGGGCGTGCATGTCCTTGTCGAAAAGCCTATGGCCTCCTCTCTGGCTGACGGCCTCCAAATGGCCCGCGCAGCCCGCGCGGCCGGAATCGAACTGATCGTCAACTGGCCGACAACGTGGCAGCCCGCCGCCCACAAAGCCAAGGAGTTGATCGACGGCGGCGCCATTGGGCGCGTGTTGACAGTCAAGTTCCGCGGCGGCCACCTCGGTCCGCTGGGCGCCGGCGTCTCCCATCCGGGCGGCGACGAGGAAGGAAGAGCACTCCCGCGCAAACTGTCAGGCGTCGAACGCGGCGCCACCTGGTGGCATCAGTCAGCCGCCGGCGGTGGCGTCATGCTCGACTACTGCTGCTACGGCTCACTTGTGGCACGCTGGCTTGTCGGCGAGCCCGCTACTGCCGCCATGGGAATGCGCGCCAATCTGAACAGCAAATGGGGCGATGCTGAGGACAACGCCGCCATGATCGTACGCTTCCCCCAGGCCATGGCACTTTGTGAAGCCTCGTGGACGACCCTCGACCACGGCGTATCCCCCGGTCCGATCGTCTACGGGACGGAAGGCACACTGGTGGTCGATAAGGAGAAGCCCGGTGAGTCCCCCAAAGTACGCATAGAGAGGGGCGCCGGTCGAACCAAGTTACACGACTGTGATCCCCTTCCTCCCGACCGCTCCGACATCGCGCAGGAGTTCATCCACCGGCTGCAGACCGGCGATCCATTGCACCAGACGCTGGATCTCGAATTCAACTTGGAAGTTATGGCCATACTGGACGCAGGCGTGCGCTCCGCCGGCACCGGTCAGCTCGAACAGGTCGACACAGACGCTTGGCGATTGGGCTAAGCACTGAAATGGGAGGCAAGAGGGTGATGGACATTAAGACCGCTTTGTATTCTCTCGGCGTGCGTGATGACTCGCTATCGGCCGATGAAAAGAGGTCCCTCGATGAGGACGGGTACTTGCCGCTTCCGGGTATTCTGCCGCCGGCGCAGGTGCAGGCGCTTCGCAATCGCCTTCAGGAGTTGGAAGACGAAGAAGGCGAAGACGCCGGCAAGGAGGTGCACCAGGAGGATGGGACCGACCGGCTCGCCAACCTGGCCAATAAAGATCCGCTGTTCGATCAAGTCTGGGCCAACCCGAAGGTGTTGGCGGCCATGGCCCATGTTCTCGACGGCGACCTGAAACTGTCTTCGCTCAACGCGCGCGCCGCCCTTCCAGGACATGGCTTGCAGGCTCTGCACTGCGATGGCTCCCATAGCAGTGCGGACTTTGCGCCGGTAATGAAAGACGGCCGACGGCGCTACCATGTCTGCAACTCAATCTGGCTACTGAGCGACTTCACGCCCGAAAACGGCGCCACCCGGCTTGTTCCCGGCTCACACCTGTTTGGCGTGGACCCCCGAAATGGTATGGAGGATCCGATGGCGCCTCACCCCGACGAAATCCTCGTGCAGGGCGAAGCCGGCACGGTCTTCGTTTTCAATGCCTTTACCTGGCACGGGGGAACCGTCAACCGCTCGGATAGCCCCCGACGTGCGCTTCACTGCTACTACTGCCGCCGCGACCTCAAGTCACAGACCGACCAGCGCGGCCTGTTCCGACCCGAGACGGCCGCGCGCATCAGCGAAGCACAACGCGTCGTGCTGGGAGTCTAGGCCCTGCCGCGTAGATACCAGCTTTTGGGCTGTCAGTTTGATTGAGCTTTAAGACCGATCCCCCGCCGCAGGTGCCCTAACACCGTCAGGATCTCCCTGCCGCCTAGCAGTACATATATTCCGAAGAACGCAAACCCGCCCCCGCTCCCGCCGGCCAGAATAAAGAGCACTGGCGGCATCCGCAATTGGTGTAGCAGCAATACCACTGCGCACATCCCCAGGCTGCTCACAAGCGCGCGTCCCAGTGTCGCCCCCAGCGTCGAAACGTCCACGCCGCCCACCCGCAGATTGAGCCCGAACATCGCCGCCGCCAGGACCGCCCCTGCAACTGAAGTGGCCCAGGCCAGGCCGGCAATCCCGAACGGTCCGACAAGAATTACGCTCAGACCGGCATTCACCACCGCCCAACCCAGCGTCGCCCACATCGGCACCCGCGTGTTGTGCTGGGCGAAAAAGGTTAGCGTGAGCACGTCGTACGACGCTTCGCCCAACAGGCGCACCGAAAAGATCGCCATCAGCAGATAGACCAGCGCGGTTGATTCAGGCCCAAATTCCCCCCGTTCCAGGAGAAATGCCACCGCCGGCCTTCCCAGGACCAACAGGCCCACCCCGGCCGGAAGCAGCAGCAGCCACGTCGCCCGCAATCCATGCGTGACAGTCTGACGCAGCCTCTGTCCCGAACCCGCATTGAACTGCTCGGCCATCGTCGGAAAGATCACCGTCGAAATCGCCGCGCCAAAGAGTGATTTCGGCATCGACAGCATCACCAGCATAGCGTAGTGGAAAGCGGCGATACTGCCCGCCGGCAATGCCGAAGCCAGACGTATGAATACCAGGTCCACCGCCTGAAAGGCGCCCAGCGTCACGATACGCGGGCCCATCAAACGCAATACCTCCCGCACGCCGTCAAGCCGCAGATTAATCTGCAGCCGCAGGCGCACTCTCTGACGCATCAGTGCCGGAACCTGCACGAGGACCGTCAGCGCCGCACCCAGAACGCTGCCCCAGGCCATACCGTAGACGCCCCAAATCGGCACCAGCAGGATCATCCCCGCAATCTGTCCCAAATCAATCAACACCCTCCCCAAGGCCGGGGTTAGAAAGTGCTGGTGCGAATGGAGCACGCTACCCAACACGCCGGAAATACTGATTAGCCCCGCGGCCATCAGGAAGATCCGCATCATCTGAACTGTAAGCTGCTGGGTTTCGGCAGGAAAGTGGGGAGCCAGTACAACGCGTATGAGCCAGGGTGCCGCCAGTATGGCCAGGAAACAGGCTGCGCCCATTACAATCAAAGTTAGCGTCAGCACCGTCCCCGCCAGCGACTCTGCTTCACGTCGTCTGGCCTGGGTCAGATATCCGGAGTAGACGGGGATGAATGCGGCAGAGAGGGCGCCCGCGGCAATCAGTGCCAGCAGAAGCTCCGGCAGCTGGTTCGCCGTCGCAAAAGCGTCAATCTCCGGGCCTGTGCCAAAAAGCCTGGTCGTCAGCAGGAGCTTGACAAATCCTGTTAATTTGTCCAGCCCGAAGATGAAGAAAACGAGGAAAGAGGAGCGGACCAGATGCGGCGTGCGCGAATTCGAAAGTTTCATCTGACCGCCGGTAGGCAGCGAAATGTCAACTGTAAAGCGGGAGAGGGCCGTTCTGTTCGAACCCCCTCCCTGTGTGCTATGTCTTCTTACCTGAGCGTCCAGGTTCCATCATTAAGGGCGCTCAGCGAATGAAGAGCAAAGTCGATCTCCGTCGCTGAGTTACTGTGTCCCTCTTTACACGTAGCTACCTGATCACTCACCAGGAGGAAGCCATCCGCATACGCCTGGAACGCTGCGCAGAAACCTCTCTCCTCAGCCGTCGCCCAGCCCAGGTCGCCATAGATGTCGTCACTGTTCTCCCACAGATAACCGAACCCTCGCACGGGAGCCTGGAAACCATCAGGTGGTGTGCCCCGCACCGACGTATAGGCCTGATCGTCCCAGTTGTCGTCATGTCGATCCCACGAATTGCCGTTGACAAACACAAACACGGCATCATCGTTTTCCCGCCAGATCATGTGGCCGGTCTGGAACGGCTGCCATGACGACCACAGAATACCGCCCGCGGCCTTGGGACAGCCATGGCTTTCATAGTCCCAAAGATGCTCCAGTTTCCCATGTACCTGGACTTCACACACAAACGCCCAGCTTCCCCCGTCCAGCGCCTGGATGGTATTCGCGCCCAATACGGTCTCTGACACCAGGTTGTCCGCGTTTTCAAAGCAGGATTGGACGGTATCGCCGGCAAACAATGTGCCGTGGTCAAACGCCTGCGTCAGAGTGCAGGCGCCCTTCTCGGCGTCGGTTGCCCAGCCCAGGTCCGCATGGACATCGTCGTTCGTGGCCCACAGATAGCCGAAGCCCCGAACAGGCTCTTGCATGCCATCGGGCGCATTTCCTCGGGTCGACGTGTATGTCTGGCTGTCCCAGTCATCCGAGAATCGTGTCCAAGCCTCCTCGTCCGTAAACACAAACACGGCATCTTCATCCTGCCGCCACAACATGTACCCCGTCTGGAATGTTTGCCAGGCCGACCACAGGGTCTTGCTTGCGGAAACCGGACAACCAAGCTCACCTTGATCCCAGTAAGGCTTCAATACGCCATGGGTCTCTGTATTACATACGAATTTCCACTTTCCGCCTGTCAGAGCCTGGAGCGCGTTCTTGGCAAAAGCTGTCTCTGAAGCGAAGTTATGTGAGTTCTCGTGACAGGTCTCTACCGTATCGCCGATGAGCAGAATGCCATTTGCGAACTGCTGGATCCGGGCGCAGAAGCCTTTTTCACCGCCCGTGGCCCAACCCAGGTCGTTAAAGACAGCGTCATTCGTTTCCCACAGATAGCCGAAGCCCCGCACCGGTGACTGTAGACCGGTTGCCGGCGTGCCCCGGTTGTTGCTGAGTGCCTGTTCGTTCCAGTTGTCTTCGAAACGCGTCCAGTCGCCATCGTTCGCATAGACATACACAGCATCCTCATTCTGCCGCCAAATCATGTTGCCGCCCTCAAACGGCTGCCAGGCAGCCCAAACCGTTGACGCCTCCGCACTCGCACAACCTAGCGATGAATGCGTCCAGAATGTGCTCAGGCTGCTGTGGGGCTGAATGCTGCAGGTGGGCGTTACCTCTACCTGCTTCTCCCACGAAACAGAAATCGATGCCTCGCCGCTCGCTTCGAAATACTCGACCTTTACGGTATGGCTTCCTGCCGTGAGTTCAGTGTCCTGTACCGTGGTGGTTGCCGGGTGAACGTTCCAGTCCTCCAGCACGAGCGTGTCGTCAACGTATACGCGCACGCCGTCGTCGGCGACAGCCGTGAACCGGTAGGTGCCCGTCTCGAAAGTTACGCTTGCCGTCCACGACACGCTGAAACTGTCGTTGGTGACGCTGGTATCCGGACTGCCTGCATCCCAGTCGAAGTCGATGGCCGTATCCTGTCTCGTCAGAACCGGGTCGCCGCCGAGATTCTGATTGTTGTAGTATTTTCCGGTCCAACTGGCCGATGTGCCGGACCGCTGTGAGGGGGCCGGCGCGGCTGGAGCCACGGGAGAAGCCGCACCGATAACCTGTGGAATACATAGCTCCTGGCCGATCAATACCTGGTCGGTAACGGAGAGATGGTTGACTTGAGCGAGGGCCGAAAGCGAAACCCCTGCGCTTATCGAAATGCCGGTAAGCGTCTCTCCGGCTGTAACCGTGTGAAAGCTCGCGCAGTCCGATTCGTGTCCCCCATGCTCGATGGCGTCGGGCGTGCCTGCAATAGCGATCTGAGATAGCAAAGACAAAAGCAAGGCCGCCGCGACGAGCAAGCCTTGCCAGCTTCGAATCCTGTGGAAGGGACGTAATTTTGAATACATGAGTCAGTCCTGTAAAAGTATGGGCTGGAGGAATCCATCGACAACCTGCCTGCCTTAACACTAAAATTCTGCACCGTTTCAGGGTTGAAGTCAAGAGATTTCACTTACATTCTTGGCAATGAATCCTGGCGAACTTCCTGCCCTCATCCTGGCAATTACACTGGAATCCCATGTCTAATCGGAGTGTATCGTTCACTTGCTGGCCCGGAAGACGAACTGGGTAATATGCCTACGATCCGGCTACGTCATGGTTTTATGTCGTAGTGCAGCCTCCCACGAGAGAAAGTCCGAGCAAATTCATGAGTGACTGCTAAGTCCTTGCCCAAAGGCGCTCATGATTCAGCATGGCGAAAGATGTTTCTCTCTCCTCGCTTTTGGGCGGTCGGGCCTATTCGGCCCTCCCTTGTGCGGGGGCTCCGCCCCCGCAACGCCCCCTCTCCTACAACCTCGCGTCGTAGCCAGTGGGTGGGCAATACGACGGTCCCGTCCCGTGTCGGCACACGCTACCCCCCGCCAGCTGGCAGATTCCGAATATGTGCCAGCGCGAGCAAGAAAGGCGAGGCCACTCCCATATATGCCCAACGTTCACGGCATGACCATCGAGAGCCCGCCACAGAAACACTGACGGTACACTCCCCCCACGCAGACCGTACACAGAACATGGCTTAGTACTACAACCGCACATTGATCGAAAAGTGTTCCATCGGCGATAATGAGAGAAAGCAAGCCGAGCTGGAGGAACTATGGAACTG
>JAPOVP010000096.1 GCA_026708085.1 Caldilineaceae bacterium
TTGCGGGGGCGGAGCCCCCGCACAAGGGAGGGCCGAATAGGCCCGACCGCCCAAAACTGCAGTAGTAAGTAGTCAGCAGTTAGTGGTTAGTGGTCGGAGGCGGCGCTTATTCTGGCGGAAACTGGAATAGGAACCGACCGTGGCCTGGCTTCTTCCAGAGGTATGCGACTGTTCACCCCCATTTTGGGATGCTCGCGAAAGCGGAAGTCAATGCCAAGGGCGGGTAGAATCCTGAGACCTCTGACTAATCACACAGAATTCCAAGATTCGTCATCTTTCAGGTGGCAGCCAAGGTGAATTCGGGCGGCCTTCGCTGCCAGTTGGCGGATCGACGAGGCAAGGCATCCGAGAGATTACCCACCTTCCGATATGTGCACCGGGAACTCTCTCACGCCGACGACCCGAAAGTCGTCAACAGTGCCAGCTTCGTCAGTGGCGAAAACAACGTAAAGAGGAAGAGCAGTCCCGGGCAGGAAGTCCCCCAGTTCCCGGGGCACGGGGGCGGAGGGGGCCTGAAAGTAACCGAACAGACCGGGCCTCACCTCATCGAAAGGGATGGCATCTCGCGCCGCGCCCAGATCCGCATCGGGCCACTGCGGCTCCATCCGAAAAGCCCGTATCACCGGCGCGTCATCGAATTCCAGCGAACAGATAAGGTAGTAGGTCTCCGGATAGTGTGCGTTCCAGGCATCGGTGGCCGACGGGTAGGCTACTGAGACCGGGTGCGAGTGGTAGATTGCCACCATTTCGTCTCCTGCCTCTTCAAACTCGAACTGTTTAAGGAGCGTCTGCGGGTCGACATCGTAGTTGTCTATCCTGTCCTCAGCCAAGTTGCGGGCGCGGTAAAGCTGCGTCGCACGTCCCTCACGTCCTCGCAGAATGCCGCAGATCTCTTCGGGCTTCCCTTCGCGGGCGTGGTCGATTATGCCGTCATAGACCGTACGGGCCAGATGAACGATGCTCATAGGATGCTCCTGAAGAGATAGGTGCGGTTGCCATTCATCGCCAGATTGGAGGGCCTGAAGATTGTACAATCGGATTGGGCAAAAGGGCTAAAGCAGGCGTACATGGCCAGAGATTCTCCGAGTGCACCGGGGGCGGTGGAGTCCGCGGCAGAGCATGCGAAAACAGGAAAGGAATTGAAAAACCTAGGCCGCTATGATACGATCCTGCCCACCACTTCAATCAGCAAATGCCCGCAATTCGATACGGGCTCAACTGACTGCCGCTCAGAAAGGGGACGCATGGCAGGGGTAGAAGGCAGACGACAGGAGTTTTCGTCCAGACACTGGGACGATCGCCAGCTCCTGCATATCGTGGACTCGGTCCTGCGCCGGTTCTTTCGCAGCTATTGGAGTCTCGACCCGCTGACGCGTAGCCAGGTAGACCGTCTGCGGACGGCGGCGGCGACGGCGGCAGGGGAGACTGACATTAGCGCGCTGGAAAGGCGCGGAGTGCTGACCGGCTTCCTGGACGACCTCGCATCTATCGACGCGACGCTGCCGCTCATCGAAGAAGCGTTACGCGGCGACATTGCGGGTGACAATCCCGGCTACGGGAGGGCCATGGGCATCAGCTACCTGCAGGCGCTCAACGTCCTGCGGACAATGCGTGATGATCCGTCCAACTACGTACCGCGTTCCTTTCAGATACCGCCCGCTCCGGCCCTTCGGGGCGCCGCACCCCCGACCAAAGGTTCAAGCGGAAATCGGCAAGCGGGCGCCCCGGCGCGACGCGGCGTATCCCCTGGACGCCAAGACGCAGCCGCACCCGCCGCAGGTGCTGCCGATAGCGGCGCGGTCATCCAGTTTCATACCTACGTCGACTTTCCGCCGACAATTTCCAACCGGAATGATGTCAAGTATCCCCTGGTCGTGCAGCTGGTTCGCGACCTTCCTCGCGAAAGCCGGGGCCAAACTGAAGTCGGCATCGCGTTTCAGAATGAAGTCGAGTATGTGGACGTTGTCGTGCGCGCGCCTGGCTTTGAAGAGGTCAGCGGCTATGGCGCAGGTTCGCGTGAAGGGCCCGCCTTACGGCGAACGATCGCGGTACCGCAGGACGGCGACTCGCAGCCGGCTGTTTTTCTCTTCCAACTGGTCGACGATCGGACGGGCCCGCATTGGGTTACGGTCGATTTCTACCACCGGGGCAGGAACGCAGGTTCACTGACACTGGAGGTCGCGGTAAGGAGCTTTCCGTTCCTGCGCGCCGGTACTCGGCGAGGGGAGGGCGTCAGCGTCGAGGAAGGCGAGGAGCCGCCGGCTTTCGGCACGGCCTCAGTTGTCCGCGCCGTCGACGGCGTTACCATACCGCAAGGTACGCCAATTCCGGCGGCAGACGTCGAGTTGCGCATCACCCGAGACGCCGACGGCCGCACACTTCATTTCCATCTCCATTCGCAGAAGCTTTCTACTTTGGATGGGCGCAACGCGGGCTCGATCGTATTCAACGACCTCTCCAGGCCCGACCTGTTTTTCGACCGGCTTGCAGAGAGGCTTAGCGCCCTCGCGGCCCGGGCGGGCACCGACCTGACCGGAGACGAAGCCATCCGCATGGAGGACGAAGTCGCTGATCTCGGCATCGAGCTCTATGAGCAACTCTTCCCTGCTCCTCTGCGACAGCTCTACTGGGAGATCAAGGCGCGACGGGATGCCGGAGAGCTGGATAATCTGCTCGTAGTCAGTGACGAGCCGTGGATTCCGTGGGAGCTGGTTAAGCCCTATGACGTGGTGGACGGCCAGGATGTCGAGGACGACCATCTGGCGGGGGCCTGGCGTATGAGCCGCTGGCTGGCGGGCGCAGCCGTGCCATCCGACCTGAAAATCCGGGCCGCCTGCCTCGTTGCGCCGATGATTTCGCTGGATTTCGTGACCCAGGAGATTCAGTATTTCGACAGCCTCGCATCACGTCAGATCGAGATCGCGCCGCCGATCACTACGCGCGCCCAGTTCCTTGAGCTGGCGGAGCAGGGCGGCGCCCAGCTGTTTCACTTCGCCACCCACGGCAACTACAACCAGGAATTTGTGGACGAGTCGCCGATTGTATTGGAAGGCGATCCTCTCTTCCCCAGTGACCTGACAAGGCGCCGTGCCAAGGGACTGCGTCGGGAAAAGCCGCTCATTTTCCTCAATACCTGTCACGGCGCCCGTGTCGGCTACAACCTGACCGGCCTGGGTGGCTGGGCACAGCGCCTGGTGGACCATTTGGGCGTCACTGCATTCGTAGGCGCGCTGTGGGAAGTGCACGATGAGCTGGCCTCGAAGTTCGCACAGATCTTCTATGAGGAGCTTTGGGCGGGGAAGACGATGGGCGAAGCCTTCCACTCGGCACGGCAGCAGATCCGCGCCATGCAGGCCGCCAACCCCACCTGGCTCGCCTACACGCTTTACGGTGATCCCAATAGCCGCGTCTCCTGGCAGTCGGAAGGTCGCTGAAAGCATCCGGAACAAACATCGCCATGACAACCCCGATGCGCCGTCAGTACCTGCAACTGAAAAGCCAGCATCCGGAATGCATTCTCCTGTTCCGCCTGGGGGACTTCTACGAAGCTTTCGATAGAGATGCCGAGATCGTTGCCGAGGTCTGCGATGTTGTGCTCACCAGCCGGCCGGTCGGCAACAGTCAGCGCGTGCCGCTAGCCGGCGTTCCATATCACAGCGTCGAAGGTTACTTGGCGAAACTGGTTGAGGCCGGTCACAAAGTAGCTGTCGCGGAACAGGTCAGCGAGCCGGGGTCGGGTCTGGTGGACCGGGAGATCCAGCAGGTAATCACCAAGGGTACCATCGCGGAACCTTCGATGCTGGACGACGACCGCAACAACTATCTTGTCGCCGTTCTGTTCAACGCCCGCGGCGATGAGGCGGGCATTGCTTATTGTGACATTACCACTGGTGAGTTTGCGGCGACACAGATCGACAGCGGCGGCTTGGCTGAGACCGAGCAACGACTGGAAGAGGAGTTGGCCCGCTTGCGGCCAAGCGAGCTGATTACGTCCGATTGGAATGCCGAAGAGAGCAGGCTCGCGCCATTGATCGCCAGTTTGCAGGCGCTTGTTTCGCCAGTTGAAGCCTGGCAGGTGGAGATTGACACGGCCCGCGATGCGCTGCAACGGCATCTCGGAGTCCGCAGCCTGGACGGATTCGGCCTGCAGGAAAGGCCGCAGGCCGTGCGCGCGGCCGCCGCCATCCTTGCCTACTTGCAGGAGATGCAGCCCAGCGCTCTCTCCCAATTGGTCAGACTGCACAGCTACGCTGTGAGCGAGTTCATGGTGTTGGACGACTCCACACGGCGCAATCTTGAATTGACGGAAACGATTCGCGGTGCCGACGTTCGCGGCAGCCTTCTTGGCGTGTTGGACGAGACACTGACTCCCATGGGAGGACGGCTGCTGCGGAGCTGGCTGGGACGTCCGCTGCTGGACGTTGCCCTCATCAACGAGAGGTTGGAGGCAGTCCAGACACTGGTGGACGAAACCGATTTGCGCGCGCAGATTCGCGACGTTCTGCGAGGGATGGGCGACTTGGAGCGTTGGATCAACCGCATCACGCAAACCAAAGCACTGCCGCGCGATCTGCTTGGTGTCCGGGAGGTCCTCGGCCAGGCACCGGGCCTTCGCGAACTGTTCAATTCGACCGTTCCGGGCTTAGGCCGAGGGCCGGGAAATGGGACTGTGCCTCGTGCCTCTGCCGACGCGTTTCCCGCCCAGATGATGGCCAGATTGCCGGACTGTTCGCCCTCTTTCGAACTTCTGCAGCGTGCGATCGACGAGGAGCCTTCAGCCACGCTGGCGAAACCGGGCATAATCCGGCCCGGATACAGTGAAGAGCTGGATGCCATCGTAGAGAACAGCCGCCACGCAAAGGAGTGGGTTGCCGCGCTTGAGAATGTAGAACGCGATCGCCTAAATGTCCCAAGTCTGAAAGTCAGCTACAACAAGGTTTTCGGCTACTATATTGAAGTGAGAAACACGCATGCGGACAAGGTACCGACGGAATACATCCGCAAACAGACGCTTGCGAACGCGGAACGCTACATAACGCCGGAGCTTAAGGAGTTTGAGTCACAGATCCTCAACGCCGACGAGCGCCGCCTGGCGCTGGAGCAAGAGCTTTTCCGCTGCGTCTGCGCTGACCTGACCGCGCACGCCGACGAGATTCGCTGCCTGGCCGGAGGGCTGGCCCTGCTGGATGTGTACGCGTCGATGGCCGAGGTTGCGGTCAAGCGTCGTTACTGCCGCCCTGAGATCGACGAAGGCGCCGGAATCACGATCACGGATGGGCGCCACCCGGTTGTGGAGTTGACGAGCGACGAGCCCTTCGTCCCCAACGACGTGCATCTCTCTGCCGGCGAACTGATTCACATCCTTACCGGGCCGAACATGTCGGGCAAGTCCACGTATCTGCGGCAGACGGCCCTGATCACTCTCCTGGCCCAGATTGGCTCCTTTGTGCCTGCGACCGCCGCCCAAGTCGGTGTTGTCGATCGGATATTCACTCGCATTGGCGCCAGCGACGAGCTCCACCGCGGGCAGTCCACCTTCATGGTCGAAATGATCGAGACGGCCAACATCCTCAACCACGCTACCGAACGCAGTTTGCTGATTCTGGACGAGATCGGTCGCGGCACCAGTACATACGACGGTCTGGCCATCGCCTGGGCCGTGGTGGAGCATATCCACAATAGCCCATCGCTGCGCGCCAAGACGCAGTTCGCAACCCACTACCATGAGCTGACCGACCTGGCTGAACGGCTGCCCCAGATCGTCAACTACAATGTGGCCGTCGACGACAGCGGCGACGACGTTGTGTTTCTGCGCCGGATCCTGCCCGGCCGGGCCGACCGGTCCTATGGCGTGCACGTGGCGCAGATGGCTGGGTTACCGAGGGGGGTTGTGCGGCGGGCGGGGGAGATCCTGCTCGATCTGGAGGCCTCCGGCGCGGCTGGGCCATCGACTCTTTTGGATCAGACTCCCGGACGTAAGCAGAAAGACGCCATGCAGGTAGGTCTTTTTGCCGACGACCACCCGGTCGTGGAGTCGCTGCGCGCGCTGGACGTGGATGCCCTTTCCCCGCTGGATGCGCTCAACCGGCTTTACGAGCTCAGGCAGCTAGCTGAATCCAGTTGAGAAGCATTAGACCCAGATCTTACACGCTGAAAGAGCGGAAACATTGGGTCCTGTCGCTTGAGAGTGGCGAGGAAGGTGGAGTGCACTCGAGTCGGAGCGCTTCGCCGCGGCGTATAGCTACCTGATTTCAGTTCCGGTGGCTGCTTCATAAATTGTATGAGGAGAGAACCGTAGCGCGGAGAAGAACTGCGGTCCCCGCACTACCGTTTCCAGGTATAGAGGTCTTGCAAAGCAGGGTCGAGCTGCCTACTTGAAGGGACTAACCCTCTGGCTGAGCCGTCTGATTCGGGTGAATCGTGGTGCCCGGCCACATCGTGGTGACCTCGCTCACGTCTATGGTGATGCCATCCGGATCTTCGACCTTAAAGGCGGGCTGCTCAAGGTTGTCGGGGTCAAGAGGCGTTTTGCCGCCCAGCCCGTCGGAGAAGATCGTGTATCCCATATCGCGCAGGCGGCGGGCTGCGGCCGCAACGTCCGGGACGCCCACGCCGATGTGCAGGTAGTCGAGCATGCCGCCTATGTGTTCTGGCCGGTCGTCGCCCTGGTGCTGAAATACGGCGAAATTGTGGTAGCCGTCGGTCAGGTCGTAGCGGATGCCCCTTTCGCCGGCGACACGCAACCCCAGGCCATCGCGCCAAAAGCGGATTGATTCAGAGAGATCGGACGCTCGTACCCCCACATGGATCAAGACACTCATTCTTTTTCTCCTTACATCTGTTAAGCAAACATAGGATGTGCCGTCAGATACACCGGTTACCTTCAACGGTCCCAGCGCGAGCGGCGGGATTCAAGATTGGAATGGACATCGATAAGCACGGTCTCCCCTTCGGCATTGAGCCGTTGGGCCCTCTGCAAGGCCGGAGTCATCTCAGCGGTCTTCGTCACGGTAATCCCGACTGCACCGAGGCCTTCCGCGATCTTGGCGTAATCGCCGACCATATGGCTGACGCCGAATCGCTCGCGCGCGGTGGCAAAGTTTCCCGGCGCGTATGTCGCCATGCCGCCGTTATTGAGCAGCACCGTCGTAATCGGCGCCTTAGCCCGCACTGCCGTTTCAAGGTCCAGGCCGGACATGCCGAAGGCTCCGTCGCCCATGAGGTTAAGGCAGAACTTTTCGGGGTGCGCCAGTTTGGCCCCAATCATCAGTGGCAGGCCAAAGCCGAGGTGCGTCGTCTTGCCCCAGCCGATGTAACTGTTCGGTACGGTGGCAGTGTAGAAGGGAACGATTGAGTCGCGCGGTGCGCCGGCGTCGTGAGTGACGATGCTGTTTTCCCAGTCGAGGGTGCGGTCGATATCGTGGATCACGCGGTACGTATTGAGAGGCTCTTCGTCCGACGTCAGCAGAGGCATCCATTGGTCCAACCACGGCTTCCTGCAGGCGGCGATCTCGGCTGCGGTTTGGCGGCTCCTTTCGCCCCGGCCATCGCCAACCTGCCGTCTTAGCGATTCGATCATCGCCTCCAAGGTCAGCCTGGCATCACCGACGAGGCCGATGTCAACAGACTCATCCTTGTTGATGTCATCGGCGTCGATCGAATTCTGAATGATCACCTTGCCCGGCAAGATTATCTGACAGTATGGGCCGCGCGTGAGGCTGGAGCCGATTGCGAGCAGGAGGTCGCACTCCTGTAGCCAGCGGTGGGCAGGCAGTGTCGTGGCGCGGCTGCCCGCGCCAAGGCAGAGAGGATGGCGCTCGTCAAGAGCCGACTTGCCCGGCATCGTGCAAAATACCGGAATGCCGGTAAGTTCAGCCAGTTCCCGCAGCGCCGCGCTGGCGCCTGCGAACAGGACACCGCCGCCTGCCCAGATGACCGGTTTCTCCGCCCGCAGCAACTCTTTTACCGCTTCGTCAATGGCGGCCTCGGCGGGAACCTGACGCATCAGCGGAGGAGGTCGATAATCTAACGCGTTCTCGGGGACCTCCTGGTCGCACACATCCGTCAGCATTTCCACGACGACCGGCCCCGGCGGCCCATTGCGCAGCGCATGGAAAGCCCTTCTCATCACCGCCGAAACCTGATCGGGCCGGTAGATCGCCTCAACACGTTTGACGATGCCCTGGTAGTTGCTCGCGGCCGAGAAATTGGGTTTCACAGCCAGCTGATCCAGATTGACACCGCCGGGCAGGACAAGAATCGGGACATTGTCGGCATAGGCCTGGGCAATCCCGCCCATCGCGTTCTCGGCGCCGGCCTGCGATTGGACGGCGACCACGCCAAAGCGCTGGCGGCCGCTGGTGCGGCTGTAGCCATCCGCGGCCATCACAGCGCCGCGTTCGTGGCGGAAATTGATCGGCCGGATGCCGACCTGGGCGGCTGCTTCGATCAACGGGTTGGACGGATAGCAGGCCAGCCAGTCGACCCCTTCCGCCTTTAATATCGCTGCGATGGCTTCAATTCCATTCATACTCGGATCCCAGAATGCCGCACTTCGCGGTGGCTGTTGAAGTCGGAAACCTGTCCCTCCAGTTTCCTCTATCGTGTGAGAGGCTGAGGCAGGGCAGACAAATCTACCTTCTGCGGCTTGCCGGAGTGGATCGATGCGATGATCGTCTCAACCAGCAGTGTGGACAGGATGCCCGCTTGCGGCGGCACATACGGTTCCGTGTCGTTGCGGATCGCCTCGACCAGCAGGGAAAGGCGTTCGATTGGCGGCGGGGTCAGGGTCTCATCCTTTTGTCCTTCCTTCGGGTCCGGGGTCGAAAAGCTGACTTTGCGGAAGTGTTCGTAGAGGACTGCCGTATCATCGCCGTCAAAGAATTCGAAGAACCACTTGGAAATAACGGAATTGAAGCCGGCGTCGCTCATCAGAAAGGTGCCGACGGATTCGTTGGCGAAGCGAATCGTGGCCGCCACCGAATCCACCATGTCGTCGCTGCCCAGTTCGCCGGGATGCGTAATCTGGCCGCCGGTTGCGTAGACCTCCACCGGCGCGCTGTCATGGATCCAGCACAGATAGTCGACCATGTGAACGCCAACATCCCACAGCGGCCCGCCGCCTTCGACAGGATGCCAGCGCCAGCGGTTCAGGTCGGCGCGGCCCATCATGCACTGGCTGTGACTTACCTTGGGTGCGGTAATGCGCCGACGAATGGCGCGCGCGGCACCTGAAAAGCGAATGGAGAAGTTAAGCATCAGTTTCGTGCCTGCAGCCTGCATTGCTTGGTGGATGCGCAGGCAGTCGGCCGTGGTCATTGCCATCGGCTTTTCGAGGAAGAGATGTTTGCCGGCCTGCAGCGCTGCGACCGCCAGCTCGGCGTGGGAACTGTGGGAAGTGGCAATTGAAACGATGTCCACAGAAGGGTCGGCAAAGACGCGCTCCGGGTCGGTGGTGGCGAATTCTGCGCCGTGTTGCTGCTGCAGCTGTTCAGCCATTCCAGCTTGAATATCGCAAAAGCCGCGCACGGTTACGCCTTCAGTTGAGGCTGCCCAGCCGGCATGTGCCCGGCCCGCGCCACCACATCCAATTAGCGCCCATCCCAAGGCCCCCTTCGCGCCGTTCACAGTCATCAGTTCACCTCAAAGTCTCTTGACTCTATTCATTGCCGCCTGATTCCAGTTGAAAGGACATATACAGAGGACCTCGCGACCTACTCATTCGTTTCATTCTTGGACAATCACAGGTGCTCGCCAGTCCGCCGTCGCTGTATTGTACACGAAAGCCCCATTTGCCTGAACTGTAGTCTGTGCGGTCGCGTGGAAGTCCCGAACTTCATGAGGAGATTCAAAGCGCTGAAACCAGAGAGAAATAGCTGTCGGCACATGGCCACTCAGTGGGTGACCCGGACACCGTGTAAATGCACTTCAAAGAGTAGCGTCGCCCTTCGATTTGGAATATACTTCAATCCCAATGACCCCGCACAACGAACTCAGGCGCAGATGCCAAGCCGTTTGCCTGCGCTAAGCACGGGAGGACTACATGGCAGGAAACTCGGCAGCGCAGGAACAGAAGATCGAAAGCACATCATCGACGACTACGGGGCTGACACCGGAACAGATCCGGCAGTTCAAAAAAGAGGGCTTTCTGATCGTGCGTCAGATGCTGCCCCTCGATGCGTTTCAGCCCCTGGTCGATGAGCTTGCCCGAAAAGTAGACGGTGCGATTGAAGAAGCTGTCCGGCAGGGTCAGCTAGACTCCAGAAAGACTTTTGAAGACGCGCCGTTTGCCAAGCGGCTGGCACTTGCCTCCGAAGCCTGTACCGACCGGAACTGGTTGTGGCAGAACTATTTTTCAAGGGGGAAGCCCATTTCTGCCGGTATGTTTACGCTCCGCACTGCTCCCGTACTTTTGGACGCGACCGAATCCTTGATCGGGCCCGAAATCCTCGCCCATCCGCAGTTCGCACTGCGTCCGAAAATGCCCGATCTTGACCTGATGGACATTCCCTGGCATCAGGACCTTGCCTACCTGATCCCTGACGAGGCAGGTGAGACCCTTGTCGTCAATTATTGGATCCCGCTCGTCAGCGCCACCGAGCAAAACGGTTGCATGCAGGTGATTCCGGGCTCCCACCTTGAAGGGCTGATTGCGCATGACCTGTGGCTCGAGACACCGGGGCATAAAGGGGCCAGAGGCATCGCTGACGCGGATCTGCCTGCCAGTGGCGTCGTCACCTGCGAGGTGGACCCGGGCGACGTCTTGATTACGATGGAGCGGCTGGTGCATCGCTCGATTCCCAACCGGTCGCAGACCGTGCGCTGGAGCGTCGACACGCGGTACAGCCGCATAGGACTGCCGACAGGCCGTTCTAAGGTGCCCGGTTTTGTCGCCCGCAGCCGTCAACATCCCGACCGGGTCGCCCGCTCGCACCACGATTGGATACAGAATCTGGCGGACGCGGGCCTGGACCGCTGGTTGCAGCCGCTGCAAAACTGAGAGAGTACGAGGCCGAGAGATGACCGAGCACAAATTCAGACTGGGCATGTACCTGCCGGAGCTGGCTCTCCCTTTCGACGAGTCGCTGGCAAAGGCCAAGGAGATCGGGGCCGACTGTGTCTGGTTCAACACACTTGGCACTGACGGCCCGCCAATGCGCGAGCTGGATGACGCCGCGGTGGACCGCATTGGAGAGCAGGTGGCAAGCCACGGGCTTGAGATTTTTTTGATCAACATCGGCAATCCTTTCAAGCAGATTCACCTCACCGATCTCGACCTGGACTGTATGGAAGAGCATCCGGAGTTTCGGCAGGACATGGACGACATGGTGCGCTCAATGCAGATTGCGGCGCGTCTGGGGGTCGGCTCTGTGGGCGTGTTCACGTTTGCGTGGCCGGGGGAGTATACGGCCGCCAAACCGACGTGGCCGATGAGGTGGTTGACGCGTGGCGGCCATATCGCCGACGTCGACATGGAGAAGCTGGTGCGGGCCTTTTCGCTTGCGCTAGAGGAGGCAGAAAAGTACGACGTCGACCTGGCGCTTTCGATGATGCCCTGGAACTATACCAACACGACAGGCAACTTTCGCCGGCTGGCGGAGGCGCTCAACTCGCCGCGCATCAAGGTGATGTGGGGGCCGTCCGACAACATGAACAGTGGCGAAGCGGACGTTGCGACGGCGGGATTCCTCAATATACACCCCTATCTCCACGGACTGCACCTGAAGGACCTGACCGTCAAGAATGGGTTGCAGTTGGACTTTTCCTACTGCCCGCTGGGTGAAGGCGACGTGAATTATTCCGCGATTTTGCGGAGTCTGCGAGACCGGCGCAGCGACGCGGTGCTGTCGGTGGCGACGCACTTTGTGCCGCCGAGCGGTTCCCGCGAGGAGGCGATGCAAATTAACTACAGGAATTTGAATCGGATGCTTAGCAACCTCTGAAGCCCCGTTCTCAAAGGGAACTATCCAGTCCATCGTACGTGGGAGGACGATCCAAATGGGCAGAATTACAATTGATCACGTAGCAATTATGGTCAGTGATTTGGAAAGATCGCTGGAGTTCTACAGGGATATTCTGGGAATGGAGGTCGTCTCCCCCGAGGAGCACGATGGCGGTCCTATCGATAAGATGACTGCTATGTCGAATGTGCATATGCGCGAATATCGTCTACGCCCTCCCGGTGGCGTAAACGGTCACACGCGCTCGTCGGAGCAGGGCTTTACATTCGACCTGATTCAGTGGATTAATCCAAAGAGTCCTAAGGGGCGGCAGCCGCTACACCACGTGCCCAGCGCGCATTTCTGTTTCGGTGTTGAGGATGTGCCTGCCACCTATGAACGCTTGAAGGCGGCAGGTGTAGAGGTTGTTTCGCCGCCGGTACGTTTCGAAGGCGAGGGCGATTGGCACGTACTCTTTTTCTACGACCCGGACGGAAATCTACTCGAACTGAACGAAATTGGCACCGGTGAACAGGTGCCGCATGACTTCAACTGGAGTACGTCCTGAATAGTTTCTGTGAGATCGGCATGGCCCGGAACCTTTAATGAATCCTCGTAGTCGGGCGTTGGCATCTGCCGCGATGTAAACTCAGAAAAAGGAAGAATCATGCGAGATGTTGCCTACTGGCCAAAAACATTTCTGGATGAAGTGGAGGGGCGAACTGTCGCCGATGGAATCCTGTTCTGGGCGTTAGGCGGGCCGAGTTTCGTTTACCGCACACCGGAGACGATGATCTGGATCGATCCCTACTCCTACGGAACGCCCGATGATGCCGTGCCAGGCGCCTACCGATCGACGGCCATCCCCGTCAAGCCAGACGAAGTAAGCGTAGCCGACATCATCATCTCCACCCATGACCACGTCGATCACTGCCACGACGGCACCCTCTTGCCCATCGTGGAAAACACCGATGCAGTCTGTGTTGCGCCGCGTTCCTCGGCGAAACTGATGCGGGAGTTTGGCATCGCCGACGACCGTATACGCGAGGTGGCGCCGGGCGACTCGTTTCAGGTCAAAGACGTAGAGTTGCAAGTCTATCCTTCCTACGACCCGAATGAGCCACACGCGGTGACTTTCGTCTTGACGTCTGGAGGCACAAAACTGTTTGTCTCCGGCGATACCTGGGACGGTCCGGCCATGGCAGAGATCGGTGCAGAGCACGACCTAGATATGGCGCTGCTGGCCTTTGGCAGAACGTGGTACATGGAGATTGAGGAGTTTCTTGCCGTGGCGCAGAAACTCGGGCCCAAGACGTTACTTCCCTTCCACTGGGAATTCTGGCGCAACCACACCGGCGACATCGGCAAGCTCTTTGAACTTTACTACCAGCAGAAGCCGGAATTCGACTTGCGCATCCTGCTTGTCGGCGACTCGCTCGAGTTGCCGGCCAGAAAACGGGGCTGACAGTTTCTGGGTGTTCGATTCCAAGCCTAAAGGAACAGCCAAATGGGTCGATTGCAAGGAAAGGTCGCAATTGTCACGGGGGCGGGCCAGGGCCTCGGGCGGTCGACTGCGTTGCGGTTCGCGAGCGAAGGCGCCAAGGTCGTCGTCGCCGATATGAACCGGGAAACCGCTCACGACACAGTCAATGCGATCATCTCCTCTGGCGGGGAAGCAATGGCAGTCGTCGTCGACGTGAGCATTGCCCAAGATGCCGAGAAGATGGCGGCAGACACCTTGGCTGAGTTTGGCCGCATCGACATTCTGGTGAACAACGCGGCTACGTTTGGAAGCGGCAGACGTATCGCCGAAATCGAAGAAGAAGACTGGGATCGGGTGATGCGCGTGAATCTCAAGGGCCCATTCCTCTGCTCGAAGTTCGTGATTCCCCCGATGTTGCGTCAGGGCGGAGGCAGCGTCGTATTTGTATCCTCGATGTCCGGCGTTGTGGCGAACGAAATGCAGGCTGACTACAACACCTCGAAGCACGGTCTGATCGGCCTGGCCCGTTGCCTTGCTCAGGACTGTGGAGAGGGCGGCATTCGCGCCAATGTAGTCTGCCCAACCGGCATGAACACGCCGATGATGGCGCGCACGCCCGCGGAAAACGTCGCGTCCTACGCAGCCATGACCATGTTCTCCCGGTTCGCTGAACCCGAGGAGGTGGCCAATGCGATACTATTCCTGGCAAGCGATGAGGCTTCATACATAACAGCGGCCGTACTTATGGTAGACGGCGGCGCCACCGCGATCCAGCCTTCAGACCGGCAACTCAGGGAAGGCGCAGCCAGGTATCTGCGCCGCGCAGGAGGAAACTGGGCTTGAGGCAGCCCCTCTTCGCCCCGGAATCGCCCTTCGCTCCGGGTTCCAGGAACAAGACTAGCTCTGGTTTTTAATTCAATAGGGAGAATACAGCTATGAAGGTCAAAGCACTTGATCATATTGCAATTACTGTCAGCGACACCGGGCGCGCCCTGGAGTTCTATGTCGGCAAGTTGGGCCTGAAGCAGGTCGAGCAGCACCAGTTGGAAGGAGAAAAGTCCGACATGGCCGGAGGACTGCAGGGTTCGCGTGCGCAATCAACCCGTCTGGCGGCAGATGGTACGCCCGGGATTCTCATTGACCTGCTCGAATTCTATACGGCCCACGGGAAAAAGCACGTTACACCACTTGGCTCTGTCGGCTCCTGCCACTTCGCTCTGACCGTGGAGGACCTGCCGGCAACGGTGGACGCGCTGAGAGAATCCGGCGTAGAGTTCATATCGGGGCCAGTGAATTTCGAGCTCACGGAAGGTTCAGTTAGTGTTTGCTTCTGTTACGACCCGGACGGCAATCTGGTCGAACTGATGGAGGAGTATGAACATTGAGATGAACCTTGCGAGCTTTCGGTTGGCAGAGCTATTCGGCGAATGGGCGACCAGAACCGGGCTAAGCAATTCAGAAAAGGTCGTTTGCCGTAGCGCCGTATTCGCAGGCTGAGGAAGAAAATTGGTTGACGCTGCGCGAATCTGAATGCTATACTTCAGCGTGATGAAGCAGAGATTTTCTCTCCTCGCGACGGTTTTCCCTACTTCCGGACATAGGAACAGGCCGCCCCTGCACTGCTTGGAACCATACCTAAAGCCGGCACACCGGTTGAATAAGCGAATCTGACCACTACCCCATCCGACCAATTCACATGAAACTGTCTAGTCAGCAACTTGACCATTTCAATGTTTTCGGATTCCTGGTCTTTCGCCAACTGCTTTCAAATGAGGAGATGGCGAGATATGGCCGGGAGTTCAATGCTGGGCTAGACTCCTGGATAGAAAACGGCAAGCACGACGGCAAACTCCGCCATTACGCCACACTGATGGAGGAGAATTCCCCATTCATTGCTGGCTTGGCCCACGATCACCGGTTCGGCGAAGTCGCTGAACAGTTGCTGGGAAAGGAAGTGCTGGCGATCGCGGTCGACGGAAACTACCACGTCAACGACACGCTCTGGCACCCGGATACCAGATCGCTGGACTACGCTGCCGTCAAGTTTTGCATCTACCCGGACCCGCTGACCGGAAGCAACGGGGCGTTACGTGTCATTCCCGGCTCACACCGAGATCCCTTTCACAGCCAGATCAGTCGCGAGCCAGAAATGGCATACGATTTGGCCCAGGCAGATGTGCCTTCGTACACGTTCGAATCGCAACCGGGAGATGTCATTGCTTTCAATGTCGCCCTCTGGCATGCGGCCTTCGGCGGAGACAGTTGCCGGCGACAAGGGGTGGTGGTCTACTATGAGGACCCGGATACACCTGAAGCTACCGCCGCCATTAAGGAACAGATGCGGAGCAACCACGGGAAAATCGCTCAGACTGGCCGCCCGTTGTACGGCCCCTACTGGCGTTCCATCGCGAATGTCCGCCACCAACGCTGGATTCAACGGTTGGCTGAGCTGGATTCATTGGAAACCTTTTGAACCGGGAGGCAACGAGTTGTGATCAGTTCAGTAAACGTGATGGATCATGTTTCGGTGACGGTGAGCGACATGGAACGCTCTCTTGCCTTTTACCGGGACCTGCTGGGAATGGAGGAGATTGAACGCCATCGGCTCGAAGGAGAGACGATCTCGAAGATGGCCGGCAAAGACCAAGTCGTCATGCAGGTCGTACGTTTGCAGGCGCCAGAGTCGCCAGGGATGCTTCTTGATTTGCAAGAGTACGTCCAGCCGCAAGGCAAAATCTCGGACGGAAAACTGGGGGACGTGGGCCATTCCCATATCTGTTTTGGTGTGCCCAACCTGGCAGACGCCTATCGCGAAATGAGAGAGGAAGGCGTCAACTTTGTTTCGGAGCCGGTCAGTTTCGACCTGGGTTGGGCAATCGTCCACGTGGTCTTTTTTGAGGACCCGGACGGCTACATCCTCGAACTGATGCAGGTGCCGTACGAGACCAAAGACGGCGAGCATTAGGTCGGACAATGGAAGGAAACGGGCAGGAGATAGCCGATGCCGCGGTACAATCTTGAAGGCCAGGTTGCCATTGTCACCGGTGCCGGGCGAGGGATAGGACGGGCCATTGCGCTGCGCCTGGCCCGGGAAGGCTGTCCGGTCACCGTTGCGGATCTGGATGGCGAGACGGCCACGCAGGTCGCGGACGAGGTGAGGGACCTTGGCGGACAGGCCCTGCCGCTGCAGGTAGATGTAACCCGCAATGAAGAGGTCCAACATATGGTCCACCAGACCAGTGAGGAGTTGGGTAGCCTGCGAATCCTTGTGAACAACGCCGGAATCGGTGCAATAGCAACCTTGCTGGAAACCGACGAGGAAACCTGGGATGCTTTGATGAACGTTAACGCCAAGAGCGTTCTGCTCTGTTCACAGGCCGCAGCGCGTCAGATGATAAAACAGGGCGGCGGCGGTCGCATCATCAACAATGCTTCGGGAGCAGGCAAAATCGCCCCGGGCAAAGGTATGCCTTTGGGGGCATACGCGGCAAGCAAACATGCAGTCGTTGCCCTGACCAAGCAGATGGGGCTGGAACTCTCAGACCACGGTATCCTGGTAAACTGCGTTTGCGCCGGTATCGTCGATACTCCCATGTGGGATCTGATCGACCGTGAGACAGCGGCACAACAAGGTGTGCCAGTTGGCTCGGTCAAGGCGCAAGCGGTGGCAGGCGTGCCCCTGGGCCGCATCCAGCAGCCCGAAGATGTCGCCAACCTGGTCGCGTTCCTGGCCTCCGATGATGCCAGCTATATGACCGGGCAAACCTACAATGTCAGCGGCGGCCTACTGCCTTATTGAACAAGGTGCAATTCAGATGGCGGATCGTCTGCGGGGAAGAGTAGCCGCGATCACGGGAGCGGGCATGGGCCTGGGGCAGGCAGTCGCCAAACTGTTCGCATCCGAGGGCGCCCGTGTGGTGGTCGGTGAAATCAACGTAGAAAAGGGCCAGGAGACAGTCAGCAGAATCAAAGAGCAGGGCGGAGTGGCTCTTTTTGTTCAGATGGATGTGCGGCTGCAAGTGGACGCAGAACGCCTGACGCAAGCAGCAGTAGAGGCATTCGGCCGGTTGGATGTCCTGGTCAACAACGTAGGCGTACAGATAAACAAGGATGTCGTCGATACCAGCGAAGCGGAGTGGGACTTCGTCGTCGATACCAACCTGAAGAGTATGTTTCTGTGTTCCAAGTACGCGGTCGCGCAGATGCGGCAACAGGGGGGTGGCAACATTATCTGCGTCTCGTCGCTATCGGGCCTGGTGGGAAACGGGCTGCAAGCCTCGTACAACGCCAGCAAGCACGGCGTAATCGGTCTCGTCCGCTCGATGGCGGTCGACCACGCAGCAGACAACATCCGCATCAACGCCGTCTGCCCCGGCTCGATGAACACGCCGCTAACGGAGACCATCCCAGAAGAAAAGCTGGCGCCTTACAGGAACGCGAATCTAATGAAAAGGTTCGCCGAACCGATCGAAGTTGCGCAGGCCCTCCTCTTTCTGGCAAGTGATGAAGCCTCTTTTGTGACTGGTTCGGTCCTTGTTGCCGATGGAGGCTTCACTACCCTGTAAAAGATTCATCGCTCAGCTGTCATCTCTGCAACAACCGCCGCCCCACCTCACGCACAGGTAAACTAATGTCCAAGCGATTAAACGTCCTCTTTCTGCCCCACCCGGTTAAAGTTTCCATGTTCGACCCGTGGGGAATGGACGTGGTAAAAGCTGTAAGCCGCAACCACAACATGCATGTACTGGACTACGACCAACCGCTGGCGCCGCAGTTCAAAGGTATGGACGCAGTGATCGACCACGGCGGCTCCGCCGGCACCCGCGAGATGGTGGACGCCGCAACCGATGCCCGGTTGTGGCAGATACTGGGGACAGGATTTGATCACTTTGACCTTGACTACTGGAAATCCAAAGGAATGCCGGTAGCAAACTGTCCTGGTGCCTTCAGTGCCGTGTCTCTGGCAGAGGCGGCAATGATGTTCATTCTGATGCTGACCCGGCGCTATCCGGAGTCCCGAGCGCTTCTGGACAAGGGTCAACTATACGAACCTGTCGGATTCGAATTGCAAGGGTTGCAGCTGGGGATTGTCGGTTTCGGCGCCAGCGGCATTGAATTGGCGCGCCGTGCGAGGCCGTTTGGCATGGAGATCGCGGCCATTGACATTCGGGAGGTAAGGCTCGCGGAACGACAGGAATTTGGACTGTCATTTGTGGGCAAGCCTGATGACCTCGAAAAGGTCGTAGCCGAATCGGACGTACTCTCGTTACACCTGCACTTAAACAGTGAGACCCACCATATAATCGACGCTCGAATGTTGGGACTGATGAAGCCAACCGCATACATCATCAACGTCGCCCGCGGCGCGTTAATCGATGAGGAGGCGCTGACGCAGGCACTGCTCGAGGGTAAGCTGGGGGGTGCCGGCATCGATGCCTATAGCCAGGAGCCCCCGGACCTAAGTTCGCCATTCTTCAATCTGCCGAACGTCATTGCCACGCCTCACACGGCCGGAGTAACTGACGGCACTTCTCGAAAACGAGCGCAGTGCGCCGCCGACAATGTGGACAGAATTGCCGCCGGTCTTGAGCCGCTCTACCGCATTGACTTAGAGCAATAGTGCGAAGCCATTGAACCCGAGTTTCAGACCTACATACTCTCTGCCAGGATCCCGCGTCTGCCGGGCCTGAGGCATGTTCTGCTATTCTGCAGCCCTAAAGGTCCCTCCACAACGGTATGTCAGGATTAATGTTGACCCGTCGCAGGTTCCTGCATTTGATAGGGTCCGCGGCGTTAGCCGGGGCTGCGGGCCTTGGTTACGGAGGGCTGGTAGAACGAGCATGGGTCGACATTGAGCAGATAACTGCCAGACTGCCGGGCATGGCTGAAAGTCTATCCGGCTTTCGCATCGCTCAACTTTCTGACATTCATCTCAGCCGTTTCACTACGGTAGATCAGTTGATGGCTGCAGTCACCCGTGTCAACGAATTGCAGCCCGACATTGTCGTATTGACAGGCGACTACGTAGGGCACGAGTCCCGTTTTTCAGTTGGTCTGATCGAGCCTTTGCGCATACTGGATGCTCCCGCCTATGCGGTGTACGGCAATCACGATCTGTGGACCGATCGCGATGCTGTGGGAGCCGCTCTGGCCGAGACCCCGGTCACGCTCCTGGTCAATCAGAGCAGGGAGGCCGCGCCTGGGCTCATCATCGCTGGTCTGGACGACGCCTGGTCGGGACATCCCCGTCCGAATCTTGCATTGGCCGGTACACCGTCCTACAACACAAATCTTCTCCTCTGTCACGAGCCCGACTACTTTGACACCATTCGTAGGGAGAAACTCCCGGTTGCCCTGCAACTGAGCGGGCACAGCCACGGCGGGCAGGTTCGGTTGCCTAGTAACCGGCCCGACGGCAGCGGTTTGGCGACGCGTGCGCCGCTACTGCCGCATATGGCAACGAGATACCCCATCGGTCACTATCGCGTTGGTAGTTACCAACTATATACCAACCGGGGATTGGGTGTCTGGCCTCTTCCCTTCCGTCTTAACTGCCGACCGGAGATCACGCTCCTTACCCTGCGGCCGGCCTGAAAGGTGGATGCAGTCTTACTGCATGTAAAGCGCAGCTGCGGCACAATGTAATGTGCATTTCGGCTGCGTGTTTGCGTTTGAAATGAGGGCATGGCTTGTATCCGAACTATTTGACGCTGTGATTTCCCTATGCTAGACTTCCCGCGGGGCAGTGGAGGGTCCAGATCGGACGTATAGGCCCAAGAAGTCGATTTGGCCGACTGTTCGGACCCCGCGGACCCTAAGAGGAGCTATGGATTCCAAACGAGTTCGAAACGGCATGATCTACTTCCTCCTGGTTGTAGCTCTCGGCGCGTTTCTATATATCGTCCTGAGCAACCAGGGCAACAACATTTCGGCGACCGTTTCCATCGCTGAGATCGCGTCCCTGGTACGCGGCGGTAACGTTCAAGAAATTCATGTTGACGGTGACGAAGTATTCGCCTATTCGGGCGGCAAGCTCATTGGTTCGCGTAAAGAGACCGGAATCGGACTGGTCGAAACACTAGAGAACCTGGGCGTCACAGAAGACCAGCTGTCGGCTGTCAATGTGCAAATCGAAGCGCCGAGTGGATGGGAGGTATACGGAAGCATTCTGCTCGCACTGTTGCCCATCTTGCTGATCGCCGTCTTTTTCATTTTCATTTTGCGCCAGGCCCAGGGCGCCGGCAATCAGGCTTTCAGTTTCAGCAAGAGCAAGGCGCGCATGTTCACGGGTGACAAACCCACCGTCAACTTCGGGGACGTGGCGGGCAATGAAGAGGCCAGACAGGACCTGGAGGAGGTGGTTGAATTCCTCAAAGAGCCGCAAAAGTTCGCGTCTCTTGGGGCCCGCATCCCCAAAGGCGTCCTGCTCGTCGGGCCACCTGGTACCGGCAAAACGCTGATGGCGAAGGCGGTCTCCGGTGAAGCCGGCGTTCCCTTCTTCAACATAAGCGGCTCCGAGTTCGTAGAAATGTTTGTTGGTGTCGGCGCCAGCCGCGTGCGGGACCTGTTTGAACAGGCGAAGAAGAATTCTCCCTGCATCATTTTCATCGACGAGATCGACGCTGTCGGCCGTCATCGGGGGGCAGGTCTGGGCGGCTCCCACGATGAACGCGAGCAGACTCTCAACCAGATCCTGGTCGAGATGGACGGATTTGACACGGATGTAAACATAATCATCATCGCTGCAACCAACAGGCCGGATATCCTGGATCCGGCGCTCTTGCGGCCCGGCCGCTTCGACCGCCGGGTGATGATGGATTCGCCCGATGTAAAGGGCCGGCGGCAGATCCTGGACGTCCACGTCAAAGGCAAGCCCCTGGCAACCGACATCGATCTGGAGGTCGTCGCCAAGCAGACGCCAGGGTTCGTCGGCGCAGACATCGAAAACCTGGTGAATGAAGCGGCGATTCTGGCTGCCCGCCGCAATCGACGTTCGATTGGGCTGGCTGAATTCCAGGAAGCGATCGAGCGGGTCATAGCCGGCCCGGAACGGCGCAGCCGGGTTATGTCTCCAAAGGAGAAGGAGATCATCGCCTATCATGAGGCCGGACACGCCGTGGCGATGCACGTGCTTCCCAGACATGACCCTGTACATAAGGTGACGATCGTTCCCAGGGGCATGGCAGGCGGCTATACGATGCCCTTACCGGAGGAAGAGTCCAACCTGAGCACAAGAGACAAGTTCCGCGATGAACTTGCGGCGCTCCTGGGGGGACGGGTCGCAGAGGAGATTCGCTTCGAGGATATCACAACCGGGGCAAGCAACGACCTGGAACGCGTTACGAATATGGCGCGCTTGATGATTACCCAGTGGGGCATGAGCGAGGCGCTTGGCCCGGTACAATACGGTGAACGCGAAGAGATGGTATTTCTGGGGCGGGGCATTGCCGAGACTCGCAATTACAGCGACAAGGTTGCGCAGGAGATCGATGAAGAGGTTCGCAACCTTGTGGACGAGGCGCACCGCCGCTGCCATGAGATCCTGACCTCCTATGAGGACCGCCTTGACGCTGTGGCGGCGGCTCTGCTGGAGCAGGAAACTTTGCATGCTCCGGAGTTCGAGGCCATCATGCGCGGCGAAGACCCATTCCAATCTCTTGACGACATCGAGTCAAGACAGACCAGCGGCACGCCAACCTCCGAGAGGGACGACAGCGAACGGTCCCAAGAGGAGGATAGCCGTGACCAGGGTCTGGACTTGAGCGGAGGGACATTGCCCGCACCAGCCTGACAAGGCCAACTCGCCCGCAACCAGACCAGCTTGTCCTAGCTGTAGCCTGGCCTCGTCCAATTGGGCGAGGTCTTCTCACATAGTCTTCTCCTCTGACCAATTAGATCGCAGGCACAGACTAAATCGTGTCCCGTCTGCTATATCACCTTGACCGAATGATGCTAGCCGGAACACCAGCCGTCCGCTGGATAGACGGCCTGCTTCTGGTCATCGGTGCTATGGCCGGTTTTGGGTTCGTACCCGGTCGATTCCTCACGACGGGGATATGCCTTGTCCTGTTCGTATCCTTCATCTGGCTTCGCCGCCTCTGGCGTAGCCGGGACTACGTACAGTTTCGCGAATTGGCGACACCTTCGGTCGCGCCGAAACCATTAGCCCCAAAGGACAGCGTGCCGATCCACGCCAGTGGCTACTTCACGGTCGAGGAGAAAAGCGAAAGATTTACGTGGTTACAAGGGTATTTCCGCACCTTTGCGACTCGGGAACACGCTGTCATCTGTCTCGTACAGCCGAAACGTTTTCTGCTTGCGGAGTGGCCAGAAAAAGATGTTGGGATGTGGTACGTCTTCTTCTTCCCCAAGTCTGTCCGCAGCGTAAGCTATGGCATGGTCAGTTACGGAAGCACGACACATACCTGCCTTGCAATCGAACACGAGATTCTCATCCCCAAGCGCGGCCGCTTCAGTAGAGAAAGAACGGTTCAGGAAATTGTTCTACTGGCGTCGCCGACAGAAGAGGATACGCTCCGAATCCTGGCGGACCTTCTCCATGACAGGGAAGCCAATAGAGAAAAAGACATTGCGCCTAAGCGGCCCAATCCCCGGCCCGACCCGACCCACAACGGTCAGGTGAAGATCCCTATGGGAGAAACACGCCGTTTGGACTGATGGAACAGAGGGCCAGCGAGCTCAACTCTGAGAATGACCTCGTCGCAAGCCGACCGCCCATCGTGGGATGAATACTTTCTTCAAATCGCTTTCACCGTGGCCGCCCGCAGCACCTGTGATCGCGCCCACGTAGGCGCTGTAATTGTCCGCGACCGACGCATCCTGACGACCGGCTACAACGGTGCGCCTATCGGTTTGCCGCACTGTGACGATGTCGGGCACCTGATCATAGACGGCCACTGCCTGCGTCCGCTCCATGCCGAACAGAATGCCATCATACAGGCCGCGCTCCACGGCGTGGGCACAGCCGGCGGCATGATCTATGTGACCCACCAGCCTTGCATCACCTGTGCCAAGATGATTATCAATGCCGGTATAGAAAGGGTCGTTTACGTCGGCACTTACCCGGACGAGAACAGTCGACTTTTTCTGAAGGAGGCGGGCGTTTCTCTTATCCAGATGCCCGCGCCGCAGCCTGCCGCATGAGCGTTCATTCAGCTAAGCAGATAGTTGAAAGTGCTTACGGCGAACACGAAATGTATCTTCGGCTTGAACGCAGTCCTACTGAATGTTCGTTGCAAAAACCTTAAGGGTGCAAGTAGCTGAGACAATATCGATCGTCCCTCCCAATTTCTTCTCCTTCTCCCCATGGCACTACAAGGCCCGCTCTAATGGGCAATTGATTTGCGGAGCCTGAGAATACGGCGTGCCACTGCTGGCTTCAGGGTCACCCAGTTGAAAGTGAAAATGTCATTACGTCTTCCGGACGGCGTCCTAGTAGTTCTTTCCGTGCTTCTTTTGGTCGCCCTTCTGACCGGTCCCATTTGGAATCTGCCCGGGTTGCCACAAGGCACCAGTGATGGAACCGTGCACATTTACCGGAGCGCGGCTATGTATGATTCCTTTCAGCAAAGAGTGTTTTGGCCGCGGTGGCTCATATCAGATTACAACGGACTTGGTACACCGGCATTCCATCACTACAGCCCTGGCATTTACTGGTTGGTAGCTGCAGTCTACGGGTTCGGGATCAGATTGGACTTTGTAATAAAGCTCGTCGTGACGGTGGCACTGTTCCTGTGTGGTGTGGGCGTCTACGGCTGGCTACGTCACACGTTTAGCCCGGCGGCGAGCCTAGCCGGATCTGCTATCTTCGTTGTCTATCCCCACCTTCTGATTCGGTCCTATTACTTCGCAGGAGATTATCCGCGCCTTGTGGCGTTGCTGCTTTTGCCGGTCTGCCTGTGGGCATCGTGTGGGTTGCATGCCCAGTCACGCCTTCGCTATTGGCTGGCTACAATTGCCAGCTTAATTGCTCTGGTCTTTACCCACAGCCTGACAACCTTCATTGGGGGTTCGGTCCTGTTCCTAGTCTGGATCGCCCTGGCTGTTGGCTATCGCCGCCCGAGCGGGCTGGTTCGCTGCACGTTTGCAGCCTTGTTGGCTTCCCTGATGACTGCGGGATTCTGGCTTCCAGCGATAGTCGACCTTGCACAGGTGCAAGTTGACAATGCATTGATGAACAAATATGACTTCAGGACGAACTTTATCAGTTGGCAACAACTGTTTAGGTTGCATCCTCTCGTCTTGGAAACTCGTGCTGGCAACCCCACTTCGAGTCTCATATCGTCTGGAGTTGACGTGGCATCCTGGCTAGTATTGGGCGTCGGGATGGTGAGTCTGCGGTTTGCCAAGTCCGGTAGGCGCCAATGGTGGGGCTTCGGCGGTATCTTGTTTGTCTTGGCGACCCTCTTGCTCACACTTGACGTATCTGAACTGCTGTGGGAGAAGATCCCAGGTCTCAGCCTAGTCCAGTTTCCCTTTCGTTTCTTATCGCTTGTTCCTCTCGGGCTGGCGCCTGCTGCTGCAATGATCGTTGATGCGTGGCCAAATGGGCGGCGCGGGTGGGCGGCAATTGTCCTGATCGTGGTTGCAGTCATCCTCCACTTTCCATATTCGTTTCTTCCTGAAATCACCTCGGCGACCTTCGTGCCGGTGCAAACAGAGCGAAATGCCAGCTCGCCTCTGTACAAGACTATCGGCGGGGACTGGGGAAGGACAGAGAGTGACGAATTCCTGATCCGTGGGGCCGACATTCGAGTTGCCTCAGGAAATCGTCCTGAACCCGAAGCGGTTGAATTGACTTGGCGTTCGCCCCATGAGGCGGTCGCCGATCTCTCCGGCTATGAGAACCCACAGCTTCTGCGAGTGCACTTCCATCCTGGCTGGAGCGCGGGGGAACACGCCATTCTGGGGAGAAGCTCTGATGGCTGGTTGCAAGTGACCGATTTGCAAGAGTCATCCAGGCCTCTCGAGATTCTCTGGAAGGGTACACAAGCCCAGCGCTGGGGAGAAGGCCTGAGTCTGGCTGGCCTGTTTGCATCATTTGTTGGGCTTCTCTACCTTTTTGTGAGGGGGAGACTGCTTGGGAGCAGTTGCAGAGAAATTGCAGGCGACCCACGCTCGCTTGTTACTCGCTTTCGCTCATACTCTGGGTCCTCGTATGTTGCGTTGAGATCGATAGCAGGCTGCCTCCTGATTCTTGTTGCGGCGCGCGTCGTTTTCGATCGCATAGGTGGAAGACCTTTTTTGGTAGACTCGCCGCCACTACCGGCTTTCACTGTTGAAGGACAACCTGCGACGCTGGGAAACGAAGGGGAAGCGCAAGTGACACTACTTGCTTGGAAATTACTGAGCAGTAGAGCGCCGAGACCCGGTGAAATGGTGAAGGTCCGTCTGTATTGGCAACCGAACGGGACTATCAGAGAAGATCTCCACAGTAACCTTCACATTTACACTCCGTCGCTGAAGCGGTCTTGGGCTGTGGTCCAAAACTACTATCCGGGCAACAAGAGTACCCAAATGTGGGAACTGGGAAAGTATTATGTGGACGAACTGCATCTCACCCTTCCCGTGGACCTGCCCCCCGTTACATTTTCTCTCGTCGCCAGTATCTCTTCTTCTCAGGGTGAACGACTGAGCGTAGAGGGTTCATCGGACAACTTGGTAGAATTGACAACATTAGCAGTCGTGCCATTGCAGCCAAGTTACCTCCAAGAGACGCGGCCAACCTATGTGACGCCGGCAGGTACCGATGAAGGTCTAATTCTGCGAGGCTACGACTTCCACCAGGCTTCTAATGGGACGACGTTGCGCGTCTACTGGGAAACCGCTGATGATGTTTCCAGTGACTGGGTCAATTACATTCACCTTCATGATGAAAAAGGAGAACGTATTTCCCAATTTGACGGGCCGGCGCTGGCCGGGGTGCAGCCGACCAGCCAGTGGCAAAAGAATGCGCTCTACATAGATCTGAGACGCCTAGACTTGCAGTCAGGATTGCAGCCAGGAAACTATCTCCTGCGGATGGGGCTGTATAATTTGGAGAGCGGAGAGAGACTGCCATTCCAGCCTCATGACGATGCACTGAGGCACTTTGAAAACGGTCAACTGTTGATTCCCTTTTCAGTCGCCTCATTACTTCGAGTGCCCTACTGATATTTGCCTCCCTCGCAGAACGAGAGAAGATACTTGTACGCTTCGTTACCGATAAACGAATTGTCCGTGCTTGCTGGGATGGCGATTAGTCGATACTCATTTTGCGAGTTCAGGGCGAAAACTCATACGCCCGAGCGTCTGAATTCGGCTTACAACAATACGAAGGCACGACAATTTGACGAGTATTCACAGACGGCTTATACTTTGCTGCACAAGTCCAACAGATAAGACCATGAACCGGAGTAGTAGCGTTCGGAGCGGGTTCCAGAGAGTCCCGGAAGGGTGGAAACGGGATAGCAGCGCAGAGCGTGAATGGACCGGGGAGTCGGACGGCGAACAGTTGTGACCTAAAGATCGGAGGGCGACTATTCCTGCTTACTGATCTGAGTCACGCTTACTAGCCTCTCCCGGAGACGCCACCGTTATCAGGGCGCTGCAGTTCAGACAATTGCGCTGCCGAGCGAGATCGTCTGAATGCGTTGAGTGAGACTGGTGCGAGCATCCCTTGCGTTTCATGCAAGGGATTTTTGTTGTCCGTCATTTACCAGTCTAAACAGGGTGGCACCGCGGGCGTCATTATAGACCTCGTCCCTTTGAGCAGTTGCTATAGACTGCTATGGGAGACGAGGTTTTTTGTTGGGAGAGAAATTGGGCCAGAACTCGAGGGAAGAGGAGAGGGTACATGGCAACCTATAGTCCTTCACTGGAAGAGGTACGGAAGTTCGCGGCATCCGGCAATACGATCCCGGTATTCCGGGAGCTGCCAGCCGACTTGGAGACACCTGTCTCTGTTTACCTGAAATTGCGGAACGGCGGCCCTTCATTTCTGCTGGAATCGGTGGAGAAAGGGGAGCAAGTTGGCCGGTACAGCTTCCTCGGCGTCCGCCCGCCGTTGACACTGTGCGCACAAGGGGACCAACTGGTTATCGGCGGGGCCGATGGCGCCGAACTGGAACGTCGGCAAGGCGACCCCTTCGAGGCCGTGCGCAGTCTTCTGGCAGAACGCTGCCCGGTGGAGGTCCCAGGACTGCCTCGCTTTTCGGGAGGCGCAGTCGGCTATTTTGGTTACGACACCGTGCGTTTCGTCGAGCGTCTGCCTACCACAGCGGAGAGGAAACTGGCCATCCCGGACATGTTGTTGCTCTTCAGCGACAACCTCGTTGTCTTCGACCATGTGCAGCACAAATTGCTGGTCATCGCCAACATGCAGACACCAGGTCAGGACCTGACAACCGACGAGCAGATTGAAGCGGCCTACGCCGATGCAGTTGCTCGCATCGATGAGATTGTCAGCGACGTGCGCCAACCTCTAACTCCGCCGGTGAATTCCCCTGCTAAGGGTGATGCCGAGTGGCGCAGCAACTTTGCCAAAGAAGAGTACGAAGATATCGTGCGCGCGGCAAAGGAGTATATCGCTGCCGGCGACATTTTCCAGGTCGTACCCAGTCAGCGCCTCAGCCGCTCGACGGACGCGGAGCCGTTTGCGATTTACCGCGCCCTGCGCATGTTGAACCCGTCGCCCTATATGTACTTCCTGGAATTCAACGGCGTAGCCGGCTTGGAAGAGGATTCCGGACCCGAAGAACCGTTGTGGATTATCGGGTCCAGCCCGGAAATGCACGTCAGGCTCGAAGACGGTCGCGCCTTCTTACACCCGATTGCGGGAACGCGCTGGCGGGGCGAAAGCGCTGCCGAAGACGACGCCCTGGCGGAAGGGCTGCTGAACGATCCCAAGGAGCGGGCCGAGCACGTAATGCTGGTCGATCTGGGGCGCAACGATCTGGGGCGCGTATGCGAGTATGGCACTGTCAGTGTACCAGAAATGATGGTCATTGAACGCTACAGTCATGTCATGCACATCGTCAGCGATGTCCAAGGGGAACTGGCCGCAGGCCACGACGCCATCAGTTTGCTAAAGGCAACCTTTCCTGCGGGCACGGTCAGCGGGGCCCCGAAGGTGCGGGCGATGGAAATCATCGAAGAGTTGGAAGGACTGCGGCGCGGACTCTATGCGGGCGCCGTCGGCTACATCGACTACGACGGCACGATGGACACCTGCATCGCCATTCGCACGATCGTGATGCAGGGAAAGACCTGCTACCTGCAAGCGGGCGGCGGCGTTGTCGCAGACAGCGACCCCACCTATGAGTGGGAAGAGACGCTCAACAAAGCCAAGGCACTCTCCGCCGCGGTTCAGCGGGCCGAAGAGGGTTTAGACGTTTAACACTGCGTTGAGGCCCATTTTCTTTAGACAGTCACACATAAATCCGGGAGGGGAAAATGACACAAAAGAAGCGGATTCTCACCGGCGACCGTCCAACGGGCAAACTACACGTGGGACACTATGTAGGCAGCTTACAACACCGGCTGGCTTTCCAGGAGGAGTATGAATGCTTTTTCATCATCGCTGATCTCCACATGCTGACTACAAAGCCATCTAAAGAGGACATTGCGCAGATCGGGGAAAACGCTCGCGAGATCGTTCTTGATCACCTCGCCATTGGCATCGACCCGACCAAGACATCGTTCTATCTGCAATCGGCCGTACATGAAATCTACGAGATGCACCTAATTCTCAGTGGCATGGTAACGGTTGAGCGCTTACAGCAACTGCCCACGATTAAAGATATGGCGGCGGCGGCCGAAATGGAGCAGATGCCATACAACCTGCTCGGGTACCCTGTGCTGCAGGCAGCCGACATTCTGATGCCGCGTGCGCATATGGTGCCTGTGGGCAAGGATAACGAATCCCACATTGAGATCAGCCGGCAGATTGCGCGACGTTTCAACAACGCTTACTCCGAAGTATTTCCATTGCCGGACGCATATATCGTTGGCGGCACGCTTGTAGGCACCGACGGACAGGCCAAGATGAGCAAGAGCCTGGGCAATGCAATCCTGCTCAGCGACGACTCGGCCACGGTCAGGAAAGGGGTGATGAGCATGTATACGGACCCCAATCGCATTCGCGCCGATATTCCCGGCAATGTCGAAGGCAACCCGGTCTTCAGTTATCATGACACCTTCAATCCCAACAAGGAGGAGGTGGAGGATCTGAAAAGCCGGTACCGAGAGGGCGCAGTCGGTGATGTGGAGGTGAAGACGAAGCTGTACAACGCCCTGGAAAATTTCCTCAAACCGATCCGTGAACGGCGAGCTTACTACGCCGATCAGACCGGCTTCACCGACCAGCTAATCTACGAAGGCACGCAGCGGGCCCAGGCAGAGGCCCGACAGACGCTCATGGAAATGAAGAAGGCGATGGGATTGACGGGAGTGTGGAATCGCATCCGCCGCTCGAATGAGCGCCGCCAAAAGAGGCTCGCAAAAGCTTAGGCTGGGAAACAGGAGAAAGGAGCGGGGCAATGATCGCCGTCATCGACAATTACGATAGCTTCACGTACAATCTGGTACAGTTTCTGGGCGAGATCGTTAATGAGACTCCTCTGTCCGGTGGGGAGGAGGCCAACCGCATCCAGGTATGGCGCAACGATGCCATTTGTATCGAGGAACTGCTCGAGAAACGGCCGAACCACATCATAATAAGCCCAGGCCCGGGGACACCACAGCAGGACAGCGGCGTCAGCAACGATGTAATTCGTCACTTGGGCGATCGTACGCCCATCCTGGGTGTCTGTCTGGGCCAACAGTGCATCGGTCACGTTCATGGCGGCAGGGTTGAGCGGGCTCCGCGATTGATGCATGGCAAAGTCAGCCCTATTCATCACAAGGGAACAACTCTCTTTGAAGGGATTCCCAGCCCATTTACTGCCACCCGATACCATAGTCTGATTGTGGAGGAACCGCTCCCTTCAGAACTGGAATCCACAGCCCACACAGTTGAGGGCGAGCTGATGGGCGTGCAGCACAGGTCCAAGCCCATCTTTGGCGTACAGTTTCATCCTGAGAGTATTCTGACTGAGTACGGGCACGATCTCTTGCGAAACTTCCTTAATGTATGAGCGGCGCAGCTGGAATGGGTACATGGACGCAGGCCGTTCACGGCTACTTAACCGGCGCCGCCTCCAGCCGCTTTCGCAATCAGAAAGTGGTCATCACGGATCATTGGCAAGGGCGAGACAATCTGCTCTGGCGAATTCACTGCGAAGACGGCAGTGATGCCGTCTTGAAGATGTTTACGGACGCCGGTCAGGCGCGCAGCCGGCGGCAGTTCAGCGGCCAAGAGCAGTTTGCACGTGCAGGTCTGGCTCCGGAGCCGCTTTGGTATGATCGCTATCCGCACGGACTGCCGCGTCAGATCCTGGTCTACCGCTGGGCAGACGGTGTGTCGCTGGCGCCGTCAGACCGCCTCCATCGCATCGCTCATGCCGATGCAGTGGCCCGGGTCCACTGTGCCAGCAGGGACGAAATTCAGCGATTCAGCCCACACCCTTTCAATCTGCTAACGTTCTGGCAGATTTGGCAGGCGGGGGAGGCCCCGCTGCGCGAGTGGACAACTGCCGCACCGGCGCCTTTGTTGACCGAGCATCTCTCGTCGCTTTGGGCAGCTGCGCACCGGCTGATGGACACGGTGCTGCCTCTACTTGGGGAGACGCCCCCGTCACCGATCCACGGTGACCTGAGGGCAGAAAACGCTCTGTTTCAAAGAGGCGGGGCCATTCTGGTGGACTGGGAATTCTTCGGATTGGGCGACCCGGCCCAGGAAATCGGCCGCTTTCTCTTTTTCGGGGGAGACGATTGGACAGATGAAAGCCATGACGACTGGCGGGACCTGTATTACTGTAGCAATACCGATCCCAGTTTGCCGGATAGAGTCGACATATACTTGCGGCTGTTCAGTTCTCAGGCAGTGACCTATTTGCTGGAAGGCATTCGACAAAAGGCTGTACCGCCAGTTTCCGCTTCGGTTCCAGATGCAGAGAGTTCCCAGTACCAGTCCTTTCTCATCAGCGCCTTAACGGCTGCCCTGCGCCGCTCGCTGACACAATGGGGCCTGTCCCCTATAGACAATGGCGAAAGCGACTTTCTGGCAGAAGAAATCGGCTACTTGACGAGCGATCGGTAGCCGGCAAAGTAAACCTCCGCGAATCCCGCCAAACGGTCTGTAGCGATTTGCTGAGGTAGTTTAGTAGCCGTTCGAATTGACAGGAGAAATACTCATGGCGTCACCTATACATAAAGCACTGGAATCCATTTTCGCCGGGCAAGATCTGGATGCCGACGCAGCCGACGCTGCGATGACACAGATCATGAGCGGTCAGGCGACCGATACGCAGATCGGCGCGTTTCTCTCGGCGCTGCGAATGAAGGGAGAGCGCGTGCCCGAAATCACAGGCTGCGCGCGGGCGATGAAGCGTGTTGCCGTGCCGGTACGGCCCGCCCTTAACGGACAGCGCCTCCTTGACACCTGCGGAACGGGCGGTGATCAGACCGGCACATTCAACATAAGTACTACCGTTGCTTTCGTCGTCGCGGGGGCCGGCGAAAAAGTGGCAAAGCACGGCAATCGGTCCGCGAGTAGTCAGTGCGGCAGCGCTGATGTGCTCGAAGAGTTGGGCGTCCGATTGGACCTGGGCCCTGAGCAGGTCGCCGAGTGCATCGAGGACGTTGGTATCGGCTTTCTGTTCGCACCGCTGTACCACCCAGCAATGAAGTACGCCATCGGCCCGCGCAGGGAACTGGCGACGCGCACTATTTTTAACATCCTCGGTCCGCTGACAAATCCAGCCAATGCCACCCACCAGGTGATCGGCGTACCCAGCATTGATTTAACACATCAGATGGCGGAGGTTCTGGGACAAATGGGAAGCACTGCCGCATTTGTCGTACACGGAACCACCAGTGATGGGGGAGGCGTGGACGAGCTCACAACCACCGGAGTCAATCGAGTCAGCCACCTGCTGAACGGCGAAGTCTGGGAAAGTGAGTTGTCGGCGACAGATCTTGGTCTTGCACATGCGTCGCTCGACGACCTGGTTGGGGGCGACGCCGGCACAAACGCCGCTATCACCCGGGGCATCCTCAGTGGTGAACTGCACGGCCCCAAGCGGGATGTGGTACTATTGAACGCGGCGGCGGCCTTGGCAACCGAGAATGGTGAATGGAGGGCGGGGCTGACCGCGGCAGCAGAATCGATCGACAGCGGCGCAGCACAGGAATCGCTAACCAGGTTTATCGAGAAGACGCAGAGCTTCAGCGGAAACCAATAGGGAAATGGCAAGATTTTCTCAGTTGGAAATCAGCAAACACAAGGGGCAAGTCCTCGACAGGATCATGGCTTGGAAGCGGCAGGAGGTGGCTCGACAGATAGAGGACGTGCCGCTGGCTGATCTCAAAGCCTTGACGTCGCTGGCCGAGCCGCCTCTGGATTTCGCAGCCGCACTCACCGCAGAGGATGGTGCCAGCCTCATCGCCGAGGTCAAGCGTGCAAGCCCCTCGAAGGGGTTGATTGCCCAGGACTGGTCTCCCACCGCCATTGCTGAGACATACGCCACCGGTGGCGCGGCAGCGATTTCCTGCCTGACCGACGCACGCTTTTTCCAGGGCAAACTCGCTTACCTGGCGGAAATCGTCGAACATCTGCGCGCCAGGAACCTGGCCACGCCGCTGCTGCGCAAGGAGTTCATCTATCATCCATATCAGGTGTACGAGGCTCGCGCGGCCGGCGCCGATGCTCTGCTGCTAATCGTTGGAGTGTTGGGGGACGCCGACTTGCGGAAGTTGATCGACTTGACGAACAGATTGGGGATGGCCGCGCTGGTGGAAGTCCATGACGAGGAGGAGGTAGCACGCGCGTTGGCGGCGGAGGCCCGGATCATCGGCGTCAATAACCGTAACCTTAAGACGTTCGACGTGGATATTGAAACTACAGCCCGGTTGAGGGAACTGATTCCTGCCGATGTTATCCTGGTCGGTGAAAGTGGAATCCGCAATGCGGTCGATGTGAAGCGCATGGCCGAGATGGGCTGCGACGCCATTCTCGTGGGCGAGAGCTTCTGCAAATTGCCCCAGGCAAAGCGGGACGCGCTTGTGCGCGAATTTGTGCTCGCGGGCCGGCACTGAGTTTGGAATCCTTGGGAACAGACCTCCCATGCCCGGATTGCATCCCTCATGACCGGCACAGTTCTCAACGTGATCGCCGTCTTGATTGGCGGTTCAGTCGGAACGATTTTGGGACATCGGCTGCCGGCCAGAATTCAGGAGACGGTGTTGCTTGGCTTAGGGCTGATGGTATTGGTCATCGGCGTCATCATGGCCAGCGGAACGGACAACGTTCTGATTCCTCTTTTCAGTGTGCTGGCAGGAGGCGTCCTGGGCGAGCTGCTCCGCATCGACGACGGTCTGAACTGGCTGGGCAAGCAGGCAGAAGCGCGCTGGGCTGGACCATTGGGACGGGGCAAAGTCGCGGGCTGGAGCGTCACGAGGGCCTTTGTCACGTCCAGCCTGATATTTTGTGTGGGCCCGATGACAATTCTGGGCAGCATACAGGATGGACTACTAGGGGATTACGAACTGCTAGCGATCAAGAGCGCTTTGGACGGGTTTGCCGCCATCCCTTTTGCCGCCAGCCTGGGGCCAGGCGTTTTGCTCAGTGTCGGGACGGTCGCGCTGGTCCAGGGAGGGCTGTCGGCACTGGCGATGGGAGTCGGCAGCGGACTCGGAGAAATCAGCCGGGAGACGCCGTGGGTGGTCGAATTGACGGCCACCGGCGGAATCCTCATTCTTGGAATCGGGCTGACACTGCTGGAACTGAAAAAGATCAGGATCGCCAATCTTTTGCCCAGCATCGCCATCGCCCACTTGCTGGTATGGCTCCCAGGCATCACGTGGTTTGGCTAATGACTGGGAATGTCAATTCCCACCGAAGGAGATTCTATTAGGTTGAGAATATGGAACGATGACGCACGTAAAGATCTGCGGTATCACCAGCTTTGAAGACGGACTGTGTGCCGCCAGCGCCGGTGCGGACTTTTTGGGTTTCATCTTTTTCAAAAAGTCTCCCCGCTACATCGCGCCAGAGGCGGCGGGAGAAATAACTTCAAGGTTAACCGAAAACCCGACTGAAGCGAAAACGCGCCCGGCTAGTGGGGCCGAAGCCGGTCAAACACCCCGCTTTATAGGTGTATTCGTCAACGAATCATTGGAAGTGGTGGAGAAGACGATTCGTCGCGCCAATCTGGACTTTGCCCAGTTGCATGGAGAGGAGACCCCTGCCATGCTTGAGGCCCTCAGTGGACGCGGCTTCAAGGCGTTGCGCCCAACCAGCGCCGCCGAAGCCGAGATTGAGGCCGAATGGTACGCAGGGCTGGGTCCAAGTAGCGGTCCTCAACTCCTGGTCGATGCCTTCGACCCCAAAGAGTACGGCGGCACGGGAAAGAGAGCTGACTGGAAGGCTGCAGCCGGTTTGGGACGAATCTACCCTCGTCTCGTCTTGGCGGGCGGCCTGAACCCGAACAATGTCGTCGCGGCCGTGAAGGCTGTTCGGCCTTGGGCGGTTGATGTTAGCAGCGGCGTCGAGTTCGAACCCGGACGCAAAGACCCGGACAAAGTGCGCGAATTCATATTTTCGGCCAAGGGCCGGGGACGGCTGGCACGGGAATTGAACGCCGAATGAGAGATTGAAGCATGGAGATTTTGGGTGGGCCTCTGTTCGCCGTTGCGGGGGCGGGTGAATCGCACGGGCCGGGTGTAACGACAATCGTTTTCGGTTGCCCTGCCGGTCTTCGCATTCGCCGGGAGGAAGTTCAGCAGTACCTGGACCGGCGCCGCCCAGGCAGCAACCGCCACGGGACGCCCCGGCAAGAGGCCGACAGGGTTGTATTGCTCTCCGGGCTGTACGAAGAAGGCGAGGTCGACAGCTTGTTGTCGGGGCCTGCGGTTTCGATAGGCGGCGGAGCGGAATCTGCAACCGAGAGCTATGAGGTTGGCTACTCGACGGGTGAGCCGATCGCAGCGCTGGTACTCTCCACTTCTCAGCGGTCGCGTCACTATGATCAGTTCGCCGGGCCCAAGGGCGAAGTGCGGCCGGGACACACCGACCTTGTAAAGTATCACAAATCGAAGGGCTACGTGGACATCCGCGGCGGCGGTCGTTCCAGCTACCGGTCCACAATCTCGGATGTAATCGGTGGGGCCATCGCCCGTATCTTTCTGAATAAGCAGTTCGGAACTGTGATTCTGTCCTCGATTTCACAGGTTGGACCGCTTCGAACTGATCTGAGCCTAGCGCAGCACTTTGCCAGCGTGGCGCAACAGCAGGGCTCGCAGACAGCCACACCAGGACAGGTCGCCGCGGTCGAGGACAAGCTGGACGAAGCCGAAATTCGCTCGCTGGATGCCGAATTTGCGCAAGAGGCGGGCGAACTGATCAAGCGCACCCGCATCGAGGGCGATTCGTTGGGCGCTGCAGTAGAGGTCGTGGCGGTCAACCCGCCGCCGCTGGTCGGCGAGCCTCTCTATCAGAGTCTCAAAGTGCGACTGATGGGGGCGCTGGGCGGTCTGAATGCCGTGCAGTCCTGTGAAGTTGGCGACGGGGTACAGGTAATCGCCCGCAAGGGCAGCGAGAACAACGACCCAATCCGCCGCAGCGGTTACCAGGCCAACAGTCACGGCGGACTCATTGGTGGCATGACGACCGGTTCGCCGTTGGTCTGCCGGGTCGGATTCAAGCCCACGTCAACGATTCTCAAGACACAGCATTCGGTTCGAAAGAATCTGGAGGAGATCGACTTTGCATTGGAAAGGGGACGCCACGACCCCTGCGTGGGCGTGCGCGCCGGCGTAACGCTGGAATCCCGATTGGCTATTGAGCTGATGAACGCCGTCTTGATGCACCAGTCCGGCCGCGTGGACCCGCAAAACTTCAATCTGTTCTGATTCGGAGTCAATAGAGTGGACAATTCTCTCGCTACGCCAGCGGTGCAGATGATGAAAAACCCCATGGACGACGGCTGCAACCTGACACTTACCGGCTTTATGGGCACGGGCAAGACGACCGTGGGTCGCATTCTGGCGGAGCGCATGGGCCGACGTCTCGTCGATATGGATGAGCAGATCGAGGCCGAGTTCGGGAAACCGATAGCCCAGATATTTGCAGACGACGGCGAGGAGTTGTTCCGTCAGGCCGAGGCGCGGCTCTGTCAGTCGCTCGCCGCAGAATCCGACTTGATCATTGCAACCGGGGGAGGCGCCCTGGTCAGTGATGAGAATCGGCAGACCATGGAAGCCAGCGGTCCTGTCGTCTGCCTCGCCGCCGGCGCCGACACGATCCTTGAGCGTGTCGAGACCTTCGAAGACCGCCCGTTGCTGCCAGGTGACCGAGACGAAAAGAGACGGAACATCGAGAGGCTGCTCCAGGACCGCCGCGCCGCGTACGGGCGGATTCCCTTGCGCGTGCCGACCGACGGCATCGACCCGGAAACTGTTGCCGAGCGGGTGCTCGACACACTGGCAGGCAACAGTGAGATCGCTGGAATGACCCGAATCACCGTGCCCACGCCGGAGGGGCACTACCATATCTGCATTGGCGAAGGCACCCTGGCGCATGCTGGCCGTCTGCTTTCCAATCGAGAGGTGGCAAAGGGAAAGGCGGCGGTCGTTACGAATGCAGACATCGCAAGACACTTTGCCGATGTCCTGAGTGAGAGTCTGCACCAGGAGGGCTATACGCCGGTCCTGTGCCTCGTTCCCGAAGGGGAAGCTCACAAGACGCTGGCGACGGTTCAAGATTTGTACGATCAGTTTGTGGCCGCGGAGCTGGATAGGAAGAGCCCAATTGTCGGGCTGGGCGGCGGCGTTATCGGCGACATGGCCGGATTTGCGGCGGCCACATATTTGCGGGGGGCGCCTTTCGTACAGGTCCCGACTTCGCTGCTGGCGATGGTCGACGCCTCGGTCGGGGGCAAGACAGCCGTAGATTTGCCACAGGGCAAGAATCTTGTGGGCGCGTTCAAGCAGCCCGAGATAGTGATAATCGATCCCGAAGTGCTCGCAAAACTTCCGGCAGCTGAGTTTCGTTCAGGGTTGGCCGAGATCGTGAAACACGGCATTCTGGGCGCGCCTGAACTTTTCCGCCAGTTGGAAGATGAAGGGCCTGCAAACCTGACACAGATGGTCGCCGACGCCGTGCGGGTGAAAGTGGACGTGGTCATAGAGGATCCGTTTGAGAAGGGGCGGCGAGCGACGCTCAACCTTGGACACACATTTGGCCACGCTATCGAACAGGTAAGCGGCTATTCCCTGCGGCACGGGGAGGCTGTAGCAATCGGGACTATTGCCGCCGCCCGCATGGCAGTGGCGCTGAACAGCTGCGACGCCCAGACCGCGGGCCGCATCGAGAAATGCCTGGACAGACTGGAACTGCCGACGAAGACCAGCGGCCTCGATCTGGAAAATGTTTACGCAATGATGTTCAAAGACAAGAAGCGGAGCGGCAGACTGTTGAGATTTATCATTCCCCAGGCAATTGGTGATGTGGTTATCATTGACGATCCGGGCGAGCAGATTGTGCTCGATGCCCTGGCCTCTGTATTGACGTAGGGATCTTATCCTGATGTCGCCGCGGCATGGCGTTCACCATAGTGCGGCGACTCGAAATTCGCGCGGCAACAAGATGACTTATCATGACTAAAATCCTGGTACTCCATGGCCCCAATTTGAATCTTCTGGGCACGCGCGAACGGTCGATCTACGGCAACGTAACCCTGGAAACGATCGACAAGGAGCTGATCGCTGCTGCCGGAAAGGAAAACGTAGTTCGCACCTTTCAGAGCAACTCCGAAGGCTCGCTGATCGACGAAATTCACGCTGCGCGGTCCTGGGCCGACGGACTGTTGATGAATCCCGGTGCGTTCACCCATTACTCCTACGCCATTCGCGACGCGGTGGCCGGCGTAGCCCTGCCCACAGTCGAAGTCCATCTGAGCAACGTCCACAGCCGCGAGGAGTTCCGTCATCGTTCCGTACTCGCCCCGGTCTGCGTTGGACAGATCAGCGGATTCGGCTGGCGAAGTTATTTGCTTGGACTGCAGGGGCTCTTGTCATTCATTTCCGAGAATCAGACCGAGTAAGTCTGGAGCGCAGTTCAACTGCCCTGAGTTGACGCAGTTTCTACCGTGAATCAATCCGGCCGGACCTTTGCCGGCGACGCTAGTACAGCCTATTCTCTTGTCTTGCAGATGACTCAGTTTCGTTGGCGCCTATTCTGGACGCTCTCTATCCTCATGGTGCTGATGCTGATGGCCGTGCTGGCAATGGCATCGGGCCAGACAGGTGCCTCGTCAGCGTTGCTTTCCTCGTCCATCCACACCGACCTTGATCCGCAGGTTGAAACTCTTCCGGCAGCAGCCCCAACTGCTGTAGCTTTCGCCGACACACGGGCAAATTCGCAGTCATCCCCGGTAGCCCTCGTTGGCACGGTCAAGCTTTGGCACAGCTGGACGGGCAAGGACGATGACGCCCTGGCAGCTATAGTAGAGCGTTTCCACCAGACCAGTCCAAATATACAGGTGGAGACAGAATTTGTGGAGTACGGCGAATTGGCCGGAGCTTATACGGTCGCCGTCAAGAACGGAGGGGGGCCTGACCTGATTCTGGCGCCGAATTGGTGGATCCGTGAACTGGCGGCTTCGAAGGTGCTCTTGCCGATCGAGAATCAGATAAATGCGCAGGAGCGAGCGCAGTTCATCCCGGCATCCCTAGACAACCTTGTCTGGGGAGGCATATTGTACGGACTGCCGACAGATTACGAGCTTGTGGCGCTCTATTTCAACCGCCGGTTGCTGGATGAGACCGACTTGCCAAGCACGGCGGAGGATTTGATCCAAATGGCCGAGGAGTCGCCTTCGCAGGGCGCTGGCATATACGCGAGTTTCTATCACTTGGCGTGGGGCATCGCGGCTTTCGGTGGGACTCTGTTTGAAGAGGACGGCCGTGTTGTTCTCGAACAGTCTGAAGGGACGGCGGAGTTTCTGTCCTGGTTGCAGCGGGCCGACAGCACACCGGGAATATTTGTATCTCTCGACTATGGAATGCTGATGGACCGCTTCAAAAAGGAAGAGTACGCTCTGTTCATTGACGGACCGTGGAGCATAGGCGAATTGCGCCAGCGATTTGGCGATGACCTTGGCGTTTCCACTTTGCCAGCCGGCCATTCAGGGCCCGCCAGACCATGGTTGAGCGCAGACGGTGTGTTTCTGAACCCGGCCGCGACCAGCAAGCAGCAGGACCTCGCCCTGACGTTTGCCCGGTATTTGACAAACGTGGAGAGCGCCTCAACCCTTGCCCGCATCGCAGGGCGCCTGCCCGCGCACAAGGACGCGGGCCTGAATGGAGATGCGCTACTCGCTGGCTTTGCAGAACAGGCAGTCAGTGCAGTTTCTCAGCCTCACTACCCTGAATTGGACGAGGTTTGGGGCTATGCCAACGACATGATCACTCAGGTTTTGCGCGGATCGAGGACCCCGGATGAGGCTGTACTTGAGGCTTCGACGCTCATCAATGAAGCAAACGGAAAGTAGGCTGGTCTGTCAGGCGTGCAGACGAGTAGTTTATTCTTACCAAACGAAACAACTCACACGCGACAGGATGATCCCCGGAAGGCGGACTGCGACTGCATGGGTTTCCTCTTGCCTAACAGATGGCCTCCTGCCGGTGGACCGGTGATTTCCCTTTCCCGTTTGGCCCAACCCGAGCTGGCAGTTGGCAAACGTGTTTTTGCAAACGCCCAAGGATAACAGATGGGCCGACTTTCTTTGGAGACCCGCCCACAAAGTATTGTTGCAGGACTATACGACAGGCTTCCTTTTCCCAACATTGGACCACTGCAGGAAGTTGCGCTTGACCTGGGAATCACCGCGCACGATGGCGATGTCCAGCTGCAGGGGCTGGTCTTTCAGGGCTACTGCGGGCACCAGTTGCTTTTTGAACAGCGATGGTCTGCAAGCATAATCCGTCAGCGCACGGGCGAAGAAGATCTGACCATCTCTGCAACCACCGGTTTGGCCGTCCGAAGCTTACACTTTCTTCTGCATGCCTATGAGCGCCTCACCCACGTCGATATCACTGCAGTCGGCAGAAAGCCGGTAGCGGATGAAGCGGCTCCTGCTGGACAGCAAGTTCAAGCACACTGTCAGGCCCCAGTTACTTATCATGAGCAACAGACCGACTTCTACTTCCCGTTGGCTGGAGCGTGGTGGGCAGTGCAGGCCGGTGATTGGAGTGACTTCCACAAGACGGAAGTCTACAGTCAGACTTTCGCATTGGACTTCGTGAAACTGGGATCCGAAGGGCGCACACACCAAGGGGAGGGACGCGATCTTTCCGACCATTACAGCTGGCGTCAGCCGGTCTATGCGGCAGCAGGGGGCAAGGTAGCCTACGTCTGCTTCGATATGCCGGATATGGCCCCCGGCGCGATTCCTGACCAGGCTGTCATGCGGGGAGATTTGCGGCGGCTGTTGGGTAACGCAGTCGCGATCAGTCACGCCAACGGGGAGTTCAGCTACTACGCTCACCTGCAACAGGCCAGCTTGCAGGTCAACGAGGGGGAGCTGATCCGAAGGGGAGCGCTCCTGGGCAGAGTGGGAAACAGCGGTAATTCGCCCGGGCCGCACTTGCACTTTCATGTGATGAACGGACCCAACCTTTTCATCGACCAGGGGTTGCCAGTCCAGTTCAGTCACTTTGAGGCCGGCGGCCAATATTTTCACGATCCGATGACGATTCCCACTCGAATGATAGTTGTCGGGCCGGAAAGGGTATGAATGAAGTGACATCGCACCAGAGAGCTTTTTGCAGCCAGTCGCCTGGCGACTACAGTGGAACACATGTGAAATGAGTGAAATTTCAGCGAATGGAGAAGGACCTGGTGAAGCCCCGCTCTATTACCGCCTGGACGACGAACAGTACGAGGAACTGGTTGACGCCGTTGCCGGGGAAAGAGTTATGAGCTTGGCTCTATGGGAGGAATCGGTTAGCGATGAAGGCGGAGTGCGACCACCGCCGGACCAACGCTTACTGTTTGATCTGGACCTCTATCTGGAAAATAGGATGCTGCTGGCGTTGTACGGTGCGGCAATTTACAGTGATCCCGAAAGCAGTCCTTTGCGCGGCTGGCAACGGACTGGTAAAATAGTGCAAACTTTGATCAGCACCGGCATCTGGTTGGACGAAATCGCGGCGACTGATGAGGACGAGTTGGTACTTATCCTTAGCCGAAACCATGTACCGCAGCTGTATCTGAATGTGAGTGGCTGGACTGTCGAGGATTGGGAGAACCTGCCCGGCGAGCAGTAACTCCTCCTTGGGGCAAAACTACCAATAGGACTCCGTCATAGGCGGAATCTGACGATTCGCACATGAGTCAGCGCCCTTCCTCCTTGACTGGTAGAGGCGTTGTAAAGTATCAGCCGTTACGACCCGACCGGGGAGGGTTCACGATGACAATTCTAACTGCTACAAGCGTCGCCCAGACAGGCACGGAACGCTGGAAGGCGTCGCTCTACGCTGCCCTGGCCGCGGCGGTAGTGTCGCTCCTTATGGTTCTGCTTAAGGGCGTACCCGTCCTTGGGGCCCTACTGGGTATCGTGATCGGAGCCGCTCCCATTGCCGGCTACGACTTTGCACGGGGTGCGCTTGGCCAGAACTGGCGCCCCATAATTGGCGGGCTGATAGGCAACATAGCCTTTGTAATTGGCGTCGCCCTCCCTGCGGTATTCACAGATAACTTTGGCTATGTCGTTGTCGGTCTCCCCATCAGTATTATCACTGTGATCCTGTGGCCCATTGTCGTTGGCGCGATGAGCCCGAACCAGTCGATCTGGAAGCTTCTTCTTGCCAGTGTCATTGGGCTGATTCTTGCCTGGATCGTATCCTTTTTCGCTGCCGGGCAGGATCCGACCAGCTGGCCTAGCCTCACGTCGATTCTGTTCTGGGCAGTATGGGGCGGTACGGTTGGCGCGGCCTTGAGCGCTTGGAGCAAGTAACGAGCGATACGAATCACAGAACGTGCTGTACGATTTTTGAAATGATAGACTTGGCTCAGCGGGCGGATCACAGCGCCCGCTGATTCAATTCTGGACGGTTTGACGGAGGCAACTTACATCAGCCCATGCGCTGAAAGCAGCGTGAGACGTTCAGCCTGGCTCGGCCTATGTATCGCGACGCGACTACGCTTGAAGAAATCTATCGGCTGGCACTGCCGCAAGGATCGCGGCTACTGTTTGGGGAAGAGTTGCTTAATCGGCCCGTAAGTTGGGCATGCAGCCTGCGCCCCAGTCCCCCGGCATTCCCCAATCTTGAAGGCGAAGAGTTGGCTCTGATCGACGCCAACCAACTGCGCCAGTTCAACCCTCAAATGCGCTTGGATCGGGTCGTGAACAGCTTGCACCAGGCGAGCATCTCCGCAATTGGCGTGATGGGTAACGTTTCGCTGGAAGCCGTCGTCGCCGCCGAGCAGAACCAGATTCCACTCATTGCCCTCCCGGATTCCGAACCCCTCCTCTCAGTCGAACGGACCGTGATCCGCCTCATCGTAGACCGCGGCGGATATCTTGCCGCCAAAGCCGCCGACTTGCAGCGGGAGCTGACGCAAATCGAATTGGATGGCGGCGGGATGGAGATGATGGCGGAGCTTCTGGCTAGCTTCTCCGAACAGCCGGTACTCTTCCTGAAAGATGAAGGAACGCCGATTGCGGTCGCCGGTCTCGAAGAGTTGACCGAACAACACAAACGGCGCGTGTTGGCGTCCTTACCGAGTCGTACAACATTGCGAAGTTGGCTGGCCGCCAAGTTCGGTACAGAGCCATCAGAAAACACAGAGCTGACCGGCATTCTTTCGATCGATAGCAAGAACCACTACCGCGAGATGGTAGTCAGTCCGGTAATCGTCGCTGAACGTGTCGAAGGGTATTGCCTCCTTCTGAGGTCGGATTCCGGCAATTCAAAGGAAATCTCCACAATAGAGAGACTCGCTGTACTCCAGGGAGCAGGCGCGGCAGCCCTGGCATGGAGCCGTGAGCAGGCTGTAGGGGCAGTCGAAGAGAAGATGAGGGCCGTCTTTTTGGACGAGTTGCTGGCAACCGAAATCGCTGACGAGGAGGCGTGGATTCAGCGCGGGCACTCGCTTGGCTTCGACCTGACACGGCCTCACACGGCCTGGCTGATTCAGGCAGAAGGCATCCAAGATTGGCCGAATGCACTGCGCCAGTATCTTGCCGCGAAGCAGGATCCCATTCTGCTGTCTGTCCGTGCTGAAGTGGCGCTTCTATTCTGGCCGTGCGACAACCCCAAGAGCGGGCGGGATTTCAAGACAGTTGCCAACGGCCTGGTAGAACACTTCACCTCGACTTTTCAGAGGGCTTCACTTGTGATCGGTATCGGTCGCCCGGCAGCCTCCGTAAGGGAGTGGCTGCGCAGCCTGGAGCAGGCGCGTGAGAGCTGGCGAATGGGCAGTTCATGGCAGGCCTCGCCGGTGACCTACTTCGGAGACCTGGGACTATATCAATTGTTAACCGGACTAGGTGGAAGCGGTGAGGCGAATCGATTCTTTCGTAAGACTGTGGAACCACTGGTCTCGCATGATGAAGAACACAACGCCGAACTGGTTGAGACGCTTGAGGCCTTTTTTGCCTGCCACGGCAATCTCAGCCAGACCGCAGCCTCATTGCACATCCATCGCAACACACTGACGTACCGCTTGCAGCGCATCGCCGGCATCACCAGGATGGACCTGAACGATGCCGACGCGCGTTTTTCGCTGCAACTTGGTCTCAAACTGCGCCCTGTAATGCAGAACCGAATGCATTAGGCGGGGGGCGGGACTGCTCTTCCCTTCTCTTACCCGTCCACCCCTCCGTGGCTGCCGGCCGCCAACTCCTCCGCCAACGTAGATACGGCGTCGACGCCCGCCTCCGCGCCGGCGGCTTTCACCAGCGCCGAACCGACGACGACTCCCTCGACGATCTCGGACACCCTTGCGGCCTGCGGGCCGGTACTGATCCCGAAGCCGACCGCCAAGGGCAAGTCGGTGTGACGACGCACGCGTTCAACGAAGGCGGGCAGATAAGTCGGCAGCTCATCGCGAGCGCCGGTGATTCCGGTTACGCTCACGAGATAGATGAAACCTGTGGAATGCCGGGCAACCGACTTTATGCGCTCTTCGGTGCTGGTGGGGGCAAGCATGTAGATAGTGGCCAATCCGGCAGCACGACAGGCAGGCTCCAGTAGCTCCGACTCTCCTGGCGGCAGATCGGGGACGATCAGCCCGTCGATTCCGGCACTGGCCGCGGCTTTTGCAAAGCGCTCTTCCCCGAAGGCAAGAATTGGATTGTAGTAGCTCATGGCGCAAAAGGGCGTGTCAACGCCCTGGTCACGCAGCTCGCGCGCCATCTTGAGGCAGTCGGCAACGGAAGTGCCGCCAACGAGCGCCGCATAGGTGGCCGTCTGAATTGTCGGCCCGTCGGCCAGGGGGTCGCTGTGAGGTATGCCAAATTCGACGATGTCCGCGCCGGCTCTCGCCAGGGCAGCGACTACCTCCAGAGACTGCTGCCGGGTGGGATAGCCCATGGCATGGTAGGGCATGAAGGCAGCGGCGCCAGTCGTTTTCAGTTGGCGAAAGACCTGCTCGATCCGTTCGACGCCCTTCATCTTTCACCTCTCGCCCGAAGCTTGCCCATCTATCTGTCTCCTCCGATTGTCTGCATGACCGTACCCAGATCCTTGTCGCCGCGTCCGCTGAGATTGACCAAAATCACCTGGTCCCGGGCCATCTGCGGGGCCAACTCCAACACGTAGCCGATGGCATGTGCACTTTCCAATGCAGGGATAATCCCTTCCAGTTCGCACAGTGCACTGAATCCCTTGAGAGTCTGTGAATCCGTGCAGTAGGTGTATTCCGAGCGTCCCACATCTCGAAGCCACGCGTGCTCCGGGCCCACGCTGGCGTAATCCAAGCCAGCAGAAATCGAATGGGTCAGTGCAATTTGTCCGTCACTATCTTGAAGCACGTAGCTCTTGGTACCCTGAAGTACGCCGAGCCGGCCCCGCTCAGGGTCTGCGAAACGAGCGGCATGGGCCCCGTCTTCGATTCCGTGTCCGCCTGCCTCAACGCCGATTAGTCGAACACTTTCCTCCTCAAGAAATGGATGGAAGATGCCTATGGCGTTACTGCCTCCGCCAACGCAGGCTACGATCGCATCGGGCAGCCGGCCCGGGCCGCCTTCAGCGGGATCCTGCATTTGGCTGTGGGCCTCTGTGCCGATGATGGACTGGAAATCCCGGACCATGGCAGGGTAGGGATGGGGGCCAAGTGCGCTGCCCAGCAGGTAGTGGGTGGTTTCTACGTTTGTAACCCAGTCTCGGATGGCTTCATTGATGGCGTCCTTAAGCGTCTGCGAGCCGCTGTCGACCGCTCGCACCTCGGTACCGAGGAGCTGCATGCGAAAGACATTGGGCTTCTGACGTTCCATGTCCACCGTGCCCATATAGACAATGCATTCGATTCCCAACAGCGCAGCCGCTGTGGCGGTGGCGACGCCGTGCTGGCCGGCGCCAGTTTCGGCCACGATGCGCGTTTTGCCCATCTTGCGCTTCATCAGCAGGGCCTGACCCAAAGCATTGTTGATCTTGTGGGCGCCGGAGTGGGCGAGGTCTTCCCGCTTCAGGTAGATCTGGGCTCCGCCTAACTCTTCACTCAGGCGGCGGGCATAGGTCAGTGGGGTCGGACGTCCAACGTACGTGTGCTGCAGATGGGCCAGCTCAGCCATGAACTCCTGGTCAATGCGGGCGTTCAGGTATGCTTCTTCCAGTTCGTCCAGAGCCGGCATGAGCGTCTCCGGCACGTACTTGCCGCCGTACGGGCCGAAACGCCCCGTCTCATCCGGAACAGCGCTGAAGTTAACAGGTGTCGATGTTGTCGAAAGAGTCATCAGTTCCTCGCATTCGGTCTTGTGACGGGTACCCATTGGACCGTCATCTGCGCTCGAAAATGATATTTGTAGCCTGCTGCATGACAGCCACAGGCGCGGTTTCGCCGGTCCACTTTTCCCAGGCGATAGCACCCTGGTAAACGAGCATTCCCAGGCCTCCTATGGCTGTGGCCCCATCGGTAGAGGCCAGCTGTAGCAGTCTGGTCATGGCCGGATTGTAGACCAGGTCGTAGACGATCTGATCTTCGCGGAATTCAACATTTTCCTCCCAAGGGAGCCCTTCGATGCGCGGCTCCATACCCAGCGATGTGCAGTTGACGATCAGGTCCGCGCCCTGGGAACTGGCTGTCACATCATCAGGGAAGGAGGCGCCGTTAATACTTATCTCAGGGAAGTACGATTGCATAGTCGCCGCCAGATCGACAGCCTTGGTCACGGTGCGGTTGAGAATCTTGACACTTTCCACCCCGGCGTCTGCCAGTCCGTATACGACTGCCCTCGAGGAGCCGCCCGCCCCTATCACCAGCGCCCGCTTGCCTTCAGGCTCAACGCTGTGAGCTTGAAGATCGGCAATAAAACCTGCGCCGTCTGTATTGTCCCCAGTGAGTTGACCATCTTTTTCAACGACAATTGTATTGACAGCGCCAATGGCTTCGGCCGCGGGCGTCCAGTGCTGCAAGTGGGGCATGACCGCCTGCTTGTGGGGTACGGTCACGTTGACCCCTCTCAGTCCCAGTGCGGGCAAGGCGGCGACAGCCGCGGGTACCCTGTCTGGCGGCACTGCGAAGGCCAGGTAACGCCAGTTCATCTGGCGTGCCACGAACGCGGCGTTGTGCATTTGCGGGCTGATAGAATGAGTGACCGGCCAGCCGAAGAGCCCAACAAGCGTTGTCGCGGCATTGATGTCGGTAGGAAATATTTCTGAATCAGCCTCATTTGAAGGGAGGGAGACCGATTCATTCTGCAGGAGTTCACTCATCGTCACTTGCCCAATCCAGCTCTTGCACGTTTACGTTGAGCGCGCGCAAGGTAGATTCGAAACCGGGAAAACTGTCGGCGGTAACGTGCGCTTTATGAATGGTGGTCTCCCCGCCGGCAATCACGGCGGCCACGGCCAGTGCCATCGCCAGCCTGTGATCGCCGTGGCTGTCTACGGTGGTGCCCTTAAGCGGCGTCGGCCCGTCCACGATGAAACCGTCGGCAGTCTCCTGAATCCGTGCACCCATCTTCTTGAGTTCTGAGACGGTCGTGGCGATTCGATCGGTCTCTTTTACGCGCAATTCCTGGGCGTCGCGCACAACAGTGCGCCCTTCGGCCTGTGTCGCCGCTACGGCCAGTACGGGCAACTCGTCGATCATTGTGACGATTTGCGATCCGCCGAACTCCAAGCCCCGCAATCCGCCGCCGCTGACGATCAGGTCTGAAACGGGCTCACCGCCCTGAAGCGGCCGTTCTCTGCGCCGAATCCTGGCCCCCATCTCTGAGAGAGCATCAACAATCCCGGTCCGGGTCGCATTGACACCCACATCTACGATCGTCAGATTACTGTCCGGCAACGCAGACGCCCCAACCAACAGGAAGGCAGCCGAGGAGATATCGCCGGGAACCAGAATGTTGAGAGGATTGAGCGGGGAGTGGGGGCGCTCGCTATGGGTCGTGTTGCCCAGTGCTGTAACTGGGGCGCCCATCGATTTCAACATGCGTTCGGTATGGTCGCGTGCAGGTCCGGGCTGGTGAACGACCGTCAGTCCGTGGGCGTAGAGGCCTGCCAATAGGAGACAGCTCTTAACCTGGGCGCTGGCGACCGGCATCTCGTATTCGATAGCGGAGAGGCGGGAGGGAATGATCGTGAGGGGCGCGTACCGGCCATTTTGGCGTCCGAAAATCTGGGCCCCCATCGTGCGCAAAGGGTCGACAATCCGCGCCATAGGACGCCCGCGAATCTGGGCCGTCCCGCTGAGTATGCTTACAAACTCCTGTCCAGCCAGCAGACCTGATAGAAGCCGCATCGTCGTACCGCTGTTGTCGCAGTCGAGCACATCGTTCGGCTCCTTCAAGCCGTCGAGGCCGACGCCGTGAACCTCGAGGCGCGTGCTGCTGATCTCGTCGATGCGCACGCCCATCGCCCGCATGATGTTCATCGTGGCCCGACAGTCGTGGCCGTCGAGAAAGTTACGAATGTGACTGGATCCTTCGGCAATAGAACCGAAGATCACTGCCCGATGGCTGATGGACTTATCCCCAGGGACCCCGCACCGACCGACGAGAGGACCTTCACTGCTGATTTTGAGTATGTCTGCCATAGGAGGTTTCGGTTGAATTGGTACGGACTTTCTTGAGTTTGTTCAATATGGGTCTCTCTGGCGCGCTCTGTCGCGTGCCTTGAATTGTGTAGCCTAACCGCGACGACTGGTGAGGCCTCATTCAGCCCTGCGCCGAAGTGGTGAACGCACCTTTCTTTTGCTGCCATGCAGCACGCGTAGCCTGAGAACAGGAGAGCATACGCCATAGAGAGTCTTCATCGTTCTCTGCGAGCAGTCTTCGCAGTTCCTGAAAATGCGCGCTTACTGTGTCCATCTGTGCCAGAACAGCCTCTCGATTGGTCACCAGAATGTCCAGGAACATCTGTGTATCGCTAGCTGCCACCCGGCTGGTGTCGCGAAACCCGCCTGCTGCCAGATCCCAGACGGCGGGGTCTTCGTCCCCGCAATCGCTGACGGCATGCACCAAGGCACTCGCCATTAGAAAGGGCAGATGGCTGATGGCAGCAACAAGCTGGTCGTGGCGGGCTGGCTGCATAGTGGTTGGGAAGGCCCCGATTGCCTCCGCCAATTCGGATGCCAGCTCGACTGTTTCGTTCGAGGTGCGCGGCAGGGGCGTCAGCACCCATGGAGCCCCCTCGTAGAGACCGCTTTCTGCGGAAGCGTAGCCCGCGGTCTCTTTGCCGGTCATGGGATGGCCGCCAATCGGCTGAACTCGTGGAGGCAGCCGTTCCATGGCCGCACAGATCTCGGCTTTGGTGCTTCCCATATCCATTACTACCGTGCCCGGCCACAGTATGGGGCCTAGCGTCTCCAGCATCTGGACGACCGCGCGTACAGGTGTGGACAAGATGACAATGTCGGCTCCGGCGACTCCAGAACTGAGATCGGTAGTCGCCAAGTCGACTGAATTTTCATGAAAGGCGCGCAGGATCGTGCCGAAGTTGCGGGTAACGCCCCTCACTTCGCGGCACAGGTTGCGTTGTTTCAGGTCTATGCAGAGGCTTGCACCCATCAGGCCAAGCCCGATGACTGTAACACTGCACTCGGAAAGAGATTTCATGTATAGATTGCCGTTGCCTGGTTGCTGCCCCTGTTTAGCCAGTCAAGACGGTCAAATGAATGCTGCCTCGTGACCAAGTTCCAGGAATCAGAGTTGACGTCCAACGGCACTGGCTATAGATTTCAGCTCCTGCATCAATGAGCCGAAGTGCTCAAAAGTCAGACTTTGGGCGCCGTCGCTCCAAGCCTTTGACGGGTCCGGATGTACTTCGATCATCAGTGCATCTGCCCCTGCGGCAACCGCGGCCTTCGCAATGGGGGCTACGTATTCCCACTGGCCCGTTCCGTGTGCCGGGTCGGCCACGACGGGTAGGTGAGTCAACTGCTTCAAGACGGGGATGGCATTGATGTCAAAGGTGTTGCGGGTGGCTGTCTCGTAAGTCCGGATGCCGCGCTCACAGACCATCACCTGCATGTTTCCGTTGCTCAGAATGTACTCGGCCCCCATCAGCAGCTCTTGAATCGTGCCGCTGATGCCCCGCTTCAGGAAGACTGGTTTGGTCGTTTTGCCCACGGCCTTCAGGAGGGGATAGTTCTGATTGTTGCGGGCGCCAATCTGAAAGATGTCAGTGTAGTCGCCAACCAGTTCGATATCCTCGGAACTCATCACTTCAGTTATGATTGGGAGGCCTGTCTGCTCTCTGGCCTCAGCCAGGTACTTGAGGCCTTCTTCACCCAGGCCCTGGAAGCTGTATGGGCTACTGCGCGGTTTGAACGCACCGCCGCGGAGAACTGAGCCGCCGGCTTCTTTGACAGCGTGCGCCGTCTCCAAAATCTGCTCGCGGCTTTCCACACTGCAAGGACCGGCCATAACTACGACTTTCTCACCGCCGATGTCTGTGCCATTGACGGGGATTGTGGTCGACGATTGGACGAAGTCGCGGCTGGCGTACTTGTAGGGCTGCATTATGCGGACTGTTTTTTCCACTCCTTCAAGGACTTCGAATGTGTCCTGTTGGATGAGATAGTCGTCGGCGCCGATGATGCCCACAATGGTACGGGCTTCTCCGCGGCTCAGATGAACTTTGTATCCGAGCTCTTCAACGCGCTTGACGACTTCCTCTACTTGATCCTGCGAGGCTCCTTGCCTCATTACAACAATCATTGACAGATCCTTTCTTGGTTAAGTTGCGCGGCTCAGATATCGATGTAGATTGCGCCCTGCGATAGATCGGGCCTATGCCTCTCGAAAGACTGTTCGGGGCTGCTCAGGCCAACACGGCACCCGTCTCCACTTGAACTTTATTTGTCACTTCACTATCCGAGGATTGAGCCTGTTCAACTGTTGCCGGTGGCGCGGCGATCGAGCGGCCTACGGCCTCTGCGACTTTGCGCAGCGAGCACATCAGCTCGGCAAACCGTTCCGGCTTGAGACTCTGATCTCCGTCACTTAAGGCTGACTCCGGGTCGGGGTGGACCTCCAAAATGAGGGCATCTGCTCCGGCCGCGACCGCCGCCAGAGACATCGGCGGCACGAGTTCCCAGTCGCCCGTGCCATGGGCCGGGTCGGCGACTACGGGAAGATGTGAGGCCCGCTTCAGGACAGGAATGGCGTTGAGATCAAATGTATTGCGGGTTGCTGTTTCGTAGGTACGGATGCCGCGTTCGCACAGCATCACCTGCATGTTCCCGTTGCTCAGAATATACTCGGCGCACATCAGTAGTTCCTGGATTTCGCCGCTAAGGCCGCGCTTGAGCATGACCGGTTTTCGAGTCTTGCCGACTGCTTGGAGCAGTGCGTAATTCTGCATATTGCGGGCACCTATTTGGAGGATATCCACGTACTCGGCCACCAGTTCGATCGTCTCGACAGTCATCACTTCGGAGATGACCGGCAGGCCTGTGACCTCTCTGGCCTCGGCCAAGTACTTCAGCCCCTCTTCGCCAAGCCCCTGGAAGCTGTACGGGCTGGTACGAGGCTTGAAAGCACCGCCTCTCAGTACGCTGGCGCCGGCCTCTCTGACAGCGATGGCGGTCTGGATAATCTGCTCCCTGCTCTCGACACTGCACGGCCCGGCCATTACAACAACGCGGTCGCCCCCGAAGTGGACGCCGTTCACGTCAATGAAAGTACCTTCGGGACGCGTTTCTCTGCTTGCAAGCTTGTACGGGTCCTGGATCCGCACTGTCTTTTGCACACCCGACATTGCATCAAAGGTCGCCCTTTGCACTTGGGTCAAGTCGCCGAGAAGGGCGATAACGGTATGACTTTCGCCACTGATTGGTTGAGTTTGAGCGCCCATTGAGGCAGCGCGCTTGACTACGTTTTCTATCTCGATTACAGATGCCTGAGGCTTCATTACGACAACCATTTATCTCTCCTCTATCGTGAACTCTTATTCAAAGGATTAGACATTCATTGTCAAAGGCGCATTGGCTATCCTCTACCAGAGATTGATATCCTCGGCATTCTATATCTGCAACATAGCTTCTTGTGCAAACTCTTCAGGGGTAGGTTGCACGGCTGCGGGGTAACTGCCCAGCATTTTGACAAACGCTGCCCTGTTGAGCAGTCCCAGGACAGCAGCACTGCAGTCAGGTTCCTGCCAATGACCCTCGAAGTCCAGATAGAAAACGTATTGCCAGGGCCGGTTGCGGCGCGGGCGGCTCTCCAGTTTGACGAGGTTAATGTTGCGTTCGGCGAACTCGCCGAGACAGGCGTAGAGTGCGCCCGGGCTGTGCGGTGTGGCAAAGACGAGGGATGTCTTGGAGTTCGGCGACTGTTGGGCATCGCCTTTGCCGATGACAAAGAAGCGCGTGAAATTGAAGTGCAGGTCTTCGATGCCCTGTTGGACAATCTCCAAGTCATAGATTTCGGCTGCCAGCGCACTTGCTATCACCCCCACCTTCGGCTCCGGATGCTCTGCAAGTTCCTTTGCGCTGCCGGCCGTGTCATACCAGGGTATGGCTGTGTAGCCGTGGCGGTTGAGAAAGCTTTCGCACTGTGCCAGGGCCTGGGGATGGCTGCGCACCTGTTCAATGTTGTCGCCATTGCCCGGCAGAGTCAGCAGGTTGTGCCGCACACGCAACAGGATTTCTCCTTGGACCCGAAAATCATGATCCAGTAAGAGGTCATAGGCTTTATTAATGCTACCGGCGAGCGAGTTTTCCACAGGCACAACGCCCACAGTAGAGCGGTCATCATCCAACGAAGCAAATATATCCTCAAATGTTCTGATGGGCAGGGTATCGACCTCTGCGCCGAACTGTTGCCGGATAGCCTCTTCGGAGTATGCGCCGTGCTCTCCCTGAAAAGCTACTACAGTCATCGGATTACTCCATGGTTGTCTGACGTCGAAACTGATCGATATCCCAGTCCCAAGTGTCCAATTCGGCGCCGTCAAGACCAGTTCTTCAACTGCTCATCAATCCATTGATTCAGCTCGTCCAAGTCGATTTCGGATGCCAGTCTCTTGTCGGGGCGCAGAGCCTCAGCCTCTTTCAAATAGACATGCTGGATTTCCTTCTGCGGTGTATCGGTATTCCAGTTGATCAGGATGCGAATACAAAGTGGCACAGTGTCCGCAACACGCATTTCATGGCCACACAGCATCGGCACATCCATCCAACCCAACTGCCGGGCGGCCAGCGCGGGGAATTGACTGACCACATCGATAGTTGTCGTAAAGATTGCACTGGCCACGTCTTCAGATTGGATATTGTTAAGACGAATCATTAATGCCAACAGTTCTCTGGTTGCCCGTAGAATTGATTCGGGCGTGTCCTCTTCAATGGTTGTTGCGCCCCGCACACCTCGACAGATCACAGTTTTCTCCATTTTTATCGCTGCGTCCTCCACACTCTTGAAGATACGGTCCCTTGCGACTCAGTTCTTTGTGAATCCTCGTTGCGCGTGGCAAGTATGCGCACGTGCTGCGGGCATAATTGCGTTCGGGCCAACAAAAAAAGCGTGGAGTTCGTCTCCACGCTTTGAGTGTCTTTACGTTGACTGCCCTTACACAGCCCAACGCTCCTCAACCAGCGGAGACGGTTGGTTCACGCCAAAATAATAACCAAACCAAAAGTTGCCAAAAGAAAACCCGCGCCACTCATGGCGCAGGTTGCTAGACAACAGGATCTCAGCGGCCGACGGGCCATCCAACAGGTTGATCGGCAGAAGAGAGTCGTCTTCGCTACGAATCAGATCGGCGATTGTAACGGGTGCTTCGCTTCGTTCGGTAGTCACTCTGTCGAATCGTCCTATTGGCAGGGCGGCTAGCGTTTCTTCAGGACATTGAGGGAGAGATTACCACAAGGAAAAACAGATGTCAATTCCGTCGCATTGGAATTCAGACTAAGAAAACCATGTCCCGGCCCGCCCTATTTTTGAGGAGTGGTTGGGCAAGGTTTCATGACGGTAGGAATAATCCATCAGGACGGCACATTGCCCCGCCAAAAGAACGGCCAGACTGGTCCCAGCAGGACTGTCGTCGCGTCGATTGGCCATCTGTCATTGTTCGAAAACAGAGGGAAGGCGAGAAGCGTCCACAAAGGCATTCTCAGATCCCCGCCGAAGAATTCCCTTCATAGCTGGGAAATCTGAGGAGCGCATCCCCGGGCCAGATTCCAGAGCCGGTCCCCATCTTGCACATCGCATACTGTTCCCCGACAATTGATAGTCAGGCTGTTTACAAGCTGTCAAGACGAAGTGCCGCGGTCAGCAGGGCCCCAAAGCGTTTCATTGTCGAAACGCAGAGCAGCGGTTCGCATTTCAACTAAAGCCATGGAGGATTCGAATGCAAGACTCATTTGCTTTACTCGGCAAAGTTTCACTGGTTACCGGAGCGAACGGAGGTATAGGGCGTTCAATTGCATTGGGATACAAAGCAATGGGCGCAACAGTGGTTGCCAGCGGGCGCAACCCGCAGAAGAACGCGGCAGTTGCAAAGGAATTGGGCGAAGGCCACGAAGTAATCTCCCTGGATGTGCGGGACGAAGAGGCGGTCAATCAGGCGGTGGCGGCTATTGTCGAGAAACATGGGCGACTCGACATCCTGGTCAACAATGCCGGTATCGCCCGCCGCACAAACATACTGGACATGGATACAGAGGACTGGCATTCGGTCATCGACACGCATCTTAACGGCGGCTTCTACTGCGCTAAGGCGGCGGCCAAGGCGATGGTTAACGCCGGAAACGGGGGCAAAATCATCAACATTGGGTCAATGTACTCGCTGCTAGGGCCGCCCAACGTCACCAACTATGCGGCGGCCAAGACCGGCATCATAGGTTTGACGCGCGGGCTGGCGGTCGAGTTGGCTGTACACAATATCCAGGTGAATGCACTGTTGCCCGGCTGGCACAAAACCGACATGAACCGGGAACTGCTTGACGGCCCTCTGGGTGAGGAGATCCGGCACAAGACGCCGGCGCGGCGGCTGGGGACGGCCGATGACCTGGCCGGGGCAGCCGTTTTCCTGGCTTCTGACGCGGCCGAGTTCGTCACGGGTACGACCCTGGTTGTGGATGGCGGGTACTCGATCATGGACAGGCAGTGGGCGGATTGAAACCGGCCACTTTGATCGGGTATAATTCCGTTGACGCTACGCACTGCTAAGAAGGGCAAGGAGGACTGCAATGGCTGTATCGACAGTCGAGCGCTCGAAGAAATCTCTTGCGATAGAAAATGAGACGCCTGTTCCGCCATTGAACAACGGCGACCGGCTTACGCGTGCCGAGTTCGAACGCATCTATGCGGTCCATCCTGAGATAAAGAAGGCGGAACTCATTGAAGGAGTCGTCTATACGCCATCCCCGGCACGCTTTCGCGAACATGGCAAACCACTCTTTGACGCAATTGGCTGGCTCAGCATGTACAAAGTTGCTACACCGGGAGTGACAGGCGGTGACAATGCAACGCTGCGCCTTGACTTCGAGAATGAACCTCAACCGGACGTTCTGTTGCGACTGCCGCCGGAACTCGGGGGCAACTCCAGAATTGGCGAAGACGGCTACTTGGAGGGTGCACCGGAATTGATCCTCGAAGTCTCCGCGAGTAGCGCAAGCTATGATCTGAACCAGAAACGACGGGCCTATGCCCGAAACGGCGTGCCGGAGTACGTCGTGTATCTGGCCTATGAGCAACGCGTTATCTGGCATGTCCTGCGTACCGGCGTCTATGAAGAGCAGCAGCCCGACGAAGACGGCGTCCTCAAGAGCGAGACATTCCCGGGTCTGTGGTTGCTGCCGAATGCGCTGTTGGCTGGCGATCTTTCCCGTGTATTGGAGACCTTGCAGCGAGGGCTTGAAACGGAAGAACACGAGACATATTGCGCTGCTCTTGCTCGGCGCCTCGAGGAGAAAAAATGAAACTCTCAACGTCAGAAAACCTTGCCGTCGTTGACCACCTGCTTACGACCACCCGCTCGGTACGTAAGCGGCTGGACCTGAACCGACCGGTTGAACGCGAGGTCATTGAAGAGTGTCTGGAGATCGCGGCCCAGGCCCCCAGCGGCAGCAATCGTCAGGGCTGGCACTTCGTGGTGGTAACCGATGCGGAGAAGAAACGCTTTATCGCCGAGCGGTACCGGAAGGCATGGTACGGATACAATGCCACCCGCAACGTGGGTGAAGGGCCGAATCTGACAACAGAGGAGAAACAGCTGCTGCGCGTGATCAGCTCCGCTCAGTATCTGGCCGACAACATGCAGGATGTTCCCGTCCTGGTGATTCCCTGCATCGAAGGCCGCCCGGAAGATGCTGCGCCGGCTTCGCAGGCTGGTGTATATGGCTCGATTCTGCCGGCGGCATGGTCGTTGATGTTGGCGCTGCGCGCCAGAGGACTAGGCTCTGCCTGGACCACTTTGCACCTGCAGAGCGAGGGGGAAATCGCTGAGAAGTTGGGCATCCCCGACGGTATCTCACAGGCCGCGCTACTGCCGGTCGCCTACTTCAAGGGAGACGACTTTCGCCCGGCCAGACGGAAGCCGATGCGTGACAGGACCTATTGGGATAGCTGGCAGACAGCATGAAACTTGTCGCCGATATTCATCTGCACTCCCACTATTCGCGAGCAACCAGCAAGAATCTGACCCTAGAGCATCTGTGGAAATGGGCACAGCTCAAAGGGGTACAGGTGGTGGCCACGGGCGACATCGCCCACCCGGGCTGGCTGGCAGAGTTACAGATGAAACTGGATCCGGCCGAGGAAGGGTTATTTCAGCTCAAGCCGGAGTACCAAGCTACAGTCGCCGATGAAGTGCCTCCGGCCTGCAGGGGGACGGTACGTTTTTTGATCGGCGGCGAAATCAGCAACATCTACAAGAAATATGACCGCACGCGCAAGGTACACAACATCGTCTTTGCGCCGTCCTTCGAGGCGACCACAATACTGCAGGGCGAACTGGAAAAGATCGGCAACATTCGCGCGGACGGTCGCCCTATTCTGGGACTGGACAGTCGCGACCTGTTGGAAATCGTCCTGGAGGTGGACGACCGCTGCCATCTGATTCCTGCCCACATATGGACTCCCTGGTTTTCGATTCTCGGTTCAAAGTCCGGTTTCGATTCGGTTGAAGAGTGCTTCACCGACCTTACTCCCCACATCTTTGCTGTCGAGACGGGTCTCTCATCGGACCCACCAATGAACTGGCGTGTTTCCTGGCTGGACAGGTACACTCTCGTCTCCAATTCCGACGCTCACTCGCCGCCAAAGCTAGCTCGAGAATCCACCCTGTTTGACACAGATCTGAGCTACGACTCAATGTTCAGTGCCCTGCAGAGCGGGGACCCCGCTGCGTTTCTAGGCACCATCGAGTTCTTCCCGGAGGAGGGCAAATATCACCTGGACGGCCATCGCAAGTGCGGGGTCTGCTGGGAGCCGGTCACAACGATCGCAAATGAGGGACTTTGTTCCAACTGCGGCAAGCCGGTGACTGTCGGCGTCTATCACAGGGTAGAAGAACTGGCCGACCGAGACCCCGGCGCACGTCCGAACTCTGCGGCGCCTTTCACGAGCCTCATTCCATTGCCCGAGGCGCTGAGTGAAGTTCTCGGCGTTGGCCCCAACTCCAAACGTGTACAGACTGAATATCTGCGACTTTTGGGGAGATTGGGACCGGAGCTTGAGATCCTGCGGGCTATACCTCTCGAAGATATCTCTACAGCTGGCGGCCCCGTTTTGGCCGAGGGGATCCGCCGAATGCGTGAAGGCAAGGTGGTTGCGCAGAGCGGTTACGACGGCGAATACGGTGTTATCCGCATGTTCGATGGGGAAGCCGACCAGCTTTCTTCGTTCCAACTCGGGATGTTTGCGGGCCAGCCGGCGTCTGCGAAGGAGGAACGCGGCGCGACGTCGGAGGTACTGAAGCCTGCCACCGAGAATGAGCCGAGTCTGCTGCCGAAAGAAGCCGAGGCACCCGCAGAGAACGCTCTGGCAGATGGGGAAGTCCAGTACAGTTTGCCGCTTGAGGTAGCACCCAGTGAAGTTGAACTCCCGCGCCCTCCTTTAAGCCAGGGGGCAAACGGCCAAGGCGAGGCCGACTGGTTCGGTCAGTTGAATGCCGAACAGCAGGCAGCCGCAGCCCATACAAATACGCCATTGGCGATCGTGGCCGGACCAGGTACCGGCAAGACTCGCACATTGACCGTGCGTATTGCGCGTCTGATCGAGAAGGTGGGCGTGGCGCCGTCTTCAATTCTGGCAGTTACGTTTACGAACAGGGCTGCAGAAGAGATGCGGGAGCGGCTGGACGAACTCCTGGGCACAGAAAGCTCGGCACACATCACAGTTGGGACGTTTCATCAGTTGGGCGCCAGCTTGCTCAGGGAATTCGGGGCGGCGATCGGAGTTTCCCAGAACTTTACGATTCTCGCAGATGCGGAGCGGCAGACAGTTCTGAGACGGGCCTGCCCGCTGTTGGGAGCAAGGGAGTCTCGGGATGCCTTGGAGGCGATTTCTGCGCGCAAGAGCGGTGCAACTGCGGTGAACGCATACGGTGAAGTCCAGGGGAGCGAGAGCGACATATGGGCGAGCTATCAGGCCGCCCTAAAGGAGGCCAACGCGCTCGATTTCGACGACCTGATTCTACGCGCCGTACAGCTGCTGGAGACGGATGCTTCCGTCCTGAATACGGTCCAAGCTCGCTTTCGCTGGATCTCGGTGGATGAGTTTCAGGATGTGAACGCGGCACAACACCGCCTGTTGTCTTTGCTGGTCGCGGGGGGCGCCAACCTGTGCGTCATAGGTGACCCGGATCAGGCAATCTACGCCTTTCGAGGGGCGGATCACCGCTACTTTCTCTCCTTTGAGGACGACTACCCTGGGGGCAAGCGACTTCATCTGGAGAGAAACTACCGTTCGGCCCAGACCATTCTGGACGCTGCCATGCAGGTGATTTCGCGCAATCCCGACCATCAGGCAACCAACCTGATTGCCGACTTTGCCGAGCAGGTAAAGTTAGACGTATATCGCGCCCCCACAGACAGAGCTGAAGCAGAGTACCTCGTCCACCAAGTGGAACAGATGGTGGGCGGGGTCAGCTACTTTTCTTTGGACTCCGGGCGCGTAGACGAAGGCGGCCTGCCTGAGGACTTTACATTTGGCGATTTCGCCGTCCTCTACCGTCTCAACACGCAGGGCAGACTGATAGAAGAGGCCTTTGAGCGCTCAGGCATTCCCTACTCGACTCTAGGGGGCCCGGCTCTGACAGAGCAGAGCCCCGTACGGGAGATTCGGGCGCTTCTGTGGCTCACGCAGACGCCGGAATGTTACGTCCATTGGGGACAGATCCTGACGGAAGGGAAGCGGGCGCTAAGCGGTGAAGCAGTGGCAGAACTGTTGGCGTCGAAGAACTCTGAGACTGAGGAGAGACCTGCGTCACCGTCTTGGCTCGAGCTTTTGGCAGTTGCGTCCAGAACCGGCACCCTGCGGCAGCCTCAGCGAGAGAGGCTGACAGAGACGATCGAGCTTGTGAAGATTCTGGAGGGCGATCCCTCGGCGCCCCTGTCATCGCAGATTCAGACTGCGGCTTCCGGATGGGAAGCGCTGCGCGGCACCGAATACGGCGACGCCGAAAAAGAACGAATCGAGCGCTTTCAGCGCAGGGCGGCGCCCTTCAGAAGCAGGCTACAAGAGTTCCTTACGACTTTGGCATTGCAGAGCGAAGCAGACCAGTACGACAGGCGGGCGGACCGGGTGACGCTAATGAGTCTCCACGCAGCCAAAGGACTGGAGTTCCCTGTCGTGTTCATTGCAGGTTGTGAAGAGGGACTTCTGCCTTATACGCCCGCCAACCGTGACGTGGACTTGGACGAGGAGCGGCGGCTGTTTTATGTAGGCATGACACGTGCCCAGCGGCGGTTGATCCTGACGCATGCCGGGCGGCGTTTCTTGTTTGGGCAGGCGATGGAAAACCCGCTCTCTGGCTTTGTCACCGACATTGAAGCGGCCTTGCAGGAGGTGCGGCAGGCCCAACCGCGCCGGTCCAGCAAGAGAGATGAAGACCGGCAGTTGCGACTGTTCTAGAGATTCTTGGAGGGCACGCGCAGCGCCCTGCTGCGAGAAGTGCCTGTATTGGCCGCCTCCTCTGGCGGATTTCACCAGGCAGACGCGTTTTCCAATCTTTCCAGATGTTCGCTGGTGAGCTCCAACTGCAGTGAAGCCAGGCTGCCCTGCAGTTGCTCAACCGTGTTTGCGCCGATGATAGGGGCGGTCATGCCCGGTTGGGCCAGTAGCCAGGCGAGCGAGACGGAAGTCGGAGTGGCCCTAAGTTCAGCAGCAACGCCCTGTACCGCTTCAAGAACCTTCCAGCCGGCATCGTTGAAGTAGCGTTGGCGTACACTCTCTGCGCGGACGCTGTTTGTGTCGTGTTTGCGGCTGTATTTGCCGGTGAGGAAGCCGCCGGCCAGGGGGCTGTAAGGGATTATGCCGATTCCGTATGCCCGGCAGACCTCTCCCAGTTCAAGCTCGAACTCGGCCCTGTGCACAAGGCTGTAGTGGGGCTGGATGGAATCGTAGCGGGCCAGACCGTACTTGTCGCTGGTCCAGAGCGCCTCCATAAGGCGCCAGGCGGGATAGTTGCTACAGCCGATGTAGCGAACTTTGCCCTGCTGCACAAAGCGATCAAATGCCTCCAACGTCTCATGGATGGGTACATCGGCGTCGAAAAAATGGGCCTGATAGAGATCGATCGTATCTGTTTGCAGGCGGCGAAGAGAGGCTTCGCAGGCTTCCAGGATGTGCTTGCGACTGAGGCCCTCGTCGTTTGGGCCAGGCCCCATCTGCCCGCGCACCTTGGTGGCGATGATCATCTGTCTGCGTTTGCCGCGGGCCTTCAACCAGCGTCCGATCACTTCCTCGCTAACGCCACCGTTGTTTCCTTGCACCCAGCGGCTGTAGACGTCGGCGGTATCGATGAAATTACCGCCGGCCTCGGAAAAGGCGTCCATCACCGCGAAACTCGTCTTTTCGTCGGCAGTCCAGCCGAACTGCATCGAACCCAAACAGAGTTGTGAAACTTTGAGCCCTGACCGGCCCAGGCGGCGATATTGGATGCCGCTCATAATTCGACTCCTGTTAGCGTCCTTTCATCGCCCACGCGGCGGGTGACGCGACGTGCGTCGAGTTCTTCCAGGAGCGCTTGGGCGTATTTGCGGCTGGTGTCAAGCAGATCGCGCACGTCGGCCAGCGTAATTGCTCCTTTGGCTTGGGCCAGGGCAATCGTTTTCTGTGTGGCGACTTCGAAATCCTCCTGGCGGAAATATACAGCGCCGGGAAGCCGGACGATGATCTCCCGCTCTACCAGTGATTCCAACAGGTTCTCATCACCGTTCAATAGACTGAGAGTGTCGATTTCATTGGGCGGGCTGAACGGCGCGCCGGCATAGGACTGAAGCGCCCGGTCAACCGCCCGTTGTTGTGCGGGCGAGTAGCGGACGTTGTGGGAAAGCAACCGAACTGTGTTTTCCTCATCAGCTACCATACCGTCTTCATTTGCCTGTAGGGTCAAGTCGTTGAAAGCACGATGGGGCAGCTCCTTGCGCACGCCGCCTGCTCCGACCACCCGCAGCCGGCTGCGCACTTCGCTGCGGGGCATTCCCTGCCGTAAAGGGAAGCGGAGATGGAACTCGCCAAGGAGTAGCTGCATATCGGCGACAGTTTGCTGGTAGGCAGACTCACTGATGAGAAGTCGCCGGTCGTCCAGCCCTCGCATGGGACCGTTTTCGATAAGTTGCCGGATAGCCTCGGCCGCAATCCCTTTGTCGAGTCCGGAAGCGGCGATCAGCTCTTGTTCCGAGAGCAGCGGTTCCCGCTCCAGACTCTGCAGCACGACCTCATCGGGGCTTCCTTGGGCCAGCGTTTCCAGCCTGTCGATGGCTGTTGCGTCGTTTCGCCGGTAGCGCCGGCGCGGGTGGGGGTCCAGGATTTCGCCGCCACCGAGGGTAAGGCTGGGAGATGGTTGGCGGAGAATGAATCGGTCCCCGGCGGCGACTAAAATGGGGCGGTCCAGTCTCAACTGCAGCCAGCCCTCGCCGCCGGGAAGCAGCTCGTCGGCAGCAAGGAGACGTATATAGGCTGGCGTCTCTGACGCTCCACTGAACAGGTCTACCGCTGTGTTGTGTCGAAGTGGTTTGGGCGCGTCGGGCAGCAGATGGAAGGAAACATCGAGCAGTCGCGTTGCCCGCAGCGTACCCGGGGTCACCGCAACCTGTCCGCGGCGGATTTCATCGGTAGCGATGCCGCTTAGGTTGACGGCGACACGGCTGCCCGGCAAAGCGCGTTCGATTTCCTGCTTGTGCGTTTGCAGGGCGCGCACGCGTCCTGAAGGCCCGTCGGGAAGAATGTCCACCGGCTCGCCTACGGCAAGATGTCCGTCGCTCAGCGTGCCGGTTACAATTGTGCCAAAACCGGGCAAGCTGAAAATACGGTCGATGGGCAACCGCGGACGGCCTCGATCGCGGCGGGGAGGCAGCGCTGTTAAGACGCTTGCCAAGGCCGAACGCAGTTGGTCCAGGCCTTCGCCGTCCTGCGCACTCACAGGAACAATGGGGGCGCCTTCCAGTCGTGTCCCGGCCAGAATCTCCTGAATGTCGAGTTCGATCAGCGCCAGCCACTCAGAGTCGTCGATCAAGTCTGTCTTTGTAAGGGCAACCAAGCCCTCGGGAAGGGCGAGCAGGTCCAGAATGGCGAGGTGTTCACGGGTCTGGGGCATGACCCCCTCGTCCGCGGCGATGACGAGAACTGCGGCGTCGATGCTGCCGACTCCGGCAAGCATATTCTTGATGAAATCGATATGGCCGGGGACGTCTACAATGCTGACAGGCTCAAGAGTGCCGTCGGGCATTGCCAAGTCCATCCAGGCGAAGCCGAGCACGATGGTGAGCCCGCGACGTTGTTCTTCCTCTAGACGGTCGGGGTCAGTTCCCGTAAGCGCCTGGACCAGGGTCGACTTGCCGTGGTCCACATGTCCTGCAGTGGCGACTACCCGCATCAGGTGCGGTTCTGTGACGGCTCACCAGAGACGATTCCGGCCGTGCGCGGCGTGCTGTTGTTTTGTCGGGCGTAGAGTTCGGCGGTGCGGCGCTGCTTCTGCCATTCCTCTTCCAGGTCTTTCATCGTATCGTCCCTTTCTTCAAGGGCCGTCTGCAGACCGTCGAGCCAGAGCTGGGCCGCGCTGATATACCGGCCGCCGTATTGCTCCTGCAGCTTCCAGAGGAGTCGCAGCATCTCTTCATGCACGCGCAGGTCGTGCAGAATCGGTGGGAGATGATCCAGCAACTCCTTGTTGTTCTTCTCCTGCTCCCTCCACAGGTGTTCCTGACGGAGCCCGTCGCGACGGCTTCTCTTTTCGTACTCTTCCTGAAAATCCTCCATTTCGCGCCGCATGCGTTCTTCGGCCAACCGTTGCAGTTCTTGCACTTGCGTCTGGTCGCGGCGAATGTTTTCCTGGAACTCAGGGATCGTATTTGCAGTTCGGCGGGCAGTTTCGACGGTCTGGGAGAAGGACTGCAGCCGTTCTTCATTCTTGTCAACTACTGACTGTTGATCGTCTATAATCTCTTGCCAGCGGGTCAGAACCTGTAAGCGCTCGACGACCTCAACACGCAGCCGCTCCATGAACTGCTGCTGCTCTTCGCGGATCTCGGAAAAGACCGGCCTCCAGCGCTCGATTTCTCCGCTCATGCGACGGTCGGCGTCCTCCAGGATGGAAAAGCGCCCGGTAAAGGCCTCAGTTCGCTTGAAGAGTTCGACGGTTTCCTGCTGCAACTGGGCGATACGTTTTGCGTCACCCGTGCGCTGGTCGGTGAGAAACGGAATCTGGCGGGTACGCTCTTCGATTTCCTTGACAAGCAGATTCACCTGGTTTCGGCTCTCCATAATCATATCGACCAAGCGTTCTTCCTCACCCTTACGCAACTCGACGGCCTCTTCGATGCGACCGATGCGAGGCAGTTCACGCCGCACCTCACTAATCTCTCTGGTCAGTGCTTCCCTGTCTGCAAGCCTTGCGCGCTCGATTTCGCGAGTAGATTGGGCCTGACCCTCATCGCTTCGGTCAATCATCAGGCCCAGTTCCTGCTTGAAGCTCTCAATCTGCTGCTCCAATTGGGTGAATCTGCCCAATTGCGCGGTGGTAGAAGCCAGGCGTCCTTCAAGCTCCTGGATTCTACGCGCTTGTTCGACGATGTCTCCGCTCTGGCTCTCCAACTGCTGCTGCAGCCGGGAGATCTCAGCTCGGTCGCGCCGATGTTCTTCATCGAGCCATGTTACGATCTGGGCTAGTTGGGCGTTGTCCATTTTTTTTCTTTCTTTCAGCACACCTGGCTGGTATAGGCGAACTCAAATGGGCTTGACTGGTAAGCGAACTGAACTCATTTGTGTATCCGGCCCCTTCAACACACGGACTGGGGACGGATTCGGGCCTGTTGCAAACCTGTCCATTGGGGCATTGTGGAACATAAATTATACCACTTGCCAGAATGCAAAAACAACAGAGAACCAATAAGAGCCAGGGCATACGCATCTTATTGGGAGAGAACTTTCAAGAGATAGTCAGTTTTCCAACCGGCTCGTTTACGTTTGGCAGCAATACCGATTTTGGCGCCTTGATTTCGGCGTGGGAGGTTGAGAGCCAAGCGGCGCGAGACGGGCAGATTGTGCTGCGCATGGCCGTTACCCGTCCGACTGTCGTCCTCATCCTGGACCCCGTGGACCGAGTTCCTGATGGTTCGGTGGCTGAGAGTGGAAGTCAGGAGCAGTCCAGCGTCAGAGGAAAAGTCGGAATTCAGATCCGATTCAAATGCCTTAGGGGCAGATGCGAACCTTGCATTCATGCGGATGGTTTGACTTGATGGTGTGGCAAGGCCTTTCTCAACTGTGTGTTGGACGAGCGTTTACAAGTGTTTGCAAGCGTTTGCGTGTTGTCTGGGTGCAGTTCATGCAGTTTGTGTGATGGGCTGTGATCAAGGCCTCGCCGGCGCTGGCTGGCCCGTTCAACTGTTTGCATGCGTTGAACGAGAGTTGTACGAACTCTGACATGGTGGGACGAGATGGTCGGGTCATGTCGGGTCAAGTCGGCTAAAGTCGGGTGAAGTCGGGTGAAGTCGGGTGAAAAATTTTTCCCCGGCCCTTTTTGCCGTTACGGTTTGCATCAGTTATTTTCGTTTCCGGAGCCGAATCCCGGTACTGGCGGCCCCACCTAGACTATCTCACATACGCCGGACACACGCCGGTCGGCTGGCGGTTGGGTCGGCATGTCCTGTCTGGACGCTAAAGGTCGGGCTATGTCGGGTCAGAGCGGGCAGTTTTCCTCTTCCTGGACCCATGCGCTTGACTTCGCGCACGCTTCCTCGGTGTCTCTGTTGGGTACCGGACAGACTCCAGTCTTGGAAGGGCCTCCATCGCCTTCAGAATCCCTGCCAACGGGAGTCATGGCTTGATGATGATGAAACGCTCTCATCAGTGCCTAGTCACATGCCGGAACATTGCCATTATATCATTGTTCTTGATGCAATTGCCCTGCCAATCTAAGGAATCCGTGGCATTTGAGGATCTTTCACAGATGCGACGCAACGCCGAAGAGGTAAGACCGCGATGAGGCGACCATGCCCAAGGCGTAAATTGCACTGCTGTGAAAGATGTACGATTTCAGTCTGGCCATTCATTACAAGATTAAGAATGTCAACCCAGTATGCAGGCCATTCTTTTGCGATATTGGCTGTGCCGACTTGGGGCTCTGAACGAGAATCGGCCGATGCTTACTCTACAGCATAGTGTTTGAGCGCGACCGGGTCAAGGTCCAGACCTAGTCCGTGTTTTTCCGGATCGGGGGACCAAAGACCGTTTTGCGGCTCATCGAAGGATGCGTAGAAGATACGGTCTGCTGCTTCCACGGTGCCCAGATATTCGACGACTTTCAGATTTGGCGTTGCACAGGCCATGTGAAGATGAACAAGCTGGTAAGCATGGGGAGCAACCGGAAGGTTGAAGGCATGCGCCAGGTGGGCGACCTTCATCCATTCGGTGATTCCGCCAACGCGGCCCACGTCAGGCTGTACGATGTCGGCGCCGCCGCGAGCAATGAGGTCTTTGAAGCCATACTTGGTATATTCGTGCTCGCCGGTTGCTACGGGAATGTCGATGGCTCTGGCAACGGCAGCCAGCCCTTCAATATCGTCGGCCAGGACTGGCTCTTCAAACCAGCCAACGTTGTACTGCTCGAAGGTACGCGCCATGCGGATGGCCTGTTTGGCGTAGTAACCATTATTGGCATCGATGTAGATCTGCACACCAGGGCCGACTGCCTCTCGCACCGCAGCCAGGCGGGCAACGTCTTCCTGCTCACTATGGCCGAAATCCTTTCCGACCTTCATTTTCACTGCCTTTATGCCGCGCTCCACGTAACTACACTGCTCCGCCACCAGTTCATCTTGACTGAAGTGGGTCCAGCCGCCGCTACCGTAGACCGGTACCGACTCTGTGTACGGTCCCAACAGCTGATAGAGAGGGGTTTCGTAGTACTTTGCCTTCAAATCCCAGAGGGCGATATCCACGGCGGAAAGGGCGCTGAATGCCAGCCCTTTGCGACCGACGCCCCGAATCGCCCAGAACATGTCGTCCCACAACTTCTCGATATGCAGGGCATTCTGACCGACAAGGATAGGCTTGAGTGTACGTTCGATCACCTCACGCGCCGCAGTGACTCCTCCGCCCAACCCAAACCCGACCAGGCCCTGATCTGAGTGAACATGGACAAAACACTGGCTGCGGCCCTTTGTGATATGGCGTATGGTCGCGTCCTGAAATCCGGGCAAGTGGGGGAGGGACAGGACGGTTGTCCTGACGTCCTGGATAATCATTGAAAGCCTCCTGCATAGTTGTTTGGCGATCAAGTTGGCAGTTGGTATTATCCCACAGATTCAGCAAAAGAATGTTGCTGCATAAACAAGGCAGGGAGCTTCAATTAAAATGTAAGTTGGGATTGCGAAGTTCGTTGTGCCTCAGGCTCAATCGATTCAGGCGGCTCATGAACGTTGTCTCCCACTTGTAATTTTGGGCCGCTGTCAGATAGAAAATGGGCAAAAGGACCCGCTAGCAGAAACTGCATATGGAAAAGATAGAATTGGGATCGATCGTTCAGGTGGGCATCGTTGTTAGAGACGCCCGCGCCGCGGCCAACGCGTGGACAGAGCGCTTCGCAATGGGGCCGGCGCAAGTAGTGGATTGGCCGCCAGAGGGCAGTGATCTGGATGCGCAGTCAACGTACCGCGGGAGGCGCGGGAACTTTCGAATGAGGCTGGCCTTTATTGAGACAGGCCCCGTACAGATCGAATTTATCGAGCCTCTTGAGGGTGACAATATCTACTCCGAGTTCCTGGAGGAGAAAGGAGAGGGGCTGCACCACTTGCTCTTTCGTGTGCCCGATCCCGAGGGCGTTGCAAGGGAGTTGGAGGTGGATATTCTCCAGAGCGGCGGGTCGACTCTGGACCCTGGCGCAGTGTGGGCATACCTGGATACCCAAGAGCTACTGGGGGCAATCGTCGAGCTGAAGACGAAAAGTTAGGGACAGAATTACATTTCCATTTGACCAATAAATCCAGTACTGTTAAGATACTGATCGTATGTCTGCCCGAATGCAGGTTTTCCCAGCCTGACAGGACCTCTGATTGGTGTCTGCAAGAATGCCTGTAACGATGCAACGAGGAGGGGCGCAGGGCAGATTTTTCTCACCAAATATTCGTTAAGACCATGCGAGTTGGGATTGATGCCAGGCTGAGCTACCATCAGCCGGCAGGAATTAGCCGTTATACGAAGCATCTCATTGAAGAGCTTGCGCTGCAGGACCGGGATTCGACGTACACGGTTTTCCAACACCGCAAACAGCGAGAACCACTGTCAAACGCGCCCAACTTTCATCGGCGCACCTTGTTCACGCCTGTTCATTCACGCGTTGAACAGTCGATGCTGGCGGCCGAATTGTCATTTCATTCTCTGGACCTTCTTCACAGCACAGATTTTATCCCTCCTCTAAACAGCAGCATCCCTGCGGTCATCACCGTCCACGACCTCGCCTTCCTGCGCTGGCCCCATTTTCTGACTGAAACTCACGCTGCCTATTACAGTCAAATCGACAGGGCAGTTCTTCATGCCCGGCACATCATCGTGCCCAGCGAGAGTACAAAAAGAGACGTCATTGGGGAACTCGGCGCCTCACCCAAGAAGATAAGCGTCATATACGAAGCTGCGGCGCCCCTTTACCGGCCCCTGTCGCAAGAGCGATGCCGCGCGGCCATGCAGGCCAAATATGGAATCCCGGATAATTATCTCTTTTTTGTCAGCACGATCGAACCTCGCAAGAATATCGAAGGGCTGCTGGAGGCCTTTTACCACCTTCGAAAGTATTATTACGTTGAGGACACAGGCCTTGTACTGGCCGGGAAGCCCGGCTGGTTGTATGAGGAGATCTACCGGAAAGTCGAACAGCTGGAGCTTGGTCAATGCACATTTTTCGTAGGCCGAGTGCCTGACGAAGATCTGCATCAGCTGTTTGTCGGGGCGCGTTGTCATGTTCACCCGGCATTCTATGAAGGGTTCGGGCTGTCGCCGCTGGAGGCGATGGCCTGTGGTACTCCGACGATTGTAAGTAACACGAGCAGCATGCCGGAAGTTGTGGGTGACGCGGGGCTGATCGTCGACCCCGCCAACCGGGAAGAGATAGCCGTCGCCATGCACCGACTCCTGACCGAGGAGGCGTTGCACCAGGAGCTCAGCCAGAAAGGCTTGCAGCGCGCCTCCGTCTTTAGTTGGAGCCGTGCAGCCTCGGAAACCCTTGACGTCTATAGGATGGTTTGCGACAGTACGACGGTTCCGGCCGCGCCTGCGCATCACTCCTCTGTCTGACGTCCGGCGATGAAGATCCTCTTTCTTACGCCTCAGTCCCCCTATCCTCCGCGGCAGGGAGCAGCTCTTCGCAACTACCATCTTCTGCACCACTGCGCCTCAAAGCATGAGGTTCAACTCCTGACTTGCCTCTCGCCCCAGGACCAGGAATGGCCCAAGCAAGGGCTTTTGAAGATCTGTTCTCGGGTGGAAGGTTTCCGTCAGCCGGCGCGCCCTCTGCACAGCCGCATTGTCGATTCACTCGTGGCGTCCAGTCCGGATATGGCGTTGCGCCTGGAACATGATGGGTCTCACGATGTCCTGCAACGAATGTTGGACGAAGAAAGCTATGATCTGGTCCAGGTAGAGGGGTTGGAGATGGCGCCGTACGGGTTCCAGGTCTTGGGCGCTTCCGGACACAGGCCCACGGTTGTTTTCGACGCTCACAACGTGGAGTTTCTGTTACAGAGGCGAGCAGCTCAGATGGACGCCCGAAGCCTGAACCGCTGGCACGCTGCGGGCTACAGCATACTGCAGTGGCGGAAACTGTATCACTATGAAAGGGCCTTCTGCCGGGCCGTAGACGGAATCGTATCCGTCAGTGAATTTGACCGGCGGGCGCTGTCCTCGTTAGCACCGGAGAGCCAGGTCGTCACGGTGCCCAATGGCATCGACATCTCGCGCTACGAGACTGAGCCATTGCCAGCAACCGGCCCGCCGCTGCTGGTGTTCACGGGGAAGATGGACTATCGCCCCAATGTGGATGCCATGCTCTGGTTCGGGCTGAAGGTGCTTCCCCGCATCCGCCGCCAGCTGGATGTGAAGCTGCAGATAGTCGGCATGGACCCCCATCCCAGGCTTAACAGATTGGGGACGAACACGGACGTGGAGTTGACGGGGGCTGTCGACGATGTCGTTCCCTATATTCGTGGAGCCGCTGTTTACGTGACGCCGATGCGCGTCGGCGGGGGCACGCGCTTCAAGATCCTGGAGGCGTTGGCCTGCGCAAAGCCGGTGGTCAGCACTTCCCTGGGGGTTGAAGGGATCCCACTTCGCGACGGCGAACACCTCCTGATCGCCGATGACGCCAATTCCTTTGCCGACGCAGTTCTGTCATTGCTTCGCGACCAAGACGCCGGCGGCAAGCACAGCCGCGCGCTCGGAAGAGCCGGTCGTTCTTTTGTCGAGGAACACTTTACATGGTGCAGGATCCTGCCCCAATTGGATGCCTTCCACGCGCAGTTGGCGTAGGGGCAGAAAGTGATGGCTTCGTTCCGGATCGCGGTAAGTCCACGCTCCACATTCCTCCATCTGAATGCCTGTCAATCCTCTGGATAGAGATTCTGATTTCCGCTCAAGGCATCCTGCCCTCTTCTCGGCCGACTGTCAACAGAGTTGTTCAGAGGGCCGAGTTGCCTCTCCTGTATGTAGCAACACTCTGCCGTCGGAACCGGATTCGCAGCTACTAAGCCATGTCCTGTGTGTGTACTGTGTGCGGTCTGTCTGGGGGGATGTAGCGTCAGTATTTGTGTAGCGGGCTTGCGATGGTCATCGCGGTGACCGTTGGGCATATATGGGAGTGGCCTCGCCTGACTTGATCGCGCTGGCACATTTTCGGAATCTGCCAGTAGGCGGGGGGTAGCGTGGGCCGACACGGGTCGGCAATTTCGTATTGCCCACACACTGGCTACGACGCGAGGTTGTAGGAGAGGGGGCGTTGCGGGGGCGGAGCCCCCGCACAAGGGAGGGCCGAATAGGCCCGACCGCCCAGAAGGGCAGTGGTCAGTGGTTAGTGGTCAGTTGTCAGAGGGGTCGCTTCCTTTGCCCCAGGGTTGATTACGGAATGGCTATGGCTTAGACGTTGCACTTGGCGTCATTGATTGCACGTGCCAATGCGGTTGAACGAAAGTCTGTGGCGTAACAACCACGGTTGTTGTACAATTCCTGCGGCACTGCTCTCGTCACCGGTAAATCAGGCAATAGCTAGCTTGAGTATGAGTCGAGTCCGCCCCCATAGGAAGTTCGCGGCGCTCCGAATGCGTTTGCAGGTGCGGAGGGATTGGGCCTCCGGCATGCGGCTCAGGCCGCAGCCAACCAAATTGCATACATCGCGTGCGAACCTTCGTGGAGATTCGCCGCCAGACGGAGAAACGAGATGACAGCGAACACCATTCAGAACGCCCAGGTCGGCACTACCGGACTCCAAGTTACGCGGCTGGGCATGGGCACGGCTCCAATTGGCAATCTTTACGAACCTCTCAATGATGCTGAAGCCCTTGAGACGGTGCAGCGATCCTATGAGCACGGTATTCGTTTCTTCGACACGGCTCCTCTCTACGGTGCCGGAGAGGCAGAGCGGCGGCTCGGCGCTGCGCTCCGGGGCGTTCCACGCGACGAGATAATCATTCAAACCAAGGTCGGCCGCATCATACGCCCCGATCGTTCGATCTATTTCGACTATAGCCGAGATGGCGTGATGAAGAGTTTCGAGGACAGCCTCGAAAGGCTGGGAATGGACCGTGTTGACATTCTTCTTGTTCATGACCCCGATTACGAGAACGCGGAAGCTCACCACCGACAGTCCTTGGACGAGGCATTCCCTACGCTTCTTGACCTGCGTGCGCAAGGAGTTATCGGCGCGGTGGGAGCTGGGATGAACCAGTGGGAGATGGAGTGGGAATTCGCTAAGAACGTCGACGTCAACTGCTTTCTGCTGGCGGGCCGCTACACACTCCTGGAGCAAACGTCGCTAGACTTTCTGGACTGGTGTACTGAAAACGATGTAAGCATCTTTCTGGGCGGAGTTTACAACAGTGGCATTCTGGCGACGGGACCGATCCCAGGCGCCAAATACGATTACGAAGACGCACCTGGAGAGATTCTGTCAAAGGCAGGGAGTCTCCAGGAGATAACGACGAAGTACGGGGTGCCCTTGCACGTAGCGGCCCTGCATTTTGCGGGTGCCCATCCTGCAATTGCGTCACTCGTGATCGGCTCGGCGACGGCGGCCGAGGCGGATGACAACCGGACCATCTGGGATGTGAAAGCGCCTGCTGCGATGTGGCAAGAACTTCACGACAGCGGACTGATCGCAGCTGAGGCGCCGTTACCGGCCTGACCTGAAGGAGAAAGAGGCCATGTTTGCCGCTCTACAAGGAATTCTCCAGTCAATCCTCGTGTTCCTGGGCCGGCTAATCAGCAGTCTCTTTATTTCAGTTTCCGTCAGTGGCCTGGAGCACTTTCCACGCAACGAAGGCTTGATTCTCGTTTCCAATCATTTCAGCTGGTTCGACGGCCCATTGCTCATGATCTTCCTCCCGGTCCGCATCGTATTCTTACTTGCCATCGAGACGGAACGTGTTTGCTTTTTCCGTTTTCTCAGCCGGTCGTTCAATCTGATCCCGATCTGGCGAGGGCAGGTGGATCGCAAGGCGATGCGCGCGGCTCTGGCCGCTCTGAAGGAGGGCCGGACAGTCGGCGTCTTCCCTGAGGGGGGCATCGATCCGGCGATGGCCGGGGCCCGTGAGAGGGGAGAACGGATCGAGCAGATCGCAGGTCACACGGCGCGTCACAGCGCCAAACTGATTCAAGCCCAGTCCGGCATTGGCATGCTGGCTTCACAGGCGCAGGCTCGACTCCTCCCCGTAGCCGTACTCGGGTCAGAGAAGATCCTGGTCAACCTGCGCAGGTTGCGCAGGACACATGTGAAAATACGAGTTGGCACACCGTTTGGGCCTCTCTCAATCCCCGAAGACCTCCCCAGACGGCAGAGGCGGAGACATTTTGACGCGCTCGCCAATGAAGCCATGAATCAGATCGCTGCGTTGCTGCCTCCAGGAAACCGGGGTCCGTATCAGGATGTAGCTTGACCGCAATAGGTGAGCAGCCGGCAATCAGGCGAGTAAGCCCTTCAAGTAACGCACTTCCTCATCCCCGTCGCACATTCCGATTTCTTAATTAAACCTTTCGGTGCCTCCGCGGATTCAGCCATTGACGGGTTGGGTACGGCACACGAATTCGTTGGCAAGGGCGCCGAAGGCCGCACCGATGATCGGAGCGACCCACTAGATCCAGTGAGCCGTCCATGCGCTCAAGACCAGGACCGGGCCGAAAGAGCGGGCGGGGTTCATTGACGCGCCGCTAATGGTACCCGCCCAGAGTACGTTCAACGCTACTGCCCCACCGATTGCAAGCCCCGCCGGCAAACCCTTCGCAGGTAGGTCCGTGGCTACCGCCACAATGACGAACATAAGAATTGCGGTTGCCAGTATTTCGACATCCAGAGATTGCAGTACTGGTCCGGCAGGCAAATTCGCGCCCAGTTAGAGCACGTCACCGAACAGAAGTCGAAGCACCGGGGCTCCCAGTACAGCTGCGGCTAGTTGCCCGAAGATGCAAAAAGGCACCTCGCGCCGGGAGAAGTGTCCCGAAAGAGCGGAGGCCAGAGTCACTACCGGGTTCGGATGATCCATTGACAGGTGACCTGTCGCGGCTGCCATGACCATGACGACAAGCCCTGGTGAAATGGCCATCCCCATGTGACCGTACGCGCCAGTCAGCCCGCCAGTCATGACGGAACCGCAGGCAACCGAAACCAGAAAGAAGACGCCGATGCATTCGGCGGTGGTCCGCCGCAACAGATACGATTCCACTTTAGGTCCTAATCGATGAAGCCATACTGGCGAAGCGGAATCAATACGCTGATTCCGCTGTGGCCGGTGCCGCTGGCGGTCTGAAGCCGGCAAGAGACCGGCTTTCTTTCTTCGCATACGCACTCTGCCATGGGGCGACATTCGCTATGCGCAGCTTGTGCAGAGAGTTGGGCGACAGATGTTACTTGCATTGACAGTCGATGGTACAGGGATGCCAATTAGGAGCGACTAAAGAAAAGGTTTGTAGTTGGTTAACAAGATTCGGCTGCATCGTTGATCACATACATTACCTGCCCAAATGTGACGAAATCAGTCAGTTGATGTATTCTATGCCGAATGGCCCAACCGGGCTGGCATCATGACCCCCACCGAGTTGCCGCCTCGCCGCGGGCCGTCCATCGACCAAATATCAGAATACTGGTCCGAAGCTCACCCTTTCAAGGAGGGAACCATGACAGACGCTCAACGGAGCAGGAGCCGCCAGGTATCCCGGCGTAAGTTTCTGCAAGGAATCGGCATCGGCTCATCGGCATTGTTGCTCGCAGCGTGTCCGGCGCCGGCACCGGCGGACGGCGGCGCGGGTGGCGGGTCGGCACCGGCAGCCGAGGATATCGAACTGGACTTCTTCGCCTGGGGCGACGCTTCCGATATCCCCGCATGGGAAGAACTGGCGAACACATACCACGAACAGAACCCAAACGTCACCGTCAAGCCGTCGATTAGCGGCACGGGCGTGGACTATTACACCAAGCTGCAGACCTCCTTCGCGGGCGGTGTTGTGCCTGAGGTGGCCTCGTTCCAGGGGTGGGAGTGGCAGCCCTTCAGCGATGCCGGACTACTGGCGCCTATCGACGCCTACATTGAGCGGGACAACTTCAATGGCCCGTATCCGGACGGGGTAGACAGCATCGAGTTCAGCACGCGTCGAGATGGGAGCCGCTATCTGATTCCGCTCCAGTCCGGTGTGATGGTGATGTTCTACGCAAAGAACGCCTTTGACGAAGCCGGGGTTGCCTATCCGACGGACGACTGGACGTTTGACGATTTCGTCAGCATCGCCGAGCAACTGACCAGCACGGACGGCGATTCCAAAATGTACGGCTATCAGGCCAACGGCAGTTATGCCCGCGACATTCACTGGATCCGGGCCACCGGCGTACAGGAGTTCGACGAGTTGGTGGATCCGCGTACGGCCATGTTCGACCAGCCCGAGATCATCGATATCTTGCAGATGGTGGCGCAGGACTTCATGTACAGCCTGGGCATTTCGCCGACGCCGGCCGACCTGGAAGGCGGGACCAACACGATCGATACCGGCAACGCGGCGATGAAGTATGAAGGGCCGTGGTTCTTCCCGCGGTTGAACAGCCCAGAACTGCGTGAAGAGGGGAAGGAGATCGAGTTTGACGTGGTCTTGATGCCGCAGATGGCGGATGAGAGCCGACCCCACCGCGGCTGGGCCGAGGGCGTTTGCGTTCCGAAGTCCGACCTGGTCGACGCGGCTTGGGACTTTGTCCACTACATGGGCGGCGAGGACGGCCAGAAGATCTATTCGACCATCACCGGCCGCATTCCAAATACTTCGGACCTGGTCGAGAACTTCTGGGGCCCGACAATTGAGGAGCGCTTCGGCGTCTCCAACGCGGCGGCATTCAGCAATGCCTTCCTGCGTTCGGAGGTGGATGTAATCGGCGGCGTCTCGCGCGGTCAAATCTGGAGCGAAGTGGCCAAACCGGTTGGCTGGGATCCGATGCTGGCCAACAGTGCCACGGCCGCGGACGTCATGTCGGCAGTCAATGAAGGCGTGCAGGGCCTGCTCGATGCCCACTGGGCGAAGCAGGGATAAGCGAGCTTTTCCGAACAGGGGGTGGCTCTGCCAGTTGTCACCCCCTTGAGGAGCATATATGGCCGTAACGACTGCGCCCGCGGGCAGGCGCCGCATTTCGAAACGTCAACTGCGGGACTGGATTGCAGGCTATCTTTTCGCCTCACCGTTTATCATCGGGTTCTCGGTATTCATCGCTTTCCCGATGCTCTATTCGGTCTATCTGATTTTCGTTGAATGGGATCTTCTGAGTCCGCCGTCATTCGTCGGTTTCGCCAATCTGGGGCGGATGTTCAAAGACCCGAAGGTCAATCTCAGCCTCTACAACAGCGCGTTTTACACCATCTTCGCGGTTCCGATTCAACTGACAATTTCATTCACACTGGCGCTGGCGTTGACGCAAAGAATCCGCTTCCGGGACTTTTATCGGGCAGGGTTCTATATGCCGATCATCGTGCCTCTGGTTGCGAGCGCAGTAGTCTGGCAACGCGTGCTGCACCCGGAGTTCGGCATTCTCAATGAGGCGCTGGGCTGGTTCGGTTTTGAGCCGCGTATGTGGCTGTTTGAACCGAGGCTGACCAAACCTGCATTTATCTTCATGTCGTTCTGGATGATAGGCCGTCAGATGGTGATATTCATCGCCGGGCTGGGCAACATTCCGGACTCGCTGAAGGAGGCCGCCAGTCTGGACGGCGCCGGCGCGTTTGGCCAGTTGCGCTACGTCATTCTGCCACTGATGACGCCATTGATCTTTTACAATTCGGTGATCGCGATCATCAACTCCTTTCAGACTTTCGTTCCGGCGATGATCATGACCGAGGGAGGGCCCCAGGACGCGACCCTGTTTGTGGTCCTGAACATCTATCGCAACGCCTTCCAATACTTCAACATGGGCTACGCATCGGCCCTGGCCTGGGAGCTGTTTGTGATTGTTGTCGGCTTTACCCTGGTCCAGTTCTACCTGTCTAACCGCTGGGTCTACTACGAGGAGGGGGATTGACGATGCGGTCGGACAGACAGGTGCCGGGGGCGTTGACAACTGATTGGCAATCGTCCAGTGGCGATCTGCAAGCCGGAGGCACCCTGAGGCGGCGGCGGGGCGAGACGTCTCGCTCAGGGTGGGAGATAGTCCGGTTGACGGCGTTGCAGCTCTTTATGACCTTTTTGGTGGTCACGTTCCTGGTGCCAACTTTTTGGATGATCTCTTCCTCTCTGAAGGTCTCAACGGAGGTATTCGCGCACCCGATCGTGTGGATTCCGCAGGACCCGCATTGGAACAACTACGTCAAGGCGTTCCAGCTGTTGCCGCTGACCAGATTCATCGTCAACACGCTGATCATCGTTCTGTTCGCGGTCGTGGGGACGGTCGTTTCGTCTGCGCTGGTGGCGTATTCGTTTGCCCGGATCAGCTGGCCGGGGCGCAATTTCTGGTTTGGCCTGCTGCTGGCGACGATGATGCTGCCGGATGTGGTGACCCTGGTTCCCCGCTTCCTGATATTCAAGAACCTGAAATGGATCGACACGTGGCTGCCGCTGATCGTTCCCTACTGGGGCGGCATCGGCGCCATCTATGTCTTTCTGATGCGCCAGTTTTTTCGCGGCATTCCGATGGAGCTGGAAGACGCGGCTGAAATTGACGGCGCCAACCGCATCCGGGTACTGATTCAGATATTGCTGCCACTATCCAAGCCGGTCATCGCAACCGTTGCCGTGTTTGCGCTGCTGCAGCACTACAACGACTTCATGAATCCGCTGATTTACATCAACTCGATGGACAAATGGCCGCTGGCCCTGGGCATCCGCGCCTACAATGACTCCTACGCCAAGAACTGGGAGGTCGTTTTCGCGGCAAGCACGGTGATGTTGACGCCGATGGTGGCGATATTCATCGTGGCCCAGCGGTACTTCGTTCAGGGGATCGCCATGACCGGCTTTGGCGGGCGATAGTAGTTCCTTTCACAGCGTTATAGGACTACGAACGCCTATCAATCTTCCGCTCCTCGTCCATTCTTCAAGACCCAACTCAATCAGGGCTCCCCGTTACCTGCCACTAACCAGGCTGCGTAGAAGTCACCAACTGACGCATAGCGCATTCCGGGCTCGTCGCTGCACGCCTTGAGAACAATGTCATAGTGGGCGTCGCTGCCGCGAAAGGCGGAACGGTCCAGTGTGCCGTCTGACAGCAGGTTGGCTGCGGTTCGTCCCATTGTGAAGACGTTCGTTCGCTCATCGATAAACGCGCCGCGCTCAAACTCCTCGGGCGCCATGTATCGGGACGAGCCAAACATACGGCCCATCTCATTGACAAATGGCGATTCACGATACATGTCCAAATCGACGACATGCAGTTCCTGGCAGGCAAAGTCATAGATCAGACAGCCGTCATAGAAGTCGACCGCGATCCATCCTGCCTGAGCTAGCTCATAGTGCAGGTCGAAGATGACGTCCAGCGCTCTCATGATCTGCGGGAGGGGCAGCCTGCGGAAGCGCTGCATGGCTGAATGCGGATCCTGGCGCGTCGCACTTCCAGCGTGGAGAAGCTCGCCATCGACCCAGGCGTAGACAAGCAGCGGCCCGTGCGCAGACTCGATCACGTTTTGGAGCCGGGGTAAGGCGTTGTGAGAACAGCTGCGTCGAACGCGAACGGCGTTGTGAAGCAGGGCTACCCTTTCCGCGTGGGGCAGAAAGGGGCGGGGATCGTGCGGGTCTCCGGCGGTCTTGACGAAGAAGCGCTGCTCACCGACCTGAACGCCATACGAGATGTTACTGGAATCCTGCACCTGTGCATCAAAGAGTGCGAAGACATCACCGGTCTCATTCAGGTAGACGCCAGGCGTTTGCTCTATGACCTCTGTGTTCAGCAGTGGATGGCTCAAGAGTGCTTGCTCCTCAATGCATTGCGTTCAGTTGAAGAGCTTATCTTAGCACAGTTTGGATCGAGTGGAGGCGCGGCGGATGAATCGGGTGCATCCCAGATTATGGGATGGGAACAGTCTGGCGGGGAATCAGTGTCAGCGGTGGCTGAAATTGTTTAACGTCTTTGGGCGAGACGCAGTGCAGGCGTCAGGCCCGGCCTTACGGTGGAGTCCGTTGAGTGGGAGTGCGAGGGCAGGCACAAGGCCGGCACCTACAGGGAACAGACGGGGCTGAAGGAACGTAGTGCGGCGAACCACTCTCGGGTAGGCACCCGTCCCGAATGGAGACACCAGGTCGGCGAGGCATGTTGTAGGAGAGGGGGCGTTGCGGGGGCGGAGCC
>JAPOVP010000035.1 GCA_026708085.1 Caldilineaceae bacterium
GTAGTGCGGGGGCGACCCCGTGTGAGAGTAGACCGCTGCCAACCTCCTCTTTCTTATATATCAGTAGCTCGGAAACTCCCTTAGCGGGAGTTTTTCGTTTTCTCAGGGGCACGCCCAGGAAAGACTGAGGGAACGCGGGAGTCGTGCCTAATGGAAGTGATTCGGTAACCGTTTTCCTCATCTGCTACCGAAAACCGCCAGCAAGTGGTATGATTCGGTTTCCGAAGGGAAGCCTTAGAAGGGATTGAAGAGGTGGCAATGCCAGTTCAACGGTCTGCTGAGGAGGTGGGCCGCCTCGGCGATGAGATATACGAAAGAGATATCCGGACACAGGTCGAAGCGACCTGCCAAGGAAAGATAGTCGCCATAGACATCGATAGTGGCGACTTCGCCATTGGAGACACAGTCCTGATCGCATCGGAGCGGCTGAGGGAGCAACGTCCGGGCGCCGATGTCTGGAGTGTCAGGGTCGGATTCCGGACGCTACGCAACTTCGGGGGCCGACCTTTGCGGAAAACCGATTGATCCAGGGAGCCGTGAACGCTGCTTACGAAGCAGTCATAAGGCTTTCACTACGCGGCCCGTCGGAGCAGGCGCGGGAAATTGACGCCGTGATTGACACCGGCTACAACGGTTTTCTGACCCTGCCGCCAGCGATAGTTGAAGAACTGGATTTGCCCTTTCAAAGTCATGGCCGGGCGACCTTGGCCGATGGCAGCGAGGTCGCCTTTGCTGTTTGGGGCGTCACGGTGCTCTGGGACGGCCAGGCGAGGTTTGTCGAGGCAGACGAGGCGGATGCCACGCCACTGGCAAGTATGCTCCTGCTCGATAGCCATAGCCTGTACGTGGAGAGCACCGAAGGCGGTCGTGTTGTTATACAGGTGATGGAGTAATTCCATCCAGCAACCCGGAGTCGCCCATCATCCAGGCGCAGAGAGCAGAGTGCCGCTGAGATGGAAAGAACGGCTGGATTTTACCATTCGGGTGTGATGTTCATGTCCTTTGTGAACAGGCCATAGCGAACTGCTCTGGGTTCGGAAAAGATGTCACAGACAGGACTGTCTGTGACGGAGGTCCAAATCCTCTTCCTCCGACCAGATTCGTGCATCGACCTCTACCCTTGCCCATCCTCAAACAGCCAGCATCTCGCAATTTGACCCTCCGCCGGTTCAAAGGCCGGCGGGCTTTCCTGTGCGCACGGCTCAAAAACCAAAGGGCAGCGCGGGTGGAAACGGCAACCCGCAGGCGGCTCGCGCAGGTCCGGCGGGGCACCGGGGATGAACTGCGGCAGCGTGTCACCGTGAAGCCGGGGAATGCTGGCCAGAAGCCGTTGCGTATAGGGGTGGGTGGGGTGCAGCAGCACCTGATCCGCGCTGCCAATCTCGACGATCTCTCCAGCGTAGACCACAGCCAGATCGTCGCACACATCGCTCGCCAGGGCGATGTCGTGGGTGATAAAGATGATGGCCAGGTTCATATCCTGCTTCAGCCTTTTGAGCAGGTTGGTGATCTGGGTCTGAACGCTGGCGTCCAGGGCCGAAGTGGGTTCATCCATGATGACCACGGGCGGCTCCAGGATCAGGGCGGCCGCGATCATGGCGCGCTGCTTCATGCCGCCGCTGAGTTCATGCGGATAGCGGTCATATACATCTGCGGGCAGCCCTACATAGGCCAGCAGTTCCAGGGCGCGGGCGATCGCCTCCTGTTTGGCGACGGTTCCGCCCACCATCAGCGGTTCGATGATCTGCTCCCCTACGCGCAGGACTGGGTTAAGGCCGTTCTGCGCGCCCTGGGGAACCAGGGACAGCTTCTGCCAGCGAATCTCCTGCCGAAACCGGTCGTCGGTCATGCCGAGAAGCTCCTGCCCGTTCAACCAGATTTCGCCGTCATAGCGGGCCACGTTTGTGGGCAGCATGCGCATGATGGCGAGGGCGAGCGAGGATTTGCCGCTGCCCGATTCACCCACCAGACCTAGGGCAGAGCCGCCGCGCGCGAGGGAAAAGGAGACGTTGTCCACCGCGCGCACGGCGCCGGCCCGGTCGGCATAGTGGAAGGTGAGATCGCGGACGTCAAGGAGCGATGTCATGGCGGCGACCGCCTCAGCCGCGGGTTCACCACCGGTTCAATTCCCAATCCAAGCAGCATGAAGGTGAGGGCGGTAATGACGATGCAGAGACCGGGAGGCACGATCCACCACCAGTAGCCAAGATAGATGCCGCCGGTGCGGAAGCCGGCCTCGAGTATCTGTCCCCAGGTGGGGATGGAGGGATCGCCGAGGCCGAGAAAGCTGAGGCCTGCTTCGGACAAGATCGCGGCGGGGGCGCCGAAGATGAGTTGAGCGAAGACGTAAGGGGTGATCTGGGGCAGGATGTGGCGGAACATCACCCGCCGCCGCGACGCGCCCAAGCTCTGAATGGCTTCGACCAACTGGTTGGTGCGCACGTGGAGGACCATACTGCGAATCTGGATGGTCAGGCCCGGCCAACCGAAGATGACGAGGATGAAGATGATCATCCACAGGCTTGGGCCGACGATGAAAAGCATGAAGATGAGCAGCGGCAGCACAGGCACGTTGGCGACGATATCGGAGATGCGCTGGATCGTGATGTCGGCCCGTCCGCCCAGATATCCGCTGGCAATGCCCAGCGACGTGCCGATCGCAGTGGACATCAGGGCCGAGATGATGCCGATAAAGAGCGCTACGGGTACCCCGAACAGCAGACCCCGGGCCAGGTCTCTGCCCAGACTGTCGGTACCCATCAGGCCGTACACCGCGCCGCCCACGACGAAGCGCACTTTCCCCACACTGTCGCCCTCATCCCGCATTGCAGCTTGGACGATGATCTCGTAGTCGCCGGTCAGGGGCGCGAAAGCTTCCTCAGAGTCGCCGGTGGGGACGCCAAAGAGGAAACGGTCTACGCGTCCGCCGATCTGCGCGCCGTCCAGCCGCAGATCAAACTCGTCGGCAAGGAAATTCTGCACCGCGGTCACGGTTGCTTCGTCGGTACTCAGCTGCACCCGCAGCGGCGTTTGCCCATAGCGCAGGAACGGTCCGCTCTCACCTTCACGGGGCCCTCGCACCGTGTGGCGGTATATGCGCAGCTGTTTGCCGTCCGGCCGTTTGAGCGAGATCAGCACCAGGGGCGGCCGTTCTGCGTATTTGACGTCGGCGAGGGTGACGGCCAGGAAGGTCGGAGGATGGGAAGCGGCATAGGTCAGGGGGAAACGCCAGCTATGGACCGGCCCGCTGCGAGCCATCTGCTCAGTGTGCGGCTCCGTACCCTCGAAGACGCGGTGGGGTGGCCGGGCCTCCCGGCGAAATGAGTTAGTCCAGGCCGGCGGCACCGCTTTAGGGTTGTCCACCCAGACAATGGGGCTGCTCCACTGGCTCTCGCCGAAATCCAGTGGAAATACGAGCAACACATAGAGAGCCACCACGATCAGCAGGCCCAACAGGCTGACGCCGCCGAAGCCCGGCCCGCTGCGCAGAAGCTCACGCAAGGCGTTGGCCCTGTTCACGGCGTTTTCCTCCGCGCGCCGGTCTTCGTTCGGGTCCCGGAGGACGGTCCAGCCGCAAAGCTGCCGATCGGCATCAGTCTGTGTACCTCACACGAGGATCGAGAAAGACGTAGAGCACTTCCAGTACGATGCGGATGAGGACATACATCAGAGTAAAGATGAAGGTGAGGGCAACGATGACGTTTTCATCGGGCGTGCCAGCGAGGGCATCGTAGTAGAGCCGGCCCATGCCCTGCCAGTTAAAGACAGTCTCCACCAGAATCGAGCCTGACAGCGATCCTGCCAGGCCGAACAGGAGGCCGGTGACGATCGGCGGGGCGGCCACGCGCAGAATGTGGCGGAGGCGAACCCGGCTTTCGGGCAGACCCTTGGCGCGGGCGATCTTGACGTGGTCCTCCTGGGCTATGTTGAGTGTGATGGTGCGAATCGAGTAGATCGCCGGCCCAAAGCTGACGAGAACCAGGGTAATCACCGGCAGCAGAGCATGTGAGACAAGGTCGAAGAAGCGGGGAAGAGGCTCTGTAGGCGGCGGCGTGCTGTACATGCCGCCGGAAGGAAGGATTCGCAGCTGGATGGAGAGAATGAGTATGAACAGGATGCCGATCCACCAGGTGGGAATGGCATAGGAAACGGCCGCAAACCCGGAGACAAAACGGTCCAGCCAGGAGCCCTGGCGGGTGGCAAGATAGGAGCCGCCGGTGATGCCGATGATGGCGGTGATGAGAAACGATGTGGTGAGCAGGAGCATGGAGTTGGGCACGCGCTCGGTCACGATATCGAAGACACGATTGCTGCCGTCGAAGCTGCGCAGCGAGCGAGCTTCGCCCAGGTCGAGGGTCAACACCCGCAACGCGGTGCGCGGGAGGCGGTAGTACCAGGGCGTGCGCAACCCATAGAAGATCTCCAGCTCCTCGCGGCGCTTCTCCAGCACCTTTTCCATCTCGTCGGGGTCGCGGATGGTCTCGGCCAGCGCGGTGCGCTCGGCGCGCAGCTGCTCTCCTATGGTTGCAGCAAGAATGCGGTCGGAAAAGCCGGTCAGGCCCAGCGTCAACACCAGCATGAGCAGAACGACGAAGAAAACCCCGACCATGGTGAGGGAACGGACGAGGAGGGGACGAAAAAGTGACATTACAGCAGTGGTCAGTGGCTAGTGATTGGTGGCCAGTAGTCAGAGGGCAAGTGAAGTTGCCATTCACTATACACTGTCCACGTTTCACCAGCCACTGCTGTTAACGCCTGCGGCGCACGAAAAGAATGCCGCCAAAGATGATAATAGCGACCACGACGCCGACAACTACGTTGACGGGCAGACCGGCGGCCGGCTCGGATTCAGCTTCTGCAGACTCGGCCTCTTCAGATTCAGACGCAGTGCTCTCCGATTCGGCTTCCGTATCCGATTCTGAGGCGGTCTCTGTATCGGATTCCGTATCGGACTCTGCTGTGTCGGACTCCGCTTCAGTTTCCGCCGCCGTCTCGGATTCACTCTCTTCCTCGTCGGCTGCGGCCTCGGACGACTCTTCATCCGAGTCGGAAGATGAAGCTTCCTCTGTTTCGGAGGATTCTGATTCCTCCGCTGCCGGTTCCTCTTCGATGATGGCGATATCGGCTTCCAGCTCGATGCGCCGCTCCGCCATGCGGGCCAGCTCATCGCTGTAGGCAACCAGCACCAGTTCGTAGATCCCCAGATCCAGCTCGTCCGTGGTCTCAGCAGTCAACCTGATCGCAAACCAGTTGGGGTCCAGCGTATCGGCGTCGCCCTGCTGGATGATCTCCCCGGTGGCGGTGTCGATCAGCAGATAGCGGAGGGAGAGATTGCCAGGCCCATCCAGCGTCAAGGTAACTTCATAGTCGGCGCCCAACTCGATCGGCGGCGCCTCGATCTCGGTATATTCGATCAGGTCCGGCAGCCCGCGGTAGAGATCGCTGGCCGTGAAGGGGTAGTTCTCGTCACGGAAGGCGGCCAGCTCGGCGAATTGGGCCGGTGGATCATAACGCTCCAACGTAAAGGGGCCGTTGCTGATAACCATGTGGCCTTTCTCGTCGAACCAGTCGAGCACCGCCGTGTAACGTTCCACACCCTCCTCGCTGTTGGTGAGAACCGTTTCACCGTCCGCTGTGGGCAGGGTGAACACGTCTATGGGGATGGCCTCTGCACGGCGCAGATCCAGCATGGCCTTGCGCACGAGGCGGGCATCCCGGTCCAGCACAAGGCTGATCCATGGCACGTTGTAGCGGGCGGCAGCCGTGTCGCTAAACGCAGCCCGCCGCTGGCCGAATACCAGCTCATCCATCGCGTACAGCATCTCCCAGGGGGTACTCAACCCTGAGGGGACACCGTAGGAGGCGATGTAGTTCTGTTCAAAATGCCAGAAGTCCACATAGGCTTCGATGCGATTTTCGTCCAGCACGCGGTAGCCCTTGATCGTTTCCAGGAAGGGGCGCGCGGTTGTGGCGATGACCGTTTCGATCTTGGCTTTATCGGGATTGTAGGACAGGTCGAAGCCCTGATAGATAGAATAGAGCACATCGGCCATGCTGATCGGCTGGCCATGATGCCACGGGGCCTGGAAGAATTTGCTGTAATCGTAGACGACCTTGCTGGTGGCGGTCACCTCTTCCCCCACGTTCGACCACCGGCCCCGTTGCGCGTTCCACATGATGGCGTCCGCCGGTACATCCAACGTGCCGTCCGGTCCGGCCGTCTCAACCTCATAGTCGATACGGAAGGGCGCCGGGATCCCGGTGAACGGGTCATTCCAAATGGCCGGATCCTGCAGATGCCGCCAGATGTCGCTGCTGTAGACATCGCCGAATCCGCCGACCGGGTTCCAGGTCGTGCGTTCGGTCCACACCCATAGGTGGCCCACGGTCAGTTCGTCGCTGCCCGTCTTATAGGCCGAACGCAGGCTCCACAGGCCGCGCGGCCCCGCGGCCAGGTCTTGGGTTATGCCCTCGACACCGGCCTGCACTGGGAAAGCGTTCATGACGGTGGCGATCCAAATGCGGACCGACTCGTCAAGGCCGATGCGGGTCATTTCGCGATACATGTCGTCGCGCTCAGCCTGGTCGGCGAACTCACCCTTGAAGAGGCGCTCGCCCAGATCGTCCAGCTCATCATTTTCGTAGTGCCAGAAGCCGACCTCTTTCCAGCCGGGCATGTTCCCCAGCCAGGGGGCATAGAAGGAGTTGATGCCGCCGAAATCATAGCGGTTGGGCGAACCGCGGCCCCAGCCTTCGGTGTACAGATGCCATTCAAACTGGGCCGGGTCGGTGGCATAGACGGTCTGGATGGCAGGCGCGAAGGTCTGACGATTGGAGGCGACCGCGAACCCGGCGTCCTGCAGGGCCGATCGAATCAGATCGCCTACGTCGCGCCGCTCGTCCTCCACGCGCATGATGAACTTCAGGCGGACCGGCTGCTCGTTGAAATGCCACACATCGTCAACCAACTCTGCGCCGGCCTTGGTCATGGCATCGGCGATCAGTTGGCGTGCGTATTCGGGATCGTAGTCCAAATCCGCCTGTTGAATCACGTCGAAGACGGTCAGATAATCGTAATCGGTGGAGGCCACGTTGGTGTACATCGGACTCGCCTGGCCCTGGTAGATCTCCCGGGTTACAAACTCGCGGTCGATCAGGCGCTGCATGGCCTGCCGCACTTCCTTGATCGAAAAGGGGTTCAACCTTCCTTCCGGCGCCGGCGCCGGATTGAGGATCAACGAAATCGTGCTGGCCGGCGCCTCAAAGAGTTGGATGCCCTCGTTGTCGCGCAGCTCACGGGCCGCGGCAATCTTCAGATTGAAGTAGTAGAGGTCCATCTCCCCAGCTTCCAGATCCAGCGGCGCGCGGTCAACGTTGAACGCTTTGAAATAGAGCCGCTCGACCGCCGGCCCGGGTTCCTCATGAGGAGGGCTGTATTGGGCCAGGGCCGAGGAGGAGAGACCGATTATGATCGCCAGGCTGATCGGGACGACTTTGAGCAGCCACGCTGGAACTTTTGTCGACCTAGTCGTATTCATAGTACAGATCCTTTCGCCAACGCCCGCGGCCAGCAGCCACCCGGTTACCGCCCGCCACCGAACTCTTGGGGCGTTTGGCAACCAGGACGGCCGCGACCTATTTGCCGCTGACGGCTTATCCAGTTCGTCTACGGAACGAAACCCACAGCAGGCCGAGCGCGATGCCGATACCGACGCCGCCGACCACCGGCCAAGTCGCGCTCCCGCCGGGTACGGCGGATGTGGAGAGTGCCGTCGTTGCGGGCACACTCTCCACCGCGACCTGGTGCGAAGCAGGCGACAGACCGGCTTGCGATGCCGTTCCGTTCAACTGTTCCAACTTCTCATCCAGGGCATCCAGCTTCTTTTCCAGATCCTGGACATTGTCGAAGCCGAACTCCATATAGAATGATGTGGAGGCGAAGTTGCCCGATTCGTCGACCAACACCACCCGGTGGGCGCCTTCACCGGAGATGGGAACGAAGATCTGTTGTGTATAACGCCCGAGCTTGTCGGTACGGCCGGATGCGGCGTTGGCGCCACCGACAAGCAGGTAGATATCCATATCCGGTTGGAAACCGTGCCCCTGAACGGTGATGGTCTCGCCGGCAGCCCCGGCGTCGGGGCTGATGAAGATTTCCGGGCGGGCGATGGCGCGCTGGCGGCTGAAACCGATCTTCTGGTTGGTGGGGCCAAACTCACCAAGCCGGGTATCGGCCCATACCAGATAGGCATCGTTCTCACTGGCAGCGATGGCGAAATAGTCGCCCAGGAACAGCCCTCTGGGAAAACCTTTATTGGGATTGGAAGGGAAGTCGGTCACGCGCGTGTCGCCTACTTTGAGGTCGAGTTCTTCCAGTTCGAATCCCCAGGTCTCGCCCTGATCTTCGGAACGGGTGTAGTAGATATGGTAACGGGTCCGGACGGGGTCGTCGCGCATATCCCCCCACATGAGATGGATGACGCCATCCGGCCCGACGTCCATGGCCGGGAAGAACTGAACGGCGTCGGTCTCATCGGTGTTGATGCGTACGGGCCGCGACCAGCGGTCCCCGCCGTTGAGTGAGCGGATGAAGTAAACGTCGCCCTCGTCGAGCGGATTTTCCGCGGGCAGCGCGACATAGGTTACATAGAGTTCATCTTCAGGCCCTACCGATACTTTGGGGAAGGCGGACGCCCAATAGCGGAAGTAGGCGTTACGGGGTCGGAACCCCGGCTCAAGGAACCGGGCGATACGTTTCGGTTCACCGAAGGTTTCGCCGCCATCATCAGACTTGGACATATAGAATTCGGCGAGGCCTTTCATGCTCTCGTCGTCGGTGCTGTCAATCCAGGTTACATAGAGAGTGCCTTTGGAATCAACGACGGGGAAGGGTCCCTGCACGACCCGCTTGGTGCCGATGGCGTTCGATTGACCTTCGGTGTCGTCGATCTCGCCATAAGTGCGCTTTACGGTCGGGCCGACCGGGACAGGATCGGACCAGGTCAGACCCTGGTCGAGCGAGTAGGCCAGCATGGGCGTGGTCTGTACTTCAGGCGCGCCCAGGGTTGGGAGCTCGCCGATGTAAAGGATGTCGTAGATGGTGTTAAATTCGACAAAAGTGACATAGACCACCGTCTGGTCTTCGATCGTGGGATGGGGGCCTGTGGTCATCCATGGTTTGTCGAGAAAGCTGAGGCTTACTGTGCCGCGTATGCGGCCGGTTGGGTCAAGCACGGCGTCGCTTTCGACATCGCTGCGGGCGCTGTCGACGGGTTCCTCCCAGACGAAGCCGCCGTCTTTCGATGTCGAAACGGCGATCGAGGAGACGAGGGCAAAGCCGGTGGCGTTACCTACAGAGTACTCTTTGATGCCGATCGAGATCGAAGCCATGTAGACATTGCCGTCGCTATCGAACTCGACCACCGGGTCACCGCCGGAGATCCGGTCTTTGCGCAGGTATTTGATCTGCTGCGGCCCCTCCCAATTCACGCCGCCATCGATGCTGACGTAGGCCGAATTGTTGGGGAAGTTGTAATCGATCAAACCCAAAACAAGGTGGTCGGGATCGTGCGGGTTGACGGCGATATCCGGCTCGGTCTGTAAGGGGACGTTGCTGAAATCTCGGGTCACCAGCAGGTCGCGGCTGAACGCGGGCGCCGGATCGCGGTAGGGCACGAGGATGCCCGGCCCCGCCGACTGCAGCAGCGGTGTATCTCCTTCACTGCCTGGCAGGCTGCTGAGATTCTGGCGGTCGAGCGTGTTCCAGCCCGGCCGGTCGAGGAAAATCCGATTGTCCACACCCTGGGCGATGAGCCATGCAGGCCCGGAGAGCACGTCCTGGATTGGATTCATGGCATCCAGGATATCGGCCGGGTTCTTGCTGATTTTGCCGCGTGTCGGCAGTTGCGGCACCGGCATCTGCGCCGCTGCCGGCAGCGGCATTGCCAGCAGGCCTACGACCAGGAGCAGTAAAGGAATTCGCAGGCCCAACCGGAGGCCGTTGCCAGGCCGTTTGAATTTGTGCAAACTATCCATGGGATACAGATCTCCTTATGTATTACGTTAAACGCCAGCGGCGGCTGAACCGCCAGCCAGCGACCCTTTCTCATGAGTGCCATTCCGCCGTCGCCGATCCCATCTTCGGGCACCTGGCGGCGGCGGGACAGAGGGACGAACGATAGTCCGTTTTGGTATCGGTCAGCCTGAATTTGGATTTCAAGGGTACGGGCATCAAATGATATTATAATAGCAAAAATGCGTTCTCAATTTTGGTAAGCGTCAATCCCTTCATGCAGGAAACAGGCCACAAAGTGATTCGGCTCGACTTCACGGAGTCGCGGCGTAGTCAATTCACAGCGGCCGGCCATGAAGGAAGCGCAGCGGGGGTGAAAGGAACATCCGCTTGGCGCATCGACGGGGCTGGGCGGTTCGCCAGGAAGGCTGGGCCGCTGGTGCAGCCGGTTGGCCGGGTCCGGTTCCGGCACGGCGGCGATGAGAGCCTGAGTATAAGGGTGCATAGGATTGCGCACCACATCTGCCGCCTCTCCCATCTCGACGACGCAGCCCAAATACATGACGACGATCCGCTGGGCAAAATGGCGGGCCGTGGCGATATCGTGGGTGATGTACAGGAAAGCGATGTTGAACCGCTTCTGCAACTCGCGCAGCAGCGCCAGTAACTCTGCCCGGCTGGAGGCGTCAACCATTGAGACCGGTTCGTCGGCGACGATGAACTGGGGCTGCAGGACGAGCGCGCGTGCGATGCTCAGCCGCTGTCGTTGACCACCGGACAGCAGGTCGGGGTACTTGCCTGCGATCTCCTGGGCCGGGCGCAGCCGTACATCGTGCAGGGCTTGAAACACTCGCTCTCGTCGCTCGCTGTCGCTGCCGATGCCGTGAATCACCAGGGGTTCGGCCACGCTCTCATAAGCCGTCATATACGGATCTATACTTGCGAACGGATCCTGAAAGATGGCGGCAGCCCGGCGGCGGAACGCTTTTTGTTCCTTCTGCGATAAGGCGCTTATTGCCGTATTGTCAAAGCTGACATGGCCTTCCGTAACCCTGATCAGGCCCAACGCCGCCCGTCCCAAGGTGGTCTTGCCGCTGCCGGACTCGCCTACGACAGCGACGACCTCGCCTGCCCCGATGTCCAGCGTCACGCCGTCCACAGCATGGACCGACTCGCTGCCAAAGAGACCTTTGCGAACACTGAAATGCACTTTGACATCGTGGAGTTGGACAAGCGGCTGGGACGAAGGCCTTTGGGGAAAGGATTCCATTGCCATATTCAACAGAAATATTCGCCATGATGCGACATGTCCTTGAGTATACTCATCCGCTGTCAAGTGCGCAAAGATACGGGCAGCATCCGGCCTGCAAGACGCCTTGTCCTGTCGAAAGTCGATGAGTGAGTGAAGAGGAGTAGGGAGCGAGAACAGGTTCTCATTGCTCACGTTTTCGTATCCCCTCCTCAGATGGGAGGATCCCCGATGAATGACCATGATCGAATGCCGCGATACACGATGGTTCTCTTGCTGTTGGCCGTGCTTGCCCTCATTCTGGCAGCCTGCCAAGCGCCGGCCAGTCAACCCAGGACAGCAACGCGAACAGCGCCTGCGGCTTCGACGCCCACACATACGCCGACGCCAATCGTCATTCCCTCGCCATCGCCGGGGCCGACGCCTACTGCTACGCCCGAGCCGCTGGCCGAGCCTGATAGAGACCTGGCGGAATCACTGAGCGCCAAGGGGAAGTCGCTGTTTGGCACCAGCGACCTGAGCGGCGCCGAAGCGGCCTATATCGATGCGATTGCCGCCGACCCCAGTTATCTCCCCGCGCATCTGGGCCTGACCGATGTCTACCTCTACCAGTCGCAGTACTGGCAGCAGGCGCTGCAATCGGCCGAGAACGCGACGTCACTGGCGCCGGAGGACAGCACCGCCATCGCATACCTGGCGTGGGCAAAACAGGGGGCCCACCATTTTGACGAGGCGAAGGAGTTGGGTCTGCGAGCGGTGGAGTTGGACGACGAAAACCCGACCGCACACACGGCTCTGGCCGACATCCTTGTCAGCATGTATGAGGTCGACAGAGCCTATGAACACGCCCAGACCGCGGTGCGTCTGAATCCGGATTCGGCGGCAGGATGGGCGACGCTGGGATCGATCGCGTTCCAGATGCACGATTGGGACAGAGCGGGAGAGGCGTACGAACGCGCACTGAAACTGGAGCCGGATTTCTTTGCCTGGCATATAATCAACGCCCGCCATGAGTTTAATGTGTATGGCGATATCTATGCGGCGCGGTCGATTGCGAAACGCGCGATTGAGCTTGTGGCGAACCATGCCTCGACTCTCTTCTTTGAGGCCGACATGGCGGCAGAGGAAGGCGACTGGGAGACGAGTGAGGCGAAGTGTATGCAGACGATCGCGCTGGACCAGCCGCATACGCCGTTCCCGGATGCGTACAGCTGCATGGCGCTGATGTTGCTGCAGCAGGAACGGAATGCGGAGACGGCGGCGTATCAGACGCTGGCTGAGGAGCGGGCTACGGTGCACCGGCGGGACGTGACTCTGATCCGGATGCGGCTGCTCAACGATAAGGAACTTTGCTCCGATTCGCGGGCACTGGCCGAGGACTGGCTGGAAGCGCGGCCCTACAGCATTTCGGCGATGCGGATGGTGGGCGTGAGCTATCTCTGTGAGAGAGATTTCACCACGGCCGCTACTTATTTCCGAAAGACGCTTGACGCGCTGCCGCAATCGGTGAGCGATGCGCGGCTGCTGGCAATCGCCTATGCCCGCGATGGAAAGGCGCTGGAGGCGCGGGCGGCGTTAAATGAAGTCCGCGCCATCTCAATCGATGATCCACTCTATTACCAGGCCCTGTATGAGACACATCTGATGCTGGGCGAGGTGGAAGAGGCGGTGCTCGCGGCCCAGCGGTGGGATGTGCTGCGGCCGGAGAGCCTGGATGCGCGCGAGAGTCTGGCCTTTGTGCAGCTGTACGAGGGCAATGTAGAGGCGGCGCAGAGTATTGCCCTGGACGCGTTGGAACGCGGCGCACGCACGTCGACGGTGCTAGCCGTTCTGGGCGAGACCTACACGCGCATGGGTGAATTCGATAAAGCGCAGCCGCTGTTGGAAGAGGCAATTGAACTGAACAGCGACCACATCGTGGCGCGTCAGGCGCTGGCGCTGCTGTTCCTGGCGCAGGTGCGATGTCAGGAGGCGGAACCACACCTGAACTGGCTGATCGGCGAGGCCGACGATGAGGAAGAGAAGGAAGACCTGGCGGGCGTGCTGGAGCGTTGCCGGGATAGAGCGGCGCAACCTACGCCGGACCCATCGATGCAGCTTGAAAACGATGAGGCCATTTCCACCGCTGTGGCGATACTGCAGGAGGCGGACGTAGAGATCCGCTATCTCGACGTGGAGGAGAATGAAGAGGGGCAGCGGACGCTGGTCGTGGCCTACGCCGTCGATTTAGCGGTTGACGGGGAGGAGTACGCCGACCTGGAGCGTCAACTGATCTTTGAACTGTCCCGTATCCTGCCCCGCATGACCTCCGAACCGGACGGCCTTGTGGTCGTCGCCGGCACCTTCAACAGGACAACTTCCGCAACCCTGGTGGCAACGAGGGCGGCGGAGGTGTGGCTCCAGGGACAGTTGACCGACGAGGAATTTGAAAACACCTGGCGACGCCAGGTGGTAGAAGCCTCTGACGAGTAGTTTCAATGGCTGGTTGCCGGCGGGCGTAGCCGCGGGCGACCAGCCATCAATCACTCCTTCAAAGCAGTTACTGACTACCCCAGTTATTGACCACAGCAATCGAGACCGAGGGCTACGACCTTGTCGGCCAGTTTGGCGTGCTCCTCGGCGGTGAGGGACTCGCCGGGCGGGCGCGGGTCGCCGCAGTCGATGCCGAGGCGTTGACCGAGTACGGCCTTGATGGCGCCGTGGAACTTGAAGGGCACGCTCAGCGCTTCGGCGGCGGAGGATGCCTTCTCCTGGGCCTTGCTGGCTGCCGGGATGTCGCCGGCCTCGTAGGCGCGCCAGATGGCGACCCAGAGTTCGGGGGCCATGTTGGGCGGGCCGTCAACGCAGCCGGTGGCGCCGATCAGTAGCGCGGGCAGGAAGAGGCGAGAGTTCCCGATCAGACAGGAGAGACCCATTTCGGCAAAGGTCTTGACGTAGGGGATGTAGGGCGCGGAATGTTTGAGCCCGGCCAGTTGGGGGACGCGCTCCTGGATCTTGGCCATGAGATCCGGCGTGATTTCGACTCCGGTGGCCCCGGGGAGGTTATAGACAAAGAACGGGAGGTCGGCGGCGGCCGCGACGATGCGATAGTGTTCGACGATGCCCCTGTCACTCTGGCCATAGAAGAAGGGCGGGACACAGCAGATGGCTTCGCAACCGGCCTTGGCCGCGTGTTCGGCGAGGCGGGCGGAGCGGGCGGTGGTGGGGGCGCCGACGTGCATGATGTTGGCAATGCGCCCCTGATTCTGGTCGGAGGCAATCTCGGCGATGCGGCAGTTTTCGGCGTCGTCCAGGAGGACGCTTTCCCCCGTGCCGCCGGCCACCCAGAAACCGTGTACGCCGGCCTGGATGTTGAACTCCATTACTTGGCGAAAGGCGTCCTCGTTGAGGCGACCCTCAGCGGTCATAGGCGTGATGATAGCCGGGAAAATCCCATTGAAGCTTTTCATGTGACACTCTCTTGTGGCTGTGACGGAGTCTTTGAGCCGTCATTATCGCACGGATGGGTGCAGGTGTCGACAGCGCAGAAATGTGCCCGGGGGTGATTGACGGCGGGGCGGAGGATGGGGGAGCTGCGGCGGGGAGAACGTTGACCTGCTGGCGCTTATGGCTTTTCCTTCAACCGCACGTCCCGCAGCCGGTCGGCGTCAATCTCTACCTGGGCCAGCCCACTCACGTCCAGGTAGCCGTCGCGAAGCGTGAGCGGCCGGGTCAGCAGGTCCTCCTGCAGCTTGAGGAAAAAGCTCAACTCGCACGGAAGGTCGATCCCGGGCCTGGCGGCAAAGTACGCGGCGAGCACCGTCCCCCAACCGGTGCTGGCCTGGGAACCGACCATCACCGCCTTGCCGCCAACCAGGGCCTGATTCAGCATCTGCGCCGATTCGGTAAATCCCGTGCGCGCCGTCTTGATGTTGAGGATGTGAAAGGTGTCCATGCTCAACTCCCGGCGCAGGTCGCGGGCGCTGAACACGCTGTCGTCGGCGATGAGTTGGGGGAGGGCAGAGTCGCCGGCGCGCGCGCAGGCTTTGCGCATCGCGGCGCGGGCCAGAATCAGCTCCACCGGCAACGGTTCCTCGCAGTAAAGTACGTTGAACTCGGCCATCTTTTCCAGACGCTGGCGCACGTTTTGCGGCTGGAAGCACTCATTGGCGTCAACGTACAGATCGACCTGCTCCCCGAACTGCTCCCGCAGGAGGCGCAGTCGTTGTAGATCCGTGCTCCAATCCTGGCCGACCTTTACCTTCAGTACGCGCACGCCCTGCGCCACTATCCGCTTGGCCTCAGCCAGGCTGTCATCGATTTCGCCCAAGCCCAGAATATAACTCACCCGCACCTGAGCGCTGCTGGCGCCCAGGTGGTCGTAGAGAGTACGGTTGCGGCTGCTGGCAAGAGCATGGTGGAGGGCCATATCGAGGGCGCCGCGGGCGGTCTGGTTGTTCTTGACGGTCTGCAGGCTTGCGTAGAGCTTCGACAGTGTGGAGTCGTCAAGCATCTCGCCCTCGAGGCGGGGCGCCAGCTCCTGGCGAACGACGCTGCAGATGCTGGACACGGTCTCCCCGTAGATCGTGGGACGGGGCGGCGCTTCGCCCCAGCCAACGGCCCCGTCGCTCAGCCGTACCTGGATCAGGACGTGATAGGCCTCCTGCATTTCGCTGGCCGCGCCCCAGCGCAGCGGTTCCCGCAGCGGAAGGCAGAATGGGATCGGTTCGATGGCTTCGATGGTGGTAGGCATGGATAGTCCGGCGGTCAGCTGGCCGCGAGCCGCTCCAGTTTGGCGGCCACCTCGGCGGGGGCGTGGGCGGTCGTATCGACGACGACGATGCGCTCGGGGGCGGCGGCGCGTAGGATTTCAACGGCGGCGTGTGGATCGTAGTTGCGGCGCTCAGCCGCGACGATGGCGACCTTGGCCGCGAGTTCGGCGCCGTCCACTTCGCCCCGACTTACCAGCGCAGACAGGTGGTGCTGCTCCTCGCGTGTAAAGAGGTCGCGCCCCTCGGCCATCTCCTCCCAGCAGAAACGGCCGGCGGTGTCTCCGCCCACCTGATCGAAGGCATCCTGCCGCTGCACCAGCCTCTCCACCCGCACTACATCCGGCGCGTTGAGGACGGCAAAGCGGGCCAGAGGGAGGCTCTGCGCGGCAAAGGTGACTTCGTCCGCGCCCCGCAATCCGTCGAAAACGTTCAGGGCGCCGCTGCCGGACGCTGTCGCCTGCTTTTGCAGCACCAGCCTGCTGAACGCGTGCGCCAGCCCACCGGGATGCCGCTTGCGGTAGCGCCCCGTGTAGTCGAAGCGCCGCCGCCGGTCCGTCACAGCGGTGGCTAGATCCCCGTCCCAACCCTGAACCGTGGGGATGACCAGCAGGTCGGCCAGCTTGCGTCTGTTGGGCAGGAGCGAGATTCCGCTGATGCGTGTACGGAGGGCATCGACAGTTGTGCTTTTGCCGACACCGGTCACGCCGACGAGAATCAGCACCGGTATGTCGACGATGGCGACCCAGCCGGCTGGCGGGCGGCCAACGCCGAGACCATCTGCCAGCAGTTCAAATTCAGCGTTCATCCGGGTCTCGCGTTCTGGACATACTTTTGGTCGGTCACCGCGATTCGCGCAGCGGTGGCACATAAGGCACCATTATACGCCTCCTGTAAAGCAGCTGGCAACTGATAGCCGCATTGGGTGCATCGCAGAGTTGGGGTGGGAACAGTCTGGCAGGGAATCCAAGCCAGCTGTGGCTGGAGTCGTTTACCGGCTCTTGGAGAGACGGAAGGCAAGCGCCAGGCTGGGACTCATCGCGGGGCCCGTAGATTGGATGGTGTGCGAGGGCAGGCACAAGGCCTGCCCCTACAGGAATCCGACGGGACTGGAGGGACCTGGTGCGAAGAAACTCGCTCGATTGGGCACTTGTCGCGAATGAAGACACCAGGTCGACGAGGCATGTTGTAGGAGGGGGGGCGTTGCGGGGGCGGAGCCCCCGCACAAGGGAGGCCGCTTGCGGCCGACCGCCCGGAACTGCAGTGGTTAGTGGTCAGAGACGGGGCTACCTCTGACTCATAGTTGAGCGCGAGATGGGTATGGCGCCGGTGCTAGCGGAGGCATGGGAAAATTCGCCCCCATTTTGGAAGGCACCCGCCGCATTGGACAGTGGCGAATGGCCTTTACCGAACATCCAATCCGACGCCCTGTATCCCGGCTGTGTGCTATAATATGTGTTCAGTATTCAGCGAAAGGTTCCTCCGGCGATTCGACTTGCCCCACAAAAGAAATGGTATGAAATCTCAATTGTCTTCGCGGTGGCCGCTGATCATCCGAATACTGCTGGTGAGCGCGCTGTGCCTGGCTGCCAGTCCGGCGGCGGCTGCGCCCGCGCCCTCTGAATTGCCGGAGGAATTAACACCGATCTACCTCATACAGGGCGACGGGACGAGTACGCCCTTGTCGCAGAAACGCGTCTCAACATACGGCCTGGTGAGCGGTGTGCAGTCGAACGGATTTTACCTGCAGGACCCGACCGGGGACGGTATCCCGCAGACCAGCGACGGCATCTTCGTCTACACCTCCTCTGCTCCCAAGGTAAATGCAGGCGACTGCATCCTCGTGGGCGGCGCCGAAGCGACCGAATACTACGAAAAGACAGAGCTGACCACGCCGCGCTCGCTGAAGACGCTATCCATGGATTTATGCGGCGATGGCTCTTTGCCGGCGGCGTGGGCGCCCCTGCCCACACCCAATGTCGAGCCGGAGTCATTGCTGGAGCGGTTCGAAGGCATGCTCGTCGCATTCGAAGAGCTGCAGGGCATTGTCCAGGGGCCGACCAAGCGGTTCAGCAACGGCAACGTTGAGATTGCGCTCATCGCCGAACAGGCCCTGCCTTTCGTGCAAGGTGGGCGGGTCTTCCAATCCAACCTCGCCGATGCCGCCGGGCTGATCTTTCTGGGCAACGGGCTGGGCGCGGAGCTGCCGGCGGCAGCCTGGGGGGACCGCGTGCGGGTACGCGCGGCCGAGCCGGGGACGCCGGTGCTGGCGGTTATCGATTACAGTTTCGGGAAATATCTGCTGTTACTGCTGCCAGGACAGGAGATCGAGGTTCTCTCCCGGCATGGTTCGAATGACGAGACGGCCCAGCCTGACGCCGGCGCCTTCCGGGTCTGCTCTTTCAACGTACTGGGGCTGGGTCGGGGTCTGGACCAGTTGCGAAACGAGGCCGATTACGAGGCTGCGCTGCGGCAGCGGGCGGAAGCTATCGACAGCGGCCTGCACAACTGTGAAATCGTCGGCCTGCAGGAGACCGGCAAGCCGGAGGACGCCGAAAACCTGGCGAGAGTTCTGACCGAAATCAGCGGGCTGGACTACAGCGCGATCGCATATGCCGGCCCCGGAACCGCCAGTCGCGATTTCCCGCTGACGAACAGCCTGCTTGTACGCGACGACCGGGTGACGGTTCTCAACGCCCTGAACGAGCAGGCGTGCACACGCTTCAGTTTCAGTGTGCGGCTGGTCCCCGGGCAGTGCCCGGCGCGGCTGCTGCCGCTCTTCAGCCGGCCGCCGCTGGTCGCGGATCTGCTTGTGAGCGGCCCCTGGGGAGAGGACTACCCGCTGACGGTCGTGGTCAACCACTGGCGCAGCAAGCGCGGCGATGAGTCGGTGAACGTCGTACACCGGACATTGCAGGCGGAGCACGTGGCCTCAATCGTGCAGGCCCGTCTGGATACAGACCCCGACGCACACGTCGTCGTGCTGGGCGACCTGAATGATTTCGAGATGAGCAAGCCGGTGGAGACCCTGCGACATGGCCCAGAGGACGCTGACGGCGCCGCTCGCGAACCGGGGCACGTTCTGCTCTGGCATGCCTTTGACGCGCTGCCGCCTCAGGACCGTTACACCTATATCTTCAACGGGGGCAGTCAGACGCTGGATCATCTGCTGCTGACCCCAGGCATGATGCCCGATTTCGGTGGGATGGATATCGCGCATATCAACGCCGACTTTCCCATTGCGCAGCCCGGCGGCACGGAGGGCATTCCCGGCCTCTCCCCCGAATACGGCTCCAGCGACCACGACCCCCTGGTGTTGACGGTGCGGCCCGGAGGCGGCGCCTGGATCGCCGGCAACGCGCAGATTCCCAACACGCCGGTTGAACTCGCAGACAGCGGCGGCACAGTGATCGCCCGGACACAGAGCGATGCCCTCGGCGAGTTCCGCTTTTTTGACCTGCGCCCCGGCGCGTACAGTCTTCTTTTTGCCCTGCCGGAGCAGGTCACGCTGCTGTCGCCGGCCGATGTTTCCGATGGTTCTTCGGTGGCGATCATCCGGGTAGAAGTCGAGCCGGGCCGGGCGACGGTCGTCGAACTTTCGGCGCGCGATCGGCGCGCCGAAGCCGGCGCCGCCAGCGCGCTTTTCAGCATATACTATGGATCTGAAGCCGCAGGACAGTCAGGCGCTTCGGATCCCTGATGGAAAACTGTTGCGGGCGTACCCGCCTGCAAGCAGTGCGGAGGCTGCCGCCGCCTCCAGCATTCCAGCCCGTTGGCGGCAACCTGATCACTTGGCAGCGGGCGAACGGTGGAGGCACAGATGGAAAGAGTTTACTTGAATTGGCACGACGTGGAGGAGTTGATCACCAGAGTCGTGATGCAGCTGAATACCCCGTATGATGCGCTCCTCCTGATCACGCGCGGGGGAATCGTGCCGGGCGGCATGATTGCCGAGGCGTTGAAGATGAAGGATGTGCTGACCGCGGCGGTCGTGTTCCAGAGCGGGCCCGGTGTGCGCGCGGAGATGAGCTGGCCCCGCTTCCAGCAGTTTCCCGCAGATGCGCTGCTGCAAGGCAAAAAGATCCTGATTGTCGATAACATCTGGGACCGGGGGCGCACGATCGTGACCGTAAAGAGCCGTGTGGAGGGAAGCGGCGCCACCGCCGAGACCGCGGTGCTGCATTGGAAGCAGCGGCAGAATCTCTTCGAGAAAGAGAAGCCGGACTACTACGCAGAACTGACCGAGGACTGGATCTACTATCCCTGGCAGCGCATTGACGATTCGGACGACCTGGTATCTCTACGCCGACCCGCGCCGGAGCTTTCCTGATGTCGGAGCTGATACGCCGCCTGCGGGCCGCGCATCCGGATGCACACTGCGCGCTGGACCACCAGAACCCGTTTCAGCTGCTGGTGGCGACGATCCTCTCGGCCCAGTGCACCGACGAGCGGGTCAACCAGGTGACGCCGGCGCTGTTCGAACGTTACCCGACGCCTGAGGCGATGGCCGCGGCCGACCGCGAAGAGCTGGAGGAGATGATCCGCTCCACCGGTTTCTTTCGCAACAAGGCCAAGAGCCTCCAGGGCGCAAGCGCTCTGATCTGCCAGGAGTTCGGCGGGGAAGTGCCGCGGGAGATGGATGAACTGATCAGGCTGCCCGGCGTGGCCCGCAAGACCGCTAACGTTGTGCGCGGCGTCAGTTACGGTCTGGCCGACGGCGTCGTGGTGGACACCCACGTCAAGCGGCTCTCCCAGCGGCTGGGCCTGACCGAGCAGAAGACCCCGGAGAAGATCGAAAAGGACCTGATGGCGCTCATACCGGCCGAAGACTGGATCGACATCGCTCATCTGCTGATCTTCCACGGGCGGCGGGTGTGCGACGCCCGCAAGCCGGACTGCGCCAACTGCACGCTGGCCGACCTGTGCCCGTCGGCAGAGGTTTAGCGAGCACGCCTCACCGCGCCACCGCTCCCGCTAATGTGGTTGTCAGAAAATTCGGAATGCGTTCAAGAAGTTGGCCTGTGCCGACCGAGATAGACGCGCATTGGGAAGAATGATCCGCGGTAGAGGAGTCCGATCGCCCGTTTGATCCGCCGCGGTTCAGTTCTCGCCATTTTCCTCGCGGGGGCTGACGACCAGTATGTAGCCCTCTCTGGCCTCGACCTTGACCTGATCGCCGACTTCGGCCGGCGCGGCTTCATCGGAGGATACGCCGCGCAGCTTGGCGTTCCATAGCTCGCCGGCGAGCAGGACCTTGCCGCGGCCGTTCTCAGCAAAGGGAACGCGTACGGTCGCCAGCGAGCCGATCACGCCTTCGCTGCCGGTGACCGTGCCCCGCCGCTGGGCCTCCACTACCTTACCGCCCACAAAGAGGGCGAAGGCGCCCATGGCGACGCCCAGCGAGATAATCGTCACCCAGGGCACAGCCAGGCCTGGCGCGTCGAAAAGCAGCGCGCTGCCAAAGATGAACGCGATCGTACCCCCCAATGCGAGCGCGCCGAAGGCCGGCGTGAAGGCTTCAGCCACCAGCAGAATCAGCGCCAGCCCGATCAGGGCCAGCCCAGTAAAATTTGCCTCCAACTGGCCCAGCGAATACAGCCCCAGCAGCAGGCTGATCAGACCGATCATACCCGGAATGAATGTGCCGGGATTGTAGATTTCGGCGATGAGCCCGATGGAGCCGAGGGTCAGCAGAATCGTGGCGACGGTGGGGTTGCTGATGAAGTTGAGAAACTCCTGCAGCGGCGACAGGGCCTGCGGCATAATCCGGGCATTGGCGGTGCGCAGCGTCCGTTCCTGACCCTGCACCGTGACGACGAACCCGTCCATCTGATCGAGCAGATCTGTCACGTCGGTCGCGATAAAGTCGATGACGCCCAGCTCAAGCGCACGTGCGTCCGTCGCCGCGGCCGCCTCCTGCACCGCCGCGACGGCCCACTCCACCGCTTCCTCGCCGCGACGAGAGGCCAGATTCTCGATGTCGGCGCTGAGGATGTTAACGACCTTGGCCTCCATGGTGTCGCCGATGTCTTCCCCCTGGCCGCCGACGGGGCTGGCCGCGCCGATGCTGCTGCCGGGCGCCATTGCCGCTACGTGTCCGGCCAGCGTGATAAAGGTGCCGGCGCTGCCGGCCTGCGCCGCGGATGGCGCGACATATACCACCACCGGCACAGGCGAAGCCAGCATATCCTGCACGATCTGCTTGGTCACATCGACGCTGCCGCCGGGCGTGTCCAGGCGCAGGATTACCGCCTCGGCCCCCTCCAGCTGCGCGTCTTCGATCGCCCCGCTGAGATACTGACGCAGAACGGGCGTCACCGCCCCGCGGAACGTCAAAACGAGAACGAGTTGGGAGTCCGTCTGCGCAGAGATCCCCTGCTCCGGGGCAGACAAGCCGGCGCGGGACGGCCCGGGACGGCTGGCCGCCTGCACACCGTCTATCACGGTCAGGAGCATCCCCAACAACAGACAGGAAAGATAGAAGGTGCGATAGAGCGTTGTCAGCACTGTTCCGTTTCGCTGATGCTTGTTGTTCCCGCGGCGTCTAAACATCTGTAGCCTTCCTGTCAACCGCCCGCGGCCCATTCCTGAGGCCGCCGGTCACGGGCCGGCGCCGTGCAATCGATCGACGGCCGCCAGCATTTCCACAACCGACTGTCGCCCGGCGTCACTGACGGCACCCAGCATATGCGTCAACTCCTCGATGCGGGCCGGCCCCTCGACCGGAAGCACGTCGGTGCCGGTGCGCAGGTCACCGTCAGTCTCGAAGGTCCGTTTGCGCACGGTCAGGTGGAGATCGGCAAATGCAGCCAGCTGGGGCAGATGGGTGATACACAGCACCTGATGGCGCAGCGGGCTACCGTTGGGCTCGTCCGCGGCCGGGTGGATGGAGGCGGTGTCGGGCGGCTGCTGGCCGGTCAGGTTCCATAGCTTCTCGCCGACGACACCGCCCACCCGGCCGCCGATACCCTGGTCGATCTCATCGAAAATCAGAATCGGTGTCCGGTCGGCCTGGGTAAGCGCGCCCTTCAGCGCCAGCATCAGGCGCGCGGTCTCGCCACCGGAGGCCACACTGGCCAGCGGCTTGACAGGCTCGCCGGGGTTTGCGCTGATCAGGAATTCAACCCGGTCGACGCCGTAGCTGCCGAAGGCGACGCGCCGCCCGTCGGGAAGGTATGCGCCATCATCCTGCTCCTCCGGCTCCACGGCAACGGCGAAACGGGCGCGGTGCATACTCAACTGCTCCAACTCCGCTTCCACCTGCCGGGCCATCTGCTCGCCGGCCGCGACCCGCGCCTGACCCAACTCAGCGCCCAAGGCGCCGATCTCATGCAGGAGCTTCTCTTCTTCCTCCTCGAGCGCGGCCGTCTGCGCCTCCCAGTTGCTCAACTCGTCCAACTCCGCCTGCGCTGCAGTAGCAAAGGCCAGGATCTCTGCGGTCGTGTCGCCGTACTTGCGCTTGAGATTCTCGATCAGCGCCAGCCGCTCTTCGACCTCGACCAGCCGCTGCGGATTGAACTCCAGCCCGTCGGCGTAGCCCTGCAGATCCCGCGCCAGATCGGACAGCTCTTCCAACAGCCCCTGACCGGTCGCGGCCGCGGCGGCCATGCCTTCATCGATGCGGGCTAGCCGCTCGACACGGCCGACGGCTTCGCTGAGGCCATCGGTGACTCCTGGTATCATGCCTTCGCCCTCGTTCAACAGGGTTGCCGCTCCGTTTGCCAGTTGCAGGAGCGTTTCGGCGTTGCTCAGCCGCTTGCGCTCCACTTCGAGTTCGCTCTCTTCACCGCCTTCCAGGGCCGCCTGCGCTATCTCTTCTACCTGAAAGCTGAGCAGGTCGAGCCGTTGTGCAATGGTGCGCGCGTCGCTGCGCATCCGCTCCAACTCTCTGCGGGCCTGTTGGACCTGGTGCGCCATAGCGGCCACCTGGCGGCGCAAGGGCAGCAGGCCGCCGTACCGGTCGAGAATATCCACGTGTGTGCGAGGACGGAGCAGATTCAGATGTTCCCCCTGTCCGTGGATATCGACCAGCAGGGCGGCCAGTTCACTCAGTAGTTTCCGGGAGACCGTGCGTCCGTTGATGCGGCAGAAATTACGCCCATTGCGGCGCACCTCCCGACTGAGGATAAGAGTTTCCGGTGCATCGGGATCGTCCAAACCTTCGGCATCCAACAGGCGGTGGACATCGTCTGTTTCGGACGGGCCGTTGGGAGCGCTCTGCGGCCTATCGGATGCGGCCGGCGGCGTTCCTGCATCCAGTTGGAAGACCGCTTCGACCTCCGCCCGGTCTGCGCCCGCCCGCACCATCTCCGCGGTTGCCCGGTCGCCCAATAGCAGTCCGATGGCGTCGATAATGATCGACTTGCCCGCGCCGGTTTCTCCGGTAAGAATGTTCAATCCGGAGTGGAAACGCAGATGCAACCGGTCGATGATCGCGAAGTCGCGGATCTGAAGTTCCGTCAGTGCGGCGGCCGGTTCAGCTTGTTCGCCGTCTGCGGCCAGGAGAGTTGGTTGCATGTGCCCCTGTTCAAAAGAGGCGCCGCGCGTTGGCGCAGTCATGGGAGCGAGGCGCGTCCTAATCGTGTCGGTCCTTAAGGTTTAGCGCTTTCATTCTAGCACATTTGGACGGGCGGATGGAAGAGGTGCACCCAGGGTGGCCAGGGCAATCGCATCTTATTTCGTAGATAGGAGTAACCTTCAAAGTGCATCCACATGGATGGTTCCTTTTGTAAACGAGGAACCAACCGAGGCTCAGGTTCCTTTGACATATTGGGAAGGCCGATCAGAGTTCTGCAGAAACGGTAAGCCGGCAGCCCTGTCGGGGCTTTTCGCGCTTGCGTGTTGTGTCGGACAAAACCAGTCGATCCGCGAAGTCACGCGAATTGCCGCGAAGAACGCCAGAGGCGCAGCGGTCTTTCTGTGCGCAGATGCACGGCCCTGCGCGGAAGAGCAGTTTTCTCCTGCAATTCGTTTTTGTGACAAACGTCAGCTAACCTTTGCAATTGCTCAGTCCATTGGCATGGACTTGGGTCGCGCTATGTCAAAAAAAAGTCGCGAAAAGTCTACCAATGTCTACCAATGTCGCGCCAAAATGGAGTTTTTTGCGCGACATTCCGAATCGTTCATCGCCGTGTCTGATGGATACCTTGAGGACGGATTTCGGGCAGTAAACAGCGTTTGCGCTGACCTCCGTCACTGACAGGTCTTCTTTGGACGAGAGTAACGGCTCTTCGATTCAAACACCTCGATTTTCCAGGGATCGGGCCCCTGAGGAGGCACTTGTCGGTTCCGGGGTCTGCTGCAGGCTCCTTCCTCATTCGATGCGATTGCCTTGGGTGCGCATTGTAGGCTGGCGTGGTTGTCTGAATCAGGATTTGCTGGATTTTCATGGATTTTCAAGATGGCGGGTGTCTTCCGGCGGGGGCCTGGTTGGGCGGGCGTTTGCGGGTGTTGTACGAGAGTTCACTAGAGATTGCGTGCGTTTGCAGGCTGTCTGAACTGTTGTTCATGGGATTCAATGGATGGGCTGTGATTGCTGATGGCACAGGTGTAGTCGGACGAGTGTTTACGAGTATTTACGAGAGTTCACGAGAGTTTGCTTGTTGTCTGAACTGTTGTTCATCGAATTCAAGGGATGGGCTGTGATTGCTGCTGACACAGGCGTAGTCGAACGAGCATTTACGAGAGTTTACGAGAGTTTGCGTGCGTTTGCTTTTTGTCTGAACTGCAGTTCATCGAATTCAAGGGATGGGCTGTGATTGCTGCTGACATAGGCGTAGTCGAACGAGTGTTTACGAGAGTTCACGAGAAATACATGAGAAGTTACGAGCGTTTTCCGTTTGTACTTTCAAGGTCGGATCAAGTCGGGCTATGTCAGATGGATTTTTATTTGGCCTCTGTTGCGGGAGCGCATTTTGCGTTTGTCGGCCCGTATCCGGGGTCGATTCCTGGTTGCGGCATCCTCCAGAAGGAATTCACGGACGGAAGATTCACGCCGACTGCCTGATCAGATTTCAGACTGGCTTGTGTGGACGAACGGCGGGGCGCTGCAGTCGTGGTTGCGGCGGCGCGTACGTGTCTTCTCTTGTCACTTTCCTCTTTTGCAAGGAGTCTGTTGCCGGTCGGATCATTCAGTCACATTTTAACACAGAATGGGTGCCATTTTGGCGACATTTTCGCACGAGTTTTGGGTCGAGCTTCGAGAGTTTGGGGGCTGAGGTTTCGATCACCTGGGCTTTGCATATAACCAACGGGGTACCCACAAGGGGTGTCCCCAGGGGTCGGGCGGGTGGGACGATCTTTGCCAGGCATGATCGGCGCTTCATTGGACTGCAGTGGTCAGTGGTCAGTTGCGGCGCTTCGTCTGCCGGAAATTGGGACCGGACCTGACCCTGGGTGGGTTACTCCCAGTGGTACACGAAAGCTCGCCCCCTCTTTGGGATGCACCCGCCAGGATGACCCAAATCCGGACTTCATCCCGTTCGATTACCGTATTTGTCTCTTAACGCGATCATGGTATAATGCAGCGATTCTAGAAATATGAAGAAGATTGTCAATGCGCTCCGCATACTGTGAGCTAAGGAGCTTAGCAAATGATAGGAATTACACCGCCATTCTTTCTGCTGGGTCCGACCTTGGGTCCGACCGAGTTGATTCTAATTCTGGTGATTGTCATTATCTTCTTTGGCGTCGGCCGGCTGCCGGAAGTGTTTGGTGGACTGGGCCGCGGTATCCGCGAATTTCGCAAGGCTGCCAAGGACGAGGGTGAAGAGGACGATTCAGAGACAACGGATGCCGCCCCCGATGTGGAGAGCGCTGAGCCTGCGGTGAGTTCTGAGACGAATCCACCTGAGAAGGTCTAACGTTCGCTTCAGTTGCCGCTTACGCTAGGGCTTCGACAAGCAGCAACGGACAGTTTGGCGATCGACGAGAAGGCCGAATCGGCCTTCTCGTTTCTGTCAGCACCTTGTATTCGAATCTTCGCGCGTAGTTGCCCAGCACGTGTCAGATTGTCGCTGACCACAGTTGTACAGAGGGACGATCAGGCAGCACAGTGTTTGGGTATTTTGTTGCACGCGTGGTCAGCAGAACAGGCAAAACTTCCGAGGTGAAAGATGGATGTTTTCTTTATGATCGCAACAGTTATCATTGCCCTCACACTGATCGGCATCGTCCTGTTGCAGGGTCAGGGTAGTGGCTTGGGCACCGCCTTTGGGGGCGATGCCGGCATCCAGCGTACGCGCCGCGGCGTGGAAAAAACCATGTTCAATCTGACGCTTACATTGGCGTCGTTGTTTCTCCTGCTCAGTCTCGTGACAGTCGCCCTTCGCTAGAACAGCAGTGGCCGCTGTTCACAGGCCACTGCGATTTTCCCATGTCGGAACAACAGCCATTCGGGAGGTCGGCCAATCCTGAGGCCCATGGAGCGTCCCAGACGCCTCGATTGCCCACGACCCCGCGTTCCGGTTATCTGCCGGGGCCGGTTGCACCTCCGGCGACGCCGGCGCCCCTGGGGCGGTATATTCGCTGGCAGATGTTGCTGGCCGTCATGGGAATCATCCTCCTGACGCTTCTGATGGGCGTCACCGCTTACAACGTCTCCACGGTTCTGGTTCCGGAGCGGGGCGGCGTCTTTCGTGAAGGCGTTGCCGGCAATCCCCAGTACATCAATCCACTGTTGTGCCACACACACGATATCGACCGCGATCTGTGCAGCCTCCTCTTCCGCGGCCTGACCCGACTCGACCAGCAGGGAAGGGTGGTGCCGGACCTGGCCGAGCGCTGGACTGCCCCGGATGGGCTGGCATACACCTTTACCTTGCGTGAAAACCAGTACTGGCACGACGGCAAACCGGTGACCATCGATGATGTACTGTTTACGATCGAGATGTTGCAGAGCCCGGATTCACCGATCCTGCCCGACCTGGCGGAGTTGTGGCGTTCGGTCACGGTAGAGCCGGTCGACGAATACACAGTACGCCTTCTGCTGGACGAACCCTTTGCCCCGTTCCTCGACTTCACGACGGTGGGACTGCTGCCCAAACATATCTGGCAGGACGTGTCCCCGTCTGAGCTGCTCACGAGCCCGCTCAATGCGCGCCCGGTCGGCAACGGCCCGATGCAGGCGACGTTGACATCGGCGCAGTTCATACGCCTGGAGCGCAGTCCATTTTCCAATGATGACATTCCCATGGTCTCGGCTCTTGAGTTCCATTTCTATCCCGACTATCCTTCAATATACGCCGCCTACGCTGAAGGTGAATTGGATGGTGTGAGCCAGGTATTGCCGGCGGACATTTCACTGGCACAGGAACGTACCGATTTGCAGCTCTTTTCCGCGCCGCTATCGACCTATGTCGGTGTGATCTTTAACCTGCAGAATCCGGATGTCCCCTTTTTGCAGGATGCAAACGTACGCCGTGGGCTCTATCACGCCCTGGACCGCGAGCGGCTTCTCGATGATGTGGTCGGCGGGCATGGTGTACTCGCATCTTCTCCCATTCCGTCGAACAACTGGGGGCACGCGGCGGATACACCCTCATATGATTATGACCCGGGTGAAGCGCAACGTCTTCTGAATGAGAGCGGTTGGGTCGACACGGACGGCGACGGCACGCGCGACAAAGACGGGCTGCCCATGCAGCTCGTCCTGCTCACGAACGACGGGCCAACCCGCATCGCGCTAATCGAACAGATCGCGGCGGACTGGCAGGCCGTGGGTGTCAAAGTCGTCGTGGAGAGCGTCAGCTTCACCGGATTCGTAACCGATTTCCTGACGCCGCGGCGCTTTGAAGCCGCGCTTCTCAGTTGGGATATCTCAGGCGACCCCGATCCCTTTCCCCTCTATCACAGCAGCCAGGTCGGTACGGGCCAAAACTACGGCGGATGGTCCAATGAGGACGCGGATGCCTTGATGATCGAGGCCAGAAGCACGGTGGACCCGGAGAAACGCAAGTCACTCTATGCCGTGTTTCAGCATGTCTTTGCCGACGACGTACCGGCGATCCCTCTGTATTACCCTGTTTATACCTACGGCGTCAGCGAGCGCGTCAAAGCGGTCCAGATTGGGCCGTTGAACACGCCGGCCGACCGATTCGCTACGTTCCCCGACTGGTATATCCTCACCCGCCGCGTCCCCGCGAATCAACAGTTGAGTGGAAACTAAGCCGCTCTCCTGTCACCTGAACACGTACATTTATCCAACTTTCGCCCGTCGGAGAGACGCCAAAACGGCAACGCAGGCAGTACATTCTCGCATATCGATTTGACAGGTGACACACGCACATGATATAAATACGGCTTACTGAGCCGCAGTGGCGGAATAGGAAGACGCGCTACGTTCAGGGCGTAGTGGGCATTAGCTCGTGGGGGTTCAAATCCCTCCTGCGGCATCTAAGGGACCCAGATGATCCGTCCGGGTTCCTTTTGTTCTTATCCTGTCGTGTTCAGAGTTCCCTCGGGCCGCGTCCTTTCCGGCAAGGGCGCAGCCAATCTTTACGCGACGTTGTCTGCCGAGAATAGTCGATGGGTCTTGTCAGAGTCCCGATCAATCCAGGTCCGCAAGATGTACGAAGACAGCGCCACCCGGCCTATCCGGCCCTGCTGTTGCTTGCGGTCGTCGTTGGGCTGTATTTTCTGTTTCAGCATGTGGAGCAGCTGCGCGAGTTGAGCGCCGTGCAGGCGCAGGTTGCCGAAATGCGGCAGAACATTGCGCTTGGCGAGCAGAATACGCTGGACCTGGAAGCACAGTTGCGCTACGCGACAAGCGACGAGTATGTGGTGCAGATGGCGCGCGGTGAATTGGGCTACATTCAGGAGGGAGATGAGGTCTACATTCTGTTGGACGAGCCCGCCGCGCGGTTGGGGAGCCCGCCTGCGGAACCACCCTCGGTGGTAGAGGAGGAATCATTCCGGCCCTTGGATTGGGCGTGGTGGCAGTCGTTAATCCAACAGATCCGGGGGTAGGATGAATGCACCGCTGGCCGAGGGCGCTCTGTCGAAAGGTTGTCAGAACTGCGAAACGCTGAGATTTGACGCTGTGCGGTGGGTGTGTTAAACTATTTTTTACTGTTGCGGGGTGGAGCAGTGGCAGCTCGTCGGGCTCATAACCCGAAGGTCGCAGGTTCGAATCCTGCCCCCGCTACCTCAGTTTCATAAAGCCGCCGAACCGAAATCGGTCGGCGGCTCATTTTTGACATTGGATTGTACGGTTCGCAGTTTGGTTTGGCCCGGCGACGTAGCTCAGGCGGTTAGAGCGAGGGCTTCATAATCCCTAGGTCGGTGGTTCAAGTCCACCCGTCGCCACTCTCCATCGTGCGCTAAAATGCGACAGACAGTGGGCATGGCCGTTAGCGCGGCTGTGCCCATTTGTATATTGCTCCCCAGAGGCGCGCCTGTCCGATTCTATCCCCGCATTCAGTCCGGAATCCGGTATGAACTGGCCTGGATGCAGGTAACGCCCTCGCTATCCTGACCATAGTAAGCGGTACATATCGAGCCGTCAGGCCGCTGGACCGAGGTCGGATAGCCAAGGTCTCCGTTAGAGAAGTCGTCCCGGAGGATCAGCTCGTTATCGATATCCCAACTCGCGCCCTCGTCGTTGCTCAGACAGGCGCGAATCCCGAAAGGCGCCCAGCGACAGCCGTAGGTGCACAGCAGGCGGCCGTCCTGCAGGCGCAGCATATGGGGCGGCAGGCCGCGCATCGGCGTCGATTGCGCACGGCTCCAGGTGCGCCCGCCGTCGTCCGAGTGACACTGGTAGAGATGATAGTTGCCCTCTTCATGCGTGCGCAGCATCGCCAGCACACGTCCGCCCGGCAGCGCAAGCAGGGCGGGTTCGAAGAAGCCGATCCTGTCATCGACCGCGATCAGGCGGGCGCCGCGCCAGGTGCGGCCCTGGTCGTAGGAGGGCACGACAAATGAGGGGCACGGGACCTGGCTCTCGTCGTAACATGGCAGCAGCAGGCTTCCGTCTTCCAGTTCGGCGATCGATCGCAGCGTGTACCCAGAAACAAAGGGAGAGACATTGACGCGGGCGCTTCCGTCCCACGTGCGCCCGCCATCTTCGGAGCGATGGACATAGGTACCTTCCGCCACCGGAAAAGAGCCGGCCCAGGCAAACGCCTCGTCCCGTCTATATCGTGCGCAAGCCGGGTCAGCGTCGGCTGCGTCCAGCGAGACAAAGCTGTTACGCGCTGTGTTGACCAGCAGCACACCGCTGGAGAGCTGCACCATGCCGGGGTCGTCCATGCCGGCGAAGTCGTAACCGGCGATCACCTGCGGCCCGTGCCAGCTCTGGCCGCCGTCCCTGGAGCGCAGCAGCATGTTGAGCAGACTCGGGTCGAGATGCGTGATGACGGGGCGGCGCATCGCCTCGCAGAAGGCCAGCACCCACTCCCCGTCCTGCAGGATCTTGATATCCGGCCAGGCGCAGTAGGCGTGGGGGTTCTTGTAGATGAGTTGGTGCGTCAGGTCCGGTGGGCGCAAGGGCATCGAGTCCGTTCATCTTTCGAGTTCGCGCACAGGCTGCTAAAAGGGAGGCCTGAATCCTTCTTTGCCCTCTCCTAACTCAGGCAAGCCGCGATCTTGCAGTTCTTTTTTCAGGTGCAGAAAGAACTCCCGATAGCGTTTCTCGTACTCGTGGACGAAATCTTTCCGACCGCAACCCAGTTTTTCTGCCATCAAATCAAGCGCCTGTTCTCGGGTTCCGGCTAGGAAGCGCCCGCGGCGGAAGTGGAAGGGTTGGGCTATGAAATCCTTGACTCCGGTGGCTACCAGATTTTCAGTGAACTGATGCTTGTCATTGACCAGCAAGACCGGTGTCATTGTGATGCAGGTATCAAGCCCGGCAGCCTGAATTTCCCCGATTGCCTCAAGCCGTACCGGATTCGAGGGGCAGAACGGTTCAAAGGTGCTTCGGATACTCTCATCGTCCGTGGTAACGGTCATATTAATCTGTACGCGCCCGCCACTCTCTTCAATCTTGCGATACAGGTTGATGTCACGCACCACAGTAGGGCTTCGCGTTTGCACTACCAGCTTGGGCTTATGATGTTCGGCCATGACCTTGAGGAGTTGGCGGGTCAATTCCAAATGCTTCTCTACCGGCTGATAAGGATCTGTCACGCTGCTTATATATATGCGCTTGCCATCCAGAGAGCCCGGCTTGCGTTTCTTCAGCAACGCAACGGCATTCTCCTTGACGGTGACCCAATAGCCCCACGACTCCTGCTTTGTGATATCCCGGCTAAAAAAAGCCGCGTAGCAATAGGTGCAGCCGAAAGAGCAGCCGCTATAGGGATTGAGCGTGTAATCATATGCGTCCATAAACCCGGTAGCACGGGTCAATATATCGCGGAAAGGGGCGTAGGTGACAGCAGTGGGGCCGATATGATCTGGCTGGGATGTGAGGCTAGGTGGCTTGTCCTCAGGAAGAAAGCCAACCTCGTCACCAAACAAACTGCCTTGCACCGGCATCTTGACATTTGGCATTGTTGACTCCCAAGAGTTAGAAGGCGCCCTCGTCTCTCGGATCGAAAGTGTGTCGAGGCGATTGCCCAAAATAGCATAGATGGTCGGGTCAAAAAGGAATGTCCGGCCCGATCAGTAAGCCACAGGCCTTTACCTGCAGATATGGCCGGTAATTCCACCCTTGCCAAAAGCCATTTCTTTTGGCCCAATCACCAATATATGCAGTCGAACATTTGATACAACCATCGGGTTTTCCCTCATGGAGAGGATAGTATCCCGATTTCCCCTCATGAATAGGATAGTATCTCGGTGACGAGTTATAGACTGGGGTAAAAGGAAAGACGTCTCGCATCTTTTCAAAGTTCCCTTCATGACAACTGAACGCCCCTCCAGAAGGATCTATAGTCTGATAAAGATGGTTGATGACCTCCTTCAGGTCATTATTGTTCGTGTAAGTGACATGGAACGCTGTCAGCCATGTTTCACAATCAACTTTTCTTACATTTTCCCAATTCGTGTCTTGTCCTCGACCATGGTGGATAACACTAACGGCACGAGCCAACTCTGTTCCGGCAAGACTGCGTTTTGCTTCCTTGCAAAAGGCAGTCCAGACCAAGTTGCCCATTCCCAACATGAGCCGACTAGTGTCAAATTCCTCAATAGTAATGCGGTCAATACTACGGTTGTCTTCAATGGCTTCGGACGCCATTAGCGCAGCAGCTATACGTCCAACGGAGGTTCCAGCACCAAAGTCGACGACTCTGAGAGTGTTCCGGCCTCCGGTTCCAAAATTCATCGCATCTTTTAGTCTAGATAAGGCTTCCCATGCCATGTAGACGTGGCCGAGCTGGTAGCGGATCACATAGGCCGGTGGAATATACTCCCTGTCGTAATCTATTCTCTTATATCCTCTCAATCCTTCCCGCAGATCCTTCATGGCCTTCTGGGCCTCTTGTCGGTCAATTGTCCTTCCTTGAGCCCAGGCAACCAACGCATCAGCGCAGGATTTGTCCAGCAACTCTTCAATTTTCTTCCTATCCATTACCAGCGATCTCGTCTTTGGCGGTAGAATCCAACAATTGAGCAGAGGAGTACCCTACTCAACTCTAGGCCAGTATAATTTCCTAGTCGTCCCTAAACCAAACGAAACGGGTCATATCTGACCTTTTTCGAGCATATCTATGAACGGATTGTCCCGAATCTCCAGCGGGAAGTCGACGCGCGCCAACCCCTGCCGCTGCGACTCATAGATGGCCATGATCATCTCCAGCGCGGCGCGGCCCTGTTTTCCGCTCGAGACGCTCTCGCGGTTATTCTCGATGCAGTCAACCAGGTCGCTCACGGCGTTGATCCAGGCGTGTTGACGCTGCGTCGCCACCGGCTCCCATGCGACCGGCTCGGTCTGCATGCGCCAGCGGTGAAGATAGGGTTCCCAGCCGTAGCCGCCGGACCGCTCCAGGCTGTTGCCGGCGCCGTGCTGGATCGCCAGCCGCCCTTCATCCCCTTCGATCAGGATTTCGAACGTGCCATAGCGCCGCCGTCCGCCCGACTCAAAGAAGAAGAGGCAGCCGCTGTCCATGCGGAACAACCCGGCGCCAACGTCCTCGATAGTGACCGTCTTGTTGCCCCGCTCCACCGTGGCGAAAACCCACTCGGGATCACCGGCGTAGAAGCGGATCAGATCGAAAAGATGCGTACAGTCGTGCATCAAATTACCGCCGCCCGCCGTCTGGTAATGCGCATGCCAGCTGGCGGGATCGCGCCGTTCGGGCGTGAGCAGGTGGCCCCGGATCGTGCGTAGATTGCCGATCTCCCCCTGCTCAATCATCTTCTTTATACCAATGTAATTCGCCTCAAAGCGCATCGAATGGTTGACGATCAGTTTGGCGCCGGCGCGGTCGCAGGCGGCGATCATCCGGTCCGCCTCTTCGAGGTGGAAGGCCATTGGCTTCTCGCAAAGGACGCCGCGTGCGCCGGCTTCGGCTGCGGCAATCGTCACCGGCCCTTTCAGATTGTCCATTGTACAGACGCTGACGATATCGACGTTGGCCTGCGCCAGCATCTCCTCATAGCTGTCGTAACGCTGCGGGATCGACCAGCGTTCGCAGAAGAGATCCAGCTTGTCGGCGTCAATGTCAGCCGCGGCCACCAGTTGCGTGCCGGGGACGTGCGTGTACGCAGCCGCGTGCAGTGCGGCCACCCTGCCGCAGCCAACGATGCCCACCGTGTAACGCTTGTCATCGCTCATTTGGGTGCTCCTGCCAAGGCGGCGCCCGCGTAGGATGGCGTCATCGGGACGATGATGATCGCCGGCGGGCGCATGGGGATTCCCGTGCTAAATCTGTCCTCTATCCAGCATATCTCCGAACGGGTTGTCCCGAATCTCCAGCGGGAAATCTACGCGCGCCAGCCCCCGCCGCTGCGATTCGTAGACGGCCATGATCATCTCCAGCGCGGCGCGGCCCTGCCTCCCGCTCGAGATGCTCTCGCGGTCATTCTCGATGCAGTCGACCAGGTCGGTGACCGCGTTGATGGTGGCGTTGTCCCGCTGCGTGGGGACAGGCTCCCACTCGACCGGCTCGGTGCGCCCGCGCCAGCGGTGCAGATAGGGTTCCCAGGCCCACCCGCCCATAGCCCCCATGCTGTTGCGCGCGCCGTGCTGGATCGCGAGGCGGCCTTCGTCCCCTTCGATCAGAATTTCGAACGTGCCATAGCGGCGCCGTCCGCCCGACTCGAAGAAGAAGAGGCAGTCGCTGTCCATGCGGAACAGCCCGGCGCCGAGGTCCTCGATTGTGATGGCCTTGTTGCCCCGCTCCACCGTAGCGAAGACCCACTCCGGATCGCCGGCGTAGAAGCGGATCAGATCGGTCAGGTGCGTGCCGTTGTGCATCAGCTCGCCGCCGCCCGCGGTCACGTACTGCGAATGCCAGCTGCTGGGATCGCGCTGGTCGGTGGAGAGCATGTTGGCGCGGATCGTGCGCAGATTGCCGATGTCGCCGCGCTCGATCATCACCTTCACTTCGATGAAATTCTTCTCGAAACGCATTGAGTGATCGACAACAAGCTTGGCGCCGGCGCGGTCGCAGGCCGCGATCATCCGGTCCGCCTCTTCGAGGTCGAAGGCCATCGGCTTTTCGCAAAAGACGCCGCGCGCGCCGGCCTCGGCTGCGGCAATCGTCGCCGGGCCGTGCAGATTGTCCAAGGTGACGACGCTGACGATATCGAGATCGGCCTGCGCCAGCATCTCCTCATAGCTGCCGTAGCGCTGCGGGACCGACCAGCGCTCGCAGAAGAGATCGAGCTTGTCGGGGTCGATATCGGCGGCGGCCACCACCTGGGTATCGGGCACAAGCGTATACGCCTCTGCGTGCAGATTCGCCATCCTGCCGCAGCCGATGATCCCCGCCGTGTATTTCTTGCCGTCGCTCATTTGAATGCTCCTACCAGGGCGGCGCCCGCGAAGGTGCGCATCATCAGGATAATGATAATCGCGGTCGGTATAAACGCGATCACATAACCGGCCATCAGCGGCCCGATCATCACCTGGGTGTTGCCGGTGAACTTCGCCAGCCCCAACATCAGTGTAAACTTCTCTGGCGAGCGCAGCACCAACAGCGGCCACACGTAGTCCCCCCACGTCGACAGGAAGGTCAGCAGGCCCACGATCGCCATGATCGGCCGCGAAAGCGGCAGCGCGATCAGCCGGTACATCTGCAGCTCGGTGCCGCCGTCCATGCGCGCTGCCTCGAACAGCTCCTCGGGCAGATCGGAGAAGAAACCGGTGAGCAGAAAGACGGCAAAGGCGAGCCCGCCGGCGATATAGGGCAGGATCAGCCCCCACAGCGAGTTCATCAGCCCAAACTCGACGATCAGCAGGTAGCGGCCGATCAGGGTGAGGACGCTGGGGATCATCAGCAGCGACAGCACCAGGTAGTAGGCCGCGTCCCGCCAGGCGAAGTCGATGCGCGCAAACGCGTACGCGGCCAGCGACGCGCACAGCAGCACGCCCGTAACCGCCCCGAGGCTGACGAGGCTGCTATTGATGATGGAGCGATAGATCTCGTTCCACGCCATCACATAGTTGTGCAGTTGCAGCGGAAAGGCCGGCAGCCAGAAATTTACCAGCAGCTGCTGAAAACTCTTGAGCGAGGTGAGGATGGTAATGAAGAAGGGGAAAAAGGTCAGAAAGAGGAGAAATATCAGCAACGCATGATGCAGAGCGCCTTTGAAACGGCCGCCAAGCTCCGCTTGCGCGGCATCCGGCGTCGATGTGAAGGGCCGGTCGACTGTCTGCCCGGTCATCAGGTCTCCCGTGTGCGTCGCGTGCGGGCGAACGGCGACGTTGTGTAGCGGAAGCTCAGCAGCGTCAGAATGAAGATGGCGATGAACATCGTCACACCGATCGTTGCGCCGTAGCCCATCTGGTCCCCGCGGAACGCGGCCATAAAGAGCAGCAGACCGGGCACCAGCGACGCCTTGGCCGGCCCGCCCGCGGTCATGATCAGCACAAAGGCGAAGTCCTGGATGATGCCGATCATCGTCTGGATCGCCACCAGCTGAATCGAAGTGATCATCAGCGGAATGTCGATCCGCACCATCCGCTGCCAGACATTGCAGCCGTCCATCACCGACGCATCCAGCACCTCATTGGGGATCTGCTGCAAGCCGGCGTAGAAGATCATGAACGGCCAGCCCGAGATCCAGGGAAAGCCGACGAACAGCAGCGCCAGAATCACAAGGCTCGGCTCCGACAGCCACGCCGTCTGCCATTCCTCGAGGCCGAAACTCCCCAGCATGCGATTGAGCACCCCAATCGTGGGCAGCGGGTTGTAGATGAACCTCCAGATCATGATCGTGACCAAGAATGGCACCACCATCGGCAACACGAAAAGCGTGCGGTACCAGTATTTGGTGCGTTCCCGTTTCAGGTTGAAAACCAGCTCCGCCACCAGGAAAGGGGAGATGCGCTGCAACATCCAGCCGAGGAAGAACCAGCCGAGATTGCGCGTGGCGATGTGCATGTTGGGGTCGTTCACCATCGTTATGAAGTTCTTGAACCCAACGTACCGCTCCACCGTAAAGCCGTCCCAGCGAAAGAGGGTATGATAAATGACATTGATTGTCGGCTGGTACATGAAGATAGCCAGAAAGAGGAAGGTGGGCAGCAGAAAGAGGAACGCGGTCAGATTACGCCGCAGCACACGGCGGCGCCCGCTCCACAGTTTACTGTCGAGACCCGCGTCGGCAGTCTGTACTGACATGGGGTTCACAAAGGCCAGTGATCAGTGGTCAGTGATCGGCAGATCACTGACCACTGGCCGTTATCGACTGCTCTCAGGCGTTGAACGGCATCACGAACGGTTCGCTGGGGACGGAGTAATCGCCCCACGGCGGCGGGGTGTAGTCGGCCTGCATCTTCTCCCACTCGGCGGCCTCTGCGTGCAGCTCCTTATCGACGAGGAAATTCTCGATGAAGGTCGGCAGCACGTCGATCTGAATCTGGATCATCTCTTCGAGTGTCATATCGTCGGCGAAGTAGGCCTGAATCGCCGAGAACCACTCGTACCAGAAGTGCCAGTCGCCGATGCGGTCGGAGGAGAATCCGGGCTTGGCGGTATCTGCTTCATAGTCGCTGACCAACCCCTTGACATCGTCGTCGACCTCGAGATCTTCGAGGCCCTTGATCGTGGGCAGCACCAGGTTCGTGCCAAGCCGCTCGTGGATCAGCCGCGCGGTGTTCGCCGGCGTCGTCATGAATTTGAGGAAATCGACGGCCAAGTCGACGTGGCCCCGTTCGCGCGCGGTCTTGGTCACCGTCTTGCTCTCGGTCCCGCGCGCGATCAGCCAGGTCGGGTCCTCTTCACCCCACGGCGTCAGCTTATTGGTCAGGCGCGGCAGATTGAAGACACCGAACTTGTCGGTTCCTCCCAGCTCCATCAACTGCGGCCAGATGCGGTTCGCGTTCCATACCATCGACGTCTGCCCGGTCATGAAGACCTCGCCATAGCCGATCGCGGAGGTGGTCTGCGCCATCTGCAGGTAGCCCGGCTGGTAGTAGTTCGTCGCTTCCTTCCAGATGCGGGTCGGCTCGACCCAGTAAGGTGAGTCCAACCGCACGATGCCGGCGACGGCGGCGCGGGTCTGTTCCACGTCGTCGCAGAAGCCGTCGCCGTTGATGTCGATCAGCTCGAACAGCCCCATCGCCCGAACCAGATAGTCGACCATGCGATCCCATTCCCAGCTGAGCAGCGTACTCTCCACGGGAATCGTGCCCGTATCGAGGATCTGCTGGCAGGCCTGGTAGTAGTCGTAATAGGTCTTTTCGGGAGGACCGGAGAGGCCGGCCTCAGCGAAAATCTCCTTGTTGTAGGCGATCACCAGTCCCGGGCCGCCCCAACCGACGGGAATGTCGTAGTTGTTGCCGTCGGCCAGCACGATCGGATGTACATCCTCGAACCACTGGTCGAGCCAGCGACTGCTGCCCGGCTGGCCCGCGGGAATATAGTGGTTCGGCTGATTGAGGTACTCGGTCGTCGGGACAATCGTGTCCTTGTCGTAGATGAAGGTGAGGCCGTAGGTGAAGGTGATGTCCGGCAGCGTTCCTGCGGCCGCGCCGGACTTGAAGTAGGTCGGCTGGGTCATGGCCTCGGTTGCCTTGAAGGGTTCCTCAAAGACGACCTCGACGCCGGGGTGCATCTCCTCGTACTCCGACGCGATGTGCAGGATCTCGTGGAGCGCCACCGGCGTATCCGCGGTTACCTTGCCGGGAACGTACTGCATGTCGATGGTCAGTTCACCGGTCATCCCTGAGCCCTCGGCTGCATCGTCTTCCATGGGCGCCGTGGGCATCGCACAAGCGGCGATAAGCCCGGCAGCGAGGCCACCAGTCCCGATCAGGAATTGGCGGCGAGACAGTGCTCTGTTCATTTCAGCCTCCTATTGATAAGGTTCTGCCGATGGCGATGGTTGCAAGAGGTATGAAGAAGGGACGGTTGAGAGAGGACTTTGCGCCCGAATGTAACATCTCTTGCGGATGCGGTCAAACCAGTTTTTCGGATCAGTGAGCTTGGCCCCAAAAACTGGACCACATGCTAAGGTGTATCATGGAGCACGACACCAATAAGCCATATGAACTCGCGTACGATCCCAGCCACAACGCGAATTACAGCATGTGTCAGAAGAGAAAGGGCCCCGGATTTCACAATCCAGGGCTCTGGCGAGGTTGAAGGTGTGTTCAGGTCATTTGAGGCCAAAAACTGCTAAACCAAGTGGGATCCCGAATCAGCAGACGGAGTTTCAGTGTCTCCGGGAATGTCGGGGGGTTGAGAGGGCGGCTGTGTGGGTCCTACTCTGATTCCTCCTGTCCCCCAGGATGGGCCTAGCTCTTCTGTCGTGGCGTTCCTGAGTTCGATCCCCTGCCCTTCAACTATGTTCGGGGACTCTCTCAAACCGGCATGAAGAGATCAGCCGGATGCGGTTGCGGCGGAACTACACAGGTGTCAGTCCTATTCGGATTCCGGAGTCGGATAGTAGCCCGAATTGACGATGAACTCGTAGGGGAAGGCGCCTCCGTCCGGCAACGGAATGTGGCCGGTGAACACGCGGGCGTAACCCACCTTGGGGACTTCGGCGCTGTCGGAATCGTCGGCGGGGTTGTCGAAGTAGTACTCCCAGAAGCCGCCTTCCGGACCGCTTTCCGCCGCGGCGATGAGCTGATCGACGATCAGTTCTCCGGTCGCGATGTCGCGGGAAATCCCTCCCTGTCGCAGCTCGAACCGGTCTGGAAACCCGCCGTGAAACTGGATCAGCTTGCTGGCGCGATCCATGACGGAGAGGTAGACGGAACCGTCTCTCCAAGGTCCGTTCGGATCCCGCAAGGTGACCCGGGCTTTCGCGAGGACGTTCGAGCGGGCGACCGGATCGTCGGACTCGAGAAGCTCGACGATGTACTCGCCCGCGGCCGTGACGAAGGCCTTCAAGGTTGCCCGGTCCACCACTTCGCCGGCCGTAATCGCGGGGTCGCCGTAATCGAGGGCCTCGTCGCTGATGGGAATCAGGTGAGACGCGTCGAGCTCGAATCCGGCGAGCAGAACGGTGGGGCGCTGTACGGAGCCCGTGAAAAAAATGGTGGCGTAGCCGGAGGCGTCCGCGATATTGGGTACGTTGAATGGACCGCCATCTCCCTGTACGGCGGCAGCGAAGGCGGCCATGGCCGCGGCCGGGTCGGTTAGAGCGGCCGGGTCGATCCCCAAAGCGTGAAGGATCGCTGCATAGATCACGGGGTTGAGTTGTCTGCCGGACAACGACATTTGCTGCGCGTGAACGTACACCCTGCCGTCGGGCGTCAGCTGCACCAGGTAGGTGGAACCTGAACGCCACGGACTCCCCTCCTGCCTGAAGAGACATCTAAGGTATAACGTCTGCTCTACGGCCCTTTCTCCTTGTAGCACGCTTACATGATTGTCTCTCGCGGCCAGCGCGAAGTCGGTCAGGCTGGCGTTGCCGTCTTCCACCTGTTGCGCCGTCACCTGCGCATCGGCGGGCGGAGCAACGCCGGTAGGCAGGGGACATTCGGGCTGCGCCTGCCTCGATTCGGGCTGCACCTGCTCCGGTTCGAGCAGAACGAAGGTACAGGCGGCGGAAACGAGCATACCAATCGCAAGAGAGAGACAAATGACGGCCTTCCGGATTACACTTTTCATGGTGCGTTTCTCCTGTTGGAAACAAGCATTGGAGTCAAGCCTTCGCCATAGGCTGCCCGCGGCGCAAACATTACTGTCTACGCTGAACGAGCGGTATTGACTGCGAGCACAACATAGTAGCGGGTTCCGAGTGCAAGGCCGGTGTTGGTATAGGATGTTGCGGAATGCGAGTAAAAAGGTGGCGTAGCCCACGACGGGATCGAGTAGGTGATCTTCTATTATATACCTGTCGTATGTTATTGGTGCGTCAAAACGATTTATTTCTGTATCAATATTGTACCAATGCCTATTTGAGCGGTGAGGCAGGTGAAGTGAAGAGCGTTCTGATGCTGGGGGATGCGATCACGGTTGCGAAGCGTTGACGGCCGCGCCGCATTACAGCGTTGCAGGGGAGACATCTTCGGCAACGCCATTACGTCGACAGGGGATGCGGAGAGGGAGTCCTTTTGTGGCCGCGAGGAGCCTATGCCGTTCTGACAGTAGTGGTGGTGCGGTCTTGAGAGGCGGCGAAATGACAGGCTTGGCCGAGGGGGTGGCCGCGGCCGGTCGTACTGACCGCCGTTATGGAAATGGTACGTCTTCCCAGACAGAACAGAGAGACCAGGATTGGCGGGCACCAGAACGGCACCGGCGCGCGCGGCGCCCATGCCCATCTCCTTCCACGCCCGACCACGTTTCCATCGGTACCTCGATAGCAGTCCACGAAGGGCACTGATTGGGGGTTTCCCTACAGGTATAGCCTCTTTTGCAACAGGCTAGAATTCGGAAACGGACTGATCCGTTTCCGTCAGCAACCGCACTTCTGTGCCGTCATGGAGCCTCAGGCACACGAAGTCGTAGGCCCATGCATGGTCCTTCCACGCAGGCTGCAGACGCACACACGCGCCGTCATCGGGCCACAGACGCCCTCTCTTCGGCTGCTTCGCCGGCACCTTCAGCCCTTCATATCGCCGTATCCTCTCCACACGCTTGTGGTTCACATGCCTGCCACGTTGCCGCAGAAAGGCGGTGATCCTACAGTAGCCGTACCTGCCGAACTGGCTGGCCAGCTCCACGATCTCCGCGGTCAGTGCCTTCTCATCTTCCGCGGGGATCGGCTTGTATCGCTGTGTGGAGCGAGGATGACCCAGCACCCTGCAGGCGCGTCGCTCCGAGACCCCATACTCGTTGCGCCACCGATAGAAAGTCTGCTCGGCCACGCCGATCCGGCGGGCAGCCTCAGCGACTGTGCCGCCCTCGGCCATCGCCACCTCAGCCTCTCCGAGCTTTTTGATTACCTGCTCCGGCGTATGTCTCCTCTTGGCCATCTTTCCCCCTTTCTACGGCCCAATTCCAACGTACTATCTGGACCAGCTTTTTTGGGGCAGGTCAGCACCTCGTGCTCTGATCAGAGCCGGCCCAACCTTTGTTTCCGGAGCCACACGGCGCGCCCTATCCCTTCAGGCCGGAGAGGCTGATGCCGCCGATGATGTACTCCTGGGCGAGGACGAAGAGGATGACGATGGGGAAGGAGACGATGGTGGAGCCGGCGAATACGGCCGGCCAGTTGATCTGGTTGACGTCGCGGAAGAGAGCGATGCCGACGGTGACCGGGTACTTTTTCCAGTCGGAGAGGATGATGAGGGGCCAGACGAAGGAGCTCCACTCGTTGAGGAAGATAAAGACGCCGAGCGTGACCATGGCCGGTTTGGCGAGGGGCAGCATAATGCGCCAATAGGTGCCGAAAAAGCCGGAGCCGTCGATGCGGGCGGCGTCCTCCAGCTCGCGCGGGATATTGAGGAAAAACTGGCGCAAGAGGAATATACCGAAGGCGCCGGCAAAGCCCGGCAGCACCACCCCCGTAAATGTATTTGTGAGACCCAACCCATGCGCGATGAGGAAGGTCGGTATCAGCGTAACCGAACCCGGCAGCATCAGCGTCGCCAGCACCGCCAGGAAGAGGGCCTCGCGGCCGGGAAAATCGACGCGCGCGAACGAATAGGCCGCCAGCGAGTCGATGAAAAGCTGGACAACAAGGACTGCGGCCGCGTACAGAATGCTGTTACCCAGGTATACTCCCATCCGCCCGATCGTCAGAGCATCATAGTATGTGCTCAGCGTTGGCGGCATCGGAATGACCGAATAGGGATTGGTGAAAAAGTCGGTCCGGCTTTTGAAGGAGTTGGCCAGCATCCACAGGTAGGGAAAGATCATGCTGAAGGCGAGGGCAATCAGAAGCGCATAGACGATGATGGTGAAGCTGCGCTTGGTTGCAACCAGAAGCAGCCTGTTCTGTTCTTTGGCCCCGCCGCCGGGGTCGGACAGTGTGCGCGCCATGACTCAGTACAGCTCCCGCGAGATGAACAACTTCAGCTGCAGCGCGGAGAAGAAGAAGATCACACCGAACAGCAACCAGGAGATGGCCGACGCATAGCCCATTTCAAATCGTTGAAATGCGTAGTGGTAGACGACCATTTGAACCGTCTGTGTCGAGTTCATGGGGCCGCCCTGCGTCATGATGAAGACCTGGGTGAAGACCTGGAAGGCGGCGATCGTCAAGGTAACGAAGGCGAAGATGAGCGAATTGCGCAACAGGGGAATGGTGATGTTCCAAAAGGTGTGCCAGCGGCCGGCGCCGTCGACCTTGGCCGCTTCGTAGAAGACCTCCGGGATCTCGGCCAGGCCGGCGAGGAAGATGATCATGTAGTAGCCGACCGCGCCCCAAATGGTCATAATCATGATTGCCGGCAGCGCGGTCTTTGGATTGAAGAGCCAGTTGGGACCCTCAACGTTCATCATTTGCAGCAATCTATTGATCCCGCCGGTGGGTTCGTAGAGCCACACCCACAGCATCGAAGTCACCACGATAGGTGTAATTGTGGGGATGAAGAAGACGGTGCGGAAGAGCGCCCGTCCGCGACGGACCTGGTTGCCAAGGACCGCCAGCATCAGAGAGATGATCGTAATTGAGGGAACAATTACGATTACGTAGATGAAGGTGTTGCGAAAACCAATCCGGACCAGCTTATCACTCAATGCGCGCGTATAGTTCTCCAGCCCCTCGAAAGGCCGCGCTTCTGAGATGATGTCATATTGGTGGAAGCTGATGTAGAGAGAGAAGATGATCGCGATGTAGGAAAAAACCGTGATCAGCAGGCCCGCCGGGCTGATGAACAGATAGCCCGGCCAGGTCTTCCTGACGCGCTTCCACAACTCTCTCTGTCTGCTCGCACGCGATTGAACCGGCTGCGAAGGTTGTGCCAGAGTCGTCATCTATCACCAAGCTCTGAAATGCACTGGCTCGCGGCCGGTTAGCAACCACCGACCGCGAGCCATATGTGGATCAAGAGTAACCGGCGTCTGCCATAATCTGGTTGCACTCATCGACCAACTGATCGATCGCTGCCTCCGGCTCCATCTCCTGCAGAATCGCTGCCTCGAGGATCGGTTTCATGGCCGCATTCAGCGCGCTCTGCTGAATGTAAACCAGCGGTGTACCTGCCGCTGAAGCCAGCGGCACCATGTTCAGAACCGGAAGCTCCTGGAGCGCGGCCTGGTATTCCGGTGTCTCGTAGAAGTCCTTACGCGGCGCCAACCAGCTGCCGATCGCGAACCGCTCCAGCATCCAGCCCAGCCCGCACCAGAACTCCAGGAAGGCCCAGCCGGCATCTTTGTTGGGTGACTTGGTCGGCACAACCAGCATGTTGTTCCAGTGGGCGGTGCCCTGCTTTCCGCCCTCCACCGGCGCCGCGGGCCACAACATCGTGAACCAGTTCAGATCCGGCAGGTCATTCGTCAGGGGCCCATATTGCCAGGGACCGGATTGCGCCATCGCAGCCTTCCCCTGCTGGAACTGTGCCCAGTCCTGCCGTTCTGGCGCGATCGGCTGGGAGACTTGATGCACATGCAGCAAGTCCAGGAACCAGTTCAACCCGTTCACCGCCGCGTTCTTTTCGTTGAAGCCGATGCCATTTTCAATGCCGGCATCGTTCTTGGAATAGAAGCCGACGTTGTGAGTGCTGGCCCAGATGCTCAACGTTTGGGCGGTCGGCGTGCCGACGAGGAAGCCCGACTGAACCACCTCGTCGCCGTCCCGCTTGGTCAGCTCCTTGGCCGCATCGGTGAAATCCGCCCAGCCCCACTGCGCGATGTCGTCGGGATCGGTTGTAACGCCGGCCTCTTCAAACAGGTCGGTGTTGAAGAAGATCTGATTGCTGTCCGGCCCTTCGCCCAGTACGCCGTACTGCGCAGGGCCCTTTGTCGCCTGCAGTAACGCGCCGTCAAGGAAGTTCTCCGGCGCCAGGTCCGGCGTTATTTCGATCGAGGGTGTCAGGTCCAGCAGCGCACCCCTGTCGAAGAAGTCACGGGCCCAGTATACCGAGCTGTGCATGACGTCGGGCGTATCGTCGGCCGCATGCGCCGCCAGGAATTTAACGAAATACTCACCGAAGGGAACGTTCTGATAGTTCAACTCCAGTTCTGGGTTTGACTCTCCCAGGGCAACCGGCAACCGGTCGAACAGCGCTTTGCTGGTCGCATTGGCGGCGGGGCCCCACCAGTCCCAGTAGGTGATCGTCTGTTGGGCCATGGCGGGCTCATCCGCTGCCATGTCGCCGGATGCCTCTTGCGCGGGCGCGGGTGCACACGCCACCAGCGCGGTTGCGCCGATTCCCGAGAGGGCTGTAACCGCAGACAGCCTCAGAAAATCGCGACGACTTACTCTTTCCTTCGAGACTTTCATACTTTCCTCCTTGTGATAGGAAAACCAGGAATTTCCCGATGCAGGCGAACAAATACCGAATTTCGCTGCGTTATGGGCGAAAGAAAAGATCAAACTGACAAAGTTTCTACTTGTAGAATCGTCGGGCCTGCCCGGTCGTGTGGGTGAAATAGTTCGCTGATTCGGAGGCAACTGTGCTGAAGTTGGGCGCACTGTATCAGAATTTCTTTACGCTGTCAACGAAAAAAGGCTCTATGATCTTAGGACGTCCGCATCTTATTGGGAGAGCACTATCAGGAGATAGTCGGTTTCCCAACCGGCCTGGTCACGTTTGGCAGCAATACCGGTTTTGGCGCTTTTCTCCCGGCGCAGGGTGTTGAAAGCCAAGCGGCGCAAGACGGCCAGGTTGTCCTGCGCATGGCCGTTACCCGTGCGACTGTCGTCCTCATTCATTGTGGGTTGTTGGAGTCAGAATCATCTTGATGTTGGCGCAGGCTTTCTCATCTGTGTGTTGGACGAGAGTTTATGAGCGTCTACGAGTGTTTACGAGCGTTTACGTGTTGTCTGAGTGCAATTCATGCGGTCTATGTGATGGGCTGCAGTTAGGGCCTTGCCGGCGCAGGTTTTCTCGTACGAGCGCTGGACGAGAGTTTATGAGCGTTTACGAGTGTTTGCGTGTTGCTTGAGTGCGATTCATGCAGTTTGTGTGATGGGCTGCGATTAGGGTCTTGCCGGTGCGGTTGTCTCGTATGAGCGTTGGACGAGAGTTTATGAGAGTTTACGAGCGTTTGCGTGTTGTCTGAGTGCGATTCATACAGTTTGTGCGATGGGCTGCAGTTAGGGCCTCGCCGGCGCTGGCGGGGCCGGACGAGTGTTTTTGTGCGTTGTAAGAGAGTTGTACAAGAATTGAAATGACGGGGCGTAGTTGGGCGGCAACATGGCGGGAATGGCGGGAAAAGCGGAAAAGTCGGGTAAAAGCGGGCGAATTTTTTTGGCTCTTGTTGTTGTTACGCTGTTGCATCAGTTTTTTCGTTCATAGAGTCGATTCCCGGTACTGGCAACCGCAACGCGATTCTCGCACACGCCAGACACGCGCCGGTCAGCCGGCGGTTGGGATCAGGGCGGGCAGTATTCCTATTTTTGGACTTTTGCGCTTGGCTTTGCAAACGTTTCCTCGCTGTCATTGTTGGGTGCCGGGCAGCCTACTGTAATCCAAGGGCCCTGCTTCGCCTTCAGATTCCCTACCAGCGAGAGTCGCGGCTTGATGACAGTACGCCCTCAGCAATGCCCATTCACAATTTGGCTCAGGGATATTATATCACTGATTTTGATGCAAATGCCCTGCTTCGCAACCCAGTTCAGACGCAATTCCCCTGTCTATATACTTTGAAACCTGTGAGACCTTTGCATATCACGCGCGTGAATTCTACCGCCCCTCGCTCGCTTTGAATGCCCTGTTGCCGCTGAAAGATTCCGGGATGCTTCCCAGATATAGCGTGGACTTGGGCAGGCACAAGGCCGGCATCTACAGGATCGGTGTGGGGATGCCGGTGGCGGCGGGAGGGCAGGCACAAGGCCGGCATCTACAGGAATTTGATGGGAATGGTGGGCGTGGTCTGGCTAAGCCCTTTCGATTGGGGACCTGTTGGAATATCGACACCAGGTCGGCGAGGCATGTTGTAGGAGAGGGGGCGTTGCGGGGGCGGAGCCCCCGCACAAGGGAGGGCCGAATAGGCCCGACCGCCCGGAACTGCAGTAGTCAGTAGTCAGTAGTCAGTAGTCAGTAGTCAGTGGTCAGTAGTCAGTGGTCAGTGGTCAGTGGTCAGTGGTCAGAGACGCCAGAATATCCCGTAGAACATTGACACCCAATAGGTTCTATATTACATTCACAGAACCCTGTCAGCAGGGACTGGCCGGTTACGGACCAAGGCAATCACGGTACAGACGGCTTGTCAGCGAAAGAGAGGAACGATGAGCGCAGCAACATTGGCAGGCAGTATCGAAGAGCAGGCCACGGCCGGCGGGCCCCGCAACGAAGAGGAGCTCGACCTGCTGCTCTCAGAACCCTCCGCCGACGCTCTGGCTGCACTCGACAAGCTGGACTCGAACCTGGTCGTCCTCGGCGTCAGCGGCAAGATGGGTCCCTCGCTGGCGCGGATGGCGGTGCGCGCGCTGGATGAACTGAACTCGCCCCACCGGGTTTACGGTGTGGCCCGCTTCAGCCAGCCGGGCACGCGCGAGCGGTTGGAGGAGTGGGGCGTGCGGACGATCACCTGCGACCTGCTGGACCGGACTCAGCTGGCTTCGCTGCCCGACAGCAACAGCGTGATCTACATGGCCGGTCAGAAGTTCGGCACGACCGGCAACCAGCACATGACCTGGGGCATCAACACCTATCTGCCGGCGCTGGTCTGTGAGCGTTATCTGAACGCCCGCATCGTTGCCTTCTCCACCGGCAACGTCTATCCGCTTGTGCCGGTGGTCGCGGGCGGCCCCCTGGAGAGCGACCCCCTGGACCCGGTCGGCGAGTACGCGATGTCCTGCCTGGGGCGTGAGCGCATCTTCGACTATTTTTCGCGGCGGCACGGTCTGCGCTGCGCCATCGTCCGCCTCAACTATGCGGTGGAGATGCGCTACGGCGTCCTGGTGGACATCGCCCGCCAGGTGCACGCGGAGCAGCCGGTTACGCTGGACATGGGCGCGGCCAATGTGATCTGGCAGGGGGACGCCAACGCCCAGGCCATCGCCCTCCTCGATCACTGCGCTGCGCCGCCTTTCGTGCTCAACGTCACCGGGCCGGAGACGGTCTCGGTGCGGCGCGTGGCCCAAGCACTGGGCGGCATGCTCGGCAAGGAGGTCCGTTTCAGCGGCGAGGAGGCGCCGACCGCGCTGCTCAACAACGCGGCCAAGGCCGCGCAGCTTTTCGGCTACCCGCGCGTCTCGCTGCACCAGATGCTGCAGTGGATCGCCGACTGGGTGCAGAACGACGGCGCATCGCTGGATAAACCGACCCACTTTGAGACGCGCGACGGGAGCTTCTGATGGCCCAAACTCTGCCTGAACTGAGACAACATCTGGCCAACGGGCAGGTGATCCCGGCCCACCCGCTCGCCCTCACCGCCGACCTCAGTCTGGACGAGCGGCGCCAGCGCGCCCTGACCCGCTACTACTGCGCGGCCGGCGCCGGCGGTGTGGCCGTGGGTGTGCATACGACCCAGTTCGAGCTGCACCAGCCGGCATACGGTCTGCTGGAGCCGGTGCTGGCGCTGGCGTCGGAGACGGTAGACGAGCATATGCGGCAAAACCCCCGCCCCTTCGTCAAGGTGGCGGGCATCCTGGGCGATACGCGGCAGGCGGTGCGTGAAGCCGGGACTGCGTTAGAACACGGTTACGATGCGGGGCTGCTGAGCCTGCGCGCGCTAACAGAGGCATCGCCAGCGGAGCTTATCGAACACTGCCGCCGCGTGGCGGAGGTGATCCCGGTATTCGGCTTCTATCTGCAGACCGCGGTGGGCGGACAGGTGCTGCCCTACCGCTTCTGGCGCGAGTTCGTGGAGATTGAGAACGTCGTCGCCATCAAGGTCGCGCCGTTCGACCGCTACAAGACGCTGGACGTGGTGCGTGCGGTGGCCGAGTCATGCCGGAGCGAAGAGATCGCGCTCTACACGGGCAACGACGACAATATTGTCGCGGACCTGCTCACCGAGTTCAGTTTTGGCGGGCAAGAGACGGATGCGCCGCGGCTGCGCATCGTCGGCGGGCTTCTCGGACAGTGGGCTGTGTGGACGAAAGAAGCGGTTGCCATGCTGCGCGCCATCCACGACCAGAGCGCGGCCGGCACGCTCGACTACCGGCACTGGCTCACCTACAACGCGCAGATGACGGACGCGAACGCGGCGGTGTTCGACAGCGCCCACGACTTCCACGGCTGTATCTCCGGCGTCCATGAGGTGCTGCGCCGGCAGGGGCTGATGCAGGGGATCTGGTGCTTCAACCCGGTGGAGAGCCTTTCCCCCGGCCAGTGCGAGGAGTTGGACCGCGTCTGTCGCGCGTATCCCCATCTGACCGACGACGACTTCGTGGCCGAACACCTCGACGAATGGCTTCGTTGACCGCACCAACGCTCGGCCTTCAGTCGCTCCAACTCAATCCGAAACCGGCCCGCCACCGATAACTGGAAACTGACCGATGCTGAAAATCGGAATCGCTGATCTCGATACCTCGCACCCGGGGCGCTGGGTGCCGATTCTGCAGGGGTGGGACAGTGTTGCGGTGGCGGCCTGCTGGGACGGCGGCAGCGTGCGGCCGCCGGGCTATGCGCGGCAGTTCGCGGCCGAGCACAACATCCCGGAGGTCGTGCCCGCGCTGGCGGACATGATCGCGCTGGTCGATGTGGTCTTTGTCCAGGGCTGTAACTGGGACCTGCACGTGGAACGGGTCAGGCCGTTCGTCGAGGCCGGCAAGGGCGTCTATATCGACAAACCGCTGGCCGGGAACGTCGCCGATCTGTTGCAACTGAAGGCGTGGGCGGCGGAGGGCGCGGACATCATCGGCGGCTCCTCGCTGCGCTGCTGTGAGGAGGTCAAGCGGATGCATGCGCAGAGCCAGGGGAGCGATCTCCACACCATCTTTGCCAGCGGGCCGAACGATTTCTTCAACTACGGCATCCACGTAATCGAGATGGTGCAGGGCGTTATTGGCAGGGAACGCAGCAGCCCCGCGGTCGCGGTGACACATCTCGGCAGCCATGGATCGGAGCGGCTGCTCGTCGACTATGCGAATGGGCTGCAGGTGGTGCTCGAATTAGGAGCGGCCGGCGGTTTCTTTCTCTCCGTAAGCGGCGGCAACGGTCGCTGGTCGGCGACCGTCGACAGCGATTTCTACCGTGCGCTTCTGCAGGACGTTGTCGCCCACTTCCGCGACGAGAGGCCGTTCCCGGCCGACATCGATTTGCTGTGCGAGGCGGTGATGGTGCTGCTGGCCGGTCGTGAGAGTATGCGCCGCGGGCGGCTTACGCCCGTCCGCGTTGATGAGCTTCGTGCGGACGGGCCGGGCTTTGACGGTCACAGCTTTACTGAGGATTATCGCGCCAGCGTGGGATGAAACCACCGCGCCGACGGGTCCGGAGTACTTTCTGCGCCTTATCGGCGAGGTCATCAGCGTAAGCCTGGAAACGGTGGAGATTGTGGCGGGGCTGCCAGAGTTGGGGATTGATGAACGTGTCTCCGATGGGGAAGACGAATCATGATGGGAGAGCACATAAGAACTCTTGGCATCAAATTGAACTTACATTAGATGAAGGATGAAGGCTCGTAGGGGAATCTGGTTTCGAGGTCCTATACCAGTCTTCAGAGAACTGGCTATCCAAGTGGTTCCCCTTGCTTTCGCAGTGCTCAATCAGACAATTTGAAATACCCCAATCAACCTCCTTACGGGATCCTCATATGAACTTCCAAATTCGCCGTACTAGTAGCTCCGTCTCTATTGCGCTGACATTGGCTCTTTGCTTTGCCCTGCTCTTAAACACTGGCGCCGTTGCAAATGCGCAAGACGACAGCGTCGGAGAGACGAACAATGAGTGCCCCGAGTCTCTCTTACTGAGAGGTAAGGAATTACTTGAGAAGGCTCCGGATATTTACACCCAGTTCCCAGGCAGGGGCAGTGCCGAGAACGATGTTTCTGAGGATGGCTGGTTTTCGCCGAGACTTCCTGATTGGTTGGAACTGCAGAATTGGAGCTGGCCTACTCTTGGTTCCAAGTCCTCGGAAGACGAAGGCGAACCTGCACACGATCCTAACGCAAAGGTACCATCTCTGGAAGTGTCAAGTGAAAGCATACTGAATCCGCAGGAATGGTCAAGCGATTGGATAGAAAAAGCGGAGACTCTCTTAAAGTCGCACGGATTTGAAGACACGGATGGAGACGGGGCTCTCAACTGGCCTGACGACAGTCCTCTAGTCGGTGGCCAGAATCTGGACATAGTTGTAGTGGCCACTGAGACTTCAGGAGTCGTCATTGGTTTTGTCCCAGTTGCCGGCGATGCAGTAGATGTAATCGCCATCGTCATAGCAAAGGACCCCATAACTGGTGAGTGCCTTTCCAAGACAGACCAACTCCTGTTCGCTCTCAGTCTATTGCTGGTTATTCCTGTCTCTGCGGGCACTTTGAAGATGATTGGCAAGCAAATTGGCAGGTCTGAAGTGGATTTGCCCAAAGTATGGGGAGCCCTTCAGGGCACGTTGGATGAACTGGAATTCGAAACCCACACTTGGTTCAATAGGCTGGACAACAGTTTCTCTTGGACATTTAGAAATGCCAAAAATCTCAAGAAATTCAATCGGGTCGCCCCAAAGTACAGGAAATATCGCGTAATCTTGGGGAGTGGAGCAACCTCATCTTCCAAGTTAGCTATGGAGCTCGGCTACCGAACAAAGACGTTTTCCAAGTCCAACTATCGCGACTCCTTGATTACATTCACCGGCCGAAATAAAGATGAAGTCTCAGGGCTTGAAGCGCACCACATATTGCCGCAGGGTTTGGAGCAGAAGTTCACAGAAAGCGGCTTTGAAACTATTCACGATCCGCGGTTTCTTGTGTGGGTAGACCCCGCAGAACATCACGGTTGGGGTAAGAAGTATAACAAAGCGTGGGAATCGTTTTTCGAAGAGAATCCACGGCCGACCAAATTGGAGATTCTGGAAGAGGCGCAAACGTTGGCGGAGGATTATGGATATGACGTGCTCTTCAAAACTTCCAGCTGGAATCCCTTCTGGCAGGTTCGTTGGCCGTTTGGACTCTAATTGAGTGGACAGAGCCATGTCTCTAACGAAAAAACTTGACTACAGTGCACTCTTTGAATTGTCCGATCCAATGGCAATAGAGCCCTATCGACTGAGAAGCCGGCTTCCCAGCGATTCCAGCAAAGGCGGAGTCAATCTGGACCGTTTGTCACAGGGAGACTATCAAGCGAGAGACCCAATTCAATTTGACGTCGCGCAAGGGTCAGAGACTTGTGACATTTTGTGGACACAACTCGTAACACCAGTTTGCATTTCCGAGCGTGTAGTTCGACTTCTACAGCAGAACGATGTAAGTGGTTGGTCAACGTATCCTGTAGAGGTCCTGGACAATAATGGCAGATTGCTCGCCGGCTACCATGGGCTTTCTGTTACGGGTGCGATCTGTTTTGCTGATTACAGCCGCAGCACTGTCATCACGAAGCCTCCCCCTGCACCGCGCGGGCGAAGCTATGACGTCTACAGAGGACTCTATTTCGACGCAGAGGAATGGGATGGTAGTGACATGTTCTGGGTGGGAAGAGTCCGAGTCGTTGTCGAAAAAGTAAAGAAAGTATTCGAGCAGTACAAAGTCAGCAACGTGTGCTTTACGCCACTTACTGAACGGGAAATTCGAGTCAGGCATGTACGGGGCAATTGATAACTCAGGTCCGTATGGTTGGCCACAATGACTAGATCACGAAACGGCAAATATAAGATGCTGCCAGACAGACGCGTTGCGTGAAGTAGGCCCCAAAAGCTGGACCACGAGCTAAGTTGCATAATGGAGCAAATCAACCAGCCTGAGGAGGGTCAACACGATGGCCAAGAGGAAGGAGCGACACACGGCAGCCCAAAACTTGTGGGCTGCGTCGGAAGCATTTGAAGGCAGCAAAACTTAAAGACACCGCCTTAGCGGTCGCACACCTGCTGAAGAGCGCTTCGTGCTCTGTTCAGAGCCGGCCGCATTCGTCTAAATGCACCTTATTTTTCCCATTTCGTGGTCTAGCGATTGGGGCCAACCATAAAGAACGTTGACGACGAGCAAGGCGAAGGGAGAAATAAACACGCCTATCAATATTCAATCACTGATGAGCACTGCAGATGGTGGCATTAAGCCCTTGCCTTTGGCAACGTCTTGCGCAGGCGGAAGATCAGCAAGAAGGGCAACGACACGATAAGGAAAGAACCGACGACTTGGATAGGTCTGGAAAAAGGCGAATGCTCCAAGAGTTCTGGCGTAAGAGAGTATAAGGTGTAGTATGCAACCGCTACTAGGAAGAACGTAACACTCTTTCGTTGAATACTGAAGAAAAGAGCCAAACTTGAACCTGTATTGAATATCAAGGAGGTTACACCAAAACCCAGCGTTACGTTTAGTATCGCCCACCAGGGGAGCAAGTCGTTCATGGGCCGCACCGCTGCCTCGCCCAATCCAGGTTGAAACAGACTGAAAACTGCAGGCATGTTCGGGCCTGTAGAACTTAACACGCCCGCATCCCAGGCGAGGAAGAAAAAATGATTGCCTGCACTAGTCAGCATCCCTATACTACCGTATCCTAACCCGAACAGCATTCCTTCCTGCCACGACAGTTCTTCGCCCTGCTTGAAGAGTTTTACTTCGGTGGCAACAAAAAGGAGGATAAGCCACTGGATGCCTTCTGTGAACAGGCCCTTAATAGCCAGACTTGCGGTCCAGTAGGGAAAATTTCCCCAGTCGGGATTAGAGTATGAAAACCTGAGAAGGTACGGAAGAAGCTGGCCCACAGGTATTATCACAATGTGAACCAAAATATAAGCACCGAGTGCAAAGGGTAATACTTTCCAAGACGAGCGAGTGAGACTTTGCCAGACGATTGTAACGACAACGGGGAACGCGAGCGTCAGTAAGAGCTTCGCTGCGAGAGTATCCATGTAACTTGTCTCGATTTCAAGCCTGCCAAAATCTGGTAGCCTCATCTAATTGAGGGGGACTACTTCGACTCTGTGCCTATCATGTCGAAAAATGGCGTTACCCACACTGACGTTGCCATGTAAGCCAGGAAGCAGGCTATGGTCACGGTCCCGAAGAGGAGAGCAGAGAGCGCGAACGTGAGGGCTGATGTTAAGTTGATCGTGAACCTTCTCGACTTGGGCTTTATCAAGTCTACCTTATCCAGCCATTTGGGAAGAAGGTACTTGAAGAAGAAGGCTGTCCAAATGACTTGCCCCCGCTGTTTGTATCACCCGTTATGTTAGTCCGACAGGGACGGGAACAGGGTCGGCAGGCAAGAGGGCCTCAGGCGCCGGCGGCCGGTAGCCCAGAGTGCTGTGCGGTCTGACCCGGTTTGCGCGTTCCAGGCCGCAATGCGATAATGCTCCCGATTCAGCTTTCGGCCACCGCTGTCCGCCCGCCTCACCGGTCACCACGCCAACGACCAAGGGGCATCGCACAACCTTCATCTCCCTGCACACGCGCCTACTCCGCCGCCATCCCCTGCGCAGGCTCCTGCGCCCGTGTTGACGCCAACCGCAACATCTTTGCCCAGGCAACCGTTCGCCCGGCACACCTTCAATCTGTGTAGAGTTCTCTTCGCCATATCCTGATTCCCTTTCCATTCAACGAAGGAGACAGACACAATGACCAAGCGACTCAGTCGACGCGAGTTTATGCGCAACGCCGGCCTGGCCGGCACGGGGTTGGCACTTGCCGCCTGCGCGCCCGTCGCCCAGGACGGCGCCATGGACGATGGCTCCATGATGGCGGAGAAGCAAACCGCCTACATCTTCGACTACGACCCCACCGGCACCGATGCCTGGGTCGAAGCCGACCAGCTGTTCATCGAATATTTCACCGAGAAGTATCCGGACTATGAGATCATTCGCGAACAGGCGCCGTGGGCCGGCTTCACCGAAAAACTTCTCACCTCGATTGCCGGCGGCTCCGAGTACGATGTGATTTACGGCTACTGGCAGTGGCTGCCGCTCTTCATCGAGAACAACGTCATCGGCCCGCTGGACGACCTGATCGACGCCGATACCGAGATCTCCGCCGACGACTTCTTCGACTACGCCAAAGAGACGATCGAAGGCGAGACCTTCGGCCTCGCCTGGTTCATCAGCGGCTGGCTGCACTGGTACAACCTCTCGGCGGTCAACGAGGCCGGCGCCACCACGCCCAAGGAGATGAACGAGAACGGAGACTGGGACTACGACGCCTGGTACCAGTTCGCCAAAGAGTACACCAGCGAACAGGACGGCGTTCCCATCTACGGCTACGAAATGGGCAGCGGCCGCAGCGTCTCCGTCTACGTTATGCTCGCCTGGGCGTGGGGCACAGAACAGTGGAACGACGACTTCTCCGCCAGCCTCATGGACAACGAGGAAAACGTTGCCCTGTGGAAGTGGATCCAGCAGTTCTACCTTGAGGGGTTGACCCCCCTGCCCGGCTCCAGCACCACAGAGCAGCCGATCAGCTATACCAACGGTCGCTCCATGGCCACCATGGCCGGCCAGTGGTACACGCGCACCATCGTCCAGGACGGCGCGCCCGATCTCTTCGATATCGGCATGGTCCCCTTCCCCACGGGGCCGAGCGGACAGTACTCCGTCGCCGCGCTCAACTCCTTCTACTTCTCCAGCAGCCCCGGCAACGTCGATCCCGCCTGGGCCTGGTACAAGGAGCGCTCCTTCTCCGAAGCCGCGGCCAGCATCTATGCGAAGATCGGCGGCGGCCGCTTCCCGTCGATCAAGCGCGTCGCGCCGGCCACCGTCTACGAATGGGAGGATACCGAGGTCTACGAGGCCATCCGCCCGATTCTGCGCACCTATCGCACCAGCCCCAAAGAGTCCGAATGGATCAACACCTACTGGAACGTGGCCTGGGATGAGATGGTCCTGGCAACACGCCCCGTCGAGGAGATCCTCGGCCAGTTGGCCGAAGAATCGACCGCCCTCGTCAACTCGTAACCGCAAGAATCAGCGGCCAGCCGTCGGTGTAACGGCTGGCCGCCGACTGTCATTCATCGACCGCTCACCAGTTGCTGCCGGCCACCGATTGCTGGCCACTGGCCACTAACCACTGCAGTAATGGCTCTCCAAACCAAGCACAGGCCGGGTCCACTCGCCCGCAAAGAAGCGTGGGAAGGCCGGCTCTATATTCTGCCCTGGCTCGCCGGCTTTCTGATCTTTACCATTGGGCCGATGGTGGCCTCCATCTACTTCTCGTTCACCAAATATTCAGTGCTTTCCGGCGCGGACTGGCTGGGGCTGGACAACTACACTAAACTCTTCGGCGCGGACCGCCTTTTCGGGCTCACTCTCTATAACACCTTTTACTTCGTCATCCTCTCGGTTCCGCTGAACCTGTTCGCGGCCTTCCTGGTCGCCCTGCTGCTGAGCGTGCAGGTGCGCGGCATCAATCTCTATCGTACGCTATATTACCTGCCGGTGATAACGCCGGCGGTCGCCAGCGCCCTGACCTGGGGGATGCTCTTTTCCGGTGATTACGGCCTCGTCAACGCCGTCCTGCAAGCGCTGGGACTGCCCACCTTCAACTGGCTCTTCAATCCCAAGATCACCAAACTCGTATTTGTGATTATGGGGCTCTGGGGCATCGGCGGCAGCGCCATCATCTTTCTCGCCGGCCTGCAAAACGTGCCCCGCGTCCTCTATGAGGCCGCCGGCATTGACGGCGCCAATCTGTGGCATCTATTCCGCCACATCACCGTGCCGATGATGACGCCGCTGATCTTTTTCAACCTGGTGCTGGGTATCATCGGCACTTTTCAGGTATTCACCGGCGCCTACATCATAACTGCCGGCGGCCCCGCCAACTCGACCCTGTTCTACGTCCTTTACCTTTATAACAATGCCTTCCGTTTTTTCAAGATGGGCTACGCATCGGCGCTGGCGTGGGTGCTCTTTGTTATCATTCTCGTCTTTACCGTCATCCAGTTACGCATGGCCCGGCTGTGGGTCTTTTACGAAGCGGAGCGTTGAGAACGGCAGTTTTCAGTAGTCAGGTCTTAGTTTTTAGTGAATTGCGGTGTACGAGTGGAGTCACTAAGAACCAGAAACTGAAAACTAGAATTTAGCAATGACTCAGACAAGAGCAGAAGTTCCTATCACAATAACGGGCGGGCGCAAGAGAAGCGCCGCGGGGCTCTCGACGAGCGGGTTGGGGCGCCTTGCACTTTATCTTTTCCTCAGTTTCGTCTGCCTTGTGCTGCTGTTCCCCAACATCTGGATGATCAGCACCTCGCTCAAGGATTCGCCGCAGATCTTCGCCTACCCGCCGGAGCTGATACCGAACCCCTTCCTGTGGTCGAACTATCTGGTGGCCATTCAGAAGTTCCCCTTCTTTCTCTATCTGCGCAACACGCTCATCGTCACCGGCCTGGCAACTTTCGGGACCGTTCTTTCGGCCAGCCTGGTCGCCTTCGGCTTCGCCCGCCGTCGTTTTCCTGAGCGGGAGGCCCTTTTCACCGTGCTGCTCTCCACGATGATGCTGCCCAGCATCGTCACCCTGATCCCCACCTTCGTCCTCTTCACGCGCCTGGGCTGGGTCAATACTTTCCTGCCCCTGACCGTGCCCGCCTTTTTCGGCGGGGGCGCCTTCTATATTTTTCTCTTGCGCCAGTTCTACCTCACCTTGCCGTACGACTACGATGAAGCGGCCTATATCGACGGTGCGTCCAGCCTGCGCGTTTGGTATGAGATCATCCTGCCCTTTTCCAAGGCGCCGCTAGCAGTCATCACCGTCTTTACCGTTCTCTCCAACTGGAACGATTTCATGGGGCCGCTCATCTACATGAACAAACCCCACATGCGCACGCTGGCCCTGGGCCTGCAGTTCTTCCGCGATCAGCGCTACACCCAGTGGAACTACCTCATGGCGGCTTCCACGCTGACGCTGATCCCGGTGCTGATTCTCTTCTTCGCCGCGCAGCGCTATTTCATGGAGGGGATCCTGCTGACGGGGCTGTCAGGACGTTAGGAACAGCAGTGGTCAGTGATCAGTTGCTGGCCACGTCTTGTTGATAGGCTTGCCCGGCTGTCAAGGGCAGGGAACAGAGAACTGGAAGCTTCTACAATGACGACTGCATCGAGAGTACGTGCCACCTACGGCGCGGCCAGCCTCAACGGGGAAGAGGCCGTGCTGCCATCGCCCTTCCCGCGCACGATGGGGCCGAACTGCGCCGGCTATCTGCAGGAGGTCGTGGACAGCGGCCTCACGGTCGACATGATCGGACGGTTCGAGAAGAACTTTGCCGCCGAGCTGGGCGTCCGTCACTGCATCGCCACGCCAGGCTGCACACCGGCGCTCGGCGTTCTGGCCGCGGCCTTTCCCTTTGAACCGGGCGACGAGATCATCGTCAGCCCTATCACCGATTTCGGGACCATCCAGGGCCTCTGCCTGGAAAACTACATCCCCGTCTTCGCCGACACCGAGCCGGGCAGCGTCAACGTGAGCGCCGACACGATCGAAGCCTGCATAAGCGAGCGCACGCGCGCCATCCTGGTTGTGCACAAGACGGGCATTATCTGCGACATGGACCCGATCAACGAGCTGGCCGCCAGACACGGGCTCTTCGTCTATGAAGATGTCTGTCAGGCGGTCTTCGGCCGCTACAAGGGGCGTTTCGCGGGCACGCTCGCGCAGGCGGCCGGCTTCTCCTTTGACTCGGAAAAGACGCTCGGCTCCGACGTCGGCGGCTGTGTGGTCACCGATGACGACGAGCTGGCCGAAGCCCTGCGCTTTATCGGCCACAGCCGCGGCGGCGAGATGGCGCCGGCCGGTTTCGGCAGGATCCACTCCGCGCTCGGGTACGCGTACCGCATGCCCCAGGCTACAGCCGCCATTACGCTCGGTCAGCTTGAGATCATCCAGCCGCAGGTGGCGCAGCGCGATCGCATGATCCGGCTGTTGAGCGAGTTGCTGGCCGAGATTCCCGGCATTACACCCCTGGCCATTCCCGATTACATGGACGTCTACTCCTGCTGGATGGCCGGTTTCAGCATCGACCCGGCCGCCTTCGGCTGCACGCCGGCAGAGTTCGCCCAGCAGGTGGCGGACGCCGGCATTCCGGGCGCGGGGCAGGGCCGCTACTACCTGATGCCGCAGGCCTGCACTTTCCTGCATGAACGCGCCGGCAACCGGACCCATCAGTTTGCGATGCCGCCGGCGTCCCGCACGTATAGATACAGCGCGGAAAGCTGCCGCAACGCCCACGCTTTCCTGCGCAACTTTGTGCGCTGGTCCTCCTTCTGTGAGAAATACGAGGCGCAGGACTGCGAGCTGGCGGCGTCGATCGTGCGTACGGTGGCCGAGCGCAATCGCATCTCCTGACGGTCAGCGCTAGACGGATACACCGATAAACAAGAGACAGGAACTGACATGAGCATCCCTATTGCCCCAACCACCTTTAAGCATGGCAAAGAGTGGGCCTACACGGTCACCTACGACGAGGCGCTCACCGAGCTGTTTGACCATGTCGTTCCCCTGCACGAGGAGCTGGGCCTGCCCGGCCACGTGGAGGTCGTGGTCGGGCAGATGGGCGAAGTGCGCCGCGTGGGCAACTCCAGCTATAACGGCTACCATCACATGGGCGCGGACAAGCTGCGCGAGCTGATCGACATGGGCTGGGGCGTGGGCAACCACTCGTGGACGCACGGCATCGTCGAGGAGAACATCGACCTCGAGGTGCGCCAGGCCAAAGAGGTGCTGGAGGACGCGATCGGTCATCGCGTCACCGTTTACACTGCGCCGGGCAGCAACGCCAACATCACGCCGAAGATCACCGCGGCGCTGCAGGAGCACGGCTACCTGTGCGCGCTCTCGGTCACCGACGACATCAACCGGCCCGACGCCGACCTCTGGTTCCTCAACCGCGTCGCCAATTTGCACCAGGCCTGGACACCGCTCTTCGCCGCCTTTGATTCCCACCACCGGCTGACGCAGGCGCAGCGGGAGTCGGGCTGGGTGATCGACTACTGCCACTGTCCGGCGCCGACCATCCCCCACGAGAACAAGGACGTCTACATCGACGAGCACCGCGCGCGGCTGAACGCCGTGATCGAGAGCGGCGACAAGGTGTGGACCGCCACCGCCGAGGAGATCCTCGACTACATCGTCTGCCGGCGTCATCTGCAGGTCGAAACCGTCTCCGCCGCGGCGGGGGAGGAGAGCTACCGCCTGCAGCTGAAGGACCTGCCGGCCCCGGTTGCCAGCCGCCAGGTTACAGTTGACATCAAGGTGCCGCCCAACCTGCGGCGCAACCCCGTCGTCATCCTCGACGGCCAGCCCCAGCCCGGGCTGCTCGTCAAGCTCGACACGCTGCGCGTCACCCTGGACCTGTCGCAGCCCATCACCTTATCCGTCGGAGGTTCCAGCCAATGAGACCCGCCCGTTTGGCCACCGCCAGCATCCTGCACGACGACCCGCCCAGCTATCCCAGCCGCTGCATCGAGCGCTGCCTGGAGATGATCGATCGCGCCGGCGATGCCCGCGCCGACATCGTCCTCCTGCCCGAAGAGCCGGACGTGGTCGGCTGCGATCCCGAACACATCCCTGATTTGCCCGAACCGATACCCGGCGGCGACACGCTAGCCCAATTCGCCCAGCGCGCCAGTGACAACAATCTTTATGTCGCGTACAGCCAGCGCGAACGGGATGGCGAGAACGTCTTCAATACGGGCGTTCTGCTGGACCGCAAGGGCGACCTGATGGGCAAATACCGCAAGATGCACCTGGCCCCCGGCGAAGAAGACGATGTGCTGCCCGGCGACCTGGGCTACCCGGTCTTCGAGTGCGATTTCGGCCGCGTGGGCATGGGCATCTGCATGGATATTCACTACCCGGAGATGTGGCGCATCCTGGCGCTGAAGGGCGCGCATCTGCTGCTCTTCCCCACAATGTGCATAGACTACACCGGCGACCACATCGAGTCGATCGTCAACGCCCGCGCCATCGACAACCAGGTCTACCTGGTCTCCTCCCATTTCGTGATGCAGCCCTTCCTGGCGGGCCGCTCGATGGGGCATTCGCGCATCGTCGACCCGTATGGCCGGACCCTGGCGAACACGTCACACCGGCCCGGCCTCACCTTCGCCGACGTCGACCTCGATGCCGGCTACGAGACCTGGTACACGGGCGAGCAAAAAGAACGCTATCCCACGCTCAAGGACTGCTACCTGGGAATGCGGCGTCCGGACACCTATCACGAGCTGCTCGAACCGCAGACGACAGTGGCCAGTGGCTAAGACGGTTGACGGCGGCCGGCCTCCGGGCTTTCCCCATGCAACGCGCGACAGTTGAGAAGATCCGCGCCGATATCCCGGCGCTGGCGCGGTATGTCTGGTTTCAGAACGGGGGCGTGAGCGTAACCCCGCGCGCCATTGCCGCCGAACATGCCCGCCTGATGGAAGAGCTTGTGGTGCGGGGGCCGATGCACATCGTCTACCCGGACGAGGAGTACCCGCGGCGCGAACGGTCCAAGGCTGCGCTGGCGCGCTTTTTCGGTGTTGCGCCGGAGACGCTGGCGCTCATGCGCGGTGTGAGTGAAGCCTATCAGACCGTCCTGCGGGGCCTCAGTTGGCGGCGCGGGGACCAGTTGCTGATCACGGACGAGGAGGAGGCCGCTCTTTACCTGCCCTCGTTGCACCTGCGGGACCGGCACGGCGTCGAGGTGGTCAAGGTGCCGCTGCTGGCCGACCCCGAGGAGCAGCTGGACGCCTTCGCGGCGCACATCAGCGACCGCACCCGCCTGCTCGCGGTCAGCCACGTCACCACCGAGACCGGTTTCCGGCTCCCTGTCGAGCAGCTGTGCGGGCTGGCCAGGGAACGCGGCGTCCTCACCTTCATCGACATCGCCCACTCGGCCGGCCTCTTTCCCATAGACCTGGCGGCACTGGGCTGCGACTTTGCCGGCATCCTCTCCTACAAGTGGATGTACGCACCCTATGCCGCCGGCGCGCTCTACGTGCATCCCGATCGACTGGAAGCCTTACAGGTCACCTATGCCGGCGGGCGCGCCGAAGCCTGGTTGCGCTACGATACCGACGACTATGCGCTGAAGGAGGGGGCGGAGCGGTTCGAATACGGTCCCTGGTCATGGCCGCTGGTGCATACGTGGGCCTTTGCCGCCGGCTACCTGACGGAGATCGGGCTGGAGAGCATCTGGGCCCGCACCGCGCAGCTCACCGACCGCCTCAAGCTGGCACTGGCCGACATCCGCGGCGTCACCCTCTACACACCACTTGAAGCCGAACGTTCGGCAGCCCTCGCCGCCTTTTCCGTAGCCGGGTGGGACGGCGAGGAGTTGACCCGCGCCCTGCGGGAGCGCCGGCCGAAGCCGGTCATCGTCCGTCCTCTGACCATCGCCCACAGCGGCGTACGCGCCAGCATGCCATTCTTTTTGCTGGAGGAGGAGATCGATCTGCTGGTGGAGGCTGTGGGGAGCCTGGCCGCGAGCCGGAGGTAGGGAGTCGCGTCGCGTTTTGCCTACGCCATGGACCTATTTCGGTCCTGTGTGGGATTCATTCCCTGTTTTGGGTCCGTTTTCTTCTGATTAATGTGTTTGTACGTTGATGCTGTATTGAGCCTTTCCAAGGCAGCGCGTGTATAGTATACTTCTTGCAGTTGTTGAACATGGGTATACGCTGGCTCTGTAAAGGGACGCCAGCAGAACCCTTGGCACGGGACACGCTACACAGTGACCGGGCCGCAAAGCCCCCGAATCCGAAGCATGTAGCTGAATTGAGACGGCAATGACAATGGCAACCGAGAGTGAACGGATCGCCCGCATCGAGGGCGCCTACGAGCATCTGGCAACAAAAGCCGATGTAGAAACCGTAAAGACCGCTGTACATGACGTCAGAGCGGAGGTGCAGACGGTCAAAACAGACGTTCAGGTAGTCAAAACGGAACTGCAGGCAGTCAAGACAGACCTTCAGACAGTCAATACAGAGGTGCAGGCAGTCAAGACAGACCTTCAGACAGTCAATACAGAGGTGCAGGCAGTCAAAACGGAACTGCAGGCAGTCAAGACAGACGTTCAGGCAGTCAAAACAGAGGTGCAGACGGTCAAAACGGAACTGCAGACAGAGATACAGACGTTCAAGTCTGACCTGCGGGGGGAGATGCAGACCCTCAAGTCCGAACTGCAGACGGATATACATTCCGTCAGATCCGAAATGCACGGCGAGATGGCTGGAATCAAGAACGATCTCCGGTGGATGAAATGGACCCTCGGCATTGTCGTGCTTGGCGTCCTGATGCCGTTCCTGCAATCGTTACTTGAACGCTTGCCCTGACACACAGCTATTGCTGGTCGGCGACACGCCCCTTCGCACCGCTAGCCAGGACCAATGCCAATAAACATAAAGGAACGGATGGGATCAGTACTTGAATCCATCCGTTCTGTCTAATATGAGGGTTGTACTTGAACGACCTGCGAACCGCGGGGAGACAGCCCGCAGCCAAGCAGAACTAGAGCGCTGTCAACGCGACCGGGAAGGAATCATTACCCCGCTACACGGTACGAAAAAAGACGCTGCCAAGCCAGCAGTATGTAACATGAAACGAAGCAGAGGATGCAGATGGGACAGAATCAGGAGCAGTGGACAGCCTTGAAGGACGCGGTCGATGGCGAGTGGATCGCGCAGCAGGCGCAGGCGATGGTAGAGATCCCCAGCGTGACGATGCAGGAGGGGGAGGTCTGCCAGTACTACGCGGCCCAGCTGGGCGAGCTCGGCTTCGACGTGGACCAGCGACGGGTGACCGACGGCCGCTACAACATCTACGCGCGGCTGCCGGGGGCAGGCGGAGGCCCCAGCCTGATGCTGAACGGGCACCTGGACACCATCCCCATCGGCGACTGCGTGCCCTGCCGCCGCGAGGGGGACCGTCTCTACGGGCGCGGCGCCACCGACATGAAAGGGGCTATGGCCGCCAAGCTGGGCGCGCTGCGGGCGCTCCAAACTGCCGGCGTCACCCTGGCCGGCGACCTCTGGCTCACGGCTATCGTCGGTCACGAGGAGCCGGAGGCCCAAAAGGACGGTCCCCTGGCCCTGATCGAGGACATCAAGAGCGGGCGCATCGGCGGCGACAGAATCCTGATCGGCGAAGGCTGGAACGAGCTGTGGGTCATGAGCATGGGTTCGATGGTCTTCATCATCGAGCTGACGTCCCCACGGGGCGGAACGCACACCACCTACGTCCCCTTCGGCGAGAACCCGATTCGTTTCCTCGGCGACCTGGTCCAGCGCATCACCGCCTACCAGGAGGAGCTGGATATGGGCGCGCTGCACCCCTTAGCGGGGGCGGAGCGCATCGATATTGGAACGGTGGCGGCGGGCGACTATTTCAACCGCACGCCGGCGCTTTGCCGGCTGACCGGTACGCTGCGCTGGGGGCCGCGCGCCAGCGCGGAGGAGGCCCTGGCCGAGCTGCGCGAGCTGGCCGCGCCCATTGCCGAAGCCGGTCAGCTGGAGCTGGACGTAAGCATGATCCACGAACGGGAGCCGTTCGAGACGTCCGGCGACGATGCCGCGGTGCAGGCGGCGGCGCAGGCCCACCGCTTCGTGCACGGCGACCAGGCCGTCGTCGCCGGCAAGCGCATCGTTGGCGACGCAAACCTGTTCGTCAACCTGGGCGGCGTACCCTCCTTCTACTACGGCCCCTCCAACGAGACGGCCCACTCGGACGGAGAGTGGGTATCACTGACACGCCTGACACAGGCCGCGCAGGTTTTTGCCCTCACCGCAGCCGAATACTGCGGCCTGAACGGCAATGGCCGGTGATCCGTCGTTAACAAGCTGGAACGGTTCCTGATTCCTAGCCGGTGGTTACCGGCTTTCATTCAGGGTTGACGGCCGCGCGGTGCTTGCCGGCAATCATCTCTTCCACGTAGCGGCGGGTGGCATTCACGGCTGCGTCGACCAGCTTTTGGCCCTGTTCCGCGCTGGCGTCCAGCGGGCTTCTGTCGTCCTGGTCGTGCATCGCCTCCACGCGCACGTTATGCGGGCAAACGGCCAGCGCCATCGCGGTCTCGTACTCCTGTGCGTGGCCCGGCACCCCGCCCTTGCACAGCTTTTCAGCTTCCGGGCGGCTCAGATCCCAGTAGGAGTGGAACTGAACACTAGCCTCCGGCGCTTCGGCCGCGAAATAGAGATGCCACTGGCCGATGATGCCCCCCATGGGCGCTTCGTTGCCGCCGTGCCCGTTGAGGATAAGAACATTTTTGACACCGTGGCGTATCAGGCTTTCCACGGCGTCGAACACCACGCTCAGCCACGGGCCCGGCTTGGCCGAGACGGTGCCCTGGTGCCTCATGTGATGTTCGGAGATGCCGGCGCGAATCGGCAGCGTGACGATGACCTGGGGATAGAGCTGGCGGGCCGTCTGTTCGGCGACATGGGTGGCCATGCGGATGTCGTGCTCCATCGCCAGATGTTCGAGGTGCTGCTCTATGCTGCCGGTGGGAATGATCGCCGTCTGAAACTTGCCCTCCGCCAACGCTTCGCGAAACTCACGCCGGGTCAGGTCACCCATAAAGACATGTTGATTTTGCATTGTTCTCATTCTCCAAAGATGAGCTTCTCTTTTGAATTCCGTTTGACGCCAAGATTTCCTTCTGAACAGTGACGTCACCCGCAACGGTGGCGTTACCGAATACTACCGTTATCCCAGCCGCTCCTCGACCCGGCGCATCGCGGCCTGCATCTTCTCCTGGCGCATCGCCGTGGTCAGGTCGCCGCGGGTACGTTCCAGAACGCCGCGCAGCACATCGGTCTGCCGGCGCAGGCCCCCGGTGACCGCGTCCGGGAAATCAACCGTCACCAGCAGCGAGTAGATCTCGTCCATCATCTCCAGGTAGGGGTCGGCCTCCTCGACGCGGTCCTGCCGCATCAGATCGAGGGCGAAGCGGCGCATCTCGGTGGCGGCCTCGGTCAGGCCCTTCAGGTAGGTCGCGCCGGTGACTGCCAGCTCGGCAGGCGCCGGAAGCGGCCCACCGGTGATAAAGGCGTAGAGCAGGTGAGCCTCCACCAGCTCCTTCAACGCGTCCTGGGTGTAACCGGCGTGGTACAGCTCCGGGTGGTCGGCCAGGGGCTCCACCATCGCCTGCGCGTCGCGGCGCGCCGCGGCCAGCATTTCCTCTGCCTTCGCCAGCTCATGGCGGTGCATGGCGCGGATGCTGTGCGCGCAGTCCCGGATCAGACGGCGGCTGCGGCTGAGCGTGCCATCGCGCAACTGGCTGATCTCCTCCATCTGTTGCGTGATCTCTTCAACAATCCCGTCGAGGGCCTCTCCGGGTCGATTGGGCATGGAACTATCCTCACGTTCTATGGCGGGTGCAGCCGCCGAGCACGACTCACTGAGCACCGGTCTCGCTCTGGCCGCTGAGCGCGGCGCGGCTGCTATAGGTATTGACAGGAACATAGTTGGGGGGAGGCGATAACGTCAGCGGCGGCGGCGCTTCTATGCCCTCGTTCATCGACCTATAGGCGAAGAAGTTCCAAGCGATGCGGCTGATTGCTTTCATCGTGCGGTTACTGGTCGGCCAGTCCATCCAGCCGGCGCGCCACAGGTAGACGGCGAGGACATAGGGCCCGCTCGGCCCCCAGATCAGGGCCAGGTCACTGTGCGCCTCGTTGACAAAGCCGTGTTTGTGGATGATCCAGCTCTGCGCCGGGCGCGGCAGCCCGCCCCATATCATTTCCGTAAATTCGTCATGGCTCACGTAAAAGAGGATCGTCCCGCACTCCTCCGGCGTGATCTCGCCGCTGAAGGTCTCGATCAAGAGCCCTTCCCCCGCCTGGCAGCGGTAGATCTCAGCCAGCAGACGGCCCAGATCGGCAGGCGTGGACTGCAGATGCGTATCCGGGTTCGTGTTCCAATCGGTGCGGCTGTTGGCCTCTGTCGGGATCTTGCTGATGATCGACTTGTCGTCGTAGCCGGTCTGAATATATGAGTTCATAAAGCCCAGGGTGCGCATCATCTCCGTCACCCGGCGTCCACCGGTATAGATGTCGCCGTCGCCGAGCCACTGCAGAAGGCGGTTGGCGGCGGCATTGTTGCTCTCCCCCAGCGCAAAGTCGATCCACTGGCCGACAGCTTCGTTCTCAAAACCGGCCATCTGCCGGTAGGCTTCACTGGCAATCGCGATTTTCATCGTCGACATGCCGGAGAAGGCCACATCGACGTCGACGGTGGCCTCTTCTCCCGTGGTCAGGTCCTGCACGTAGATGGCGGCGAATCCGGGGAAGTTGGATGTATAGGCATCCAGTTCGCTGCCCAACTCCGCCATCGTCAGCGGCGGCGGCGGGGTCTCCTGCAGAGCAAGATGGGCCGTACGCGCGTCCATGCTGCTGAGCGCGTCGAGGATTGGTTGCGCGCTCTCGTCGATCAGCAGCGTCTGGCCCACTGTGCCGGACGTCCATTGCCAGCTGCGCTGCGCCGAGCCTACAAAGGTGGACGGCAGTGTCGCGTAAGGGGGAAGGACATCTGCCTCTGCGGTCTTCTCATCACCCGCTTCTTGCATGCCCCCCTCGGTCCGCCAGTTCCACTGCGGCGGCAGGACCCGCCCGGGCTGGGGTGGGTGATTCAGCTCTTCGCCCACCTGCCACAGCCAGGTCGCCAGCTTCTGCGGATCATAGCTGTAGCGCGCGGGTATATCCCTGCGCTGCTGGGGGAGCCCGGCCAGGTTGCGCAGGGCGATATCGACAAAATCCGGGCCGTCCAGATACTGTTGCGCCTCCGCCAGCATGGCGGCCGTATCGACTGCAAAGTCCACGTCCTGAGGGCGCAGCACCAGGCGCGTCTGGTCATAGTAGACCGCGATCGGCTGGCTCATGGCGGCTTCCATGACCGTCGCGATCTCCGCCGGGTCCTTCAGATGGCTGAGCTCCAGGCTGGCCAGATGCACGCCCGGCGGAATCGGTGCGGCCGCGGCCTTATAGCGCGTATAGAGAGGAAAGATGGAGAGAAAAGCGATGAGAGGAAGGGCGAAGCGCAGGAATCCAGCCATTTCACATGCTCATACCATTTGACAACGACAAAAGCAAACGCAAGGCTCGGCTTTCACCAGGTATGAAGGGCTTGTGCCGGAGCGAAAAATACTTGCCCATCATTCGTCTTGCTCAAGTTCCTCGATCTTTCCTTCAATTGCGGTTATAAGGTCGTTGTCGCCATCCTCCCGCGCCAATTCCAAAGCGGATATCAGGTCGGCGAGAGCTTCGCGGTGTTGACTAAGTTCGGCCTTGGCATCGCTTCGAAAGATGTAGAAGCCTGCATTTTCGGGTTGGAGACGCAGGGCCTGATCATAGTCGACGATTGCCTCCTCGTATTGACCAAGTTCGGCCCTGGCGGCGCCCCGATTGACGTAGAAGTCTGCGTTGTCGGGCTGCAGTCGGATGGCCTCACTATAATCGGCGACCGCCCCCTCAGTTTGACCAAGACCCATCCTGGCGCTGCCCCTGTTGCTGTAGGAGTAGGGATCGTCAGGCTGAAGTCGGATGGCCCGATCAAAGTCGGCAATCGCCTTCCGGAATTGTCCAAGCTCAATCTTGGCAGCGCCTCGGATATGGTAGACAGAGGCGTCGTCGGGCTTCAGTCGGATAGCCCGATCAAAGTCGGCAATCGCCTCCTGGTGTTGATCAAGCTCGAACTTGACATTGCCCCGACTGTAGTAACCGTAGGCGTCGTTGGGCTGCAGTTGGATGGCCCGATCAAAGTCGTCGATCGCTTCCTCGTACTGATCAAGCCTGAGGTTGGCATAGCCCCGACTGCTGTAAACGTAAGCATCATCGGGCCGCATCTGGATGGCCCGATCAAAGTCGTCGATCGCCTCCTGATTTTGATCAAGCTCAAGCTTGGCATGGCCCCGACTGATGTAAGTGTAGGCGTCGTCGGGCCGCAGTCGAAGGGTCTGATCGAAGTCAGCGATCGCCTCCTCGTATTGACCAAGGCTAGTCTTGGCACTGCCCCGATTATCGTAAGCGGTGGCGTTGTCGGGCCGCAGTCGGATGGCCTCATCGAAGTCGGCGACAGCCTCCTCGTGTTGACCAAGCATGTTCTTGACGAAGCCCCGACTGGTGTAGGCGGAGGCGTCATCGGGCTGCAGTCGGAGGGCCTGATCCAGGTCGGCTATCGCCCCCTCGTATTGACCAAGTCTGATCTTGGCATCAGCCCGATTGGTATAGGCGTCTGTGTATTTGGGCCGAATGTTGATGACCTGATCAAAGTCGGCAATGGCACTCTTGTACTTGCCGTCCTTGAACCTGGCAACGCCCCGGTCGAAATAGTCGTTTGAAGTTTGCGGGCCGAAGCAGGCGGTGACCGCGGCAAGTGCTACGGCAGTCGCGACGGCCCAGACCCGTATTCTGGGAGCGTGCATCGCGGATATCACTGTACACCACGATGAACGAAAAGCGTCTGCCCGGCAACGGTCGGAGTGCCGACATCGGTCGCCGCACGACTTGGTGCGTTCATTTGGGACATTGACGACTCCGCCTCGCGGACAGCACGTTCGCTGACCACGAACCACTGCCGTTCATTTCCACCTCGATAGCGAGAATGGCCTTAGGCTAGGCGATGCGACCAGTAATGCGTTTGGTTGGGGCCGCGGATACTCGTCCACCGTTACTCTTGCTCGAATTCCTGTACTTTTTCTTCAATGGAGGTGATGAGGTCGCTGTCGCCGGCCTCCTGCGCAAATTCCAGAGCGGTTTTCAGATCGGCGAGGGCTTCTTGGGATCGTCCCAAATCGACCTTGGCAAGGCCCCGATTGAAGTAGACGTAAGCGTTTTCCGGTTGCAGACGGACAGCCTGATCATAGTCGGTGATTGCTTTCTGGAATTGACCCAGTTCGATCCTGGCCTGGGCCCGGTTGACATAGGCGCCAGCAAAGTAAGGCTGCAAACGCAAGGCCTGATCATAATCGAAGATCGCCTCCGCGTACTGGCCAAGATCGGCCCTGGCATAGGCCCGTGCGAAGTAGACATAACCGTCGTCTGGCTCCAGTCGCACGGCCTGATCATAGTCGGCGAAGGCCTCCTGGATTTGACCAAGGTCGAACTTGACATTGCCCCGGCTGGTGTAGATATTTGCGTTGTCTGGCTCCAGTCGCAAGGCCTGATCGAAGTCGGCGAAGGCCTCCTCGTATTCGCCAAGGCTGGATAGAGCTCTTCCCCGAGAAACATAAGCCCTGACGTTGTCGGGCTTCAGTCGCAGGGCTTGGTCATAGTCGGCGATCGCTTCCCGATACTGACCAAGGTTGGATTTCGTCTGGCCCCGGTTGACGTAGATGTAAGCGGTGTCGGGCATCAGCCGCAGAGCGTGATCATAGTCGGCGATCGCTTCCCGACTTTGACCAAGGCTGGATTTGGCTCCGGCCCGGTTGACGTAGGTGTGCGCGTCGTCAGGCTCCAGTCGCAGAGCGTGATCATAGTCGGCGATCGCTTCCCGATATCGACCAAGAAACAACTTGGCAACACCGCGGTTGACGTAAATGTGCGCGTCGTCAGGCTCCAGTCGGATAGCCTGATCAAAGTTGGCGATCGCCTCCCGGTATCGACCGCGCTCGAAATTGGCATGACCCCGGTTGTAATGGCTGCCGTTGAAATGGCTGCCGTTGTCATAAATCCGCGTCCAAACGGCGGCGGCGGCAATTACCGCGACAATTGCCACGGCAACCGCTACTTCCCAGAGCCATTGCTTGGGAGCGTGCGTCGTTGTCATCGCTGTCCTCCTCGCTGGATGAAAGTCGTCTGCTCGGCATTGGTCGGTGTGCCGGCGCCGGTAGCCTGACGCCTCTATGCGTTCATCCAGAAAAGTGACCGCGCTGCTTCGCGGCCAGCCCCATCATAGACTTCTAACCACTGACCCGTGCAGATCATTCCCACTCGATTGTGGCCGGGGGCTTGCTCGAAATATCATATACGACCCGGTTGACCCCGTCTACCTCATTAACGATGCGGCTACTGACCCGCGCCAGCAGCTCGTAGGGCAGCTGCGCCCAGTCGGCGGTCATGAAGTCGTCGGTGGTGACCGCACGCAGGGCGATCACGTTTGCATAGGTGCGCCCGTCGCCCATCACGCCGACCGTCTGCACGGGCAGCAGCACTGCGAAGACCTGGCTCGTCTGGCGGTAGAGGCCGGCGGCCCGCAGCTCCTCGAGGAAGATGCGGTCGGCTTGGCGCAGCATCTCCAGGCGCTCCCACGTCACCTCGCCGAGGATGCGGATGCCCAGCCCCGGTCCCGGAAACGGGTGTCGCCAGACGATCTCCTCGGGCAGGCCCAGCTCCTCGCCGATGCGGCGCACCTCGTCCTTGAACAGCATTCGCAGCGGTTCGATCAGCTCGAAGGTCATATCTTGCGGCAGGCCGCCCACATTGTGGTGCGTCTTGATCGTGCGCGCGTTCGCCGAATCCTCATTGCTGGCCGACTCGATCACGTCGGGGTAGAGCGTGCCCTGCGCCAGAAATAACTTTGGCGAGGATTGCGAGGGGGCTTTTCTCTCCTCATTCATCTTTACGCTCTCCTCCGACAACCGTTCCGTCTCCTCCTCAAAGACGCGCACGAAGCGCGCGCCTATCCGCTTGCGCTTTTCCTCCGGTTCGGTCACGCCCGCCAGGTCGTCCAGGAACGCTTCCTTGGCATCGACCGCGACCAGCCGCATGCCATGGTGCCGCTCGAACGTGTCCACCACCTGCTCCGCTTCGCCCGCACGCAACAGGCCGTGATCGACAAATATACAGGTCAACCGCTCCCCGACGGCGCGATGGACAAGCGTAGCCGCCACTGCGCTGTCCACGCCGCCGCTCAGCCCGCAGATCACTCGCCCATCCGGCCCAACCTGCGCCCGGATCCCGGCGACGCTTTCCTCGATGAAATGGCCCGATGTCCAGTCCCCTGTGCAGCCGCAGATCCGGCCGACAAAATTCTGCAGCAGCGCGAAACCATTGGGGGTATGCACGACCTCCGGGTGAAACTGGAGCCCGTAGAGTGCGCGGTCCTCGTTGGCGATGGCCGCGCACGGCGAATTCCCACTGCGCGCCACCGTCTCAAAGCCGGCCGGCAGCCGCTCCACGCGGTCGCCGTGGCTCATCCACACCTGCTGTCGCTGCGGCTGTCCGCCAAAGAAACGGGTCTCTCCCGTCACCTCGATCTCCGCTGCGCCGTACTCCCGCTTGGCGCTCGGCGCCACGTGGCCGCCCAGCGCGTGGGCCAGCAGCTGCAGCCCGTAGCAGATCCCCAGCACCGGCACACCGCTCTCCAGCACGATGTCCGGCAGCGCGGGCGCGCCCGGTTCATAGACGCTGGCCGGCCCGCCCGAAAGGATGATGCCCTTGAGCTTGACCTGCGGCAACTGCTCTGAGGCCCGGTCCCACGAGATCATCTCGGCGTAGACTTTGGCCTCGCGCACGCGGCGGCAGATCAACTGGCTATATTGGCTGCCGTAGTCGAGCACGGCGATGGTGTCATGTTGCATTTACAGACCGGTTCAATCCTTATTGACGGTACTTGAAAGCCTTCTCAGTGACTATACTCACCTGTGAATCTGCCGAACGACCCAGACTTCCCACGCTTGGCGACTGAGGCCCTGCTCCATATCAGCTCACCTCGGCCGTCTTGGGTCGAGCGATCTCAACCTCAACCATCCCAAAGGTGGTTTCCTGGTCTGGAACGGGTTCCCCAGCGTCGGAGAGGCTGGCGATATGATAGGTCATTGCCTCCCCGACCGACATCTGTGGATCGGGGATCGCGTCGCCGCTCTCTATCAGACCTTCAATGTGAAAGACGATCGCCTCGCGTATCATTGTCTGAATTTCCTGCCAACCCTTTCCTGTTGCAATGCAACCGGGCAGTTCGGGCACATAGGCACCGTAGTTGTTTGGCGTCCGCTCATAAACAACAGCGTAATTTAATTTCACCGTTTTCCAACTCGGACATTAGACATACCGCACCTGGGCCGCATCAACCCAACGTACGACCCGCCGGCCGCCAATCACATAATGATCTACCATCATATGGGAAGTTCCCGTATTCAAGGTCGCGTATTGGAGAAGAAAAGGCGCGATATCTATGACTATCTTAACCACCTGCCACCACCTCAGCCAAATGACTGCCGAGATTGGCATGTTTCATTCAGTTCGCCGCGGCTACAGTCGGCCTGCCATCCAGCGATCTGGCCCCATCCCACCTATCACGTTAATCTCTGTCCGAATCTCATATTCGAGTTTGCCGTCTGGGCGCTGTTGTATCACCATGATAACCGGATACGCAGTACGCCATACGCTTCAAAAAGGAGCTCCCATGAAACTCGCAAACAAAGTCGCGCTTGTCACCGGCGGAGCACGCGGCCTGGGCCGCGCCTATGTTCTCCATCTGGCCAAGTTGGGCGCAGATGTGGTGATCAACGACGTGGACCTGAACGCAGCCCAGGAGTATGACGAGGAACTCACGGCCGAATCGGTGGCCGCGGAGGTGGAGGGGCTGGGCCGGCGCGGCCTGGGCATCGAGGCCGACGTGACCAACAAGGACGCGGTGGAGGCGATGATGCAGGAGACCATCGAGGCATTCGGGCAGATCGATATCCTCGTCAACAACGCCGGCGGCATGCTCCATGCGCCGCCCAACAATAGTGCGGCTACGGCGCCGCCCGACCACTACCAGTACATCATGGACATCAACCTGACCGGCACGATCTTCTGCTGCCAGGCGGCTGCACCCTACATGCAGGCTGCTCGCAGCGGCAGAATCGTCAACACGGCGTCCCAGGCCGGCATCTGGAGCGGCCGCATCGGCGGCGGTATGGCCTACAAGGTCGCCAAGGCCGGCGTGATCCATTACACGCGCGTCCTCGCCGCGGAACTGGGGCCGCACAACATCCATGTCAACTGTATCGCGCCGGGATTTACGCTCTCCTCGCGGGCCGTGGCCGGCGGCCGCAACAGCCCGGAGGTCCGCGACCGGCTGTTGAGGGATATCCCCCTTGGCCGCCTGGGCGTGCCAGAAGACTGCGCCAAAGTTGTCGAATTCCTGGTCACCGACCTCTCCGACTACGTCACCGGCCAGTGCATCCCCGTCTGCGGCGGCTACGTCGCTTTCTGAGCCGCAGCGGGTATATCCGTCTCGGCGCAGCGCCACTTGACAATGTCCGAGAAAGGGGATTAGATGGGGCTGGCGGCAACCTTGGCTGGCCATCGCCAGTGCAAGGCCAGGTCGTGACCGGCCGGCCGCCGACCACCGCAGTAGCTATCCACCGAGTGAAAGAAAACGCGAAAGGTAGAAACATGCGATTCGATCTTCTGATCAAGGGCGGCGAAGTGGTTGACCCCGGCGGCGGAAAGAGCGGCCGTCTGGACGTGGCGATCAAACGCAACCGCATTGCCGCGGTCGATGCGGACATCCCGGCCGAGACGGCCTTTCGCGTCGTAGACGCCGGCGGCCAGTACGTTACGCCCGGGCTGGTCGATCTGCATACGCACGTCAACTACGGCTGCGGCTTCTACGGCATCCGCCCCGACCCGATCGCGGCCCGCAGCGGCGTGACGACCTGGCTCGACGTAGGCTCGTCCGGCGGATACAACTTCACCGGCTTCCGTCAGTTTATTATCGAGAACTCCCAGGCGCGCATCTATGCCCTGCTCAACATTTCGTCGATCGGGCTGACCGCGCAGACGTGGGAACTGGCCAATCCCGGCTACTGCGACGTCGATCTCTGCTGCCAGATCATCGACCTGAACCGGGACGTGCTGCTGGGCGTCAAAGCGCGTATCGACCAGCTCACCACCAGCGGCCAGGGCCTCGCTCCCCTGCACAAAGCCCGTGAAGCGGCGGACCGCTGCGAACTGCCGCTGATGACCCACATCGGCATGGGGCCGCCGGGGATCGACGGTGTGATGGCGTTGATGCGGCCCGGTGACATCCTCACTCACTGCTTCACCGGGGGCACAATGCGCATTGTCGAGGATTCAGGCGACCTGCGCGAGACGGTCAAACGCGCCTGGGATGCCGGCCTGGTGCTGGATATCGGCCACGGCGCGGGGTCCTTCTCATTCAAGACCGCCGAGGCGTTGATGGCACAGGGCTACCGGCCGGATGTCATCTCCTCCGACATCCACCAGATGAGCGTCAGCGGCCCGATGTTCGACATGCCCACCTGCCTGAGCAAATTCATGACGCTGGGCATGCGTTTTTCCGAAGTGGTCCACGCCGCCACCGAACGGCCGGCGGCTGTGTTGGGGCTGGAGAAGGAGATCGGCACGCTGCGGCCCGGCGCGCTGGCGGATGTGGCGCTGTTCGAGATCGTCGAGGGGGACTTCATGTTCTACGATGTCTTCATGAACCCGCGTCCCGGTAAACAGTTGGTCCGCAACACGTTGACGATCATCAATGGCCGCGAGATGGCCCACCAGTCCGACGATCCGCTGATGCCCTGGATCGAGCTTTCCGAAGACCAGCAGGCGTTGATCGCTAAGGGTCATACGCCCCCGGTGATGGCCGCCTGTTGCAAGCCCTGATACCGAAGGGTGTTGAGAATCAGCATAACCCAAAGCCGCAAACAACTTGAGGAGCACTACAATGTCCGCGCAGATTCCCGATACACACGTTGACCTGCTGACCGGCCCCATCTTCGCCACCCTGACGACCCTCTCCCCGTCCGGCGCGCCGGAGAACACGATCGTCTGGTGCTCGTGGGACGGCACGCACGTCCTCGTCAATACGGCCGAAGGGCGCCGCAAACCCAAGAACGTCCGCGCCAATCCGAGAGTGGCCCTGATGGCCTTAGATCCGGAGGATGCATTCCGCTGGATCGATGTACGCGGCGTCGTTGAGGAGATCGTGCCCGACCCGGACTTCGCCAACATCAATACTCACGCCAAGCTCTACGTGGGCGCAGACGAGTACTACGGCAGCGTCATGCCTGCCTCGATGAAAGGGAAGGAAGAGCGGGTGATCTTCAAGATCAAGCCGCAGCGGGTGGTGATATCGCCGCCTGCGTAGCCTGCAGCGGATTGGGGCCGTTTGCTGTGGGTGCAATCCAATGTGGGGGTGAGCAAGGGCACCCACAAGGGGTGCCCCTACGGGCAGATGGAGGAGGCTGCGCGATCTGTCAGGTCCAGTACCATGATCACCATTTCGATCCCTCGCTCGGTCCGTGCGCCGGTCCGTCGAAAGCGGTGACGCAGATAGAACCGTTCGGCGTGGGCCGTTTCCAGAATGATCTGCCCGCAACTTTCCTGTCGGGCGATGGCGACGGCGCGGTCCAGCAAGCGCACGCCTAATCCCTGATTCTGGCAGTCGGGAGCGACCGCCAGCGTCGTGATACACAGCACGCGGCCGTCGGGCCGGTGGCTCTCCTGTGGATCCTCGTCCAGTACAGGTTCGCGCAGTTCGGCCCATTTCTCGGTGGTCAGATAGCCGGCGATGAACGGGCGCCTGTTGCCGCGCTCCCCCTCCAGCACCGCGCAGCCCTGCGGGAATGTCAGCAGGCGGCTGCGGATGATATCGGGCTCCTCCTGCGCGCCGTAGGCGCCGAAGATCTCCTGGTCCAGCGCCACGATGGCGGGCCAGTCCTCCAGCGCGGCCGGCCGCATCTTGTAATGCCCGGTCATGGCTGGTCTGGACCGCCGTCAACCCCGCCCCGGCCGCTACCAGCCGGGGCACCGGTGGCTCCCGCCGCGTACTGGTTACCGATCACTGGCCGTCGCTCTCCGGCGAAATGTGGTCCTTGCGGGGGTTGATGGCGACAGTGCGGAACTCGCGGACCAGCTCGATCAGCCCTTCGACCGCGGCCTCGAGGAACTGCTCCCCTTTTTCACGTGTGGCAGCGGTGGCATCCCCCAGCACGCCGCTGTCGGTCAACGAACTCCAGTAGGGCCACAGGTTGGCGACCGAACCGTCCTCGCGTTTGCCCATCAGCAGATCGGTCTGGAAGCTCGGCGACAGCGGCGAACGCTCATCCACCGCCTTGTCCATCTGCACCAACTCTTCGGCCAGCGCCAGATAGAGGGCTGTCTCGTACTCTCCGGCGTGGGAGGTGCCGCCAAAGTCCGAAGAGCGGATCGCATTCCCCTCCTGTCTGCCTTTGCGCACGCCCCAGTGGTTGACCGATGCACACAGAGTCTTGCCTTCGGTTTCGAGCACGGTCAGACGGGCGGCCATCTCCACCGGCGCGGTGTTGCTGCCGTGCCCGTTAACCATCAGTATGCGCTTGAAGCCGTGGTGGGCCAGGCTGACGCAGACATCGCGCACGTAGTTGATAAAGGTGTCCCAGCGAATCGTGATTGTGCCGGGGAAATCCATGTGATGGGGACTGTACCCGTGACTGATGGGCGGAATCAGAACCGCTTCGTCCGGAATGCGCGCCACCGCCCGTTCGCAGATTCCCGTGCACAGCCGCACATCGGTATCGATAGGCAGGTGGTAGCCGTGATCTTCGTACGTGGCAACCGGCAGCACCGCCACCTTGCCGGAGTAGGCCGCCTCGCGACAGGCAGACCAGGTCATCTCTGCATAGCGGTAGGTCGTCATTCTCAATCTCCTCGTAACTGCTAAGCCATGTTCTGTGTGTGTTCTATGTGTTCTGTGTGCGGTCTGTCTGGGCGGAATATACCGTCAGTATTTCTGTAGGGGGCTGGCGATGGTCATGGCAGTGAACGTTGGGAATGTATGGGAGTTGCCTCGCCTGTCTTGCCTGCGCTGGCACATACTGGGAATTTGCCAGGATGCGGGGTGGGGGGAAGCCAGACCGCCGCGGGACGCCAACTTCGTATTGCCCACTCACTCGCTACGGCGCGAGGTTGTAGGAGAGGGGGCGTTGCGGGGGCGGAGCCCCCGCACAAGGGAGG
>JAPOVP010000049.1 GCA_026708085.1 Caldilineaceae bacterium
ATGATGTCGCTCAACTGATGAAACTTTGTGCGTTCAACGCGAGGATCTTCCAAATTCTCGAAGTGCTCAAACAGTGATACGCCTGTTTTCTCCGCCATGAGTCCCCCCTTTGTCTAGTGAAAGGACTCTCAATCGTATCAAATCGTCTCCTTTACGTCATCTGACCTATTTCTCAACCCAAATTAGATGCAATTGCCCTGCCAAAACCGGGAGACTCTCTGACAAACTTGCTCAGTTACTCCGACGAAAACATCGCGCCGTTTCCGGTTTATTCTAGAATATGTCTGGCAGTCGATTCGAAAACCATGTCTCGGCGCAATTCGCAATCCGCTGAACTTGATGCTCAACTCCTGCAGGTGCGGTTGCGCCGTCGGGGAACGCAACGTGTTTTTCCTGCCCAAGACACAGATACAGGCTCCCTTTTTCCGGACTTGCCCCCTAATTCCGATTGAGAATGACTCCGTTCACTGTCAAGCATAGCTTAGAGTACTCATTTGCGCAACTCCTGCCAAAGATTAGGTATATATTGTACATATATTGTATAGGTTATGGGCTTCGACGTGGTATCCATTTCATATGCAATTGGTGAGGTTCCAATGGTGGCTAGGTACTTTTGAAATTCTGGGAAGTGCGTTCAGGATTCAACACGAAAGGAACGCCTGCGGGCCTGTTCGGGGTGCTATTGGCTTCATTCCTGCAAAAAGCTAGACAGATTGACCAATGGAGGCACGCGGAGCGGCGCGAAAAACACCAAAAGGCTATTGGGACTTCCGTTGCGTTGATTCGTGGCCTGCAGCGCTTTTCTCCAGCCTATCGTTGTTCAGCTAAACGCCAACGAGCTCCAGACCCTGTTCGGACAGGCAGAACCGTCTCATCAAGTCTGTGGCCCTATGCCAAAGGAGCAGGCCACTCTCTTGACTAAGCGTTTCTCAGCTTCCCTTAACAGGCTGGCTTAGCCAATTCAGAGTGCTCTAACGGGCACCATCGTACCAAGGATGAAGCACGGCCCTACAGGGCGAGTAGGTAGTTAGCTACCGCCGTGAGATAACTGTCATCCAATCCAAATACTGATTCGATGAGTTGGCAAACCGTCTGCTAGGAGCGACGGCTTTAAGGAAAGATCTGCATTCTCTGATTGTGCTTCCACATGAAATGCGGGCGGACAAAGAGGCTTTGCCAAGACAGACAGGTCTTCGTCAGCCATCCTGCTTGTCCAGAATTAGTCACCCTCTACCTAACGCAGAGAACCATACAGGTGCATTCCTCTTGGGGCCGAGAGGGGGGAGGGACAAGGCCTGCCCCTACCGTTGGGGGCGGCGGAGCGGCGAGGAGTGGGTGTGCGACCGGCGGCAAGGACGCGAGATCGAAACGCGGCGCCAGGGTCGTATAGCTGGAGCGGGCATTACGGGGGTACTCCCCGCACAGGAGAGGGGTGAAGGCCAGATTGCCCAGAAAAGCAAGGAGAGAGTGGAGAGGAGGGATAAGAAAGAACTGCCGTTTCCTCTGCCACAAAATTAGTGGCGGAACGGCTGTGCTCTAGTCGCTGCTGCCCTCGGTGAAGGAGAGCTCGCTCCCACTTTGGGATGGACACTGGAACACGCCGCTATTGAATGGAGTAGTCAAAGTAGGCTATCTTAGGGTTGATCCTCCTTCGCGCGTTACCTCGGCCTTTATGGACACACCGGACCTGCGTCCCGGTGGCCTTCTGCGCGGCCTTCAGGCCTAAGGCCCCCTAGTCTCATTTGTCCCCCAACAAGCCATAATCAGGCGACTGATTTCCTCGACCTCAAAGTGTTGGATTTGTTGATTGGGCAAAAAGTGCGTAATATATCATAGTTTTCTCGTTAGAAACCGCGTTGGCAAGGAACGCGGCGTACACGTACGAAGGAGTACATGTACATATGAGTACTGCAACGCCCACATTCAATTTGAAAGCCGTAGTACGAGAAACGGGCATCAAGGCGGAAACTTTGCGGGCATGGGAACGCCGGTACGGGATTCCCCGACCGGCCAGGAGCCCGGGAGGCCACCGCATTTACTCGCGGCGTGATGTCGACACGTTGCACTGGTTGAATCGGCGTCGTTTGGAAGGTCTAAGCATAAGCCGCGCGGCCGAGCGCTGGCAGACTTTGGAAAGCGAGGGTCGAGATCCACTCCAGGAGCAGGGCATAGCTCCCGATCTTCCTTTCTATGGAGACCGCATGCCTGATTTCTCGGAGTTCACCGTAGGCGAAGGCGAAGACCTGGATGACCAGATCAGTACTGCCTGTACTAAGTGGAAGGCCGCCTGTGTTGCCTTTGATGAAGCTGAGGCGCAGCGAATTCTCTCGCAGGCATTTGCCCTCTTTCCCGTCGAAACAGTCTGCCTTCATGTGCTTTGCGAGGGGCTACGTCAGCTGGGGTTGGCCTGGCACGTCGGCAAATTGACCGCTCAACAGGTTTCCTTTGCCGCAGCCCAAGCCATGCAGCGAATCAAAGTCCTGCTGGGCGCGTCACCACCGCCAACCAGACCTGGCCTGGTACTGATGGCTTGCCCACCAGGAGAACATCACACTTTCGGCTTGGCGCTCTTGCAACTCATTCTGAAAAGGCGTGGTTTCGGAACCGTCTTTCTGGGCGAAAATCTCTCGCTGAATGAGATGGAAGAAACGCTGGAACGAGTTCAACCTGACCTCGTTGTGCTCGTTTCCCAGCAACTTCGAACGGCTGGTAATCTGTTGGATATGTCCGAACTGATTATCGGGCAGAGGGTACCCTTAGCATTCGGAGGGCGTGTATTCAATCTCTCAGAGACAATCCGGCGTGGCGTTCCAGGGGAGTTCCTAGGCCATGACCTGCTTCAGGCGGGGTTCAAGGCCGAATCACTGCTCTTGACTCCCGGTCTTCAGAACGGGCCGGTCCTTCCCAGCACCAGCTACCAAGAACTCATCGCCCGCTATCGGGCCAACCTTCATCTCGTCTCGGCCCGGGTTTTGAGCGGAGACAATGGAATTCCGCCGGAGTGGGCGAGGTTGGGAAGGCCTTCTTTCAGCCTTACCAGCTCCATGATGTCGGCGCTGCGTTTCGGTGACCTTGGCCTGATCGCTCTCGAAGCGGAGTGGGTTTACACCTTCCTTGAGTCCCGAGGCTTGCCGTTCAGAATGCTGGAAGAGTATTTGAACCTGGGCATTTCCGTAGTCCAATCAGTCCTTGGCAGCGAGGGCGACCCCATTGTCGGCATGTTGGAAACTCTGCGAAGAGACGTGCACCAGTGCTATCAGCAGAGCTAGTCCGCGCGAGTTTCCGCCTGGACTCAGTCCGATCCAGGAGTGGGAGTGCAGGATCCGGCTCGAGAACCTAGTTGGTTACCCGGCAAGGATGGCTTACCTATATTTTCTGGCAGTTTTTGTCGGCATTCCCACACTCTTCTTCGCACTCCTAAACGCTACACTACGCAGACTTGGGATTGAGCTCCCCTCCTCGTTGCAGGCCTGGCCAGTGTTGACCGTGGTTGGCGGCCACGTCCTGCTGGCACTGGTCTACACAACTCCCTGGGACAACTATCTGGTCGCCACAAGAGTCTGGTGGTACAACCCGGACCTCGTGCTCGGATTCACCCTTGGATATGTGCCCTTCGAGGAATACCTGTTCTTTGTGGGACAAACCGTACTCCTGGGCCTGGCTCTGTTGGTAGCCGGGCGCCTTGTACCAGATCCTGCGCTCTCCTTCCGCCCGCGGCCTTTTCTCCGATTGGGGTCAGCAGGACTGGCTCTGGTTGCTTGGCTGTTCGGGCTCCTGCTGCTGTTTCGGGACCACCTCCCTGGGACCTACATAGGCTTGGAGCTGGTCTGGGGAATGATTCCGATCCTGATTCAATTTACATTCGGCGCCGACATCCTGTGGCATCACCGGCGCCCGGTCCTCTGGACCCTATTGCCGGGAACCCTTTACTTGGCCGGCGCGGATGCCCTTGCCATTCGCTCTGGGACCTGGACGATTGATCCGGAACAGTCTCTGGGGGTAATACTTGGAGGAATCCTGCCCTTAGAGGAGTTCGTTTTCTTTTTGTTGACCTCATCGATGGTCGTGTTTGGCGTGACCTTGGTTATTGCCAAAGAGAGTCACGTGAGAGCCCGATGGTTCTCGGGCAGGTTAAGGAGCTTCCCATGAGAGTAGTACCAGTGAGTCGCGCCTTTTTCCTCGTGCTTGCTGTTCTGTTGGCCGTAACCGTGTCAGAAACTGCTCTCGCTCACCAGCCGTTCTTTGAGGAGACGGATACTACGGCCAGCACGCCTTTGTTGGTCAGCGATCCCGAAATATCGACGGCCCTGTTCTCGACCCTTGAGTTGCCCGGGGACGTCGATTTCTTTGCCTTCACCGTTACAGCCGGACAGACAATCGAAGTCGGAATGACCATTCCCCAGATCAGCGGCCAAGAAGAATTCGCACCCACCATAGGCGTTATTGCCTCAGGTCTGGACAAGGCTTCAGCTAAAGAACTGCCAGCCGATGCCCTTTCTCTCCTATCGAGTGATGTAGGAGCATACGTGCTGGAACCAACTGAAGCCACCATTTTCTTCGAACCGTTCAGCCGCACCGCCTACTGGCGAAGGCAACGTCGACAGATTACCTTTCCTTCCGATGGCGAGGCCGTTGTAGTTGTCTGGCATCCCCAAGGCGCCGTCGGCCGCTATACGCTCGTCATTGGCCAGCGTGAGGTACTAGGCGGAGACATTGCTTTCGGTCGCAAGATAAGGGATTATTGGACTCCCGTCGTACTCCAGCAGGCAGCAGAAACTGACAGTCCTGCCATCCCTGGCGGAAATGACGTCCAACAGCCTGAATCTTTGCGTTCAAACGCATCTCACTCTGATACATCCTCACCCCGATGTTCTTGGTTCATGCGGCTTCTGTCTACTCTGCTCGGGGCGGAAGAACGTTGCCAGTGAGTTTTCGTCTGCCAGCTTTCAGCCCGAATACTTTCGCATCCTGTCGCGTCAAGGGCGTCCGGCTCGCTATAGAGTTACGAAGTCAGTTGAGTCCTGGCACCCGCGTACTTTTCGGCCTCTGGTTGCTCCTGATGGTCCTGATCCCCCATATTCTTCGACTGGTCGACAGAAATACCTTTTTTCTGGCTTTGTCACTCTCGATCGTGTTACAGGTTAGCCTGGTCCTCTTCCTGCTCTTGCCTGCCCTGCAACGTCAATCAACCCTCGCATCACTAATATGGATTCTCGCGATCACGTGGCTTGCCGAATTCGTCGGCCACAGAACAGGGTTGCCATTCGGCCGCTACACTTACACGGACGTTCTCAGGCCCCAGGTCGGAGGCGTGCCGATACAGGTTCCCGCCGCGTGGCTAATGATGTTGCCTCCGGCCTGGGCTGCGGGGACGGCTATCTGCGCAAGGCGTCATACCATTAATTACGCTTCCAAGTGGAAACATTTGGCAGCCTGTTCGGTTGTTTCAGGACTGGCATTCTCAGCCTGGGACCTGTTCCTTGATCCGCAGATGGTCGCCTGGGGAGTCTGGCAGTGGGAAACGTCAGGCATATATTTTGGCGTACCTGCCATCAATTTTTTCGGTTGGGCACTTATAGCGTTCCTTGCATTGTTAGGTCTTTCCCGCACTTTTGACTCCAATGCATTTCCACGAGAGGCTCTTCTCCTCGTCTACACGATAGTTTGGTTGCTCAATTCCCTTGGGCTTGGCCTGTTCTTCGATCAGCCCGGCGCCGCAGCAGCTGGCTTTGTCGGAATGGGAGTGTTCGTTGTCATGGCCTGGCGGCAGATCCTTTCCTAGCCCAAATGAATGTCGTCCTGTGGACTCTGGCCGCCTATCTCTGTGGCAGCTTACCTTTTTCCGTGTGGCTGGGCCGTCTTGTCCTGGGAACGGAGATTCGGCAGTTCGGAGATGGCAATCCCGGCGGCACGAATGTTATTCGCGCCGGGAGCAGGCCGCTCGGCCTTGCCGTAATTCTCCTCGACGGACTGAAGGGTCTACTTCCGGTGCTAGCAGCCCAAGAGTTTGGGGGCCTGCAAAGTTGGGCGCTTGCCTCAGTGGCTCTTGCCGCCGTAACAGGACACGCGTTTTCTATCTTCCTGCGTTTTCAAGGTGGGAAGGCGGTAGCGGTCACATTTGGGATCTGGGCGGGGTTGACGGGCTGGAGCACCCTGTTTGTACTTGGTGCGCTGCTTCTGTTTGCCTACTATTCGATCAAGGTGGACGGTTGGGCAGTTGTCTGCGCACTCTTCGGTCTGCTTGTATTCATTGCTTTCACTGGTTCAACCGGCCCCCACCTGTATGTTTGGTTTGGCAACGGTCTGATAGTCGCCTGGAAGCACCACCTTGACCTGGCTCAGCGGCCGGGGCTTAGACCTCCTTTTCTGCCATGACAGCGCTGCTCCTGTCAATCGCCTCCGCTGCGCTCTTAGGGATGTTCCTCATTCTCCTATCAAATCTGCTCTTTTTCCCTGATCTCAAGGAAGGCAACGTCTTCGAAAGGAACGTCGGAGTTTCGGTACTGATACCGGCGCGCAATGAAGCGGCGGTTATTGGAGAATCTGTACGAAGCCTGTTGCGCCAGACCCATTCGCGGATGGAGTTGCTCATCCTGAACGATAACTCTGACGATGGAACAGAAAGAGTTGCGATTGAAGCCTCAGGCAACGACCATCGATTGCAGGTTTTACCCGGCAAGCCCGTTCCCCGCGGCTGGCTGGCCAAGAACTGGGCTTGCCAACAGCTGGCCGAACAGGCGAGCGGAGAGACACTTGTCTTCGCCGATGCAGACGTTATTTGGCAACCGCGCGCCCTGGACGCATTGCTATGGGAATTGAAAAGGACCGACGGCGACATGGTTGCCGTCATGCCTTCGCAGCAGACTGTTTCCTGGCCGGAGCGTCTCTGCGTTCCACTCATGGCGCTCGCCATTCACGCCTATCTGCCGGCAGTTGCTGTGCACCACACTAACCACCCTCTGCTTGCGGCCGCCAATGGCCAATGCATCGCCTTCCGCCGTGCGGCATATGACAGTCTTGGAGGCCATGCCTCGGTGAGAGACAGTATCCTGGATGACGTCGGGCTGGCCCGCCGCGTGAAGAGAGTTGGCCTGCGTCTGCGAATGGCCGAGGCTGACGGACTGATTGCCTGTCGCATGTACCGAAATTGGAAGACTGTGCGCGAAGGCTATGCGAAAAACATTCTTTCCGGCTTCGGCGGCATTGCCGGCCTCTTTGCCAGCACTGTCTTTCACTGGGTAGTGTTCATTGTCCCGTGGGGTCTGCTCGGGCTTGGGTTCGCAGGCGGGCAAGTACCGTGGCATCCATACTGGGCGGCGTTGCTCGTCTTCTCTGGTGTCCTCATCCGGGCCATTTCGGCCTGGCGGACCGGCCAACGGGCCGGTGACGCGATTCTTCTTCCCATCTCGGTGCTTCTGATGACCGGCATCGCGGTACAGTCGGCTTGGTGGCACTGGCGCTATGGAGGACCATTGTGGAAAGGTCGCCGCGCAGTTCCCTAAATTGTGCCGAGCATGTACTTGTGAGTGAGTCAGACGAATCTTTGCCGCAGCTAGATGTGGCAGTCCTGCATGTCTGGACTCTTGGCCTGAAGGTGGACAGAGAGGCCCTTTCCCGGCAGGAAGATTCGTTGTCAGTTGAGGAGTGGCGGAGAGTCAGGCGCTATTCCTCAGCCCCACCGGCCCGACGCTTCATCGTCCGCCGGGGGTTGCTTCGATGGATTCTGGGGAAATACCTCCACTGCTCCCCTGAAGAAATCAAGTTCGTCTACAACGCTCACGGCAAGCCGTTCCTTTCACCTGAATTCTCCTCTGACCTGCATTTCAGCCTTTCACATTCAGGAGAAGAGGCGGCCCTTGCGGTCGGCTTGAGAGATCCCCTGGGTATCGACGTGGAGACGGTACGACCTGTAAGGGCTTTGGGCGGAACCGACCTTGTCGCGTCGCCAGAGCAAGATGCTGGACGCTACACGAGACCGACTGCCCCGACAGACTGTCTCTCGTTCGTCCAAGCCTGGACCCGCCGCGAAGCAGTCGCCAAAGCTGAAGGATTGGGCCTGAACATGTTTCCAGGGCGCTATGAAGTCGATGGCCTGACCGATTACATGCTGCCAGCTTCTACTCCTAATGTTTCCCTCTACAGACGGGGCTATCACATTCACACGCTTACTCTGTCTGCAGGCTACGTCGGGGCCTTGGCCGCTCGCCATAGAACGCCGAAAATCGTTTACTTCCTTCTGTAGCCGTTTTTTCCTTTGCCGGGGAAATCTGTACGCGGAAGCACAGTCCTTCACAGGTCGCTGGCACACCCGCGGCGTTCCATTCCACCCCTGAAGTTAGGCATTGGAATTCGGATTCGGTATAATTGGGATTTGGACGAAGTCTTGACCGATCCGGGATCATTGAGGAAAAGAATATGGCACGACGCAGTCGTAGACGCCGCCACAGCCCAAGCAAGGCCAATCCCCGCAGCTTTAGCGAACTGCGCGCGAATAGGGAGCATGAGGATGTTCCTACTCCTGCGACTCGCGTTCAGAATGAGCCAAAAGCGTCGGAACCTTCCGGCCGGTCGGCGCCTGGTCAGGCCGGCAGAGGTCAAGCCGACTGGAACGTGGAGTACAGTCGGGTCTTCTCCGACTTGAAGCAACTACTGATCGTATCTGTGGCGCTGTTTGCGTTGATGCTTGTGGTGGGGTTGTTCCTCTGACGGTACAGTTCAGCCTTCACTCTCCGTGGAGGCAAGTCAGACGGCCTCCTGCCGAGCCGGCTCGTTCCACAGAAGAATTACCCGAATGCCCATATGAAGAAAGCAGCAGAGCCAAAAGCTTTGGGTGACGAGGAAGAGGCTGGAGGTCGCTGCCAGAACGAGTGCCGTCAAAAGGCGCTCGGAAAGAGGTGAAGGCTGTACATAGATTCCAGGCATTGAAATCGCGGCGGCGACCCAAACTGCCCAATATTGGGGGGAGAGCGTTGTCGATACGCTGATGTACAGAAGTTCCCAAACCGCCCCTCGCAGAAAACACCAATGAAACTCCTGGGCGCAACTCTCGATCAGCGACGGGCTCAAGGTCTGGCTTGTAAACGAGATTCCGTCAACCTGGTCTGGTTCAGTATGTAGCCGAATGCGAATCAGAACCAATAGGACCAGCAGACACACGAGTACGATCAGGCCCAATGTGTATCGCGAATCCCATTCCAGGACGGTGAGCCCCATCAGACGGGGAGATAGTCCCCCCAGAATCAGCCCAAAGTACGGGACTTGGACCCATCGCACAATTCGCACGAATCGTTCCAGTTCCGGGGCAACCAGACGGGTAAGAAAGGTTGCAGTTCCGGCCACGGTGAAGCTCAACGCCAGCCAGACGGCGGCACGTGTCGGAGGGGCAGTCAGTTGTTCTAAGACCCATGTACTATCCATAGCCGGATACTAGTGGAACCGATCTCCTGTGACCATCCGACGAATACTGCTGGTTGTTCTCCTACTCATTCTTATCATCCTGATAAAGCCCAAAACGGTCTGGTCAGAGCTCAAACGAATCCGCGGCCAGTGGAATACGATCTTGACTTTGTTGGTGATCGTAGTCGCAGTATATTTTGCGTTCGGCCTGTGGCGGGCTTATGTCAGCGGAGGTATTCCGTAGCATACCATCGCCAGCGTAGCGCCAGAAGGGGAAGAAGGCTCGAAGGCCGGCGCTTCAAACGGGCTTGCGCCAGTAGATTCCACCTCAAAGTGTTCATCCCCTCCGCCTTTACGAGATGGCTGCCAGCGCGCCGGTGGGGCTTTCAGCAGGGGCCACGTTGTAGGAAACTTCGATCAAGTTACCTTTTTCGTCGATTACAAAGTGACTACGGTGGATGCCCATGAAGGTGCGACCGTACATCGTACGTTCGCCCCATACGCCGTAGGCCTCGGCGATCGAGTGGTCTTCATCCACGAGCAATGTGAATGGCAGGTCGAACTTGGACCGGAAATTCTCGTGGCTCTCCTGGCCATCGGGGCTAATGCCGAAGACGACCGCATTTTTCTCCTCGAAGTCCGCATGAATGTCACGAAATCCGCAAGACTGGGTAGTACAGCCTGGGGTATCGTCCTTGGGGTAGAAGTAGAGCACGACCTTCTGTCCCCGATAATCTGCTAAACTTACTGTGTCGCCGCTGTCAGTCTTGGCCTCAAAAGTCGGGGCGGGGGAGCCGGCGCTCAGTTCAGTTCTCATTTTTTCCTCCCGTTAGTTCGTCCGTTGCATGCCACTATGACCCCAAGGCGCCGGTCTACACAAGAATGCGCGAAGGGCCCTCTTTCGGCGTGTAGGAGCCGTTCTTGCATGTTGAATGCCTGACTCGTATTCTAACCCATGGGGTCGAAATGTTAAAGACCTTCTCCCTCGATTTTGCGGTGGAATACGTTGTTTCAGCTTCTTGAATGACTATGTTAGAGTAGAAGTTCTGACTGGACAGACAAGATCTACGGGAGCAGCAAAAGAGATGTCGACGATTCGTAACCGCCTTTGGCAACAGTACCAGGAAGCCGCCCAGTCCGTTTGGGACCTACCTCCCGCAGGTCAGAGCATCGAAGGAACGGTACCTTTGCCTCCAGTTTCTCCTCTGGAACAGACAAGGCGAAACCGAACCGTTCTGGTCCATGGCTACAAGGATGAAGCTTCGGTCTTTAATCCCCTTGCCTCATACCTGTCCGAACTGGGGCTGGAGCCCCACGCAGTAACGCTTGCCCCCAGTGACTGCAGCGTCCCGATGGAAACGCTTGCTCAACAACTGGCCGAATACATAGACAGGAACTTCCTTTCTTACCAGAAGATTGACTTCGTCGGTTTCAGCCTTGGCGGCATCGTTGCACGCTACTACATTCAGCGAATGGGAGGACTGGCCCGAACAAATCGCCTGCTGACGGTTGCCGCTCCCCATCACGGCACGTTAATGGCGTACGCCAGTAGCCTTCCCGCCGCCCTTCAATTACGTCCCAACAGCGAATTCCTTCTCGATCTGAACGCAGACGCTGAAAGCCTTACAAGCATACCGTTCGTCTCCCTTTGGAGTCCCTTCGACCTCATGATACTGCCGCCATTCAGCTCCCGCATGCCCGTAGCCAGTAACAAGGCCGTATGGACTCTGCGGCACCAGGCATTGATTACCAGCCGGCGCGGGATACGAACAATCGCTGAGCAACTCCTGGCCCAAGTGCAAAACGTCCCCAGCCCTACTTTTCCTGACTTGGCAGGGCGCCCTCCTCTATCGCGGCGGACCGCGGGAGATGGCTTCGAACTGCAAAGGCAGAATTGAACCTCTGCTTCTTCGCCTCATTTGATTAACCTGATCTGGAAACAGGCGGATCAGAGAGCTCTGCAACAGCCTCCCGATATCTGAGCATCAGCGCTTTCACTTTCTCGGGATCCCGTTGACCCCTCCGCGCCTCCACGCCGCTGCAAAGGTCGATTCCGTGAGGCCGAACCTTGCAAACAGCATCGGCTACGTTTTCCGGGCTTATCCCGCCAGCCAGAAAGATTGGGATTCTGATCTCTTCTTTGAGCGCTGCCACGGCCGCCCAGTCGCCAACTTTCCCGGTACCCCCCAGTCTGGCGAAGCCCTCACTAGCGTCAACTGAATCCACGAGCAGGGCGTCTGCGCCTGCCTCTGCGTACTCCTCCGGTATCGCCTGCCCTTCCAGGCCAGATAGGTGGACCGTTTTCCAGATCTCGCAGGACAGGGAACTCTTCAACTCCGAAACAAATGCCGGCGTTTCGTAGCAAAGGAGCTGCAGTGCGTGGGGGCGCAGGGCACTTGTGACCTCGGCTGCAAACTCCGCGCTTGGATTGCAGAGCAGAATCACGTTTTTGACGCCCGAAGCCTTCGCCACTTCCCCTGCCTCTTCCAGCGTCAGGCTTCTCTCCGACCATTCCACGCCAACGAGAATGCCGCAGAAGTCTGCCCCTCGCCCCAGCCGCGCATCTTCTGCGCTTGTCGTTCCACAAAGTTTAAGGACGGTCATCTCCTCAGCTCCACCGTTAATGATTCCGTTTGAGCGGACCGAATGGCGACCGGCGGCTGCCAGTACTACACTTTCCTGGCAGCCGCCTAAGGGTCTCCTGTCCCTGACAACCTTCTGAATCCACGGTTGTTTGCCCTGGTCAACATGGCTTCCCCGCCTCCCCTAGACGACAACCACACCTTGGCCTTGCCTTGAAGCGTCGAAAAATCTTCTCCGAAAGCAAAAAGAGTCGGGCCCCAGCTGCTCATTCCCACCCCTTTGCCGCCGTTGGTTTGCAGGAATTCGACGCACTCCGCAAGCAGGGGGCCCTGCGTTTCCGCTTCAAACACCTTGAATCCGAATCCCTGAAATGCCTCCATCGCCACACCAAAAGTCTCCAGGTCCGCCTCCAAGACGGCAGGCAGCATCTGTGTAAGTAGAATACGGCACATCTTCTCCACGTCTCCGGCCGGAACCGGGCAGGCCTCTTGGAAAAGATCCCGCTCACGGTCCCCGCTTGCGCCTTCTCCCTGAGGAATGACAATCAATACGTCCCAATCAGGAAACTCGTAGCGCGCTAAGAGTGGTGGGGGCGGGACGCCAACAGAGGCTGAAGAGGGCGAGTATCCTGTCTTGCTACCTTCCCCCCGCCTAAACCGGTGCCCTCCGTCCAGTATGAATCCGCCGTGCTGAATTGCGCCGATGCCGATGCCGGAGGTTCCACCCCTGCCGACCAGGCCTGCGATCTCTGCCGCGCAGGGACTGAGACCGTACAGCGCGCTTATGGCCATACCTGCCCCGACGAGTGTTTGGGAAGCACTACCCAGGCCGGCGTGGGGCCGCGCCCTTTCAAGGACAGCGACATTCGCCCCCGGAAAGTTATAGTGGCCGCATACGGCGTGGATGGCCGATTCCAGACGCCCTTCAAAGCCTGGCTCCATGGGGCAGAAAGCCTTGCAGTTTTGGCTGCGAGTTGCCGAGATGACTGTTCTGGGTTGTTCGAGGGCCAGGCCAATCCCGCCATCGATTCGGCCTAGTCCACCGTGCAGATCAAGGAGGCCAAAGTGTAGGCGGGCAGGAGTCTGTACGACGATTTCTTCCATGACAATGTGGCTCGAAGGGGTTCGATTCTGTAGATGTTTCGACATTGTTCAGCGCAGCGAACAGGTCAGACCTCAGCAAGGCGTACAAGAAGGCGGCGTTTCGAAATATGGCTCAACCGTCAGATCGTCTCACCCATTTTGATGGCGTGCGTAACCTGCGACCGCATCAGCGAGACTGTCAGAAGAGCTGTGGAACAGATATAGAGGACCCCAAGAATGAGGTTGACCTGGTAAACACGCGGCCAGGCAATCTGAGGCGCCAGAGGCAGCAGCGTCGGCATGGGGTCGATTCCGCTCTGCAAAAAAGGAATGAAGGCACCGCTGGTCCAGATTCCAATCCCCGTACCTGCTGTCAGACCGAAAACGAGTAGGACAATGAGCTCCCATCCCATGAGCGAAATTACCTCTTGGGGCGTAAATCCGAGGGCGCGCAAAACGCCTGTTTCGATCGCTCGTTCACGAAACGATGACATAGTGAAAAGGACAAAGCCCAGAATGGTCAGTAGTGTGCAGGCCATGAATCCGATTGAGAGCAGCCCAACGACGCCTTGAAACTCGGGCCGGCGCAGTGCCTGCAAAACCCAAGGACCCGGCGCTTCCCAACCCAGTATGCGAAACCCCTTTTCACGCAGATCCTGTTCTATCAAGGAGTAATCCGGATCAGGTCCGGTCCTCAGCCAGACATCGAAAGGAAACTGTCCTCCCGCACTCTCAAATACGTAGTCCAGGTTGCCTACGATTGCAGGCCCGTGATCAGGCACCCATGATGGAAACCTGTCGAAGCTGCCGACGATTTGAAAGTCGATCGGCGCCTCCAACCACGTCAGTTCTTTCCGTTGCTCAGGGATGGACACAACAATCCGCAGGTCGTCTCCCTCCTTGAGGACCATTCTTTGCAAGAAACTGTTGGGGACCAGCACGCCGTTTGGCGCCAGGGCCAATGCGTTCATGAGCGAACCCAGGCTGCTGTGCGCAAAGTCTCTACGCCAGAAGACGACTTCGGGAAAGTCAATTCGGTCAATACCAATGAAATGGCCATCTTGTTTCCACTGACCGACCTCGGCAAGAGCCTTGTATCGCCCCACCCTTGCAACGGCCTGCACACCTGGGGCATCTCTGTGCTCAGCAACAGGTAGGAAAGACCACGAAGTGTATCCTTCCGCTGACGCTGACTCCTGATTGAGAGTATCAGCGTCGGAACGATCTTCAGTGCTCAAGGACGTAAGGCCCAGAGGATCAATCTCAATGCTTTCTCCCACCTCAGTCAGGCGCATGTCCGCTCCGAATCGGTACCGAATTTCCGCAGCGATCTGCTTGCCCATCGTTTGTGCCAGTGAAGCCGTGAACACCGCCAGACTCAGAGTCAAGATGAGTAGCAGGAGAGGAATCCGATAGCTTCCTGTTGACCGGGCGAGCCGGCGTACTGCCAGCAACAGTCCCAGCCCCTCCAGATGCCGGGAAAGCCAGGCTATCGCCAGCATGAGAGGAGTCAAAGCGCGCACACCCAGGAGCGCAAAACCAAGTAACCAGAGAACCGGGGTGATGAAAAGAAGGGGATCGAGAATCGGTCCAACGGCGTCTGCGTCGTCCGTTCCCAACGGCGCGAGGCCACCCTGGCTGCGCAGCCTGAACAAGCCATAGCCGGCTGCCAGCAAGATGAGCAGGTCGAGGGCCAGCCCGTGCCGCCACTTCCAGCGGCCGCGGGCGCGCTCTCGCCGGTAGGAAGCCAGCGTGTGACGGGTCGCGTCCAGCGTGGGCATAAGGATAAAGAGCAGCGCCAGCCCGACTGCAAATGCGGCGATTCGCTCAACCGATGGTGTAATCGTCATGGGAGATCCCGACGTACCTCCGAATTCCAGGAATCCTTGTGTCCTGTCAATGACCTGGGCCATTCTGCTGCCGACCGGCACGCCACCTGCCAAGGCAACGCCACCTAACAAGAGTCCCTCTAACATCACCATGACCGCTAACTGACTTGCCGAAGCGCCGCGACTGCGCAAAAGGGATATTTCGGCTCGCCGCCTCTCTACATAGACGCCGGCAACGAGCCACAGATAGGCCACGATCGATCCCAAGATCGGTAGTGCAACGACATATAGCGACAGTGTCATCGCTTGTGCAGCCCGCTGATATCGTTTCAATCCGGAGCTGCTGGGAGCAACAATCAAAGAAGTGCCCGATAGCAACGCGCCGGCCCCCTGGTCGACGCGCCGCAGCCTATCCAAGAATGCGCTTGCCTCCCTGACCTCAAACTGTTCTCCGTCCAGTACCATGTACCAGGCACCGACGGCAATCTCGCCCTTCATCGCCGAGCCAATCTGCCGCGCAAATGCCTCCTCCGACACCAGCAGCTGGTCCCTAATCAGTGCAAACGGGTTGTAGAACCAGTACTCGTCGTGCCGGTCCGTCATCTGCCAGACGCCCACGACTTGGAAGGGAATCTGGCTTGGCCGGTCTTTGGCGTCGGCTTTCTCATGTGATAGAGCGACAAATGTCTCGCCTAGTTGCCAGCCCATTTTTTGGGCCAGATTGATGTTAATGATGACCTCAACAGGATCGGTCCGACTCGAAAACAGACCGCCACCAGCAGGATACCGGCCTTCCAGCAATGTTATTTTCTGTTCAAGGTCGCTCTGATAGGCAAAACTCAGATCAGCCGTGGGAGAATGGGCGATCGAGTTTGTTTCTGAGTCCTGGCGGAAAATGGAGAAAGGTACTGTCTGAAAGAAACGGACATTGACGATTCGGGGCAGCCCCAGATCACCTGCCGCCCGTTCTGTCAGAAAGGAGTCGACGGAATGCAGGTCATCCCATTCTGCGTAGCCATGTTTGGCTCCCAGAAAGTGAAACATGAACGCGAAGGGTGGGTAGTTCTTGGTCTTTTCGTGCAGTTCCTTCCGCAACAGACGGACATAGACGGCGTTGCTGTAGGTCGGAATGCTGGTAGTGAATGCGACGGCGGCCAGCAGCCCAACTGAGATTGCGGCGGCCAGCCAGGCTTCGGACTTCAGTCGCTTGGCGGCGAGCAAGGCGGGGCTGATTGCCGGGCCGATTCGCCTGGAGAACTGTGTCCATATTCGCCTAAACATGGCCGCCTCGACACTTACATCCTATGGCGAGCGTTTTCCCATAATCATGGCGACGACTTCGGCCTCCGTCGCCTCGTCTCTGGCACGTGTGCCCAAGAGATCACCGTGAAACATGACTGAAATATAGTCGGCGATTTGGAAGACCTGTTGAATGTTGTGACTGATTAGAATGATCGTCTTGCCCTGTGCCCGCAAAGTGTCAATGAGCTGCAGGACTTCCTGGGTCTGCTCAACACCCAGGGCAGCCGTAGGCTCGTCCATAATAATGATTTCACCCCCGCGGATCAGCGCGCGACCGACGGCAACGGCCTGGCGCTGTCCCCCGGACAGGTTGCGAACCATTTCGCGAACGTTTGGAATGCGGGCATGGATGTCGTCGAGAACCTCGTGCGCCTGTCGCAACATGCCCTTGTGGTCCAGAAAGATCTGCCCGGGCCCACGAGTCAGTTCACTGCCCAGAAACATGTTCATCACCACGTCCCGATTTTCGACCAGGGCCAAATCCTGGTAAACCGCGGCAATGCCAAGCCCAAATGCTCCGGCTGGCCCACCGATGCGTGTCTCCTGACCGCGCACGCGGAATCCCCCTGCATTCGGTTGCAAGGCGCCGCTGATCAGTTTGATCAGGGTGGATTTGCCGGCGCCGTTGTCCCCGACAAGAGCGTTTACGCGTCCCGAATAGACCTTCCAACTGACCGATCGCACCGCGTGCACCGCGCCAAAGGACTTGTCCAGGTCGATCGTTTCCAGAATTACTTCGTCGTTCGCCATGTGCTACCCCGTATGCGAAGCAGGCATTCCCACTCAAGTCATCCGCGCGCGCAGCACGCTGAGGATGACGGCCAGGACCAGTGCAAATCCGCGCACAATCAGAATGATGCCTGTAGGGACATCCATCAGCTGCAGACCATTTCCCAGAATTGTCAGGAAAAAAACTGCTACAAGATTGCGTTCGATACGACCAACGCCGCCAAACAGGCTGAACCCCCCCAACAAGACCGCGGTCAGGGCAGTTACGAAGTCCACACTGCCCGCTATAGCCAGCCCAAACATGGCTGACTGCTTTGCTCTTGCCGTTACGAGAATGGCGGTCAACGCCGCGGTCAGGGCGGATATCACAAGTGCGATCCGGATCACCCTGTCTACCGGAACTCCACTCAGGAGGGAGGCTCGGTAGTCGGCGCCAGTGGCGTAAATGTGAGCGCCCAACTTCGTCTGAGTCAACATTATGTAGCCAACAATATAGCAGAAGAACATGATCCAGACCGACGAAGGGATCCCAAACACGCGAATAAAAACCGCTTCCTGCAACCCTTCGCGGGCAATCGTGATCGTTTGGCCTCCACTGAGGAACAGCGCTATTGCCAGCATCACTCCCTGCGTAGCAAGAGTCGCCACGAAGGCAACGATCTTTCCGTTTACAACAATTAGCCCGTTGAACAGGCCCGCGGCGACGCCTGCAAGGAGGGCGAAAATCACCGTAAGTGGGAGCGAGAAGCCCGCTTCCTCGAAAAGCAGAGCGGTCGTTACCGTGGCTACCGCCAGGACACCTTGCGTTGAAGTGTCGATCTGACCGGCCAGGATCGCCACGGTGTAGCCCGCTGTAACGATGCCGGCCAATGAGGCGCTGATAAGAATGTTCACCAGGTTCCGGGGTGTGAAGAAATACGGGGCGAGAAAGACGAAAACGATGAACATGAAGACCGTTACGACGTAGATACCGTTGTCCATCAGGAACAGAAGCTGCTCCCGCCTCCGCCCTGCTATCGGCAGCTCGCCTTGGGTGAATCGCCCTAACACCTGCCCGTCCCCTATCTTGTTGCCAGTTGCTGGCGGATGCTGTCCAGCAATATGGCGAAAACAAAGGCTGACCCGAAAATCAGCTGCCGCACCGGAGCCGCAACGTTCAGGATACCCAGGCCAATCGTCAATGTGGACAAAAACAGTAGCCCGATCAACGTGCGCTCGATCTTGCCGCTGCCGCCGGACAGCGCTACGCCCGCGAACAGAGCTGCAGTCAGCGACTGACCCAGCCCCTCAACGCCAGGTTGCGCGGCCAGCTGCCGGCCGGCGATGAGAATCCCGGCCATGCCGGTTATAACCGCATTCACTACCAACACGATCCGGGCAATACGGACGGCGTTGATGCCATTCAGAGCCGCGGCAGCAGGATTGCCGCCCATGGCATAGATGTGCGCGCCAAACCGGGTCTGGTTCAGCACGACCCACCCGACAGCGTAGGCGACAAACATCATTGGAATCACAAAGGGGACGCCAATGATTTCGAAATTGGCGATGTCGCGCAGCGGCGGTCGTACCAGACGGATCATGCCCGGCTGATCAGTCAGATCTATAATGAGAAAGCCGACTCCCCCGCAGACGACGCCGACGGCCAGCGTGGACACGAAAGAGGGTATCCCCTGCTTAATCAGATAGCTGCTGAGCAGGCCAACTGCAATCGTCAGAACCACGGTCAGGGCCAGCGCGACCCCCAGCGGCCACTCCAGCAGTTGGAAGACGGCCGCAAACATCAGCGAGGCCATGCCTCCAACCTGCGCTGTAGACAAGTCGATCTGTCCGGAAATAAGTGTAATCGTGTATGAAGCCAGCACGATTCCTGCCGGGCCGCTCAGTCGCAGAATCGCCTCCATCGTTCTTGATCTGATGAAGAGATCCGGGGCCGCGACCGCAAACAGAATAAGCTCCAGTGCGAATGCGATAAACAGCCCGTTGTCCAGCAGGAACTGGACAATTCGTTTGCGTCGATTCCTGCCGTCACTGCCGGCAAACTGCGCGCCAACGCGCCGTATAGGACTTCCCGGAGCCATGCCCGTAGGCTACCTCTTGTGTATAGAAGGGGGGTAGTTCAGATAGAGAGAGGGTGAGGCCAAAATGAACTAGCCCCACCCTCGATATCCTGTCTGGTAAGCGTCGGTCCTACTCGGACTCGTAGAGTTCGGCGTAGCGCTGATCGACCGTCTCCTGCGTGATCGCCTTGCGCACCTGGTAGGTCTCGAACGGCAGGCCTTCCAAGGTGGCCAAGGCAACTTCGACCCAGCCCCAGCCCTCACAATAAGGCTGGAATTCGATGAAGCCGTAGTAGCCCATCGGCCGTGTTTTCAGGAACTTGGCCGGCGGTTCATCGCCTCCCAGTGTAACGAGCATGACGTCCGCTTCGTTACCCGCTTCGGCGACAGCGTTGTACGGGCCAATGCCGAGGCCGTCCCAGCAGGGAATCATCGCGAAGACGCCTTCAGGATTCGCCGTCATAGCGTCGTTCACCATGTCTTCGGCCGAGCGTCCCGTGGTCAGATCCGCCATGAGGACATGGTCGTCATCCAACTCCATTGCCTCCTGGAACGTGGAAGCAGCCGAGCCTGTGCGCGTGACGCAGGCCGGGATGCCGCCGTGGGTCAACTCGATAAAGAACAGCTCTCGACCTGCCCAATCCTCCTGCTGTCGCTTCCTGACGCCCTCCACGAGCAACTCCGCACCTCGCATGCCGGCGATCCCGTCGGGAATGCCGTAAACGATGGGCGTGTATTCACTGGGGCCGTTGTCGATGCCGATGAACTGAATGCCTTCGTCCAGGGCACGCAAGGCAAGGCCTTCATACACATTGGGACCGTGCGCGCCGACAATACTCAGGTCGTTCAGCAGCAGCGTCTCCAGAAGATCCGGCTCGGTGGCATAGTCGCCGGCCGCGTCGGATTCGAAGAACTCCACCCCGTAGAACGCGGCGGCCGACTTCATCGCACCGGACCACTCACCGAAGAAAGGATGGGCCAAATTAGGATTGATGAATCCAAGGCGCCAGGGCTGGGAGAACTCGGTTGGAAGCGTAGCCAGGGGTTTGCACTGGTGTGGCGCAGTCTCTGCTTCGATGGCAGCCGCTTCATGGAAGTCGACAGCTCTAGGCGTCGCCGTGACGTCTACGACACGCGTCACCTCGACTTCGACGGTCTGGGTTTCGCACGCCGTCAAGACGATCACGGCAAGCGCCAAGATCAGTGCTGCCAAAAGATACCTCTTGTTCTTCATCTTACCTCTCCTTTCGTCCTCGTTGGTGGGAAATGAGTGCTACCTTAACTCTCAAGATTGTAAACAGCTTCTAAGCGGATTTCAAGCACGCCGACAGTCTACATACAAACTTTGCCAAAGCGTATTGGCATCCAATTCTCGCTCAGGGCGACAAAGAGATCGTACTTCCCTGGCGGCGATACCAGTCTCAGAGTCATCTGCGGCGGCCGTCTGACAGTCCCAATGCACAGAAACTGAGGTCCCGATCCAGGCCCAGGCTCTAAACTCCCGGACAAAAGGAATCCGAATACCAGGCCCAGCCGTGTACACGCGTACTCGCAACGCGGGGGTCACCTCTTTGAATCGGATCGAAAGTTTGAGTAAAGAGTTCTCCAGGACTTTCAGTGTGGACGGGGCGATTGTACGATGAAAGCAAGTTGCCTGTCAAGAGAATCTACTGAGACAACCTGCCCCCTCTGACGAACCCAGCAGAGGGAGGCTGCTCAGCCAAGTTCGCCCGCCATCGTCATGACAACTGTCGCCGCAGCAAGAGCCGCGGTCTCGGCGCGCAGAATTCGCGGTCCGAGAGACACCGGAAGCCATCCCTTTCTGTTTGCCGAGGCTGCCTCTTGCACGCTAATTCCTCCTTCGGGCCCCACAAGCAGAGCAACTTCGTCGGCGTCGCGCACCGCACGACGTAACCCGGAACTGTTCTCCCCCGCCTCTTCCCAGGCAAAAAGCCGGACGCCTCCGCCTTGATCAAGAGCCTCTTCCCAATGCATTGGATCTCCAAGTACGGGAAGCCGTCCCCGGCGGCTCTGCTCGGCCGCCTCACGCACGATGGCGCGCCAGCGCTCATATTTGGGCAGCAGCCTCGCCGCAGGTCGCACCACCGTGCGACTACTGATCACCGGTACGAAACGGCTCACACCCAGTTCCGTGCCTTTCTGCAATACCCACTCGAATCGTTCTCGCTTCAAAACGCACTGGTAGAGGGTCAACTCGATTGCAGGCTCGCCCTGAACAGGTTCCTTCGCCAGCACGAGACCGGTCGCTCCCCCGGGACTCAGGGACTCAATTTGCGTCGGATAAGCCGCGCCGTTTCCGTCGAGCAACGTTATCACGCTGCCCTCCTTGAGACGCAGGACGTTGCGCAGCTGATGTGAAATTGGTGAGAGATCGACTTGTCGTTCAGGCTCTGCCGGCATCCCCTTCAGGAAGAACCAGTGGTTTCTGCCGGCCCCACCACGCTCATTACCCGGCATGTTCTTTTCGGACCACCAGAGCCATCCAATCTGCTTCCTGCCTGCGTTCCACTTCTTGCAGTCCGTGACGGGCTGCAGCAGCCAACACAATCTCTGACTTCTCCTCAAGTATGCCCGAGAGAATCATGTGGCCTCCGGGCGCCAGAGGCTCGGCGAGAGAAACGTTTTCGTAAGTCCCATCGAACAGCCCAACCAAGACCTCAGCCAGGATGTTTGCCGCGATCACCTTGAAGCGGCCGGCCTGCTTCTCAGGTATCGAACCTTGCTCAATGTGCAGGGCACCGCTACAGGTACTGAGTTTGTTCCTGGCAGCGTTTTCCCTCGCTGCCTGAATGGCCAGAGAATCGATGTCTGTCGCCCAAACCGGCCTCGCACCCAGCTTTGCTGCTACGATAGAAAGAATTCCGCTACCCGTGCCTATATCCAAGAACGAGTCTCCCGGCCGTACCCACTCCTCCAGAGCAGCAACGCAAAGCCGTGTAGTCGGGTGAAGGCCTGTGCCAAATGCCATGCCCGGCTCTAGCCGAACCACGACGTCGTCCGGCAGTGGCTCCGGCTCTTCCCAAGCCGGGGTCAGCAGTACGCGACGCCCAATCCGCATAGGCTTGTAGTGCCGTTTCCAGGCGTGTGCCCAGTCTTCCTGCTTCAGAGTGCGAACAGCCGGTTCGGGCATAGGATAGAGAAGGCCTAAACGCCAAAGGCCCTCTTCAATCTGCCTCTGAATTCTACGTCCGCGCGGGCCCGGCTTCAGGTAGGTCTTAACAACCATCCTGTACTCACCGGCAGCCGGGTTTCCTAAATCATCGTAGCCGGTCGACTCCAACACCGCCCCGCCCCCAGAAGCCTCCCCGGCCGCGCTGTCTTCGACCCAGTCGCCGCCGTTGAAGCGGTTAAACAGTTCGACGACCGCCTCGGCCGCCTCGCCGTCGACCTCGACCGCAATTTCGAGTAGCTCGTCCGCATCCATTCAGGGCTGTTCTCGCTCGCTTGCAGTTCCTGGCGCGACCTTTGTTGCGATATACTACGTCGTCCAAACAGAAGCTGGAAACCGGCTATTGCCCTGCTCAGAATCCGCACGGCTCAATAGACATGAACTGATTCAATGACTCCGCGCACACGATCCTATATCAGTCTAGCTGTGTGTATACTGCTGTGGGCTTCGATTCCGGTTGCCTCAAAGAAAATTCTGGCAGAGCTGAACAATCTGCAGATGCTCTTCTACAGTACGGTTTTCTCGGCGTTTGCGCTAGGGGCGCTTGTCGCGGGGCAAGGCAAAGTTTCCAGCATGGCCCGGTATTCGTTACGCGACTACGCTCACCTGAGTGGGCTGGGCTTCCTGGGGGCTTTCCTGTATTACGTCCTTCTCTACGGGGCTTTTGCAAACACGACCGCAGCCGAAGGCTTCATTCTGGCCTACACCTGGCCCATCCTGGTCAGTCTACTGGCCGTGCCGCTCCTGGGCCAAGAGCTTACCCCCGTCCGCCTGATTGCAATCGCGATCAGTTTCGGCGGTGTCGTAATGATTGTTTCGCGGGGGCGGATGCTGGAATTTCAGACGGAGAACCTGGCCGGAAACTTGCTGGCCCTGAGCGGGGCTCTCGTCTTCGCACTTTTCTCAGTTCTGGGCAAACGATCGAATTACGATTTTACCATTGCTGCTCTTGTCTACTTCTGCTCCGCACTCGTCTGCGCCTTTACCGCCATCGCCATTGTCGGGGAACTGCCGCTACCTTCCCTCTCCATCTGGGGCTGGGTACTCTACAACGGGCTACTGGTCAACGGGGTCAGTTATCTTTTCTGGTTCAAGGCGCTGGAACACGGGGACACGTTTATCGTCTCAAACTTGCTCTACTTGACGCCCGTACTCTCGCTGCCTCTTGTAAAGGTCTTTCTCAATGAATCGGTGCACATGTCAGCAGTAACGGGCCTGGTGCTTATCGTCGCAGGAATTCTACTGCAGTCCTGGCCCAAATTGGCGGTTTTGACCCGGTCCCGGAGTCCAGGGAACTGAAAGGGGAGCCTTGGCCTGGAAGGCGTATTCCCGGGCAAGCCGCTAACGCCCTAGTCTGGCCTCAGGATGCGGTCGAGGAGTCCGCGCCGAGGTTCGTGCACTTCGTCACCCAGGCTTTCGGCCAGTTGGCGCAACAGCATTTCCTGTTCTTCGGTCAGATCGGTGGGCGTTACAAGCTTCACTGTTACAATCATGTCGCCGCGCCCGCTACGTTGCAGGCGAGCTATTCCCATCCCCGCTTTACGAAAGCTTCTTCCGGTTTGCGTACCGGCGGGGATTTCGAGACTCTCCGTGCCACCTCCCAAAGTCGGGATTTCTATCGTTGCACCAAGAGTTGCCTGCGGGATGCTGACAGGCAGTTCCAAATGAATATCAAACTCTTCCCGCACAAAGTCGGGATGATCTTCGACACTGATCATTACGTAAAGGTTGCCGCGCGGTCCCCCCAAGGTGCCGGCCTCGCCCTCCCCACCCAAGCGGATACGAGTTCCGTTGTCGACCCCCGCGGGAACATTGACCTTTATTTTGCGGGAAACTTGCACGCGCTTGCGGCCGTTACAGCGACTGCAAGCTGTGGAAATGACTTCTCCTTCTCCATGGCAAGCAGGGCATGTTGTTGCGGTGACAATCGTTCCAAAAAGGGGGCTCTGCTGACGGCGTTGTACCTCACCGCTGCCGCCGCAGGTTGAACACCTTACCGGAATCGTGCCGGGCTCGGCGCCGCTGCCCTGGCAAGAGTCGCAGTCCTCCATGCGGGGCACTTCAATCTCCTCCTGAGTACCAAAGGCGGCATCCTCAAAGCTCAACCTGATGTCTACCCTCAGATCCGCGCCGCGGCGGGGAGCCCGCCGGTTCCCGCGCCCCATGCCGCCGAAACCGAATACCTCCTCAAAAATGCTGCCCAGGTCGCCAAATCCCTGGCTGAAATCGCTGAACCCACCGGAGCCGCCCAGGCCCGAATGTCCAAATCGGTCATAGACTGCCCGTTTCTGCGGATCGCTCAAGACCTGGTAGGCCTCATTAATCTCTTTGAATTTGGCCTCGGCATCTGCTTCCGGATTGACGTCCGGATGGTACTGCTGAGCCAACTTGCGGAAGGCCCGCTTGAGCGCCTGCTCATCAGCGCCCCGTTCTATGCCAAGCACTTCGTAATAGTCGCGCTTTTCGCTCATCAAGCTATTCCCAACTTATGATCCATGCGCACAGACCGGCCAAGCCAACGGTTACCCCAATCAGAGCTGCCCACTGCGCGCCGTCAAATCCAACGCCTCGTGCGCTGAAGAGCAGTATCACGACGAAACCGATTGCCAGCACAGCCCAGTTGGACAGGACAGTGTGGTCGGACCAGAATCTTCTTAGAAAGTCCATGTCGGTTCGGACCCCTCTAGCGTGCCAGTGTTGTCATCCGCCGCGGATATCGTCGCTTCAAGTCCTCCCAAATCGCGTCCAACTGTGCGTGTAACTCCGCCAGACTGCCGTCGTTCTCGATGACGCGATCGGCCTGGTTCACTTTGGCCGCCTGCGGTGGCTGCAGATCGATCATTTGCCGGGCTTCGCTCTCTTCCATCCTGCGCGCCTCCAGAAGCCGCCGCAACTGGGTAGTCAAGCTTGACGTTACGACCCAGATCTCATCGCAGAGGGTCGACATCAACCCGGCCTCGAGCAGTTTGATCGCCTCCAGTACGATTACGGGAGACTCGTTGTCGGCAATCTCCTGCTTACCCAAGTCAAAGATCTTCGGGTGGACGATCTTTTCCAACTTGCCCAGGTCTATTGGATTGGAGAAGACGATTTTGCCAAGTTTCTTGCGATCAATTGTGCCGTCCTCTGCGAGAATCTCCTGGCCGAAAGTACGCACAACAGCGTCGTATGCCTGTGCGCCCGGCTCGATTACGCGGTGCCCCAACTTGTCGGCATCGATGATGAAAGCACACTTCTCCCTGAGGTAGCTGAGAATTGTGCTCTTGCCGGTTGCGATATTCCCCGTCAACCCGATTACCAGAGATTTCCGCGACATTTCCGATTAAACCCTTTGCTATTTGTTTTTTCGACTGGGCCCTATTCTAGCTGAAAAAGCGGTCTGCTGACAAGCCTGTCAAGCGGCCATGGCAGCCCATTCTTCCATCAGTTCTTCCAGCCGCTGGGAGACAGCCCTGTGCTGGTCCTGCAACGCCTTCAGCTCCCCAAAATCCTGGCGAGCACTCGCTTGGGCCATACCCTCTTCAATCTCGTTCAACCTGCTTTCCATGCGTGCGACGCGTTCCTCGGTTTCGGCAACTGCCTGCTCCTGCCTCTGGGCCCTTTGCCGCTGACGGCGTGCCTCTCTCTGCCGCTCCCACTCCTCTTCCGCAGCTGAAGGAGACACATCCTCCGTCACAATCGACTCGGACCCGGAGCTTTGAAGACGCTCCTCCTGCCACTGCCTCCAAGTGCCGTTGAACGGTTCCAGATGGCCTGGTCGGTTTCCTTTCCCCGGTGTCACTTGCCAGATCTGCGTAGCCAAGGCGTCGATGAGAGCGCGGTCATGGGTGACGAGCAGAATGGTCCCGTCAAACTGACGTAGGGCGTCCTGAAGGATCTCCTGGCTGTCCAGGTCCAGGTGATTTGTTGGTTCGTCCAGCAGAAGGAAATTAGCACCCTGCAGTGTCAGCCGAGCCAGGGCGATGCGGCTTCGCTGGCCCCCTGAAAGGCTCTCGACAGTTTGGAAGACTTCATCTCCTCTGAACAGAAACTGACCCAGAAAGGTCCGCGCCCGCTCGGTGGGGAGCCGCTTAACTTCGAGCAACGCGTCCAACACGGTCTGCTCGCCCTTCATTAAGCCGTAGCCGCTCCCCATGTGTCGTTGTGCAAGATAGCCTACGTCAACTGAGGCGCCCAGCTCCACTCTGCCAGTGAGCGGCTCCAACTCTTCCAGGATAGTTCGCACAAATGTAGTCTTGCCGGCACCGTTTGGGCCGATGAGGGCGGCAACCTTGCCCCGGAACAGGTCCAAGTCGGGAATCTCCAGAATGGGCGTGTCGGTAGGGGAGAGGCTGCGCATTGGACGCAGTCGACCCTCGCGCACAGGCCGCGGCGATTGCCGGGCAACCAGGTCGTGCTTACTGGATTGTAAGGCCGTTGAAGATGGAGAAGCTCCTATGTTTCCCTCACTACCGATCCCATGAAACTCTGACTCGGCAGGACCGGAGTCAGAGCCAGATACCGATTCCTTATACCCGGCGATTAACTTACGGGTTCGCAAGACCAGATCTCCACCGCGTGAGTGCGCGCGCAATGGAAGTCGAATAAACTGTTCAGTCGGAGGCGGCGGCAAGGATTCTTCTTCCAGAAATCTCTTTAGCCTCGTCTCTCTGCCCTGAGCTTCCTTGGTCCGCTGCCCGGCCTTGTAGCGGCGAACAAACGCCTGTGTCTCGCGAATGAACTCCTGCTGACTGTCATACTCCTTGCGCCAGCGGGCACGGCGGTCCTCTCTCTGCAGTCGATAGTGGCTGTAGTTGCCCCGGTAGGTCTCCACCCGACGGTGGGCAAGATCCCATATCCTCGTCGCGACCGAATCGAGAAAGTACCTGTCATGTGAGACGACCACGAGGGCGCCCTTCCACCCCGTCAGCACCCCTTCCAGCCAGGCCATCGACCGCAGATCCAGGTGATTTGTGGGCTCGTCCAGTAGCAGGAGATCCGGCTCTTCCAAGAGCAGGCGGCCCAGACAGGCACGAGTCCGCTGTCCCCCGCTAAGGTGTGACAGTGGCGCCTGCCAAAGGGACTGTTCAAGGCCGAGCCCGCCAAGTACGAATCTGACGCGCTGGTCTACGTCGTAGCCCCCTGCCCGTTCAAACGCCTCCTGCTGCTTCCCGTAATGCGCCAGCAATCCCTCTAGCTCCTGGTCACCCTGGGCCAGGTCGGTCATCCTTGCTTCCAGGTGGCGCAGTTTTTGTCCCTCGGCAAGCAGGTCGGCAAAGACGAACTTCAGGTCTTCGAAGAGAGTACGCTGTCCGGCAGGCTGCGGGTCTTGCGCGAGGTAGCCAACACGCGTGCCCTGTGCGATTGAGAGTTCGCCGCCTACGCTTGTGTCGAACCTGCCCAAGGCACGAAGCAGGCTCGTCTTGCCGGCGCCGTTATGGCCAACCAGTCCGATTCTGTCTCCGTATTCGATACGAACAGTGACGTCCTCAAACACGTCGAGGTCGCCGTAGTTTTTTGAAATGTGAGAGGCAACCAGAAGACTCATGTAAAGGCAAAAGTTAAAAAACAGGCGCGCACAGAAAGGCCAAACCGTCCTCCCATACCAGATGACATCTCCAGCCAATTGGCATGGGCGAAAGTTTGGCTGCGTGCGCAGAGTTTACCACATTTTCTGGCTTCTGCCGACAACGAGCAGGGATGAGAGCAGGGCAATTGCTTCTTGATTCGGTGATAGGCGTAACCTTCAGAGTGCATCCACATGGTTGGCTCCTTTGCAGTCGAGGAATCAACCCAGGATCAGGTTCCTTTGACATGTCGGGAAGGCCGATCAGAATCCAGCAAGATCGGTAAGCCGACAGACCTGTCAAGATTTCGCCCGCCTGCGTAGTTGTCTGAATCAGGATTTGCTTGACTTTTATGGATTTTCAGGATGGCGGGCGTCTCCCATCGCGGGCTTGGTTGGGTGGGCGTTTGCTAGTGCTTTACAAGAGATCACGAGAGTTTGCGTGCGTTTTCGGATTGTCTGAACTGCAGTTCTCGGGATTGGAGGGAGGGCTGCAGTTGCTGCCAGCAAAGGCGTGGTCCGACGAGAGTTTGCGAGAGTTTGCGTGCGTTTTCTGAATGTCTGAACTGCAGTTCTTGGGATTTCAGGGATGGGCTGTGATTGCTACCGCCACTGGCATAGTCGGACGAGAGTTTGCGAGTGTTGTACGAGAGTTTACAAGAGTTCAAGAGAGTTTGCGTGCGTTTTCGGATTGTCTGAACTGCAGTTCTCGGGATTTCAGGGATGGGCTGTGATTGCTGCCGCCAAAGGCTTAGTCGGACGAGTCTTTGCGAGTGATGGACGAGAGTTTGCGAGTGGTGTACGAGAGTTTACAAGAGTTCACGAGAGTTTGCCCGTGTTTTGGGATTGTCTAAACCGCAGTTCTCGGGATTTCAGGGATGGGCCGTGATTGCTGCCGTCAGAGGCGTAGTTGGACGAGTCTTTGCGAGTGATGGACGAGAGTTTACAAGAGTTCACGAGAGTTTGCCCGTGTTTTGGGGTTGTCTGAACTGCAGTTCTCGGGATTTCAGGGATGGGCTGTGATTATTGCTGGCACAGGCGTAGTCGGATGAGTGTCTGCGAGTGATGTACGAGAGTTTGCGAGTGGTGTACGAGAGTTTACAAGAGTTCACGAGAGTTTGACCGTGTTTTGGGGTTGTCTGAACCGCAGTTCTCGGGATTTCAGGGATGGGCTGCAGTTGCTGTTGGCACAGGCGTAGTCGGACGAGTGTTTGCGAGTGATGTACGAGAGTTTACAAGAGTTCACGAGAGTTTGCCCGTGTTTGCGGGTTGTCTGAACTGCAGTTCTCGGGATTTCAGGGATGGGCTGCAGTTGCTGAGGGCACAGACGTAGTCGGACGGGTGTTTGCTTGTGTTGTTCGAGAGTTCACGAGCGTTTTCCGCTTGTACGTTCAAAGTCGGATCAGGTCGGGCTATGTCGGATGGATTTCTTTTTGGCTCTGCTGCAGGAGCGCTTTTTGCGTCTGCAGGCCCGTGTCCGGGGTCGGCTCCTGGCTTGGGCATCCTCAAGAAGGCGTTCACGTACGGAAGACTCACGGCGGCTACCTGATCGAGTTTCTGGCAAGCTTGCGTGGATGAACGGCGGGGCGCTGCAGTCGTGGATTCGGCGGCGCGAACGTGTCTTATTTTGTATCTGCCCTCTCTTGGAAGGAATCCGTTGACGGTCGGATCATTTCAGTCACATTCTAACACAGAATGGAAGCCATTTTGGTGACATATTTGCGCAATTTTTGAGTTCGAGTTTCGACAGTTTGGGGGACCGAGGTTTCAGTCACCTGTGCTTTGCATGCAACCAACAGGGAAAGGCCCAGGCTTGGCCACACGGTGGAGCCCGTCAGTTGGGCGTGCGAGGGCAGGAACAAGGCCGGCACCTACGGGGACCGGATGGGACTGGCGGGACGTGGTCTGCCCAGACCCCTTCGATTGGGCACCTGTTACGAATGTCGACACCCGGTCGGCGAGGCATGTTGTAGGAGAGGGGGCGTTGCGGGGGCGGAGCCCCTGCACAAGGGAGGGCCGAATAGGCCCGACCGCCCAAACTGCAGTGGTTAGTGGTTAGTGGTCAGTGGTCAGTGGTCAGAAGAGGCGCTTCACCTACTTCAGGGTTGAAAGCGGACTGGACATGGCAATGTTGCTACACGAGGGACAGGAAAGTCCACGCCAGTATTGGGATGCACCCTGCTGGGAAATGACCTTGCTTGAATCTGGCGCATTCAACTATAATTGGATTGGGAATCTCCCGATTTTGGGACTTGTTTGTTCCCTACTCGAAATGGGTGCCATACACACGAACATAACTCCCACTTTCATGTAAAGCATTTTGATCAAGGAGGTCCAAATGACAAAGAAACTTAGGTTTTTCAGTCTGTTCCTGGTTGCCGCGCTGATGCTGGCGGCTTGCGTGGCTGCGCAGCCAGCCGCCGAAGCCCCGGCAGAAGAGGCCCCAATGGAGGAGGCCGCCGCCGACATGAGCGGGAAGGTGATCATCGCCTCAGGCGGGGTGATCCGGATAGGCGGATCTTTCGCCCTGACCGGACCGATTCCTGATCCCGGTCTGAATATCCGGCATGGAGCGGAACTTGCCATCGATGACCTCAACGCCATGGGGGGCCTTGAAGGCTTCATGTTTGAACTGGTGGCCGAGGACGGTGCTTGCGACGGTACGCAAGGCACTAACGTAGGCAATAAGTTCGCGGCCGACGAGACAATTGTCGCCGTCACCGGCGGCACCTGTTCCGGCGAGACATTCGGTCTCGTGCCGATTCTTCAGGAGGCGCGGATCCCCTTTGTCAGTCCGAGCGCCACCAACCCGGACATCACGTCCGCCGACTGCGACGTCTGTAACCGCGTTGCCTTGAGCGATGCCCTGCAAGGGGCTACCGACGCCGACTTTGTGGTCAACAATCTCGGACTCACCAAAGTCGCGGTTGTCCACGACAACTCCGACTATGGCAAGGGGCTGTCCGAAATCTTCCAGAGCGGCGTTGCCAACCTGGGTGGCGAAGTCTCCAGTTTTGAGGGCGTCCAGGTAGGAGATACCGACTTTCGCGCCATGCTGGCCAGAGTTGGTGCAGACGGGCCGCAGATCATCTTCTTCGGCGGCTACTCGACTGAGGCCGGCCTGATCGCGCAGCAGATGACGGAGACTCCCGGCCTGGAAGACACGGCATTCATGAGCGTTGACGGCGCCTACACGCAGCAGTACCTGGAGGCTGCCGGCGATGCGGCTGATGGAACCTATATATCATTCGTGGCCGGGGCCGACTCCGAAGAGATGAACGCGGAGTTTGACGCCAAGTACATGGAGAAGTACGGGGTCAGCCCCGACGACCTCGGGCCGTTCCACAGCCAGAGCTACGACTCGGTTAAGTTGATCGCCGCTGCAATTGCTGCCGTAGCTTCTGTCGACGACAACGGCAACCTCGTCATAGACAGAGAGGAACTGATCTCGGCCATCCGCTCTATTGATGCGTTTGAAGGTTTGACCGGCACAATCAAGTGCGACAGCATCGGCGAATGCGGGGCCGGCGGTGTCCAAGTCTTCCAGGTCTCCGAAGGCGGTTTCAGTCAGGTATCTGGGTTCGGCATGGAGTAACATACTAAGCACTCAGGAGAGGGGGCTTCGGAGCTCCCTCTCCGTTCACCTCCCCGTCAATTCCTCGAAAGCGACAATGACTTCCAGCCCGGCGACAGCGCAGGCGGCAGGAACAGACGGCCGCACCGACCTGAAACAGTTTACCCGGGCTCTTGGCGCCGCTATTCTGCTGCTAGTCATCTGGAGGGTGACCACGGTCGGGTTGTCAGAGGGTTATCCGGCGTCATTCTGGATCTCTCAAGCTCTTAACGGCCTGGTTCTCGGCGGCGTCTATGCCCTGGTTGCCCTTGGTTACACGCTGGTCTACGGCATCCTGTTCATGATCAACTTCGCGCACGGCGAAGTCATGATGATCGGGGGCATTACTGGCTATTTCGCGCTCCAATTGGCACAGGCCCGCGGTTGGATGGAAGGGCCGTGGCCGGTGGTCGTCGTTGCCTTGCTCTTGATCATGTTCATCGGCATGGCGGCATCGGTCCTGATTGGAGTAACCCTGGAGCGCCTGGCGTACCGGCCCCTGCGACAAGCACCAAGACTGGTACCTCTCATCAGCGCCATCGGCGCGTCTCTCCTCCTACAGTACTCGGTCCTCCTGATTTTCGGCGTAAGTCCGCACAGTTACCGCAAGCCGGCACTCATATCCGGAGGCTTGCGGTTGGGGGATGTATTCATACCTTACACAGGTGCCATCATCTTCGTCACCTCCATTTTCCTCATGCTGACCCTCTATTTCATCATCCAGCGAACAAAGTTGGGACGGGCCATGCGGGCAGTAGCTGAAGACCGGTCCACAGCCTCACTGATGGGTGTCAATGTCAACGCCGTCATTGTCGTAACCTTTATGCTGGGGTCGGCGCTGGCCGGAGCCGCGGGTGTCATGCTCGGCTTTCACAACACGGTCGTGAAGTTTAACAGCGGTTTCATACCAGGTCTCAAAGCCTTCACTGCTGCCGTACTTGGTGGCATTGGCAACATCCCCGGAGCAATGTTCGGCGCGCTCTTGCTCGGCCTGATAGAGGCGATCGGTCCCAGTGCTCTGGGGATACCCACCGAATACAAGGACGTCATTGCCTTCAGTCTACTAGTGCTCATTCTGATTTTCCGGCCCACCGGCCTGTTCGGTGAAGTACTGAGCGAGAAGAAAGCCTGATGCCACTGGAATCTGCGACAAGGGCCGTCCGGACGGGACTCGTCGCCTTCGCCTTCCTGGCCTACCTGATTCTCATCGGCGTCCCCGGAAAGTTAGGCAGCACGGCCCTGCCGGTCCTGGCACTGATTTCTGCGCTCTTTTTTTGGCTGACTTTGCGTCGCGAATCCGCGGTTCTATCCAGAACCGGAACCGGAGAACGGCCGGCCGCTCTCCAGAATAAACCGGGCTGGGAAATCGGCCCGCAGAGCGCTTCAGAAGCGTCACAGGTCAAGGATTTCCTGACTTCGATCGGTGGCATAACTGTCGTCCTCAAGGGCCTGCTGGCGGGAATTACAACGGGTCTGCTCATCGCCTTCCTGAGTGGAGTCACAGCTACGGCCATAGGTAACGGAGTGTCAATCCAACCCGTCTTTGACAAGATTGTTCCCGTCAATCTCGCCGCCCTGATAGGCGTGAGTCCAGGACAGATAGCGCAAGCCGAAGTACCGTTCGCAAGATTCATTCTTCAGGTCCTGTTTTTCGCCGGCGCCGGGCTACTTGCCGCACTGTTCGCATCCGCCGCCAGAAGCAGTCAGTTGCAAGCTGCGCAATTGGCGCGGCTGACCACCCGCCTTTCCGGCCCGACCATGGTGAGAGTTGTCCGCTATGCAGGCATCGCTTTACCGTTCCTTCTGCTTGCCTACATAGCGTGGCTAGGGCTTCCGGGTGTTTCCGTTTTCGGTTCCAATGAGGGGACGATCCGACTACTCGTCACCTTAATCGCCACCGGCAGCGGACTGTTTGCTTTACGCCTGTCGCAGCCGGGACGGGAAAGGACGGCTGTGGGTGTGTTGCTTGGCCTCGGCGTTCTCTTGATGCCATTCATCCTTGATCAGTTCCAGAACTCGGTCATGGGGCTGGTCTTCATTTTCGTGATGATGGGACTGGGGCTGAATATCGTCGTCGGCTACGCGGGACTGCTGGACCTGGGCTACGTGGCCTTCTTCGCAATCGGGGCCTACACCTATGCCTTCCTATCGGCCCCCTTTTCCTCGCCCTACATAAGCAGCATACTCATCTCTATGGGCGTTTCCCCTGAGAGTCCTCTTCTCGGCTACTGGATGGCCCTTCCTGTTGCCATGCTGACAGCAGCCATTGGGGGCATCCTGCTTGGTATTCCGGTCCTGCGTATGAGGGGCGATTATCTGGCTATCGTTACGCTCGGCTTCGGCGAAATCATCCGCCTCTTCATGCTGAATCTGGGGGAGCTGACCAACGGACCGCGCGGTATTCTTGAGATCTCGCAGCCCGCTCTGTTCGGCCTTGCGCCGTCCAGTGTCACTTTCGGCCTGCTCAGCTCCCAGGGCTGGATCTTTCTGCTGGCTCTGATCAGTTCAGCTCTGGTCGCTTTTGTGGCAATCCGACTGAATGATTCGCGGCTGGGTCGCGCCTGGTTCGCCATGCAGGAAGACGAAGATGTGGCCGAAGCAACCGGCGTCCACCTCGTGCGCACCAAGTTGCTTGCATTCGCCATTGGGGCGACCTTTGCCGGCATGGCAGGGCAGCTATACGCTGCACGACAGATCAATATCTTTCCGGAGAATTTCTCGCTATTCGTCTCGATAGATGCCCTGGCCCTCATCATTGTCGGGGGCATAGGAAGTCCCGCCGGCATCGTTTTGGGCGCGCTCGCACTCAAGGGACTGCCGGAAGTTTTGCGCGGCGTCGACGAGTACCGCATCGTCACGTTTGCGGCCCTGTTGGTCATCATGATGATCGTGCGTCCCGCCGGCATACTGCCCTCGGCCCGCCGCCGAATCCAGGTCTCCGATCCGAATGAAATGGGACCTGACATGGACTGTGAGCTGGACGAAGAAGCCGGGGAAATGCAGGCGGCAGAGATCGCGGCGGGCGCTGTGAACGGACAGGAGGAGGCGGTATGACCGCCCTTCTCAGTGTCCAGCAGGTTACAAAAGTATTCGGCGGCCTGACGGCAGTCGACAGCGTTGACCTCGACATCGCGGAGCGTTCGATCAGCTCGTTGATCGGCCCAAACGGCGCCGGCAAGACAACCCTCTTCAACTGCCTGACAGGACTGCACAGGCCGGAATCGGGCGAGATTTTGTTCAGCGGAAGTTCCCTGATCGGCCTCCGCCCGGATGAAATCACTGATCGCGGCGTAGCCAGAACTTATCAGAACATTCGCCTCTTCGGCAGAATGACAGCGCTTGAAAACGTCCTCGTCGGTCAGCATCTGCGTTTGCAGGCTTCCCACTGGAGCGCGGTTCTGCGTACGGCCAGCCAGCAGTCCGAGGAACAGGCCGCACGGGAATACGCCCTTGAGCTGCTTGAATTCGTCGGCTTGAGCGGCCGCGAAGGGGTTGTCTCCACAAACCTGCCATACGGAGATCAGAGATTGCTTGAGGTTGCGCGGGCCCTGGGAAGCCAACCCAGCCTGCTGCTCCTGGACGAGCCGGCCGCGGGCATGAATCCCAGCGAGACCGACCGCATGATGGAGCTCGTTCACAGGTTACGCGACGAAAAGGGGATTACGGTATTTCTGATCGAACACGACATGAAGGTCGTGATGAGCATTTCGGAAAGCGTGGCTGTTCTGGACTACGGCGAAAAAATCGCCGAAGGCACGCCTGAGGAGGTCCGCGCAAACGCACGCGTAGTAGAGGCCTACCTAGGCCCGGAAGTCGCAGTGCAGGAAGCAACCGACGACGCGAGCCTTTGAACCATGTTGATTCTGGATTCCGTCCACACTTACTACGGCCACATCCACGCGCTTAAGGGCGTGTCCTTAACTGTGATGGAAGGTGAAGTCGTTACGTTGATCGGCTCGAACGGCGCCGGCAAGACGACGACGCTCAATACGATCAGCGGTGTGCTGCGGGCCCGAGCCGGCGCGGTCTACTTTCAGAACACGCCTCGCAAAGCAGGCGAGCAAGTCGGGAACGGCCGCAAAGATGACATTCGACTGGACCGGCTGCCCGCCCATGAGGTAGCCAGGCTGGGCGTCTCTCAGTCTCCGGAAGGACGCAAGATCTTCGCCCGCCTATCGGTGCAGGAGAATCTGGCGATGGGTGCATTCGCCCGCACTGACGCCGAAGGTGTCCGATTGGACTTGGAACGCGTCTTCGAGCTTTTCCCACGACTCAAGGAACGCCTGAGCCAGCCTGGTGGTACACTGTCCGGCGGCGAACAGCAGATGCTGGCGATTGGCCGCGCCCTCATGAGCAGGCCCCGCATCCTACTTCTTGACGAGCCTTCGATGGGGCTGGCCCCCATCCTTGTGCAACAGATCTTCCAAATCATTCGCGAGATCAATGCCCAGGGCACAACGATCCTGCTCGTAGAACAGAACGCCCAGGCCGCCCTGCAAGTTGCCGATCGCGGATACGTCCTCGAAACAGGGAACATAGTCCTGAGCGGCGCTGCCGGCGACCTCCTGGCCAACCCGCAGGTAGCCGAAGCGTATCTGGGAATCTGACGCGACAGGCCGGCCCTTCGGAAACGTGGGCAGTGGTCGAAGAGGCCGCGCCTAAAACAGCCGGCGCTTGTCCACGATGTTGCGAACAGGCTCGCCCGCAAGATAGCGGCGCAGGTTGTCCCGCAGGGTGTCGATGCGTCGTTGGGGCACGTGTGGATTGTCGGCGGCGACATGGGGAGTCAGAATTACGTTCTCCATTTTCCAAAGCGGATGCTCCGCGGGCAGCGGCTCTGTCTCGTAAACGTCCAGCGCCGCGCCTGCGATTCCGCCTGACTCCAGAGCCGCGACCAGCGCGTCCAGCTTGACGACGACCCCGCGACTGATGTTGATCAGGTAAGCTGACGATTTCATTTTCCCGATCTCTTCTGCGCCGATCAGGCCGACCGTCTCCGGCGTCTGCGGTACGCAACTGACCGCAAAGTCGGCCTCGCCCAGCAGATCGTGCAGCCTGTCCTGGGGCCACAGCGCGTCCAGGTCGAGGCTGCGCCCCGGCGTCGATGCGGGCCGTGCATCGACGGCGATAACGCGCATGTCGTGCGCCTTACCCCGTCTGGCAAGCTCCGATCCGATTCCGCCCAGCCCAATTACACCGAGCGTGCAGTCCGCCAAATGGCGTACGGGCGTCCCCTTCTGCCACTCGCCTCGGATCTGGCGGCGCATGTAGAGGTGTATCCCGCGTGCGAACATGAGAATGAAGCAGAATGCATGGTCCGCGATCATATCGCTGTAAATCTTTGCCATGTTGCTGACCACAATGTCGCTCTCGGCAAGCTCCGCGAACATGTAGTGCTCCAGGCCGGCGATGGGCGTCTGCAGCCAGCGCAGGCTTTCGGCCCGCTCCAGAAGGGCCGGTGTCAGATCTCCGTACATACCGACGGCTTGAGGAATCGCGGCGAGGGCCTCATCTTCGGTCAGCGCGTTGACGATCTCCAGATCGGGAGACACGGCCCGCACCTGTTCAAGTTCGTCAGGCGTTAGCGGGGGAAAGATAAGAAAGTTCATCGATGTCATTCCTCTCTGTGCGTTAGTCGGGCTTCTGCCTGAATGCAGCGAATCTATCTGCGTTCAGCAACTGGTCAACGTACACTCTTTCACCGCCCAATTCGTCTGATACATTTGCCCCGATTACGGCAGCCAGGCTGTTCATGGCATCGCCGAAAGGCGAGCGGATCAGCTCAGGGCGGTTGTCTGCGATCGCCCGCATGAATACTTTACTGATGGCAAATGTATCGTCCCCTCCCCGCCCTTCGTAAAGCGTTTTGGTGACGGCACCCTGTGGCGGCGGTTGCGATGGCGGATAGGGTCCGTCGTACTCGTACATCGTGACGCCCTCCCAGAAGATCTCTGCCCTCCCTTCCGTCCACAGGACCTGGTGGTCAATAAAGTCGGCGTAGACCCTCCGCAGGCGCGATAGAGTCATCGTGCCTACCGCGCCGCCCGCGAAACCGAACAGAGTGCTGTAGGTGTAGGGATTGTCAGCCCCATCAATTACCTCATCGTCCGGCCGGTGCTGGTAGTGGGCCTGCACCCACTCTACGTCGCCGAACCAGTAGCGCCACAGATCGAGAAGATGGATGCCGCCTTCGACCACCGTCATTCCGCTCCAGGCCCGGTTCGCCGTCCATACCCTGTTTCCCGGCCCTCCGTGAAGCTCCGTCTGATGGTGCTTGACATTGTGCCCTTCGAGTGGCCCGTGATAGGTGTAGCTTGCCATCAGGGGCCGTCTTCCCTCGAGGAAGTGGCGATGGACAGCTTCATGGCGGCCGTCAAAACGCTGCTGGAATCCTGCAGTGGAGAGCACGCCTGCCTCGTCAATTGCCGCCTCCATCTCAAGTGCCTCATCCAGGTACAAGCTCATCGGTTTCTCGACGAACAGGTGCAGGCCAGACTGGGCCGCGCGCACAACCTCGCCCGAGTGGACATTGGGTGGAATGCAGACATAGAGGACGTCCAGTTCCTGGCTGAGAAGCTCCTCAAAGCGGGTTGTATGCAGTATGTCCTCTGGCCGATAGCCGTCCACATAGTTACGGATCTTGTCCGCTGCAAGATTTGCGGTAAACGCGTCGGCCAAGGCTGAAAGCCTGACCGCGCCCTGCGACTGGAGTGCCCACAGCGACTTCAAATGCTGAAGCCCCCGCTGCCCTAATCCCATCAGGGCCACGCGTACGGGTTGTGTCATCGTAGCTCCTCTATCTCAGAATCATCTGCACGACCCGGGTTCCCGACGCTACACGATTCTGTGCCGGGTAAGGCATGTTCACATTTTCGCTGCGCGTGTGCTCGAACGCCTTCACCCGACCGCTTTCCATTGTAGCGGAAATCTGCGAGCGGGCAACGGCAGCCGCGCAGGTTGATCGCTTGCATTTCAAACCTGTGGAATTTGCTGAACTGACTCGAAACGTCTATAATCCTGACCGGCAACTGTCTAGTTCGTAGAGAGGGCAACCTGCCGCTCTTTTGCCAGTTTACCAAAATTGTCTCCCAACCGGCGGCGATATTGGTTGGAAACTGAGGTGTTCTTTTCGCTTGTCCGATAGGGTCAGCGAAAACAGTGACCTCAGGAAGTGTAACGGAGGCGAAAATGGCCAAGAAAGGACCACGTCAGCTCGTGAAGATGCGCAGCACCGAGAGTCATCATCTCTATCTGACGTCAAAAAACCGTCGAAACAACGACAAGAGACTGGAGTTGAAGAAGTACGATCCGGTTCTGCGCAAGCATGTCGTTTACCGGGAGACAAGGTAAGGAAACTGCTTGGGCCTGTGTCTGACCGCGCCGCAAGCTGCGCTGGGAACAGTTCAGTGGTTTACCAACCGCATGCCATTCGAAACCCGCTGCCAAGGATTCTCACTGCAGCGGGTTTCTGATTTGTAGGGCGATTAGTGGTCAGTCCACAATTTTGGAGGCCTCCGGCAGGTAAAGTTCTTGAGAAACCGTGAGACCTTCCCAACAAAAAAGCAGGGGACCCGAATGAGTCCTCCCGCTCCGGAGTGACCCACCAGGGATTCGAACCCCGAACCCGCGGATTAAGAGTCCGCTGCTCTGCCAGTTGAGCTAGTGGGCCGACAGCCAGACCACATTGTAGATAGCGGACCTATGATTGTCAAGTTCGGTGCCAGTCATCGTGCATCCCAGATTTGGGGTGGGAACAGCCTGGCGGGGAATCGGCGCCAGCGGTGGCTGGCGTTGTAAACCATCTTTGGGCGAGACGCGGTACAGGCGCCAGGCCTGGCCGGACGGTGGAATTCGTCAGTTGGGGAGGGTGCGAGGGCAGGCACAAAGGCCGGCACCTACGGGAATCTGATGGGACTGGCGGGACGTGGTCTGGTTAAACACTCTCGGCTGGGCACCTTTTCGAATAGAGACACCAGGTCGGCGAGGCATGTTGTAGGAGAGGGGGCGTTGCGGGGGCGGAGCCCCCGCACAAGGGAGGGCCGAATAGGCCCGACCGCCCAACTGCAGTGGTCAGTGGTCAGTGGTCAGTGGTCAGAGACGGCGCTTGTTCTGGCGGAAACTGGAATGGGAACTGACCATGGCTTGGGTGCCACCAGAGGTATACGAATGATCGCCCCAATATTGGGATGCATCCGCCAGTCGTTTCGTTGCAGAATACCACTTAAAAGAGTAAACAGGACAGTGACTTCTCATGACACATTCCGATAGGGATCTCGAACAGTACGCCAATCTCCTGATCCGACTTGGCGTCAACCTGCAGCCGGGCCAGTCGCTCGACATTCGCACGGAGCCCGTTCATCGCGAGTTCGCGCTGGCACTGGCCTCCGCCGCCTATGATGCCGGCGCAAAGTTCGTCGCCATCGAATACAGTGATATGCGATTGCAGAGCATACGGGCCGGCAAGAGTTCGGAGGAGGAACTCGATCACCTTCCCGCCTACATCGAAGCCATTGCAAACGAACGAAAAGATGACAAGTGGGCCGCCATCAGCGTAGTTGGCGAAGAAGATCCGTCGCTCCCCTCCCAGATCGATCCCAACAAGCTGCGCATCCTCCAGACCGCCGAGTACCGTGCCACGATGGCGTGGCGTTCGTCGATGATGGAGATGAAGCAGCAGTGGAACGTGGCCGCAATGCCCACGCCGGCCTGGGCGCAGAAGGTCTTTCCCGATCTCTGCCCGGAAGATGCGCTGGAACGCTTCTGGGAGGAGATTCGCCGAATCATCCGCCTGGACGCCGACGACCCGCTCTCGGCGTGGCAGACGCATCTCACCAATCTTGCGGCGGCCCGTTCAACGCTGCAGTCCAAGCAGGTGCGCGCCCTCCACTTTTACGACCCTGCGCCCGGCCCGGATGGACAGGCCTCAACCGATCTGACGATCGGTCTGACCGACCGGCCGCACTGGGCCGGAGGCAACAGTGGACTCGGAACCGAAGCAGATAACGGGAGCGGCGCCTCCGCAACGCCCATTTTTCTCCCTAACATTCCCACCGAGGAACTGTTCACCACCCCGCATCGCCTGCGGGTAAACGGTTGGACGCGAACGTCCCGCCCCAGCTTCCCCTTTCGCCGGGAGGTAGCCGAAGCCTGGTTCCGTTTCGAAGACGGCATGGTAGTTGAATTCTCGGCGGGTGACGACCAGGAGACATACGAACAGTTTTTCGACGTCGAGGGCACCCGCTTCCTCGGCGAGGTCGCTCTCGTTGATGTGTCATCACCCATTTTCAAGAGCGGACTTACCTACTACAACACCCTCTTTGACGAGAACGCCGCCTGCCACGTTGCTTTTGGCAAGGCGTACCCCATCGGGCTGGAGGGCGGGGCCGACCTTTCTGAGAAGGAACTCATGGATGCCGGCGTGAATAACTCGGATCTCCATCTGGACGTGATGATTGGCACATCGACTCTTGACGTGACCGGCCAGCTGAGCGATGGGACCGAATTCGCTATCATGCGTGAGGGCCGATACACGCCCGACGTTCTGGCATGAATGTAGACGACCCTTTGCAACCCTTCTTTGCCAATCAGCGGGCCGTTATTCTCGATGGCGGCCTCGCGACTGAACTGGAGTGGAGAGGCGCCGATCTGCACGACGAGTTGTGGTCTGCCCGCCTTCTGATCGAAAACCCGGCATCGATTCGCCAGCTTCATCTTGACTATTTCCTGGCCGGCGCCGACGTCGCCGTCAGCGCCAGCTATCAGGCCAGTTTCGAGGGCTTCGCGCGCCGCGGCCTTAGCAGAAAAGAGAGCGCGGCCCTATTGGAGAGCAGCGTACGTATCGCGCAGCAGGCGCGCGACCATTTCTGGGAAGAACTGCGCGTCCCAGCCGACCGTGAAAAACGGAAGCGACCTCTGGTCGCTGCTTCGGTCGGCAGCTATGGGGCCTACCTTGCCGACGGTTCCGAGTATCGGGGCGATTACAGTATCTCCGACCAGGAGTTGAGGGAATGGCACCGCCCGAGGCTAGAAGCATTGCTGGCAGCAGAGCCGGACCTGGTCGCCTGCGAGACTATTCCATGCTTACAGGAAGGAGAGGTCCTGGTAGGCCTCCTGGACGAATATCGAGACACGCCTGCATGGCTGAGCTTCAGCTGCCGCGACGGATCAAGAGTTTGCAGCGGGGAGAGATTCGACGTCTGTGTTGAACTTGCAAACAGTTCCCGGGCCATCGTCGCAGCCGGCTTGAACTGCACTGCGCCTCGTTATGCCGAGTTGCTGTTGCGCAGAGCCAGCAGGGTTACTGACAAGCCTCTTGTCTGCTATCCGAACAGCGGTGAGACGTGGGACAGTGCCTCCAACACATGGACTTCCAACAGTGACAAAGGCAGGTTCACCGACAGAGCCGTCACTTGGAACACCATCGGAGCCCGACTGATTGGCGGCTGCTGCCGTACGTCGCCAAACGATATTCGGGCTTTGGCCGCACTCCTAGTCCCGTCCGATAGTTAGAAAACACTCCAGGCTCCGTTGCCATTTTGGGGTTGTGAGAAACAGAGCCAATCGATCCGCGAAGGCACGCGAAGGGTCGCGAAGAACAGCTTTTTGTCCACGAAGGGCCACTAAGGGCCGCGAAGAACACCTCTTTGTCTGCGGAGGGCCACAAAGGGCCGCGAAGAACACCTCTTTGTCCGCGGAGGGCCACTAAGGGCCGCGAAGAACACTTTTTTGTCCACGAAGGGCCACTAAGGGCCTCGAACAACACCTCTGTCCGCGGAGGACGCGGAGGGACGCAGAGAACACTTCTGTTTGATCGGCGAAATCACGAGAAGGGCCGGGAGGAAGGGCAAATAGCAGGGCACACACAAAGGAGGCAACAAACAGAGCACCCGCAAGGGGTGCCCCTACGGTTGGGATGGCTGGTTGAAATGTCAACAGTCCCTAGCCATTGGCGCGGACGCGAAAGGAGCCGGTCTCTGGTAAGAGTCCGACTCCAATATTCCAGTCGGGTGAGAGTGAAATGCGCCTACTCGGCTCGCTGCGAAAGCAGGTAGGTCAGGAGGTCAGCCAGATCCTGCTCGCTGAGATCCTCGGAGTATGTTTCGGGCATAACGTCGGAGGTATAGCCGTCCACGATGTAGTCGTTCGGGTTGATAATACTTGTGTAAAGGTACAATGCCGGCCCTGCGAGACCCAGCTGCTCGGCCCGACCAACTGCGGTGTCGGCGATTTCAAGCCACGTTGGGGCCACGTCCACCAGGCTGTTGTCGGTTACGTGGCAACCGATGCAGTTGTGGGGGACTGTAAGGTCAAGGCCCCTTTCGGCATCTCCCGGGATCAGGGCCACTATGTTTTGAGGCAGACCGGCCAGAATCTCCTCGTCACTGAGCCCGGCAATGCGCGGCCGCGGCGTGGGTGTTGGCGGTACAAATGTCTCCCCCTCTGCGAGAACCACCATGTTGGGCGAGATCAACTGCAGCCGCGGGTTGGGCGCACAAGCGCTTACTACGACAAGAGCCAGAAGAAAACAGATAATGGCAAGCAGATATGACTTACGACGTACCATTCACTATCTCCATCGAGAGCTTTAGCGACTGGATAGCAATTGCAAATAGGAATGTCACGAAATACAGCCGCTATTATATAACATGAACCGCCGCTTTACCGCATTCGCACTCCGCTTGAAACAGATTTCACGATTGGGATGGGGTGCAAGTAGCAGGAAGATTCAAATTGAAGAGACGGAGCGGATCTCGCAGAGTGGGTACCGGGCTAATGTCTCTAGCCTATCAAGGGGGAACCAATGGAAGCAAAAAAAGACGATAAGGAAGTCGCCGGCTGGCTCGAAGAAAATCTGCCCTCATGGGAGCTGCGCGCGGACCAATTATACGGGCAATTCGCTACGGCAAACTGGCGTGTAACGCTGATGGTTGCAAACGCCATCGGCTTCCTAGCCGAAGCCGCCTACCACCATCCACGAATAATCCTCAACTATCGCTCGGTTGAGATATATTTGACAACGCATGATGCCGGAGGTGTGACCCAGAAGGACTTCGACCTGGCTTTGACGATAGAGGAAACGGTTCGCTGGCCTCGAAAGGAGTGGGACACGCCCGGCACCAGGCCCAAAGATTGGCTGCGCAGTTGAAACGTGGGGCAGTGCCCTGCGGTCCAGGGCTGCCCGATTTGGGTCGGGTAGCACGACGCAAAACGGCCGTTTACCGGAGCGGCCCGGCTTGAGCATCATTTGCTGCCGACTGCGGCCGTAGACGCGCGCGCCTGAAATGCATGGAAGAGTACGATGCTTCCGGCAATCGCCGCGTTCAGGCTCTCCACCGAACCAGCCATCGGGATCGTGACGCAGAAGTCACATTTTTGCCGCGCCAGCCGGCTGAGCCCCTTGCCCTCGTTCCCGATGACGACAGCCAGCGGTCCGCTCAAGTCAGCACTGGCCAGAGAAATCGCTTCAGGCCCGAGGTCCAGTCCGACGGTCCAGATATTCGACTTCTTGAGGAGATCAATCGTGCGGTTGACGTTACCAACCAGGGCAACAGGGATGTGCTCCACGGCCCCTGAGGAAGCGTTGCTCACGGCGGGCGTGATTCCCGCTGCCCGTCGCTCCGGCAGAATCACACCGTCCACGCCGAAGGCCTCGCCGCTGCGAAACAGCGTGCCCAGATTGCGCGGGTCTTCCAGATGGTCCAGTACAAGGAAAAGGGGGTCCGGTTTGCCAGCGGCCCGGTTTAGTATTTCGTCCAGTTCGGCGTAAGGAAAGGGGCCCGTTTCGAGTGCAACGCCCTGGGGATTCAATTGTGCACGTCGGATGCGATCAAAGATGCCGCCCACCACGTGCCGCGTAGGGATTTTGTTCTTCTGGGCCAGATTTACGATCTCTGCGAGGTTGTCCTTGGGGGCGGACCTGCCGTCTCCTTCCAACCACAAACGGTAGTAGTGTCGCCGTCCTGCACGCATGGCCTCCAGGACGGCGTGCCGTCCTACGAGCAGTTCGCTCACCTGGCGTCCTCAATCCGCCAGGTTGTACCCTCCGGTGTGTCCTCCAACTGGACCGAATGAGCCGCCAGCCCTTCACGAACCAAATCTGCCACCGTCCATTGTTTCTGTTCGCGTAATGTGGTTCGTATTGAGACCAGCAGGTCAATGAATGGCTTGGCCGCAAGAACGTCGCCGTCCCTGACGTCGGATTCGTCCAGCGACAGGCCCAGGACGCCTGTCAGCTCACGCAGGGTATCCTGTGCGGCTTGGAAGAAAGGTCCGGATATTCCTGCCGCGCGTGCCGAGTTAATCGCCCTTACGAGTTCGAACAGGTGCGAAAGAGCCGCGCTTGTGTTGAAGTCATCATCCATCGCCTGGCAGAAGCCGCTGCGAGCGGACTCTGTCGTTTCTCGCAGATTGTTGACTTCCTCGCCCACCGCAACGGTCCCTGAAGCCGGGCGCAGACCCCCACGCAGTCGGGCCGTGCTTCGCACAGCTGCGCCAATCGACTCATCCGAATAGGTGACCGGCTTGCGATAGTGCCCTGAGAAGATCAGCATGCGCAGCGCATCGGCCGAATACTGGCTCAGAAAGCTGTCGATTGTCACCAGATTGCCAATCGACTTGCTCATCTTTTCGCCCGACAGCTGGAGCATCCCGTTGTGGACCCAATAGCGGGCAAAGGGCTTTCCGGTCAGACTCTCGCTCTGCGCGATCTCGTTTTCGTGATGCGGAAAAATCAGGTCATTTCCGCCGCCGTGAATGTCAATCCTCTCTCCCAGATGGTGCAGGCACATGACCGAACATTCGATGTGCCAACCAGGCCGGCCCGGGCCCCAGGGGCTTTCCCAAGAAGGCTCGTCCTCCTTTGCCCCCTTCCACAGAGCAAAGTCGGCCTCGTTCTCTTTGCCCTCTTCACCGGCGACACGTGTGCCCGCTATGGCATCCTCCTGCCGGCGCCGGCTGAGCTTGCCGTAGTCGTCATCTCTGTCGACTCGGAAGTAGACGCTGCCATCCACGGCATAAGCGAATTCAGCCTCGCCTAGCTCCTCGATTACGCGAATGATGTTCGAAATCTCGCTGGTCACACGCGGATAGGTGTCCGCCGGCTTGATATTCAGGTCGCTCAGATGGGTCAGGTACTTGTCCGTAAAGAACTGCGCCAACTCAAAGGGATCCTGACCCGTCTCCTGGGCGCGGACGATGATCTTGTCATCCACATCGGTGAAGTTGGTGACGTAGGTTACTTCATGCCCGGTGAACTCCAGGTACCGGCGGATCATATCAAAGACGATTGCGCTCATCGCGTGGCCGATGTGGGCGTCTGCGTAGACTGTCGGTCCGCAGACATACATGCGCACTCTGCCTTCTTCCAATGTTTCAAACGGTTCCCGGCTGCGAGTCAGCGTATTGTAGATATTGAGCGTCATCGATGTTCCAATCGTTTGCCCAACCGGTGTTCAAAAGGATGTAACTTCACTGGCGGACCGACTCGTAGGCCCTGCGGCGCTCCTGTACCTCCTCCGGAACTGCAAAAATGAGTCGCCCGGCGTTTGTCTGCAACACCTTCGTTACACGCACAGAGAGCCGCGCGCCCATGTGCCGCCTGCCCTGCTCCACCACCACCATCGTCCCGTCATCCAGATAACCGACCCCTTGGTTCATCTCCTTCCCCTCCTGAATCACCTGGATCGTCATCTCTTCGCCGGGAAGTACCACCGACTTGACGGCATTGGCCAGTTCGTTAATGTTCAGGACGCGCACGCCCTGCAGCTTGGCCACGCGGTTCAAATTGTAGTCATTGGTCACGATGGCTGCGCTCATCTCCCTGGCCAGAAAGACCAGTTTTTCGTCCACTTGCTGGGCATCGGCGGGGTCCTGGTCCAAAAAAACGATATTCACACCTTCAATCTTCTGCAGCCTGTCAAGAATCTCAAGTCCTCTGCGGCCGCGGTTGCGTCGCAACACCTCAGCCGAATCGGCAATGTATTGAAGTTCATTGAGAATGAATCTCGGAACCGCCAGAATGGCCCAAAGAAAGCCAGTCTCGGCCACATCGGCGATCCGTCCATCAATAATTACACTGGTGTCCAGGAGCATTGTGTCCGAATGTTGGGGACCGCCCTTCGCGAAGAGAGGCAGCTTCGGCAAGTCTCTACCGTTATCACTTCCGTTCGGAAAACGGAAGAACGTAAGGATCTCTCTGTGGCGCAACACCATCATGGTGATGCCCAGGTAGCCCATTACAATGACGCCGACAAAGGGCAAGATTGTACCGAATGGATTGGGCAGAAGAGACAGGGGATAAGCCAGGAGTGCGGCGATTGCAAGTCCTATTGCCATACCTGCCGTCGCCGCCATGAGCTGGACTGTGGGAATCTGGCGTAAGCTCGACCGAAGGGCATTCGCCGGTTTGACCGTCAGCCACGGGGCGGCGAAGAGCCCGATAACGCCGCTTACAATTGAAAGAGGAATAATCAGGCGCGCTGACGTGAGCGTCAAACCCTCAAGAGCCTCTACACCTGTCAACTGCCTGCCCAGTTCCCATCCCAGCAGGACAAAAACAAAGGTGACCAGACTCCTCAGTAGCAACGCCCAACGCATATCCAAACTCCCCCAAAGAAGGCAAACGAAAACTACGCATTGAATTCATAATATACTATCTGCAAATTGAGCGCAATGCCAGATTTCTCTATCCGAAAACGGGAACAGTCAATTTCACCGACAGCGAAACCGGAACCGGCTTCGCCAGACAGCGCAAACTTTCGATTCAAGAGCTCTATTCCGTTCAGTGCACTGCTACTGCAATGACTGGTACAACGCCAGGACTTCACGGGCATTGTGGTGAGCGGAGAATCGCTGACTGTAACTTCGCGCTGCGCACCCCATCTCCTTCCTCAGATGCGCGTCCTGCGCCAATTTCATTATGCGAAGCCCGAAGCTCAGATCATTGTTGTCAGTCAGGAATCCAGTCTCTTCGTCCACGATCATGTCGGCCACACCGGGGGAGTCGATGCCAATAGATGGCAGACCTGCGGCCGCGGCCTCGATGAAGGTCAGCGGATGAACCTCACTCACGCTGGCCGACACGAAGAAGTCCGCTACGCCAAGGACCCCGGCGATGCGTTCATATGAGATCGGCCCTGTAAACGTGACCCTGCCCGTCATGCCGGACCTGCGGGCCAGTTGACGGCACTCATCAAGGCTCGGTCCACCGCCGACGAGCAAGAGATGAAGGTTAGGAATCTCATCTTTCAACGCAGCGAATATTGTCAAGAGACGGTCCACTGCCTTTTCCTGACTGATCCGGCCCACGTAGACGCCCACCACCGCATTGTCAGGAATCCTAAATTCGGTCCGCTTCGCCTCCGGCTTCGGACTCTGGAACTGACCCAACTCGATGCCGTTGGGAATAACCTTGACGCGCCCCTGAATACCCCATGACTGCATGACCGCCGCGGCGCTCTGACTCGGCGCAATTACGGCGCTGCATCGCTGGCTGAACCGCTGGAAAAAGGCATGTAGAGCCGTGTCTGAAAGAGTTTCGGGCACCAGAGGAAGATATTGCTGGACGTACAGGTCATATCGTGTATGGCTCGTAAAGACCAGAGGTATGTCGTAGCGCCGTGAAAAGGTCAGACCGAAACTGCCGCTGATAAACGGATGGTGTACGTGGATCACATCCATCAGCTTCAGGATGTCCCGGCAACGCGAATCAACGCGCACCGTCAGATGATAGCCTGTGTCCGCGATCGGGATGCTAGGAAGGCGAATAACGTTGCTCTCGTCGACCGTCTTCTTGTCCTGCTCCGGAACAAAGAGATAGACCTGCTCTCCCCAGCGGTCGAAATGCTCCTTCAGGAGTCCGACGTGATTCACTACGCCGTTAATGTGGGGCTTGTAAATGTCGCTAAAGATGGCAATCCGCATGCGATTCCTACCTGAATCCTTCCCAGTAAACCGGCGCCTGGCCAGCAACGGCGTGCAGACTCCGGAACCCGGCAACCTGCTGCTTCCAACTCGCAGGACGACGCTTACCTGTTGGCCAACAGCTATTCTCGCTTACATTTCTGATTACGTTGCGGGAAGGGGAATGTTGCATATGCTTTCGTGCCTGGCGCCGGAATTGTTCGATGCTTCCGAAACCGGAATCTTGGAACTCCTGTCTGTCGTTGGTCTGATATGCTCTCTGTTGCCTGCTCTTCACCCTTTATCTCGCCACTATCAGCCGTCGATGTTATTCCCTGCAATATGCAAGTAATAGAGCAGGCGCAGACCTACCACAACCAAGGTGGTGAGACCGAGTGCGGCCCCAATGAAAGCCAAAGCGGTCCCGTCGCCAAAAACTGTGGCCCGTAAGGCAAATCCGATTATGTTTCCGAAGAGGACTGCCAGTACAGAGTTCAGCGCAAATCGACGCAACCCAATTCGGCCCGTCCTCGGGTAGGCCCCGAAAACAATAGCGGCCGCAAACCAGCCCACCAGAAAAGGGGCGATGATACGAGGTGTATTGACAAACCAGTCACCCGGCCCGCCCGGACTGTGCATCACACGCCCGCCGACTGCGAATACCAGGTAGGAGAACAGGTCGCTGGCAACCAGCAAACGCAATGACATAGCCCTGGCGGCTACTTCTCGTTCGGTATGAACGATTTCTGTCAAGAGTTCACTTCCTTTTGGTCTCTGCCCGCACACACGGGCAGACCTGTATCACCCTTCGCTGTGGCCGTATACGCCGTCTACGTATGCTATTTCGCATATGCAGAACCGAACCGACTTGCCAAAGTACACCTTGACTCCTACTATACCATACCAGAAGACAGCTATAGCCAAAGTAAAGGAATCGGGGAAATGTCAGCATCACCAACGGAGACACTTCTCAGCGGCTTGCGGTGCCTTCGGTGCGGCCGCACCTTCATGGTTGGCTCGATAGATTACGTCTGCCCCTGCCGCCCAAACCAAGGCAGCGACCTCGGCCATCTTGATGCAGTCTACGAATACGACGCAATCGACGCTATGCGAAATGCGCCCCAGGATCCAGCGTATCCCGGCTATTTCAGTCTCTTGCCATCCAAATTCCTGTCAACGGGACATACCATTGAGCGCTGGTGGCCGCTGCTTCCAGTAAACCCGGTTTCACTCCCTCCCCTTCCTGTGGGCAACACGCCTCTTCTACGCGCAATTCGTCTCGGTGAAGCGATTCGGGTACCTAAACTGTATGTGAAGGACGACGGTCGCAACCCATCGGGTTCCTTCAAGGACCGGGCTTCCGCCGTGGCCGTCGCCCGCGCTCGCGAAACAGGAAGGGAGGTGGTCGCCACAGCCAGCACAGGCAACGCCGCCGCCGCTCTGGCCGCCATGAGCGCCGCCGCTGCCCATTCTGCCGTTATCTTCGTTCCCCGCTCGGCTCCTCAGGCCAAGATCGCTCAGCTCCTCGTCTACGGCAGCCGGGTCCTCGCTGTCGACGGTACTTACGATGACGCGTTCGATCTGTGCGTGCGCGCCTGCGATGAGTTCGGTTGGTACAATCGCAACACGGGCTACAACCCTTTCATGACGGAAGGCAAGAAGACGGTCAGTTTTGAGATTGCCGCACAGCTCGCCGAGCGAAATGCCATCGACGGCCATAAGGGGTCGGACGGGCACTCCCCCCCGCTTGTTGCTCCCGACTGCGTCTTTGTCTCCGTCGGCGACGGATCAATCATAGGCGGTGTATTCAAGGGATTCTGGGAAATGCACACTCTCGGATGGATCGACCGGATCCCGCGTATTTTCGGCATTCAGTCGACGGCCAGCGCAGCCATCCACGACGCCTGGCGCGACGACCTTGAAGTGCCCCGACCTGTCGCAGCTGCAACAGCAGCCGATTCAATCAGCGTGAACGCGCCGCGCGACGCGACAAAGGCGCTGCGGGCCGTCCGCGCAAGCGGCGGAGCCTTTCTCCTTGTCGAAGATGAGGCAATCCTTGAGGCGATCCTTCCACTGGCCCGCCTGGGCGGCGTGTTTGCCGAACCGGCCGGCGCAACCGCGCTCGCCGGCCTGCAGCTGGCTCAAAGAAAAGAATTGTTGGAACCAGGTGAAACTGTCGTCGTTATCAGTACAGGCAGCGGCCTGAAGGACGTGCCAGCCGCCATGCGGGTTGCTGGGGAGCCTGCCATTATTTCCCCTACTTTGGAAGCGGTTGCCGAGAACCTGAATATCTGAGAGAGCGCTTCCGTGCGTACCCTAATGCGGATGATCATCCTGTGCTGGCCAACAGCTATCGAAACTTTTTCTTCCCAGCCGTCTCAGGTGCTATGAAGAGTTCGCCAAGCAGAGTCTATTCGGTCTCTTCCCTCACAAAGATCTACGCAGGTATGGATTCGCCAGCCAATGAGGCCATCAGCTTCAGCGTGGAACAGGGCGTAATCTTCGGGCTGTTGGGCGACAATGGTGCGGGCAAGAGCACACTCGTGAAGCAGATGGCAAACCTCCTGCGGCCCACAAGCGGTGTGGTCAAACTCTACGGCCGGCCTGTGCAGGAGGATCCCTTTCTCGTACCCCGACACGTCGGATACATGCCGCAAACTGCTCGCACGTTAAACTCACTTACCGTTAGCGAGGCTCTGTACTTTACGGCCCACCTCCGGGGCTGCGGGCGCAGAGTAGCTGATTGTGAACGGGAGCGGCTTTTGCATCTGTGGGACCTGTATGACATTCGATCCGAGTTTTGCTCGCGCCTTTCAGGCGGTCAGCAGCGATTGCTGCAACTGGCCGTGGCCATGGCCGGGCAGCCCCCGATTCTGATCCTGGATGAACCGACCAATGAATTGGCGCCGCAGAGGCGAAGGCATGTTTGGGAGAATTTGCGAGCAGAAAACAGGGAACGCGGCACGACGATAATATTCATCACTCACGACGCGATTGAGGCGGAAAAAACGGTTCAGCAGGTAGGTATCATGCACAGAGGGCGGCTCGTTGCTCTCGGAAAACCCTCTGATCTCAAGAAGGCGTTGAACCAGCAGCTCCGATTGACGTTGCGATTCCAGCCGGATTCGCCTCCTGACCTCCCTGCAGGTCTGCGACCACAGAAGCTGGCAGAAGGTCACTGGCTGCTGCTTCTTGATCAGGATCGGGTCGAGGCCGCCCTGTCTGCGTTGGACCTTTCACGAATCGACGACTTTCAACTCCACTCGGCGACACTTGAAGACCTCTATCTGCATTACCTATGATGAAATCACGACTGCCCCTTCCCCTGTATCTGCAGTTCTGGGATCTGTTTCTCATCGAGTTGAGCAACTGGCGATGGGGTTGGCGGAATCTCGCCTTGACAGGTACGGTCCTTCCGGTGTTCGGGATCCTTTTGCTCGGTTCCTTCGCACGTGAGTTGGGATCCTATGCGCTTTCCTTTGTCCTGATAGGGAATCTGGTTATGGCGCTACTTTTTGAACATATGGGAAAGATGATAAGCCATTTCTCCTACATGAAGATGGCCGGCAGTCTGGATTATTTCGCCACTTTGCCGGTACGCAAAACTGTTCTGATATTTGCGGCGTCCACTGCTTTCTTCATTCTGTTTCTGCCTTCACTGGTCGTTGTCCTCGCCGGCGGCGCCGCAATTCTGCGGCTGAATCTTCAAATCCACCCGCTGGCTTTGGTAGTCGTCCCGCTGTGTGCTCTTCCACTGGCAGGCATCGGGGCACTGATGGGCGTCACTTTTCGAACACCGGAGGAAGCTTCGGCAATGGGCCGGTTACTGACGATTCTGATGTTGACGGTGGGGCCTGTGCTGATCCCTCCAGATCGCTTACCAGACTGGCTGATTTGGCCCGGCTTCCTGAGCCCGGCAACCTATGCTGCTTCTGCATTGCGCCAGGTTCTCTTGGGCCCACTCACCACACGCCTCCTGTTAGACTCCGCAGTTTTGGCCGTTTGCATTCTCGTCAGTTTCTGGATGGTCGATCGAAAAATGGACTGGCGAGAGGGCTAAATCGCAACAGGGGGCGACACTGTCTCACCTGTGCGTCTATCGACTTTCTTCCCACACTACAGTTTGGGGTTACCCACTAAGTTCAATCGCCTCAGTTTCGCCATAGATGTCCCAATCTGTTACGATTGCCATGTTTCCTTGCGGCCCTGGAAGGGGTCGGCGCCTCAACTTCTGAACCAGGAGGAGTATGTGCAGTGACACGACCAATCGTACCCGGGCCAACTTACGCGGAAATGCGCGATCCGACGAGGCTCACGACCGGACTCCGGGAGGAGGCTTCATCCGCGCTGGCCAGCAACGAACTGGCCCCGCTCAACCTCTTCAACATCAATTGGAAGAATACCGGCACAGATGTAGAGCACATCCTACTGCCGAGAGAGTTGACCGGAGTACAGGCCAATATCATCGTTCTCAGCGGGCGTACTTTTCCCAGCGGTTCGATGAAGGTCGGGCCCGCCTATACAACGCTGGCAGAAGCCGAGGCGCTCAACGGCCTCAGACCTGGCGACCGCAGCATCATTGGACCCAGCACGGGTAATTTCGGCATCGGGACTGCCTACGTCAGCGCATTGAAGGGCTATCAGGCCGTTGTCGTTATGCCGGATACGATGAGCCAGGAGCGCTACGAACGCATTCGCAAGTATGGGGGTGAACTTGACCTGACGCCGGGGACCGAGTCGGACGTAATTCTGACCCTGGAGCGCACGCACAGCGAATATGTAAGCAAGCCGGAAAAATATGTCGTCCTCGCACAGTTCGAGCTGATGCCCAACTACCGCTTCCACCGGCACGTCACCGGCGACGCGGTCGAAAAGGCCGCCGGCGGTCTCGGCAACGGACAGGTTGCCGCTTTTGTCAGCGCACCCGGCAGTGCCGGCACGCTCGCAGCCGGGGACCACGTCAAGTCGCTATATCCTGACGCTCGAATTGTGGCCCTTGAGCCCCGCCAGTGCTCGACGCTCTTTGACGGCGGCCAGGGCCAGCACCGCATTGAGGGTATCGGCGACAAGATGGTTACGTTAATTCACAATGTCTACAATACCGATCTCCTCATGCTCATCAACGACGAGGAAACAGTCCAGGGGATGGAGGTCGTCCAGTCGGGAACGGAGGCGCTCGTTGACCGTCTCGGATTGGATAGTCAGGAGGCTGAGGCACTGCGGGGCAAGTTCGGCCCCAGCTGCATCTGCAATATCGTCGGCGCCATCAAGACCGCCAAGTACCTTGGACTGGGCCCGCAGGATAACGTCGTCACTATCGCCACTGACAGTTACGACCGCTATCCCTCCGTCAGCGCCGAACTATACCAGCGCCACGGCGGCAGGCCGGACGCGGACACGTTGGAAACCTGGGCTAAGGCCGTTTTCCTGGGTGCCTCCGTTGGCGAGATCATTGATCTCAACCGGCCCGGCGAACACGACCGTCTGCAGACAATGAAGAGTGACCTGTGGACGCGTTTCGGCTACGGCAGCGACCTGATTGGGCGAATGGCCAGCCAGGTCTTTTGGGATGAAGAGTACTGGAAAATCGAGGATATCGATCCCAGGATCGAGGAAATCCGCGGATCACTGGGTTAGGCAGTTTGGGTCCCGAATATGACCAACTTCACGCCACGAGTGAAGGTAATCGATCTCTAACCTGTTGCGCCTTCGATGAGACATAAAGGTACGAGTTGCGTCTCAGTCGGTCTCTCTGATGACCGGGTAATCTCCGCCTGCCGACCGGACTACCAGCCGCTCACCTGCCGTTGTCTGCTCCGGGGCGCTGACAACAGCCCCGCTGCCCCTTTGCACAATACTATAGCCTCGCGAAAGGACTGACGAAGGGTTAAGCCCCTCGAGTCGTGCGCTGGCGGCGTCCAGCTGCTCTTTTCGGCGCTGCAACGCAACCGAGAGAACGCGTCGAATTCGTTCCACGGATTCATCCAGCCGCTGACGCGCCAGGTCAATTTGACGCGTCGGTGCGGCACGAAGCAGCCGGCGGCTAAGCTCGTCCAATTGCACTTGCCGATCAGTAACTTCGTCATTTCCGCCGCGTAGCAACCACAACTTGATCTGCCTGACGTTTGCCTGCAGCTCGCGGCGGTCTGGCGTCGCCGCTACCGCCGCGCCGGTCGGCGTTGGCGCCCGCAGGTCAGCGACAAAGTCGGCGATCGTGAAGTCAGTCTCATGGCCGACCCCGGTCACGACCGGCACCTTACTCTCAGCAATGGCCAGGGCAACGACTTCCTCGTTAAATGCCCAGAGGTCCTCTATCGAGCCGCCCCCTCTCACGAGCAGAATCGTGTCCAGAGGGCCCTCGCCTCGTTCAACCTTCGTTGCCGCTGTGTCGGAGGACCTGTACCCGTTGCCTGCGAACAACAAGGGCAGATCAGCATGATCATCTGCGAACAAACCGCCAGGGGGCTTTACGGCCCCTGCGAAGCGGTTGGCAGCAGCGAGAGCTGCAGCAATCTGCCCGGGCGCTTCCGCACCCTGGACCTGTGTCGGAAATAGAAACGCCTCGGCGAGCGGCCAGCGCTGCCCCAGAACTCGCAGCACATCCTGGAACGCTGCCGCGCTCTGACTCGTGACAATCCCCAGTCGCCTTGGCGACGCCGGTATCGGTCGTTTCCGCTCCGCTTCAAACAGTCCTTCCGCGGCGAGCCTCTCCTTGAGCGCCTCAAACCGGGCGTACAGCTGCCCGCGTCCTGCGGGCCGGATCTCATCGGCATAGAACTGGTACTGGCCTCGCTCGGGGTAGACGCTGACATGCCCATGCGCCAGAATCTGGTCGCCCTCACTGGGGAGCCAAGAATGGCGATGGGCGTTGCCCCTCCACATAACCGAACTGATGACCGCGCCGCTATCTTTCAAGCTGAAATAAACGTGCCCGCTTGCCGCCCTGGTCCACCGGCTGACCTCAGCCAGGACCCAGACATCCTGGAGGAGGTCGTCTTGCTCGAACAGGGAAGTGACGTGCGCCGTCAGCTGCGTGATCGTAAGTGGATTCATAGTCTTGCATTGTACCACGTGGGCAGGCCGTGACCACAGGACATGGCAGCGCGGCGTTGTGGCGATTCTTTCGCTCGCCCGGACGAGATTTGCTTAAGCCTGCTTCTTGCACTCCTGGAATCGCCAACCGAGGCCAGAATTTGGACTCTCATCACAACTCACTGGCGAAATGCAATGCACTAATCCTTTAGCATTTGGGCTCAATATATTGACAAACTTCTATATAAAGGTTACACTGCCTTGCAAAGAAATTAGTCCTGTTCACTGGGCTCACTGGAATTGGACTGAAGAAATTCCTGATACGCTCAGGTCTATACGGGGGGAAGACGATGGCGATTGATTCGATTGCTGTCAACAGCACAGAGGCAAAGAGGGCCGCAGCTCCGTTTGGGGACTCTGCCACCGGTTCCTTGAGACAGGACCGTATCAGGGAAAACTCGGAGGGAGAGTTCGCCGCCGACGCAGAGTCGCACAGTTTGGCGGCAGCCTTTAAGGCCATCGGCCACCCTGTTCGACTGCAGATCCTGGACTTGCTCTCCTGGCAGCCAAGCCCTATGTGTGTTTGCCATATTGAGGCCCGCTTCACACTATCGCAGCCCACGATTTCCCATCACTTGCGCCTGCTTCGCAAAGCGGGCCTGGTGAACAGCGAGCGACGGGGAACCTGGATTTACTATTCGGCATCAAAGGCAGGCATCGGGCCGCTAAAGGCGTTTTTGAGTTCGATCATACATGGTCATGGAGGAACATCTCGTGTCATCCCCAACTGAATTGATGCAGAAATCAGGTAAAAAGCAGCCAGACAGTTGCTGTGGAATGGAACTGGCCACCCAGCGGCCAGCGCTCAATGACCCTGCGGCCATCCGCGCGGAGGTTTTGTCCTACTACGGAAACGTGGCCGAACAGCAGTTGAATGGCAATGGTAGTCAAGACTGTTGCGGCGGCGAATTCTACGCTCTCGAAGATCTGAGCCAGCTGCCCGACGCCGCCGTCAACAGCAGCCGCGGCTGCGGCAATCCCAATGCCATCGCTTCCCTCAGGACCGGCGAAGTCGTGCTTGATCTTGGCTCCGGAGGCGGTTTGGACGTCCTGCTCGCGGCCCGCCAAGTCGGTGACAGCGGTTACGTGTACGGCGTCGATATGAACGACAGCATGCTGGAGCTGGCACGCCGTAACGCCAGCAAGGCGGGCGCGGCCAACGTGGAGTTTCGCAAGGGGGATCTGGAGGAGCTGCCACTTTCCGAAAATACGGTCGACGTGATCATCTCCAACTGCGTCATCAATCTCACTGCCGACAAGGGCAAGGTCCTCAACGAGGCCTTCCGCGTGCTCAAGCCGGGGGGGAGGATAGGGATTTCGGACATTGTCGTCGACGGTGACCTTTCCGGGCTACCGGTGAGCGAAGACCAGATTCGGGCGGGACTTAGCTGGGCCGGTTGTATTGCCGGGGCTTTGACGGTAAGTGAATTCACCAGCTTGCTCCAGGCCGCCGGCTTCGTCGAAATCGTCATGACCATCGAGCAGCGCTATACAAGCGCCGACTTTAGCGGCGAACTGCCTTCTGCGCTCACAAATCTGAGTGCGGACTTGCTGGAGGATCTGCTGCAGCGATTTACCAGCAGCAGCATCCAGGCGCGAAAGCCCGAGAGTTGACCCGGTACTGGACGGTCTGGTCGTCGGCGCTGCTGTTCTTTGCCGCCTTCTACGCCCTCCTCGTACCAATCCCCCTTTACCTGGAGGCGGCCGGCCTGCCCGACTGGCAGATCGGCCTGGTTCTCGGGGCCTTTGGCATCGCCTCGCTGGTTGGACGTCCGCTGACAGGAGCCCTGTGCGACAGCCTAGGCAGCCGTCCAGTCATCCTTTTCGGTACCGCGGCCCTGGCTGTCGGCGCGGCGACAATGAGCTTCACCGCCAACCCCGTCCTGCTCTTTGGGCTGCGCGTGCTGCAGGCGGCGGGTTATGTCACCTTTACGACGGCCGCCACGGCGCTCGTCGCCGACCTGGCGGAACCGCGTCGCAGAGGCGCAGCTCTTGCCCTTTTCGGCGCCGCGGCCAATGTCGCCATCACGTTGACCCCGGCTGCAGTCAACGCCGGCCTTGCATTTCTCACTCCGCAATTCGGTTGCCCTTCTTCCCCCTGTCCGACCTGGTGTACGCAACCGCTGACGTCAGCCAGTGCGGTAAACGTTGCATGCCCATTTTGGGGTCGCGGGATCGGTCACAGCGCGTTCTTTCTGAGTTCATGTCTTTCTATCCTGGCTGGTGCACTGGTCTGGCGGGTCATACCCCGGACCAGCCGCCGGGAGAACGCAGATTTCAGTCTTATCCAGTTGGTCACGCTGCCGAGTCCCTTACGGGGCCCTATGCTCACGACGGCACTTTTTGGTGTAAGCTTCGGCGCGCTGTTCGCCTTTCTGCCGCTACTGGCGGAACGGAGAGAGCTTACCTCGGTAGGCACAGCTTACTCAATCTACGGCGTCTCTATCATCGCGACTCGCATATTGACCGGACGTCTGCTCGACAGGGCCGATCGCAGCCAGGTGCTTCTTCCGGCCCTGATTGTAAACGCTGCCGGCCTGGCAGGGCTCGCCTTCGCAACAGGGGTGCCCCTCCTTGTCGGCAGCTCTGCCCTGATGGGCATAGGCTCCGGGATCAGCCATCCAGCGCTGATCGCCATCTGTGTCGACCGCATGCCGTCCGCGCAGCGCGGTCGCGCCACAGCCGGCTTCTATCTGGCCTTCGATCTTGGGATTGGAGTAGGAAGTTGGTTTCTTGGCCTGGTGCTCGACGCGTTCGGTCTGCACTGGCTGTATTTCGCGGCTTCGCTCGTCAGCGTTGTAGGCGCCTTGACCGCTCCCCTACTGTCCGGGAAGTTGCACGCTCAAATGCAAGCGGAAACTTGACCTTTTCAGGCCGGAAGTGGTGGGCTCCAGGTCTGTGCTCGGGCAGTTCGGTTCTCTTCCGAGATCTGGCTACTCTGCACAGGTGGCCTGCAGTACCCAAACCTCCGGCTCCTGCGGCAGGGCAGCCTTCGAAAGCTCAACTTCAGGCGTTGAAGCCCACCGGACACGCGCCGGCGGATATCTCTGAGTGAACTCTTGCACTTCAGCCATTTTTGGAAACTTGCAGCCGGGCAGTTCATAGTGCATCGGGATTGTCACCGCCGGGCGCAGGGTGTAGAGGGCGTCGTGAAGGTCGCCAAGCTCAATGGTAGGAGGCCCGCCGGTGGGAACGATTGCCACGTCCACTTCCCCCATCTGCTCCAGCTGCCAGGCATCCAGGCGGTTGCCCACGTCGCCAAAGTGAACAACGCGAATACTCTCGACTTCAAAACAGTACATGGCGTTGTCGCGAGGCTGCAGCTTCACGCGCATCGACTCCATCGCCGGGACGGCTTCAAACCGGATGCCCGCCCCGGCTAAGAAGGTAGAACTGTTTCGATATGCGTCATGTGCAGCATTGGGGCCCGGAGATTCCTCGCCATCGAAACTGAGTATGTGGGTGGCTGTTACCACTTCGGGGCTTCCAGGAATCATCTCTGCGTTGGCGTGGGCGGAGTCGTCATCCGAACTGCGAACGACGATATCGGCCGACTCGGTAACTTCGGCGAATCCCGACTTCTGCGGCGTATAGGGATCGGTAATGATGCTTACGCCGTCGCCTTCGATTCGCAGACAAGCGTGAGCATACCATTTTATTTTCATTCGAACACTCCGGAAGTTGCCCTCGCCCTCGGCGTCAATCGGGAAACAAGATAACCGACTTAGTCCCCTCACCAGACTGAACGCGCCGCACCGCCGCCAAGATGTCGTCCAGCCCGCACCGGGTGGAAATCACCGCCTCGATATCGTCGGCGTGCTCTGCCACAAAGTCGTGCGCTCTGTGAAACTGGCTCACTGACGAGGCGAACGTCCCGGTCAATACGACTTCACCATAGTGGATCCAGCGGGGATCAACTTTCATCATTTCCCCGCGCGGAGTTCCGCCGAAGATATTGAAGACGCCACCATTGCGCACCAGCTGCAGGTAGGTCTCCATCACTTTCGGGATGCCTAATGCCGCAATGACAATGTCGGCGCCAACACTCGTCATCTCGCCCACGACGGCCGCCGTATCCTCCAAGTCCGGGTTGATCACCCGCCTGGCTCCCAACTTCAGCGCCTTGTTTAACCGGTCCACGTTGACGTCTACACAGACTACCTCCGCGCCGTACGCCGTCGAAACGACTGTGTGCAACAGTCCCAACGGACCCGCGCCAATCACAACGACCGTATCCCCGGCCTTCGTCCCGCACTGGTCGGCAGCCGCAATGCAGCAGGAGGTCGGCTCTATCATCGCCGCAAGATCGAACGGCATCTCACCGATGTCCACCACCCCGCCCAGCCGCACAACCTCTCGCGGGATCTTCACGTACTCTGCAAAGCCGCCGTCGTCGCCATGGCCCAGGCCATGCTCTTGCAGGCAAAGGCTGTTGCGCCCCTGCAGGCAGTACAGGCACTGGCCGCATGCCGCAATCGGGTAGACCGCCACCCGCTGGCCGATGTGCAGCCCGGCACCGTCGGTGCCATCCCCCAATTCGACGACCGTACCTGCAACTTCATGCCCTAAGATCGCCGGCAACTCGGCAGGAATCCCGGCGCCGCTCAGAATCTTGACGTCGGTTGCGCAGATACCCGACGCCCTCACCTTCACGACAATCTCTCCGCTGCCTGCCCGGGGCCGAGGCACGTCGTCTATTCGGATCTCATTCTTCTGGTAAACGACTGCGGCCTTCATTCGGAAACGCTTCCTCCACCCTGCGACGATTCCTGATCTCAAGCTCCACGCGATCACTAATTTGGACTGATTGCGGTCCCAAACCTTGGGACCCGCCATACTCCACGTCGATCCTCTCAATCAGCCTCATCGCCCGGTTACGCAAGATTCTATTGAAGCGCTCGAAGTCCTCGTCCTCGATCTTGCCGACGCTGTGATCGAACTCAAGCTCTCTGATCGACTCCAGCGCAACTTCCTTGCGCGTGATCAGGTCTACCAGCTCCTCTCTATCTGAAGAGATCGAGGTCTTGAACCGACCAAACAGAGGCCAAGTGACATAGCCCACCGCCGCGATACCCAAAACGCTTATCAGAAAAAGCACTACCCACATAGGCCTTGAGATGCTTCAGCGTTGGTCAACTTCTGGCGGATTCTGTCCAAATCAGGCCTACCCCGCACGGCTCTGGTAGAGAAGGTGACCATCTACCATCGGCCCTCTGGGCCAGTCAGCCAGAAGGTTCTTAATTCCGGTGCCCTTTCTCCCTACTCCCCTAAGCAAGCAGGCGCTCTGGGCGGCCCTACGCGACTAAAAGTGTGCACTACTTGGATCAGATAGGGGAGAAGTCTGTCGCATGACTGACGAGTTGCGGACCCCTCCTATCCCCATTTTAATCCGCCGCCTGGCCGGCCGTCGCCCCTTCAGTAAACAGAGAGGTTACCTCGCTGGAAGACCGCCGTGGCTGCGGGTGGGGCCACACACTGACTACGGTGCCCAACACGACGAGCAGCCCTCCCACCCACATCCACATCGTCAGCGGATTGACGTACACAGTAAAGGTGGCGCTGCTGCCGTCGCCCTGCCATCCGTTGAGAATGACATAAACGTCTTCAGCAGGAGTCATACGCAGACCAACCTCGCTCGTTGGCTGGTCCGGCGTCTTGTCATAGATGTTGCGGCGGGGAAATATCTTACCGAGTTCCCGGCCTGTCTGCGCATCGGACACCAGGAGGTTCGCCCTTATCTCAGTGTGGTTGCTCCTCTGCACCGATTCAAGTGCCACATATTTGAGGGAATATCCTGACAATTCGACCGATTCCCCTTCAGTCAGCGTTACGTGCGTCGTCGACTGATAGAACTCATTGCCAATGACGGCGACGCCAATCAGCACGATACCAAAGTGAATTACATAGCCGCCGTATCGACGCCCATTACGACGAATCAGTCCCCAGAGCGCCACCGGCAGCGCTTCGCCCTTCGAACGCCGGCGCGCATTCATGCCTCGCAAGAACTCCTGTACGATCGTTGCCGCCACGAAAACACAGACACTGAACCCGACGACAGGAAAGAGGTTGCGGCTGGTCAAGAGCAGAAAAGGAACCGCGATCAGAGCGACAGCGAGGGGCCAGGTGAACTGACGTCGCAACGCATTGGCGCCTGTCTTCCGCCAGCCGAGCAGTGGACCCACGCCCATCAGAACAAACAGGAGCAGAAAGAGAGGCCCGGCCACCCGGTTGAACCACGGCGCGGCCACAGAGATGCGTTCGCCCGTCAGGATCTCGCTGAACATGGGGTAAAAGGTACCCCAAAGCACAACGAACGCGATTCCCGCAAACAACCAGTTATTGGCCAGAAAGGCCCCCTCCCGGCTTGAAATCGAATCGATTTCGTTTTCTCCTTGCAGGAAGGGCATTCGCCGAAAGAGAAGCAGCAGGAATCCGATGGTGGTCACTGCCAGGAAAACGAGGAAATAAGGGCCCACCGGGCTCTGCGCGAAGCTGTGGACGCTGCTAAGGATGCCGCTGCGGGTGGTGAAAGTTCCCAGGATGACCAGAGTAAATGTCAGCCAGATCAGCGTAACGTTCCACACCTTCAGAATGCCGCGCTGCTCCTGGATTATGATGCTGTGCAGGAATGCCGTCGCGGTCAGCCACGGCAGGAAGCTTGCGTTCTCCACAGGGTCCCATGCCCAGTACCCACCCCATCCCAGCTCCATGTACGCCCACTGACTGCCCATGATGATGCCGGCCGAGAGAAACATCCACGGGATCAGCGTCCAGCGCCGTACGGTACGCACCCAGCGCCGGTCCAGACGTTTGCTCAGAAGGGCAGCAACCGCAAATGCAAAGGGGACGGTTAGCCCAACCCATCCCAGGTAGAGCATGACCGGGTGAATCACCATCCAGTAGTTCTGCAGCAGCGGATTCAGGCCGCGCCCGTCGCTGGGCACGACGCCTATCTGTTCAAAAGGGTTAGCGCTGAAAACCAGAAGGACAAGGAAGAACAGGAGAGTGGCCAGCAGTGTCCCGTTGACAAAGGGCATCAGTGTCCGCTGGCTCGTTCGAAATGTCAGGGCCGTAGCCGTACTGAATAGACTGAGCAGGAGGGTCCAGAACAGAAGACTGCCGGCTTGACCGCCCCAGATCGCGGCGAACTTGTAGAAGGTGGGTAGCGTTCGCTCGGAACTGTTCCAGATATAGCTGATCTGGAACTGGTCCGCAAGAAGCCCGTACCAGAGGATAACTGCGGCAATGCCTACGAGACCGCAGACAGCGAAGATTGAGTGAAAGCTGCTCTCTGTGAGCCTGTCGCTCCAGGAACCTCCTTTCAGTGCATGGGAGGACGGACCTTGCCCCGAAAGGAGGGCGCCCTGTTCGGCCTGCTTAGCGTCCAGCCTGCCGCCCCAGAATCCTGCCGCCATACCGAAGGCGCTCAGGATAAGGGCAAGCACCAGTGTCAAGTAAGCGAAATCAAATATCATCGCCCGTTACAACTGGTGCTGGCGAAGGCGTAGAGCATTTACGACAACACTAACGCTGGAAAATGCCATCGCGGCTGCTGCCAGAATCGGGTGGAGTTGCTGCAGAAATGGCGGCGCCCACGCAAAGGGCGCCAGAACGCCGGCCGCAATCGGAATCAAGGCTACGTTGTAGCCAAATGCCCAACTGAGGTTCTGCCTGATATTTCGCATCGTCGCCTGCGAAAGCACGATCGCCTGCGGAACACTGCGCAGATCGCCTCGGATGAGAGTCACGTCGGCGGCCTCCATCGCAACGTCTGTCCCTGCGCCGATTGCGATGCCAACGTCGGCTTGTGCGAGTGCAGGCGCGTCGTTGATGCCATCGCCAAGCATCGCCACTCGAAATCCTTCAGCCTGCATAGCCTTGACCTGATCGACCTTTTGCCCGGGAAGCAACTCCGCAATCACCCTGTTAATGCCTACTTCCCTGGCAATCGCGTCGGCGGTTGCCTGGTTGTCACCGGTCAGCATCGCCACGGTAAGTCCCATCCTGCGCAGCGAGGCCACAGCTTCTCCAGAGCCCTCTTTCACCGTGTCGGCCACGGCTATCAGCGCTGCCGCCTGCCCATCTACAGCCAGCCAGATCGTTGATTTGGCTTCGGCCTGAAGCTCTTCGTATCTGGGCACGAGACCGTTGAGGTCGATGTTTTCCCTTCTCATCAACCGCAAATTGCCGAGCAGGACTTGCTTCTCCTCGACCTGCGCGGAAATCCCGTGTCCGGCGAGAGCTTCAAATTTGGCCGGTTCGGCCAAGTCCAGTCCGTTGGCCTCAGCCGCCCGTACAATTGCCTCGCCGACGGGATGCTCCGAACCTCGTTCCGCCGAGGCTGCCAGCCGCAGCAGATCGGTTCGTCCCACTGGTACGGGCAACTGTTTTGGCCGTGCGCCAAAACCGGGACTCGGCGAATCCTCGCCTATTACGAGGTCGGTGACCGCCGGCTCCCCTCTGGTAATCGTTCCCGTCTTGTCGAGGAGAACTGCGGTGAGCTTTTGCGTATGTTCCAGAGCAACACTGTTCTTGAAGAGTATGCCAGACCCCGCGCCCTTTCCTATTCCCACCATTATGGAAGTGGGCGTCGCCAGGCCCATCGCGCAGGGGCAAGCGATCACAAGCACAGCCACCACGCGTAGCAGCGCGGCCACGAAACCCGCGCCTGCAAACATCCAGACTACAAACGTCACACACGCCAGGACAATAACCGCCGGCACAAAGTAGGCGGCCACCTGGTCGACTACTCGCTGAATTGGGGCTTTGCTGCCTTGTGCGTCCTCTACTAACTTGATGATCTGTGCAAGTGCTGTCTCTCTCCCAACTTTTGTTGCCTCGATACGCAGCAGTCCCTGCTTATTTAGGGTCGCTCCAAAGACGCTGCTGCCCGCCGCTTTTTCAACCGGCATACTTTCGCCGGTGAACATGCTCTCATCGACGCTGGATTCGCCCGAAATGACAATGCCATCGACAGGTATCTTTTCCCCCGGACGTACGACCATTGTGTCGCCGACAACCACCTCTTCGACCGGGACATCCAACTCCTCTCCCTCGCGCAACACGCGTGCCGTCCGGCTCTGCAAACCGATCAATTCCTTGATCGCAGCGCTCGTCCGACCTTTCGCCCTGGCCTCAAGCAGCTTGCCGAGGACTATCAATGTGATGATGACCGCCGAGGTTTCAAAATAGACGTGTTCTCCGAGCGCACTGCTGCCTACAAACTTGGCTGCCAGCACGGCCAGACTGAACACGTAGGCGACCGTTGTTCCCATCGCCACCAGGACATCCATATTGGCACTGCGGTTGCGCAGGCTCTTCATGGCGCCAACATAGTAGTCCCAACCTACATAGAACTGCACCGGTGTTGCCAAAAGGAAGAGCAACCAATTTACACCGGCCGTATGGGCCCAACTGCCGAGTAGTCCGAAGTCGCGTCCCATGCTGATGGTGAGCAGGGGAAGCGAAAAGACCACGCCAACCAGCAGCCGAATGAATTCGTGACGAATCGCGGCGGCTCGCGCCGCGGCCTCTGCGTCCTCTTCAACCTCATTCACTACAGGCTTCGACACCGCCGCTGATACCAGGTTGCCGCCGGTCGATTCCCCGGCGACCTCATGCACGCCTGATCCGTCGACCACCGGCGGCGCGTCGGGCGTGAGCGATGCCGCTGAAACGGTATCGTATCCTGCCTTGCGGATGGCCTCTACGATCGGCGCGCGGGATCCCAGACCACTCACATATTCAACATTGGCCTGTTCTGCGGCAAAGTTGACGCTGGCGTAGACAACACCGTCAACCTTTCTGATTGCCTTTTCGACAGCATTCGCACATGCGGTGCAGGACATCCCGATAATTGGTAGCGAAAGTGTAAGCGTTGGGATCTTGTAACCGGCCCGCTTGACCAGCTGGCGCACTTCCGCCAGTGCTTCATTGGCTTGCCGGTGGCTACCGTCGACGGTCAGCGTCAGCCGCTCGCTGGCAAAATTGACACTAGCATCCTCCACAGACTCCGCCTGCTTGCTGCTAGTCTCCACCGACGCCGCACAACCGAGACAGGTCATCCCGATAACAGGGACAGTGAGTTGTTTCGACTCGTCCATGGTGTCGTCCGTAAGTTTCTCCAGGGCGCCAACACAACCGACCTCAGTGTGGCTGGCAGGTTTCACCTACTTGCCTGAACCAGCCGGCAGATGAATAATCCAGGAAAATGACCGCCAGCCAGGCTCCCAAAGCATGTCAAGCGGCGTAGATGACCACAAGATTTACGTTGCCAGGAGTGAACCACCAAAATGAAATCCATCATGCCCTTCGACTCGGTGGCTGTTCCCAATACCTGGCTCTGTTCCGGTCAGTTGACGCCACTCTACTACTGTGTCGCCAAGTGCCAACTCTGCCTAGTTTTTGCCCACCCTTTCTGTAACCTAGATTAACACATTTGCACTGTTTTGTGGAATTCAATATTGCCGAACTGGCCTCCTCGCCTCTGGGAAAATGACTGGACTCGGGTCGCAGAAGGAAGGACTCCCTCCCTAACCGACTGCTCATGCCTCTCAATCAGAAGCAGGTCGTGCAAGAAGACAGAAGGTCTTTCGAAAAACACTTTCCGGCACGATTCGCTCCCGCCCTTCCCGCGTGTACTAACACATTTAAGAAAGGGCTGAATACACATCTCCACTTCGCTATACTTTACATTACCTCCTTCAATTTTTTCAGTAACCTTTCCCCGAAAATCCACCTTGAATGGCGCTGTTGTTTGTGCTACATTTTCCCTGCGACATGAAGGATGAAAGGTTTAGCGCGGGCATAACAGTCCTGCCTGAGTTTGCAGGTCACGCCACCCCGTTTAGCGTCTGTTCGACAGAGAACGGGACAATTGGGGAAGAAAATGACAGTCGAATTGATTGGCTACACCGATAAGCTGAGCGTCTCACCCGGCGAATCGATCCAATTCAAGGTTAGTACCGACGTGGCAAGCTACAACTCGACACTGGTCCGTCTGATTCATGGCGATGAGAGTCCGCCCGGGCCAGGCTTCAAAGAAGAGATTGTCGAGTCAACTATCGATGCCCGCCGCGCCGGACGCAGGCAGTACGCCCGCGCTGGATCCTTTGTCACCGTAGCGGACCACACCGTCCTTTCCCAGCTTACCAGCTTCACAATGCAGGCTTGGATCTGGCCAACCACACCCCTCCAGGGCGAGACGCAAGGCTTGCTGAGCAAATGGTCGGAAGAGAATGGCGGCGTGTGCCTTGCGATCGGGGAGCGGGGCGACCTTGAGCTCTGGGTGGGCGATTCGAGTGCTCGCAAAGCCATCAGTACAGGGCACCCGATGCGGGCCCGGGAATGGTACTTTGTCGCCGCAGCTTTCGACAACCATACCGGCCGGCTGTCCCTTTACCAGTGTCCCAAATCCAGCTGGCCATCCGACCCTTCCTCAGCTACTTTGGAAAGAGCTGTCCAGGCTCACGTCTCATGCAGCAACGGAAGCCCTCTACTTATGGCAGCTACCGGACTTGAGGCAGCCCATACTGCAACCAGAGCGGCCCAGTGTCTGTTTAACGGCAAGATCGGCGGGCCCCGTATTTACGGTCGCGCGCTTGAGGAAGGCGAAATCGAACTGCTCAGACAAGATACGCTTCTCTCAACAGTTGCCTCTGACGATCTGATTGCGGCCTGGGACTTCTCCCAGGACCCCTCTTCGTCAAGGGTGTCGGATGCCGGCCCCAATAGGCTGCACGGCACTGCCTTCAACATGCCCACACGCGCGGTCACAGGCCACAACTGGAACTCGACTGAAGTGGACCACAGGCACGCCCCAGACCAGTACGGCGCCATTCACTTCCACCAGGACGACCTCGAGGATGCCGGATGGGAAACGGACTTCGATCTGACGGTACCCCAAGGACTGAGCAGCGGCATCTACGCCGCGCGTCTGAAGGGCGAAGGTAGAGAAGACCATATCCCTTTCATAGTTCGGCCGTCTCTGGATGCCCCCGGGGGACCGATTCTCTTCCTTGTACCAAGTTACACCTATCTTGCCTACACGAATGACCGCATGGAGGCTACTAAGGACTTTTTTGCCGCCATGTCTGAGGAGGAGCTCATATTGGACCCGCTCGATCAATACCTTGTCGGGCGCCCTGAGTTCGCTATGTCACTTTATGACAATCACTCTGACGGCAGTGGATGCTGCTACTCTTCCAGCCGGCGTCCGCTCGTTAACATGCGCCCAAAATACCGCCACGTCTTATCCAAGGCAGGGCGTAATCTAGGCGCCGACCTTTACTTGATCGACTGGCTTGAACAGATGGGATACGAATATGATGTAGCCGCTGATGGGGACCTGCACGAAGACGGGCAGGACCTCCTGGCCGGCTACAGGGTCATTGTCACCGGTACGCACCCGGAGTATTGGACAGCTCAGATGATGGATGCGCTCGAAACGTATCTATCACGGGGCGGGCGGCTCGCCTATCTGGGTGGGAACGGTTTCTACTGGGTAACCAGTGTCGATCCTGAGAGGCCCCACATCATTGAAGTTCGTCGCGGTCTGGCAGGTACGCGCGCTTGGGAATCCGCTCCCGGCGAGTGCTATCACAGCACGACCGGCGAATTGGGTGGGCTGTGGCGTTATCGCGGCAAGCCGCCGAACCAGCTCACCGGAATCGGCTTCACCGCCCAGGGCTGGACCGATCCTGCACCTGGGTACGATCGGCAGCCCGGCAGTTTCGACGAGCGCGTTTCATTCATATTTGAAGGAATCGCCGCTGACGAAACGATCGGCGACTTTGGACTGATCTTCGGCGGCGCCGCCGGCGACGAGTTGGACCGGATCGATTTCAATCTGGGGACACCACACCATACTCTTGTGTTAGCCTCCTCCAGCGGACATGGGCCCTCGATAAACCCTGTCATTGAGGATCACCTCCAGGTCGGCAGCCACATGCGCCCCGAAAACTCGCCTAACGTCCGCGCCGACATGGTCTACTTTGAAACGAAGAATCATGGGGCCGTTTTCTCAGTCGGCTCGATCTGTTGGTGCGCCAGCCTGTCCCACAATAGCTACAACAACAACGTGTCACGCATTACAAAGAATGTGCTGGACACATTTTCGACCGCTGACGAGCTTCCTCCGAAATCCGGGTGACGGGCAGGATTCCTGATCTGTTACGCTTTGCAGCAAGCATTCTGTACTTCCTCTCGAACATTCCCTTGCCTGAGCCAGTGACCCGCGACGCTCGGTAATTCTCTGAACCCAAGGTTCGCCCGGCTTCAGCGAACCCGCCAGATTCTTGAATCGTGTTTGCTTATCTCTGTTCGCCGTAGTAGAATGCGGCGAAATCTCTCCGGGCTCTTCCGCCAGGTCTTCAGCCGTTGCTGTCAACAAGTCGTGAGGAGTACGAGAGTTTGCTAATGCATAGCTGGCAGACCCGACCTATGCCTTTGCCTGCACTTCGCCCCCTGAAAGTAGCTGAATCCACTCGGAGCCTGGCCCGTAAACGACTGCGGGCCGCCGGGCAGACTCACTTCCACCGCAGGCTCATTACCCCACCAGTGTCGGCTTTCTACAGTCTGGATCAACACAGTATCTCAGCCAACGACCTGACCAGGCCTGGTTGCGTCCTTTCGCAAATCCTTCCCATTGAACTCTAACTCTAGCACCGAAATTCGGAGAAGTCTGCTGCCTACTCTAGTCGAATATCACGCAATGAGATTCTAGTCAGCGTAGATTTCTCTGATAGGCCCGCATCGCAGAAGGAGAATCCCAAGAGGGAAAGCATCTCGCCTTACCCCTTTGACCGGTCCGAATTATCATCTGAAGTCTGGCTTTTTCTCCCGGCAACTGGTGTTTCAACTCCAAGGAGGCAGATCGATGGACAAGAAGCTGCGAACGAGACGCGATTTTCTGAAAGGGTCCGCTATTGCCGTTGGCGCGGCCGTCTTGACGGCATGCGCCCCTGCTGCGGCACCCGCTGGTGACATGGCTGAGGCGGGCGGCGAAATGGCCGACGCCGAAGAGATTCTCATCCGCTTCGCCATGTGGGACTGGTACGCAAATACGCCGGGCGTTCGCTGGGACGAGTGGAACCAGACCGAGGCCTTCCCGCTCTTCGAAGAAGCCAACCCCGGAACGAAACTGGAGTGGGAGCCGCTTGGCAGCGGATGGCCGGACAAGATCCTCACACAGATGGCCGCCGGCACTGCGCCGGACATTATCTCGACATGGTCTCCCCATATTGACACCTGGGCGGAAAAGCACCAGCTCCTCGACCTTCAGCCCTTGATCGACGCCGACATTCCCAATGCCGATGACATATACATTGGTTTCGCTTGGGACCAAATGTGGGATCCGTTCAACAACATCCGCATGGGCATGCTGTCGGACCTGGATATCACGAGCATCTACTACAACAAGACCGCTTTCGAGGAAGAAGGGCTGCCGTTGCCGACCATCGACTGGACTGAAGACGAGTACCTGGTCGCGGCAGAGACTCTCACCATCCGCGACGACAACGGTGACATTACCCGCTGGGGCGGGCAGTTGCGGCCCGGCTTCTGGCTCAGTTATTCCTACCATGTTGAGACGCATGGAGGTGAGGTACGCGACGAGGAAACCAGAATGCTTTGCGGTCTGGGGGAGCCGGAAGCGCAGGAAGGCCTCGAATGGGTACGCAGAAACATGTGGGATACAAACGTCTTTGCGCAGAACAACCAGATGACGGCCACAGGTATTCCCAATATGTGGACCGGCCTGCTGCCCGCCGAAGTCGTGGCCATGGCCGAGCGCAGCGCCGATCAGTTCTTTGCACTCGCTGAGAGCATAACCGAGTTCGAGTGGGACATCGCCCATATCCCGAGTGGCCCCAAAGACCGTGCCTGCATGGGCCTGCCCGATGAGTGGGTTGTCTATAAGGGCGTCGTCGAGCGGGGAAACCACGACGAGGTCTGGGAGATGATGAAGTGGTTGACCGGAGACTGGTACCAGGAGAAAATCGCGACCGTTTCAGGCCGCATTCCTGGGCTGCTGGCCATGGCAGATTCATGGGCAGATACGCTTCGCCAGACCGACCCGAGGCTGGAACAGGTTCGCCTGGAGACAGTCGTAGAACAGTTGCAGATGGGCTATCCGCGTCGCGGCCCAACATTCCGCTTCCAGCAAATTGCCGAAGAGTTGATTAATCCCGCTGTCGATCAGGTCTTCATCGAAGGCAAGGCCCCCGTTTCCATTTTTGAGGACATAGGCCCTCAGGTAACGGAGGCACAGCAGGATGCACTACAGCGTGCGACGGGATAGGCTGACGATCTTTCATAGCATCATAGGCCAGGCCTGGGGCTGCGAGTCTAGCAAGACCTCAGATCCGATGGAGGGCATTGGGGGCAGGGTAATTGTCCTGCCCCCAGCCTAATCAGCAGAAACGTTTGCCTTTTCCTGCAACCTTTACTATTGCTAAATGCAGAAGTGATCCTTGTCTATGCCTACCCACCTTGACCGCCCGGAAGACGAAGCCTTGAAGGAGAAAACGAAGCGTGGCGGCTCAAAGTAGCTTGGTAGATTTCGTGAAGCGGCGCTTCACACAGAGAACTGAGGACGTCCTCACAGCCTATCTTTGTCTGCTGCCGTGGATAATCGGCTTTCTTGCATTCACTTTAGGACCGCTCGTCTTCTCGCTTGTACTGAGCTTCTTCCAGGCCGACCTGTTTACCCGTAACGTCTTTGTAGGCCTCGGAAACTACGTTGACCTGGTCCAGGATCCTCTGTTCCTGAAGAGCCTGCGAATTACTGCAATATATGCTTTTGTGTCCGTACCGTTAGGCGCGGCCACGGCACTGGCCGTGGCGCTGCTTCTCAACCAGAAGGTGGTCGGACTCGGCGTATGGCGCACTGTCTATTACCTGCCGTCGGTCATTTCGGGGGTAGCCGTAGCCGTGCTGTGGCTGCAGATCTTCAACCCGAGAATGGGCCTGATCAACAGTGCCCTCAAAGTGGTGGGCATCGAAGGACCGAGCTGGATATTCGATTCCACCTGGGCGCTTCCTTCACTGATCATCATGAGCCTGTGGGCAGTCGGCGCAAACATGCTGCTCTACCTGGCAGGTTTGCAGGGGATCCCCACCTATCTGTACGAGGCTGCCAAGATCGACGGCGCCAGTGTCTGGCGGCGCTTCTGGCACGTGACTATCCCCATGCTTTCGCCCACTATTTTCTTCAATGTCGTAATCAGCCTGATCGCCGCGTTCCAGTTTTTCACCCAGTCCTTCATTATGACAAACGGCGGCCCCAACAATTCGACTCTGAGCATGGTCCTGTTTCTTTATCGCAAGGCGTTTCAGCAGACCCGCTTTGGCTACGCCTCCGCGGTAGCATGGGTACTCTTCGCCATCATCATCTGCTTTACACTTTTGTTCATTCGCTCTTCCAGCCTCTGGGTCTACTACGCGGGCGAGGAGAGGAATGAGTAACAGGGCCTGGATGTCGTCGTGAGTGGCTTCCATTCGATGAAATCAATGAACGACGCTTCGCTCATGAGCAATGCAAGACGGGTCTGGCAACCGGTCTTTCGCCAGATCGGGCTTCTGATCCTGGTCCTCCCGGGCGCGAGTCTATTCCTCATTCCCTGGCTGTGGATGCTCTCGACGGCTGGCAAGGATACCGCTCTCATTTGGAAGACACCGCCTGTTTGGATTCCCCCCGTCTACCACTGGGAAAACTTCATCAAGGCCTGGTTCCAGGGCGATTTCTTTGTCTACTATCTGAATACGTTTTATATTAGTGGCATGAATGTCATCGGCATTCTCATTTCCAGCGTCCTGGCAGCCTACGCCTTTGCCCGAATCAGATTCCCTGGTCGCGATATTCTTTTCGTCGTCGTCCTCAGCACCATGATGCTGCCAAGGCAAGTGACGCTGATACCTCTATATATGATATTCAGTGAATTGGGCTGGATAAACACGTTTAAACCTCTAATTGTCCCACTCTTCTTTGGTGATGCCTTCAGCATCTTCCTTCTTCGTCAGTTTTTCCTGACAATCTCCAGAGAACTTGACGACGCCGCGCTTATCGATGGCTGCCGTCGCTTGGGAGTTTTGTTTCGTATCCTGCTTCCTCTGACGCGACCGGCACTCGCCGTCGTAGCTATCTTCAACTTCACATGGGCCTGGAATGAGTTCTTCACGCCCCTTATCTACCTTGATTCGCCAAAACTTTTCCCGATCACTTTGGGCCTGCACCGCTTCATTGGCCGCGCCCAGATAGATATCCAGTTCTTGATGGCCATGACGATTGTTTCCACTCTCATTCCAATCGGGATATTCTTTCTTACACAGCGCTACTTCATTCAAGGCATCGTAATCACAGGAATAAAGGGCTGAGATCAGTGTGAGAAGCAAGGTCGACCCCCTTCCACCTTAACGGCCCGCCAGTTTCCGCTAAGATTGACCAGGCTGCTGCTATCGGCAGACCTCCACAATAAGGAGAACCTTCAGATGCAACCAGCAGAAACATCCAAACGCGAGAGCGGTTTCAAGGTCTTGACCCAGGCTCAGGTGGCCAGCTTCTGGGAAAAAGGTTTCCTGGTCGTCGGCAAGGTCCTCGAAGACGATCTCATCCGGGAAATGCGCGTAGAGTATGACGAAGAGTTCGAGCTCGGGCGCAGTGGAGACCGGCCGGTTCGAAATCTGGCAGTGTTCGAAGACGATCATGACCACGATGAAGAAGAAGGGGAGCAGGAGATGCTCCAATTCATGCAGATCTCCGAGCACAACGTGCAGTTCCACAAGCTCACATACCATCAGGGCATTCTCGACATCATTGAAGACATAATCGGCCCCAACATTCAGTTGTTCCACAACCAGGCACTGAATAAGCCGCCCCACCATGGGGGCCCGATCTTCTGGCACCAGGACAACGCCTACTGGAGGTGCCTACCTCCGAACCTGGTCAGCTGCTGGCTCACACTGGATGACGTCGACCTGCACAATGGCGCGATGCAGTTCATCCCCGGGTCGCACCTTCGTCCCATGATCCACGACCAAGCCCAGGGCAGCGATGTCCTACTCGACATGGGCAAAATGGTTGACGACAACGAGGCTGTCGTGGGCGACCTTCCGGCCGGAGGCATCACCCTCCACCACTGTCAGACCTTGCACCGCACCGCGCCCAACACGACCGATCGCAAGCGGCGCGCCCTTGCGATCCATTACATGACGCCGGGCACTAAGTCGGCGCGCACAGGCGAGACCATCCCCGTCAACTTCAGTCATCCCATGCTGCGGATGCGAGTGTGACTGGAATGCTGCCCGCATGTGGAGGTCCTGCCGCGAAATCGACTCTGAATGGTAGTTGGCGCCCGACATGATAGGCGGAAGTCACAATATGAAACTGATCCTGTGAACTCGGCCAGCCCGTTCCTGGCGGTGGGAAACTGCACTCTGGACGACGTAGTCACCCCCGACGGGCAGATCTCCCCTCGCCAGCTTGGCGGCAACGCCGTCTACGCGGCCGCCGGAATGCGCCTCTGGGGCGCCGACGTCAGCCTGGTTAGCGTGATCGGCTCCGATTATCCCACAGTTTGGCTGGACCAGTTGGCAGGAGCAGGGATCGATGTCTCAGCCGTAACCCAAATTGAGGAACCCCATCTGCTGCGCTCCCGCGCATTCTATTTCCCTGACGGCAGTCGCACCGACCGCGTCGACGAAGCAAGGTCAATCATTCCCGACCATGCCGGCGAAGTCATAGATCTGGAAAGCGAGTACACAGACACCGGGAGCCCTCTACACCGGCGCATCTGGCCCAACTTTTGCCCTGACCTGACCAGATGGACCGAACTTGCGAGTAAGGCATCCTACGCTCACCTGGCCCCCGGCCCACTGCCTTGCAGCCGCGCCAACGCCACCTACCTGAAAAGGTTGCGCGGCGACCAGATCGTGATAACCTTCGATTGGCCATGGTGGGACTGGGACCGGGAGAGCGAGGTCGACGCCGGACTGCTCCAAAGCCTGGACTACCTTTTGCCGAGCATTGAAGAGCTCACTGTTCATGCAGACGCTGTCTTCGACAGTGACTCCGAAAGTAAGGTAGAAGGTAAACACGTTTTCGAGTCCGCACGGCGGCTTCTCGCGCGGGGACCAAGAGGAATCGGAGTGAAAATGGGTGCACGCGGCATGCGCTACATGCCGTATGGCGGGAAGGAATGGACTCAGATCCCGACCTACCCTACCCAAGCCATCGATCCCACCGGTGCCGGAGACGCCTTCTGCGGAGGGTTCCTCGTGGGCATGGCGAAGACCGGCAACCCCGTACAGGCGGCACTATACGGCGCGGTTTCGGCATCTTTCATTATCGAGGATTTTGGCGTCATTCATGCGCTGAGTGTCGATGAAGAAGAAGCGCAATCAAGGCTGAAGAAGCTGCAGGAAAAGACAGGCTTTCAGGAATCGGACGTTTGACAACCAATTACTGATTTGCTAACTTTGGCGCAGTTGTCATTGCCTGAGAGTACAGTATTTCCGCATCAAACTTAACCTGCCTGGGCAACACCATACATGCTTGTCAAGGCGTTCCGAATCCACACAGAATTGAGGAGAATGACATGAAATCTGCATTGCGTGTGTTGAAGCTGGTACTCTATCTTTCACTACTGGGGTCGCTAATCATTGCCTGTGTCCCTGCGCCCGCGGCCCCGGCCGACACCGCCGCCTCCGATAGCATGGAGAGTGAAGGACCAAGAATGGGAGGAGTCGTGACCGGATTTGTCTCCTCCGATCCGAAAAGCTTCGATCCGGCAGCCATCGCCGGGTGGGACCAAGGAGTCATTGCCCCTAATCTGCTTGAAGGTCTCTTCCGCCTTTCGCCGGACGGCCGGGAAATCGAACCGGCCATCGCCGAGAGCTTTGCAGTATCGGATGACGGTAAGACCTGGACATTCAACCTGCGATCAGGCGCCAAGTTCCACAACGGCCGCGAAATCACGGCCGACGACTTCAAGTACAGTTTTGAACGCGTGTTGGACCCGGAAACCAGGAGCCCCAAGGCCTGGATGCTCTCCATAATAGCCGGCGCCCAGGCGTTCCAGGACGGCTCAGCCGATGAAGTAAGCGGCATAAGGGTCGTCGATGCGAGCACCCTTGAAATCGAGTTGGCCGAACCACTGGCGCCTTTCAAGGCGATGCTGGCCAGCATCAACCTCGCGGTTGTTCCACAGGAAGAGGTGGAAAAGTGGGGTGAGGACTTCGGCCAGAATGTCGTTGCCGCCGGACCTTTCTCCCTGGGCGAGTGGAACCTCAACCAGGACGTTACGCTCAACGCATTTGAGGACTACTGGAATGGACGCCCTTACCTTGATGCTGTCAGTTTCCGCTTCATCGGCGATGAAAATACGCGCATTGTTGAACTGGATGCCGGCCGTCTTGATATGGCCTGGGTCCCACCTGCGCACTGGGAGCGATTCAGCACCGATCCGGTCTACAAGGAAAAACTGGGCTGGGCTGAGACCTTTCACACCGATTTCATCGCTGTAAATCTTGACAACGAGCCCTTCGGAACCAATGCCAAGCTGCGGCAGGCTGTCCGCTACGCCCTCGATCTGGATGCGATTATCGCCAGCCTTCAAGGACGGGCCAACGTTGCGCAGGGACTGCTTCCTCCGGGGTTGCTCGGCTACAATGAGGACGCGGTCCTGAACTATCCGACCAACTTGGAATCGGCGAAAGCACTGATGGCGGAGGCTGGCTTTGCCGACGGCGTTCCCGGAACATTCGACATCATTCTGCCGCCCTGGGGCAACCTGATAAAACTGCTGGAAATCTACCAGGCCAACCTGAAAGAGATCGGCATCAACATCGAGATCAAGCCGACGGAGTTCGGGCCCTACATGGAGGCTCTGGAGTCCGGTAACTACGACCTTGCCTGGATGTACCGGGTGACCGACTACGCCGACCCGGACGGTTTCTACTTCCCACTCATGCACTCCGATAATGTCGGAGCCGGCGGCAACTATGCTCGCTACGCCAACGCAGACGTAGACGCAAATATCGCAACCGCGCGTGCCACTATCGACGATGCCGAACGCGCCCGCCTCTACCAGGAGGTCGACGCCCAATTCGCCGCAGACCTGCCCTACATTCCGCTGACCCACAACATCTATGTCGACGTATCGACGCCTCGCGTGCAGAACTACGTACCGTCGCCGATGGACACCCATATGTTTCACCGTGTCTGGGTAGAGGAGTAGATCACAAGTCAGGACCCAATGCCCACGATCTGCTCCTATTGTCAGCGTGTTTATGAAATGCATGTCACCTGTCCGCCAGCAACTGACAGGTGGCATGCATCTTGAAAAGGAGGCAGACATGACGACTCAGATTTCGGGCGGCCGGCGTGGAGCGATCGCCGGTATTCCAGTAGCGTACCTCGCAGTCTGGGCAGCCGTATATGCGGTTGCCTCGATACTTCCCGCGATTCCTCTTGTCGGCGGGGGCACCTTTGGCGGCCAGGAGTTCATCCTGACCTTGGCAGGTATTTTGTTTGGCCCGATTGCCGGCGCGATCGCGGCCACGATAGGCGGACTGCTTGCAAGTTTCATCGGGCCAGCCACCGCTTATTTCGGTTTCGCCACTTTTTATCCCCATACCATCGGCGCGCTGGTAGCAGGACTACTGATGGTGAATACGCGCAATTCACGCATCGCGACACTTGTGATCTTTCTGATCGCCCTGGTTGCCTGGCCCTTGTTACCCATGTTCTCGGCAATTGGCTCTTATGTCTATGCGAAAGCTGCTTACTGGCCAATGTATCTCACCGGCCTGGTTGGACTCTGGTTCTCACCGTGGGCGGTCAACAAGATTCGCCAGCTGGAACCGGTACCCACCTCAATCGGAGTGGCCGTGATTTCATGGACAGCTTACATGATCAATCACGTCTACCTGAGTCTGGGCTGGTCGTTCCTGTTCCCGGAAGGACCTGAACAGTGGGTATTTGCCTTTTGGTCGGGTATCGTGCCTGCCCAGCGCATTCTGTTGACCGTCGTCTCAGTCGTGGTTGGAGCTGCTGTAATCATCGGCTTACATCGTGCTGGCATACGATTTGCTGCCGGTTCCGGATCTATCCTGGCAGCAGACGAGGAAGAGAAGTAGGAATCCTGAGGCCTCTAGCCGCAGGCAATAGAACGCCTCTGCCAGAGCAGAATCGTGAGATTGGCTAACTTCCGGCCGGTTTCGAGTTCCCCCACTAGCTGCATAAGAAAAACCGAAGTCAGAGTTGACGCAAGATGCAGGGCACTTCGGCAGAACTCGGGCGCATTGCGTGGGCATGAGCGAGCTGCAATAGGCAGGTCCACGCAATGTAGCCGAGTTAGAGATGAATCTGATGTGGGTCGTCAGGCACGTCTAACCACCGCATGAGAAAACTCACGTTCACATCCTACAGGAATCGATCTGACGCCAGCGGTTTGGGAAGCCGCCCCACTGTCGTTCGTCGAAGCGACCTTGCCCGAGTCCTGGGCAATCGAATCTGATGAGATGAATGGATTGCCCAAGATTTTGACTGTCCTGTCCAAGAGCCCATGAAAGACACAACTGTAGTTGTAGAAGAACTGACCTTCTTCTATTCAGGCACGAAAGAGCCTGCGTTGCGCGACATCAACCTGTCCTTCCAGCGCGGTGAGGTCGCGCTGCTCATCGGCGCGACGGGGGCCGGGAAGAGCACGCTCTACATGTGCTTGAATGGCTTGATTCCGCATCTTGTCCCGGGGCGGGTCGGCGGACAGGTGATTATCGACGGCTCTGCCACAAGGGACCAGACGATTTCTGAACTAGCGCAAAAGGTTGGGTTCGTTTTCCAGAGCCCCGACGTGCAACTGTTCTCCCATACTGTGAGGGAAGAACTCGCCTTCGGGCCCGAAAACCTGGGCCTTTCCAAGTCGGAAATCCTCCGTCGGATACAACTCGCAGCCTCTACGATTGGCATAACAGAACTTCTGGAACGCGAACCTGCCTATCTTTCCGGAGGTCAGCAGCAGTCCGTGGCCATCGGCGCAATTTGGGCTATGCTTCCCGAAATCCTGATCCTGGACGAGCCCACCTCGAACCTTGATCCACGGAGCAGTCGGCGTGTCCTGGAACTGATCCGGGCGCTTAACACTGAGCATGGCAAGACCATCTTGATCGCGGAACACAAGATCGATGCCGTGGCCCATTTGGCAGACTCCATTTTGGTTATGCATGAGGGCCGAATTGTGATGCAAGGAGAGCCCCGTCAGGTCTTCTCCCGGACCGAGGAGCTGCACCAGCTGGGACTGGTTGCGCCTACCGCGGCAGAAGTGGCCTTTCAGCTCAGCAAGTATGGATATTCCTTTGATTCCTGGCCTTTGACCGCCGAAGAAGGAATCCAGGCATTTGGGGAGCTTCTCTAGTCCCGAGGGGCAGAATGACGTCCGACGCCATTATCGAGACGCGTAACCTGAGTTATTCGTATCCCGGTGGGATCCGTGCGCTGAGAGGCATAGATCTGGACATTCGCCAGGGGGAATTCATTGCGATTATCGGTTCGAACGGATCGGGGAAGACGACGCTCGCAAAGCATTTCAACGGGTTACTGAAACCATCACAAGGTCGCGTTACCGTTCACGGAATGGACACGCGCAGCACGAGAGTATCTGAGCTGTCTCGCATCGTCGGCTTCGTCTTTCAGAATCCCGACCATCAGATTTTTGCGTACTCTGTATGGGAAGAAGCCTCCTTTGGGTTGAAGCTGCAAAAATTGGACGCGGACGTGGTCGAGCAACAGACGAGCGAAGCTCTCCAGGCAGTTTCCCTGGATGAACTCCGTGACCGTCACCCGAGAGCGCTGAGCAGAGGCCAGCGCCAGCGGTTGGCCACCGCCTCGATCCTCGCGCTGAGGACGCCTGTCCTTGTGCTTGATGAACCAACCACTGGGCAGGATTTTGTCTCCAGGCGTCAGATCATGGAGTTGGCCGTGGAATTGCATGCCGAAGGTCGCACTGTGATTATGGTCACCCACGACATGGCATTGGTGGCAGAATATGCTTCCAGGGTTATCGTCATGCAGGACGGGTCTGCCGTTTGCGACGCCTCTCCAAAGGAGGTCTTTGCGCAAGATGAGATTCTGAAGTCCACCGGGCTGGATCTGCCCCCTGTGGCGAAAATCGCGCGCGGGTTGCGGGAGTATGGCTTTTCTGATACGCCACTGACGCAGGAAGAGCTTGTTGAGAATCTGGTTACTGCCATCAGAAGTTAGCGGACGTAGTCGCGACGAAGTGGCTGGAAAACGACATGCCGACAATTGACATTCAATACTTCAAAGAAGACTCATTCGTACATCGCCTGCACCCCTTCACAAAAATCATCTTTGAGATATCGGTCCTGGTGGCGGCAGCGGCCTTCAATGAGCCTCTTTTCCTCGCGGTTGTCATTCTGGCGATAATGGGAGTGGCCGCGCTGGCAAAGATCCCTGCCAGGAAGTTCCGCTATATGTGGGTGCTGACTTACATCGTGCTTTTCATGGTGATCACTCAAGGCGTCTGGTTCACCAGCTTTGGGGACTTTGGGGACATTGACGTGGAATTCGAGTGGCGGACGCTATTTAACCTGTGGCCCGCCTGGGCTCCTGGTGGACCTCGAATCCCCGTCATCTTCGAGGGAGCCAACTACGGATTCTCGCTGGGACTACGCGTGGTCGCCATCTCGTTGGCGTTTCCAATCCTCGTACTGACGACCCACCCCAGCGATCTCACCAGGTTTCTTTCCCAGATACGCATCGTTTCCTGGAGGATTCCATACAACGTAATCTTCGTGTTTACGACAGCTTTTCGGTACATTCCCACCGTCAGCCGTGAATTCGACCAGACTCTGGACGCGCAGCGCTCGCGTGGCGTCCACTTCGGAGGCTTCAATCCCATTCGCCAAATAAGAGTATTGATGACCTTGTTTGTGCCGGTGTTGACCAGTTCCCTGTTAAGCGCGCACGACCTGACACTTGCTCTGGAGACCCGGGCCTTTGGCGCTCCCACAGAAAGGACGTTTATTCATGAAGTCCACTGGCGAAAGGCGGACTGGGGCGTGACAGCGTTGTTGATTATCATTGTCGTTGTGTGTCTCATTTTGGCCAATAGATACGGCCTTGGTGTGTTGCCCTATACGCCTCAGCGCAACATCTGAGTGCAAGTCAAGCAAGTCCATTGAAGGATGTCCTCTGGTTCCATCTTGCAAGAGATGGCAAGACCAAGACCTGTCCTTCCATATAGATAGTCAGGACGGCAGAAGATGGCGCGGCTTTCTTGAATCTGGGAAATCAGCAAGTTCGGGAAACAGCCGCGTGTCTCCATTACAGCGATCGAGCTGAACAGACCTCCTTCTCCTTGATTTCACGAACCAAGAAGACTCCAGTTGTCTTATAGATAGAGGGCTCAAGCGGCGTCTTCAAGAAAGGAAATCTCACGATGAGCATAGAAACCAAAGTAGAGGATTCAGGCAGCTTGGAAGCCTACGTCCGCGAGGGCAGACGCAAAGCCTTCGAACTTGGCAACCGGGGCCCAATCCGGTTCAACGACGACGGCACGCTCGACCAGGAGATCGTCGATGCCTACTGGCAATGCGGCTTCTACGTGCTGGAAGGAGCGCTGGACGCGGATGAGCTCAATGACCTGCGCGCAGACATGGAGCACGCTTTCGAGCGCGCGCCGTACACCAAGGACGCCACCGTTGACGCGCAGGGCCGACCGGCGCTAGGCAACGATCTGGAGCGGCCTACTTTTCGGTTCGCCAAGCCCTTGAGCGATCCCTACGGCGGCACAGAGTTGGTCAGCGGACGCCACCCAGCCAAGATGAGCGAGCCCGCGCCGCCGGAAGATGCCCCTGACTATGTCATTAACAGCATCGGCAGCCCCCTCCAGATCATGGACTCATGCTTGAGGCTCTACGGTCACCCTCAGCTGCTGGCGATCGCTGCAAGCATCAACGGCCCCGACTTCACTCCATTCACGGAATCGGTCATCGTAAAGCGCGCCGGCCTGGGGCCGTCCGTCGCCTGGCACCATGACGGGACCACCCACTGGGACAGCCCCGACCTTGACGAGGGTACCCACGGTTTCAACTTTATGGCGCAGCTGTACGGTAGTACGGCAGAGAACGGTGTCTGGCTGCTTCCCGGTTCGCACAAACAGGGAAAATTCGACATCAAGGCAATGGTTGAAGAGAACGGTTCCGACCGCCTTCCCGGTGCCGTGCCGATGGTGTGTGAGCCAGGCGACGTTTGCATGTCCAACCGGCAGGCACTCCACGCCTCCTTCGCCAATACGTCGCCGGACAGGAGAATCACGATCAACTTCGGCTTTCACCGCCGCCGTTCCGTTCTCAATGTCCGAACAGTTCACGGCGGCCAGGACGTCGTCTACAATGAAGAACGAGTCCACCAGCGCTCGCGCGTGATCGCGCTCGCCATTGACGCCCGCCGCCAGCGCTTCCCCCACGAGCAACCCTACGTTTACCAGCCCTTGGCCGGCGAGGAAGAGGCCAATCGCTGGAACGAATCAGCTCGCGCCAGCCTCCTGAAAAACTACAACTTGAGAGATCTGGCTCTCTGACTTAGAAGCTGCCAACCGAATCGGTCTACGGGTCAGCCTTCATCCGTTGAGCAACGACCCTTTGCAGCCAGAGAAGGCTCCACTGAAGTCCCCGTCTCACCAGCATGCTCGGCTACACGATCCGACGCCTCCTACAGTTTGTCCCGATACTGATCGGGCTGGTCACCGTCCTGTTCGCTCTTTTGAACATCCTGCCTGGAGACCCCGCACGAATGATGGCAGGCCCGTTTGCCGATCCCGATGTAGTCAAAACGATTCGGGAGGAGATGGGATTCGACCGCCCACTCTGGATCCAGTATCTGGACAACCTGTGGGACCTGGCGCGGGGAGAGTTTGGGCGCTCCTACCAGTCACGCCGGCCCATCCTGAAGGATATCCTGGAAGTATTTCCCAAGACCGTGCAACTGGCACTGGCCGCTGAGGTTACAAGCGCCCTGGTTGGAATATGGCTAGGCGTCATCGCCGCGACGCGCCGCAACGGCTGGGCAGACCGCCTGATCATGACGATAGCGGCCTTGAATCTCTCCTTTCCCCTCTTCTGGCTGGCACTCATGTTGCAAATCGTCTTCGCAGTCTTTCTGCGTCTTTTGCCGCCGTCCGGATATGGCGCCGGATTCGACCAGTTTGTTATTCTGCCTGCAATTACACTGGCGTTGCCCTCGCTTGGCCTATTGGCCAGAATCACCCGCGCCGCGCTGATTGAAGTCATGGAAGAGGACTACATCCGCACCGCGCGCGCCAAGGGGTTGAGAAGCGTATTGGTCATGCGCCGCCATATCCTCCCCAACGCGCTCATTCCGATCGTGACGACCATCGGCACTGACTTTGTGCGTTTGCTTGGCGGTATCCCCATCATCGAAGTTATCTTCGCCTGGCCGGGCATAGGCAAGTATGCCTATGATGCCCTTGTTTTTCGCGACCTGCCCGCCCTGCAAGCCTCCGTAATCGTCCTGGCCGTATCGGTGTCGTTGGTCAACCTGGTAGTGGACCTTCTGTATGCATTTATCAATCCGCGAATTCGCTACATTTGACTGGCGCCGCTTCCAGCACGCTCGCCTGCCGCTGATCGGCGTCGGGGTTATCGCCGTCTTCGTCTTGCTGGCAGCCCTCGCCCCCTTTATCGTCAGCGACCCCACCCAGATCGAAATGCGCCGAGAGCAGGACGGCGAGACGATCACGCCGCCATTCCCTCCAAACCCGCGCAATCTGTTTGGCACCGACCAGCTGGGGAGGGATATCTTCGCACGCGTTGTCTTCGGCCTCCGCACCTCACTCATAGTCGGCCTCCTGGTGCGCGGCCTGTCAATGGTGGCCGGCACTTTGCTCGGGCTGATCTCAGGCTACTTCCCGAAATCCGTTGATGACGTCATAATGCGCATCACCGACATCATGCTGGCCTTCCCCGTGATTCTGCTGGCAATGACTGTAACCGCTGTGCTCGGCCCCGGCCTAGTTACGGTTTGCGTGGCGCTTGCGCTCGTGGCCTGGCCCGACGTCGCCCGTCTTGTCAGGGGACAGGTCCTGGCAGTCAGGGAGCAGACCTACGTGGAGGCGGCGCGCAGTGTCGGCGCCGGCAACTGGCGCATTCTGCTTCGCCACGTCCTTCCAAACTGCATGGGGCCGATCATCGTAGCCTTCTCCATGGGGATACCCGGCGCCATCATGTACGAGGCCGGCTTGAGCTTCTTCGGTTTCGGCATTCAGCCTCCCACTCCGAGCTTGGGCTCCATCATCAGTGATGGCCGCGGCTACATCACCGTTGCCCCCTGGTACCCCGGCTTTCCCGGTCTCGTCTTGACCTTGCTTGTCCTGAGCGTCAACCTGGTCGGCGACGGCCTGATCGACGTGATAAGCCCGCGTGGGGCCAAAGGGGCCCGAGACGGCCAATCCACTGCTTGATTTGGATGCGCTCGCTCTGGTCTGATAAACTCCAAAGACCCAAAACCGCGTTCCCAGCGTTTGCTTTTGGGAGCGCAGTCCGCCTCTCAAAACAAGCTCGACAGGAGATTCTCCGATGGCTGCCGATGGGCAATCCGTAATCGTCCAAAAGGTCGAGCCCTCCTCCAATCCCGTCCAGGACGAAGATCTCGACCAGTACGGCGGCGAGCTTTCCGGCCTCACAATTGTCGACGTCGACGTGCACGTGGACGACACGCTCATGTACATGCTGGACTACATGGAGGGCCACTTCCGCAAGCGAATGGAGACCGTCCTCCAGGCCGACTTCAAGGGGGAGCCAGGCAATTCGCTGCGCAACATGATCGCCCACATCGCCTGGCTCGGCTCATCCTATGACAAGCCGCCCCGAGCCAAGTTGGCGACCAAGGAAGACCTGCTCGCCAGAATGGAGAAGGGAATCATTGACTACAGCATTCTCTTCCCCAGCGAGCTCCTGCCGGTCGGCTACCTGCCGGAACCGGAATGGGCGGCTGCCCTTGCGACCGCCTACAACCAGTACATGGTCGACGCCTACAAGAATCTGGACGGCGTCAAGATAGCCATCGTCGTCGCGCCGCAGCACCCAGTCCGGGCCGCCGAAGAGATCGACCGCCACGCCGCCCACCCCGACGTCGTGAGCGTCTGTATCCCCGACGTTGGCGTCAATCCACCGATCGGCGACGAGAAATACTGGCCCATTTTTGAAGCCTCAGCCAGGCACGACCTCCCCATCAGCTTCCATGGCATCGAAGCTCTCATCCACGATAACTATCCGCTGCGTGTGGCCCACTTTCATACGCTCATGCAGGTCAACAGCATGGGCTTTCCCTTCACTTCGATGTTGCAAATCATGTCGGTCGTCTGCGCCGGCATCCCTGTCCGCTTCCCCAACCTGAAATTCGCCATACTCGAGGCCGGACTCACGTGGATGCCCTTCATCATGTACCGGCTCGACGCCGCATACCTGCGCTACCGCACGGAATTGCCGGCCTTGGAGAAGAAGCCCAGCGACTACATCCGCGATTGGTACATCGGCACCCACGAGCTTGAGGCCTTGCCCCGCCGCGGCGACCTTGCCAAGCTAATCGACCTGTACCAGGGCCAGAACACGACCATGTGGGCCTCAGACTGGCCCCACCTCGAACGGGATCTGATCGCAGGGTTCATGCGGTACGACATGGACGACACGCTTCGGCGCAAGATCTTGGGCGAAAATGCACTCCGATTCTTCGGGCTGACGTCGCGAAAATGAGTTCAGACAATCGACCTGCCCGCAAAAGCCGCCGGCAACGAAAGATTCCCGTTGCAGCAGTGCATGATTTCCCACCCGGCACGCGCATGGAGGTCAAGGTCGGCAGCGTACAAATTGCTGTCTTCAATGTTGCCGGCGACTTTTATGCACTGTACGGTCGCTGCCCGCATCAGTCAGCACCTCTGAGCAGGGGCCGGCTGCAGGGCACCGTTATTTGTAACGCAGATACATGTTGGGAAACCGAATGGGCCTACGAAGGTGAGGTGCTGGTCTGCCCCGGCCATGGCATGGAATACCACATTCGGAGCGGCAAAGCCTTTGGCTACGACCTCAGGCTGCGTACCTACGAGGTTGTGGTCGAGGAGGGGCAGGTAAAGCTGGTATTGTAGAGGCGGGGCTGGCGTGCAGCGGCCGCGTTTAGAGATTTCTCCTTCTCTGAATCCATTTGGTAAGAGGCCTATATGGAACAAGATAACACAGTTGCGCGCCCTATTCGCCAGGCCGAATTCGGCGAACCGATACCCGTTACCATTGAAGACATGCTGAATGAGATCAGCAACCAGGGCCCTGCCATTCCTGCGGTCATGGACTCGGTCCAGCCGCAGCTTGAGGCACTGGACCCGGCGCTAATCGCAGATTCTTCTCACTTCTACATTACTGGTTGCGGGGACTCCTACTTCGCGGGCCTGGCCGCCCGCTACGCCTTCGCCCGCTACGCCGGCGTCCCGACAGAAGCCTTGGAGGCTCTCGAGTTCGGACGCTATGCCGCCGAATTCGTCCCTCCCGGCTCTCTCGTCTTCGGCATATCCAACTCCGGCAAGGCGACCCGCTCCGTTGAAGCGCTCGTCAACGCACGCCTCGGCGGCGCCGGCACGGTCGCCATCACTGGCAACTCTGAAGGCTGGCTCGCACAGGAGGCCGACACGATTCTTGATCAGAGCGTTCGACTTGCAGGCGAGTTGATTGGTATGCCCAGCAACCTGGCTACCGATGTTGATGACGAAAAGCCCCGCCGCGGCTCCTTTGGCCTGGTCAACTACCTGGCCAGCCTTACCACACTCTATCTGATCGCCTTTCAGACCGGGGTCGTCCGCGGCCGCCTCTCAGAGGGGCAGGCCGACGACTTGCGAGCAGAGCTCAGGTCCGCCGACGGCCTGATCACCGAGACTGTGCGCATCTGTACGCCCGCGGCTGAGGCCTACGCAGAGCAGGTCAAAGATATCGAAAGCTACACTTTTCTCGGCTCAGGCCCCAGTATCGCAACAAGCCTGTTTTTCGCAGCCAAAACTTATGAACTGCCGCGCGTGTACGGGGTCTCGCAGGAACTGGAAGAGTGGGCCCACGAGCAGTTCTTCCTCACCGGAAATGAAACTCAGGTAGTCTTCATCGCGCCGCAGGGCCGCAGCGTCAGCCGTATCCGGGAGCTGCTGCACACTACCCAGACGATGGGGGGATGCGGTGTCGTCGTCACCGACCAAAGCAATCCGGAGCTTGCCGACACAGCCGACGTGACGCTCCCGGTCGCTGGCTCCATTTCTGAAGCGCTCTCGCCGCTCGTATACTGCGTCCCCGGCCAGCTCTTCGCCACCTACCTGGCAAAGTCCCGCGGCCGGCTGGCATTTGAATTTGACTCCCCGCTCCAATACGAAATGAACATGCGCACGATCCAGGAGAGCCAGCTGATTGAATTTCATCCTGCCAAGAGATGAGTCCAACCAGATTGAACGAGGCAGGTACCGGCGCGGCAACTCCTTAGTGCAATCTAATCGCAGTTGGGGTCATTTGTACGGAGGAGATATTCTCGGTTCCTTCGCTGCAGGCGCTCGATTGCCATCGCGAAGTCGAATTCTGCGGCGGCTGGCGAAGCATAGGAGGTATTGCTCTCAGCGTTGCCGTGCACACAGCCCGTATTGGCGCGCACGTAGCCCAAATCTCCAAGCAGGTCCGGCCAGAAGTAACCTCTGCGCTCAAGAGTTCAGAAGTGGGCTGCTCACCCGTGGTGCCCGAGTTTGTCAGCCCTGCCCCGGTCGTCCTACTGTTCACCGACGACTTTGGAGACAGTGACGTATTCGTCTCCGACCGCACCGGGTTCGCCTTTACTGCTGAAGGCGTCGCCCATGTCGCAGGCTTATTCGCCCGCTATGTGCATATCGACGGCTTCACTCAGGGCGCACTGAACGTGGACTCCCAAGTAAGACAGGGCCAGCAATAGCTAGCCCCTGCCGGCAACTCAAATGCAGCACCGTCTGTCGACCTGAATCAGGCCATAAGCGACAGTCTCCCCTTCACAGGCTCTATCCAGACTCTTCAACCGGCTGAAAAGGTACCTTTTCGACGGGAGTAAGTTCATACTTTTCCCAGTGATACTGAAACTCAGTCGACTTCCACCCTTTGTAGATTTCCTCCCAGGAGAGCCGTCCCTGGTGCGGTGTCAAGACCAGGTCCATGACCGGATCTGAGGCTCTCTGGTAGCGATAGTCCACAGAGAGCCGAATCCGATTTCCGGAAAGGTTCGGCAGACCCTTATGCACGGTGTGGCTGTGAAAGAAAAGAACGTCTCCATTTTCGAAAGGGCTTGAGACCCATTCGCCGCCAATCTTTTCAAAGTGCGCTCGCAGTCCTCCCGCGCCGAGAGACCGCGAGACTGGCAGGATCCCATGCTTGTGGGAACCGGTCAGAACGCTCAATCCACCCATGCTGTGCGGACAGTCGCCAAGCGGCAGCCAGGCTGTCCAGACATCCGGTGTCCCCTGGATGTGCACGAAGTCCTGGTGGGCCGGCGTCGTCTGTTCCAGGTTAGTGGGAAAAATGAAGCGGGCGATATTGCTGGGTTGAAGGAGTACGTCTTCACCGAGAATATGGCCGATGACGCTCACGATCGCCTCGTCGTGGGCAAGCGTGTGAAACGATTCCAGCCGCTGGACCATGTCGTAAACCGGCGAAAACCCAGGTTCTCCCGAGACATGAGGCGCATGACTGGTGATTGTCTCATTGGGGTCGTCCCCGTCATCGATCCATCCGACTTCGCGCAGGACCGAAATGATGTCTCTTCGGGCCTGAAGGATGGCTTCCTTGTCCACGAAGTTCCGGATAAAGAGATAGCCGTCACTATCAGCCTGCCGGCGCAGGGCATCCCCATCATCCCTGATGTTGCTGGAGTCAACAAACGAGTTCATTTTCCTGTTCTTCCTTTGGGCAGCGTTTAAGAGTCCAAATGAATCGATCCTGCAAGGAATGCACTGGAGAGCGCTAAACGTGGGTATAGGGATCGGAAGCGTCACGCAGGCCGTCACCGACAAAATTAAATGCCAGAATGGTGACCACGACGAAAACAGTAGGCAGCAAGAGCCAGGGCGAAAGCGCCAGAACGCGAATCGCCTGCGCGTCCTTCAGCAAAACGCCCCAACTGATTGCCGGTGGCTGCAGACCCAGACCGATGAAGCTGAGCGCGGTCTCTCCCAAAATCATCTGTGGAATCGCAAGTGTCAGTCGGGCGATTATGTAGCTCAGAAATGACGGGAGCAGATAACGGAAAATGATTCGCAGGTTGCTCGCCCCATCCAACTCCGCCGCACCGACAAAGTCTTCCTCGCGCAAGGCGAAGAAACGGCCCCGCACAACTCGAGCAATGCTTGTCCAGCCAACTGTTGACAGGATGATGACGATTGCGAAGTAGGTCCTGACGACCGGCCAGTCCGAGGGCAGAGCGATACTCAGGGCCATCCACAGCGGCAACGTCGGCAGGGCCCGTAACGATTCGATGATGCGCTGAATCACCATGTCGACCGTCCCGCCCAAATAGCCGGACAACCCGCCGAACAAGATGCCGAGGAAGAAACTCATGGCGACGCCGACTAACCCGATGGTGAGCGAGATACGAGCCCCGTAGACGATGCGAGTGAACAGATCGCGGCCCACTGTATCCTGTCCGAGCAGTGAGAGACGGGCATCCGGGTCCTGGAGGCCAAACAGGTGAATCTCGCTCTCAAACAGGCCCCACAGCTTGTATGGGTCGCTGCGTACGAAGAGCCCTAGCGGCTGCATCACAGTCTCATCTTCCACGAAAATCGCGGCGTAAGTAACACTGTCCAAAGTCTTCTTGAAGGGATGCACAAAGGGGCGCAGATGAAAGTTTCCTTCTGGGTCGACGAAGCGAATGGTGTGAGGAGGCGCCAGCGTCAACTCCTCTCTGAATTCGGTGGGGTCGTAAGGCGCGACAAACTCCGCGAAAATGGCGACAGAATAAAAGATCCCCAGTACAACCAGTGAGATCACCGCCAGCTTATGCCGAAAAAAGCGCCAGCGGATAAGCTGCCATTGTGATGCAACCAGAACACGTTGGTCTGTCTGATCTTCAGGGGCCACTCCGTCAAGTGGCGCCGTACCCGCGGCCTGCGTCATTCGCTTTCTCTTTTTTCACTTTGAAGACCGCCGGCGATGCCGGTTAGCTCCAGGCTTTCTGCAAAGTGGCAAGCGGAAAAGTGCGATTGTCCTTCACTTCCCCCAACATCAACCAGTTTTGGCGGCTCCTGCCGGCATCGGTCTTCAGCATAGTGGCAGCGGGGATGAAATGCGCAGCCGGCAGGCAGATTGCCGGGGTCAGCAACTTCCCCTGCAAGGACGATTCGCTCCCTGTGTTTCGTGTCGGGATCAGGGTTCGGCGCCGCTGAAATCAGGGCTTCGGTGTACGGGTGCCTGGGGCTCGTATACAACTCCTCTGTTTCGCCGATCTCTACGATCTTTCCCGCGTACATTACTGCCACCCGGTCGGCCTCGTACTTAACCACCGCCAGATTGTGGGCTACGAACAGATAGGTAAGGCCAAGCTGGTGCTGAAGTTCCTTCAACAGATTCAGAATCTGTGCTTGCACCGACACATCCAGGGCCGAGACAGCCTCGTCGGCAATTACAACCTTGGGCGAGAGAGAAAGGGCCCGGGCGATGGCAATGCGCTGGCGCTGGCCTCCGCTGAACGCATGCGGATAACGGTTGATCGTCGCAGGATCCAAGCGGACCAAACGTAGCAGTTCTGCCACCCGTCCTCGCAGTTCCTCCTGAGTCTCCACCATGCGATGGATGACCAGCGGCTCGCCGATAATCTGGAGCAGAGTCATGCGTGGATTCAGCGATGAGTAAGGATCCTGGTAGATCATGCGGATATTGCGCCGAGCTTCCTTGAGTTCCCCCTTTTCCATCTGAGTCAGGTCCATCGGCTCTGCATCGCCGAGGCGAAAAAAGACCCGGCCCGAAGTAGGCCGCTGCGCCTGGATAATACAGTGGCTGGTTGTCGTCTTCCCGCAGCCGCTCTCCCCGACCAGAGCGAGTGTCTCACCCTCGTTCAGGTCAAAGTTCACATTGTCCACAGCCTTTACCACACCGACCTGTCGGCGTAGAATGCCGGTCTCTACTGGAAAGTACTTGACCAGGTTGCGTACTGAAATGATCGCCCGGTCGCTCATCATTCCTTTACCAGAGGTCTCAGTCATTCAAGCCCCTCCCGGCCGCCGTAAAGGTAGCAGCTCACTTCGTGACCGCGCGCGACTTCGACCAGGGGAGGGTCCTGCTTCTCGCACACACCTTCGATGTAGTCGGGGCAGCGCGTGTGGAACTTACAGCCTGTAGGCATCGCGTATGGACTGGGTACGGCCCCTTCTATCGGCTCGATCTCAACACGGCCAGGCTCCATCTTCGGGATGGACGAAAGCAGGCCACGCGTGTAAGGGTGCTGTGGTCGGTGGAAGACGTCCTCCACAGTTCCATGCTCCACTTCCTTGCCCAAATACATGATCATTACCCTGTCGGTCAGTTCGGCGATGACGCCCAGATCGTGGGTGATCATGATGATCGCCATGCCCAGGTCCGCTTGAATGTCCCGCAGCAGCTCCAGCATCTGCGCCTGAATTGTGACGTCCACGGCCGTTGTCGGCTCATCGGCAATGAGAAGCTTCGGTCGGCACGAGAGCGAGAGCGCCACCATCGCTCTCTGACGCATGCCGCCGCTCAGATTGAACGTGTACTGGTCGATGTTGCGGGCGGGGTTGGGCATGCCGACGCGCCGCAGCATTTCGAGGGCCTGCTCGTGCGCTTCCTCTTTGGATACCTGCTGATGAATGCGAATCGTTTCGATTATCTGATCGCCGACCGTGTGGACGGGGCTGAAGGCCGTCATTGGTTCCTGAAAGATCATCGCGATCTCCTTGCCGCGAATATCTCTCAGTACCGCGCCGTCAGCATCTTCCTGGATGAGGTCGACCGTCCGATCCCCGTATTTGAAGAAAATTTCGCCTTCTACGATCTTCCCGTTCTTGGGAAGAATACGCAAAATTGACTGGCTGGTAACGCTCTTTCCGCAACCACTCTCTCCGGCTATGCCAAGTATCTCACCCGGTCTGATATCAAAACTGACGCCGTCGACAGCCTTAACAACCCCTTCTCGCGAGAAAAAGTGGGTCTGCAAATTGCGAACCGTAAGAAGAGAATCGGAAGGGCCTCCACTGCCCGCTGTGTGCATTCCCATAGCGGGATCGGCGGACTGACTCACTATACTGCCCCCCTTATTCGCGGATCCACGATGGCAAGCAGAATATCGGATAGAAGCGTGCCAATGAGCGTAAGCATGCCCAGTATCATAATGATGCTGGTAGCCAAAAACATGTCCTGCTGCATGAGCGAATCCAGAAGCACGGGCGCAATCGTAGGCAGACCCAGGACAAGAGAAACCAACACCTCACCCTCCACCAACACCGGCAACAACCAGCCAACCGTGCTGATAACAGGATTTATCGCGATGCGTAGCGGATATTTGTAGAGAAGCTTCGTAGGCTTCACGCCGCGCGCCCGCGCAACGGTGACGTACTGCTTGGGCAACTCGTCCAGCAAGTTGGCGCGCATTGTCCTGATTAGCTCCGCGGTGCCCGCCGTACCTACGATCAACGCCGGCAGCCAGATATGACCGAGCAGGTCCAAAAACTTCGCCAGTCCGAACGGCGCGTTCTGCATTTCCGGGGAATACAACCCGATTGCAACGGTTCCCGTCCACTTGAAGAGCAGCCACAGACCGACCAGCGCCAGCAGAAAGTTGGGCGTAGCCACGCCCAGGAAGCCCACCACGGTAAACGAGTAATCTGCCAGCGAATACTGTTTCGTGGCGGAAAGCACGCCAATGGGGATGCCAATGGCAAAGACCAGAAAAAGAGATAGCAGAGAGATGGTAAAGCTGGAGGGAAGACGCTGGGCGATGATATCTACGACCGGCTCCCGGTAGATCATCGAATAGCCGAGATCACCCTCTACAAAGCTGGATACCCACTTCCAGTACTGGACGTATATCGGTTCACCAAGCCCATAGCGCGCTCGTAGGGAGTCAATCAGTTCCGGCTCGATGATCTCGCCCTGCGCCTCCAGTCCCGCTATATAGGAACTGACAAAGTCGCCTGGCGGAGCCTGGATAATAATGAATCCGATCACGCTGATCAGGATCGTCACCGGTATCATGACGATCAATCTTCTTACTATATAAATCAGCATCAGTCTTGACTCAGGATCGGGAGGCCACCTGTGTGGCCTCCCTTTGTTTCAGGAGCACTGCTGAAGGCGTCTACTCAGACCGGTATGCCCAAGTCTCAGGAGCGGCGTAGTACCACTCGGGGGCGACCGGGTTGGGGATATTGTACATGCGGTTGGAGAATACGGCGTACCATACTGCTTCGAGATCGCCCGGTTGCTTGATCGAGCCGATGACCCACAGGTTGTCCTGGTGAATCTTATACATCTCGGCTTCAAGGTCAAAGCGCTTCTGGGCATCCGGCTCAGCGATAAACTCCTCGAAAATCTCGTAGAGCCGCTTGACGTCGTCCGGGGGTTCCTCACCCTCGGCGCCGCCTGACATGACATACTGCGCCCACGGCGGGTTTACCAGCCAGCTGTTGCTGATCGGCATCGGTTCACCGCGCATGGCGCCGATGATCGGGGCCTGGCCAGCCCAGTTGACCGGGCGAATCTGCAATTCATAGTCGCCAGCCAGCCGGCGTTCCGTATGCAGTCGACCGTCCAGAGGAACAATCGTTGTCTTCAGACCTATGTCTTCCCAGCCCTGTGCAATCAACTCAGCGATTGGGACCTGCTGTACCCAGCCCGTGTGCACCTGGGCCGAGAGCTCAAACGGCCGCCCATCGGGCAGAAGGCGCTGGGACTGGTCGTCGTTCCAGGTCAGGCCCAGGCTGTCCAGGATCTCGTTGGCGCGATCCGGGTCATGCTCTATGTGCATCTTGAATCCGGGGTCGGCGCCGTTATAGACCGAAGCGTCGGGCGGGGCAACCTGTGAGGGCTTGTAGAGCCCGTTGAAGACGACTTCGTTGATCCTGTCGCGGTCATAGCCAATCGACAGGGCGACGCGGAACTCTTTGTTGCGGAACAGCTTTCGCCATACGTCGTCTTCAGTCGACATGTTGAATGTGATCACGCCCAGTACGTCAGACCAGCCAAACTGCGGCAGTACCCGGTAGCCGCCGCTCTCTTCGTTCTGCTTGAGGACCGGATAGTTGGTCAGGTAACCCAGGGTATACGGGTTCATATAGTCGGTCTGGCCGGCGATAACGTCCAGAAGAATCGCTTCGCGGTCACCGAGGTTGGGCCTGTTGATGCGGTCTACATAGGGCAACTGGTTGCCCGCGGTGTCGATCTTCCAGTAGTAGGGATTCCGCTCCAGCTCCTGGACCGGAACACTGGCGCCGCGGGTGACTGCTTTCCAGGCGAAGATCGTCGGTTCGTCAGGGTTGCCGTACCAGTCGTGCTCGGCCTGGAACAGTTCAACCCAGTTCGAGAAGCCTCTCTCCTCGGCAAGTGCGTTCACTTTGGCGGCGTCAGTGTAATCGGGATGGAACTGCTTCAGATAGTGCGCAGGCGCATACGGCATCGGACGCCAGCGGTTGAGGCGTTCGAGCAGCACACCGTAAGGTGCCTTGAACGTCATGACGATAGTGTTTTCGTCAACTTTGGTGACCGTACCCATCTCACCGCCAACCTTCATATTGTTGACGCCGTTGGGGTTCAGCTCCTCGTTCGCCGCAATCGCCTCGTACCAGAATACAAAGTCGTCGGCGCCGAAGGGATGGCCGTCAGACCACTTGATGCCGGGGCGGATTGTGAACGTCGTCGACAGGCCGTCAGCGCTCGTTTCGGCGTTCATGAACACGTTGGGCAGGACGCCCTGCATGTTCGAGCCGTACACGTGTGGAAACTCACGCAGCAGGTCTTCCAGGAAGTCGAAGTTGCCTTCGTGCGTATTCCGCATCGTGCCGCCGTACTCGCCGATCTGGTCGGCCGGCTGCATCACCAGCGGTTCATCCGGCAGCCGTTCTTCGACCGGGGGCAGCGTGCCGTCGGCCACCGCAGCATCCAACATTGGAGACTGCTGGAATGTGGCGATTTCGTTGCCCGTGGCCGCTTTATAGTCGGCGATGGTGTTGTACTGGACGACCTGACCCGTGAAGTCGCCCATCATACCGTCGTCGGCCATGGAATCATCTTCCGATGCAGCCTCTTCCTCCATGGCCGGTTCTTCGGCCATCTCCGCCTCCTGTGGCTGGCCGCCGCCGCAGCCGGCCAGAATGAGGCCAAGAATAATGACAAGACTCGCGATCAATCGGGTCTGCTTCATAGAGTTTCCCTCCTTTGGGGATGTGGATAAGAAATGAGTGGAAGCGGCAGGTTCTCAGTCGTTTAGCTTCGAACGAGCCACTTTCAACGTCAGTCTAGCATCGCCAGTCTGACTTGGACTGCACTCCGGGGGAAGTGCGCCTAGTTTCGTTCAGGGGGGCCTGATTGTCAAATTTGTAGGTTTAAGGCACTGCCCTGTGTCAGGTGCCATCCTTCGACTGTTTCTGGGCACAGCATACGTTTCTAAATCGCGTGATACTGCGCCGGACACAAGGCAGGCAGAACATGACCCGAATCGGGAAGACCGACCCAGCTTCACTTTGTTATTGACGGGTAGATTGTGACTCTGTCAGAGGTAGGTTGGCACCACAAGCTTGTGGTTGACTTCCAGCTGACACAAAAGGGGCAAGCCAAAGACTGAGATGTGTAGGTCGGGTGGGATTCGAACCCACACGGGTATCACCCCGGCGGATTTTAAGTCCGCTGCGTCTGCCATTCCGCCACCGACCCGCCAAGCCATTCTAGAGAATCCAACAGCCGGTGTCAACTGACTGGGTCTCAGCACCCAACCTTGTCAACAGCAACGTCACGGTGCATTCGCTCCGTACTTCCCTACTTTCATCTCATAACCTTGGCATTGCCGAAGCTGTTTATGCCATGCCTCATCGATTCAAGTAACGTTGTACGTTTGCCAGATGCTCGGAGTAGGTCTCCGAAAAGGCGTGACTGCCACTGCCATCACCCGTCGCGACGTAGTAGAAGTATCCATGCCGCTCAGGGTATAACACCGCCCGGAAGGAGTCCTCGCCGGGACTAGCTATCGGGCCAGGCGGCAGACCCCCATGGATATAGGTGTTGAATGGACTGTGGACGCCTTGGTACTCCTCCAAAAACACCGGTGTCTTCCACCATTGACCGCTCTCTGGCTGGAAGCCCATCGCATATTGCACCGTAGCGTCGATCTCAAGCAACATGTTATTGTTCAATCGATTGTGCAAGACACCTGCTATGGTAGGCCGCTCCTTTGCCACGACTGCCTCTCTTTCGACAAGGCTTGCCAGAATCAGTGCATTGTACAGGTCAGGAGGGTTCGCCCCATCGGCTTTGGCTTTCAAGTATATTGGCATGATGCGGGCCGCAAACGCATCCAACTGCCGTACAATCAGTCCGCCAGCAGTCGGCTGCATGGCCGGCAACTGGTACGTCGCAGGGAAAAGGAAACCTTCCAGGCTCGCCCCCTGAGGCCGCTCGGCAAGAAAAGGCCAGCGGTCTGTCTTGACGTCACAGCAGGCAGGCGGATTGACCTTCGGTGCCGCGGCAGAATTGGAAGGGGCTATCTCGCTCAACGCGCCGAGATCCGGCATCTGCGCCGTGCGCCGGTAATCCTCACCCGAAACGACCCCTTCCAGCTCCAGGGCGTCCGCCACCTGCTCAAGACGCCAGCCTTCGCGAATTGTGACCGCGACCCCGGTCGCATGCTCAGCTAGCAAGGCATCGGCAATCTCGATTGGCGTCATATTGGCCCGCAGAAAGAAAGTTCCGGCTTTCAACTCCTGTGCCCGACCGATCGACCGCACGTAAGCCTCAAACAGCTCCGCGTCGTGAATCAGCCCGGCCGAAGCCAGTTGCTCGGAGATTTCACGTGCAGGCGTACCCAGCCTAACCTCAAATGCTACGACCCTGTCGTCCTCAGAGAGAGCGACATGTAACATGGGTCGATTTGCGTCCAGGTGGTCGTACAACATCCCCTCTCGAGTGCAGCCGAGCGAGACAACGGCAAGAATGAACAGAAGGGCTCCTCGCAGGAACAAGGCTGCCCTGCCATTGCCTGCAGGACTTCGAAAAGTCCCCAGTGGGCTAGTTCTTTGAGGCCTCATTCAGTTTTCCTCTTCAATTCCGATACTTTTCACGTTCTGAATCCTGAGTATAACATTTTGAGAGATGGATTTTGAATCTTCACCCATTGTGCGTCGAGTAGTCCACTATCTTGCGAGCCATCAGCCCTTTCTCCGGTCTATTCGCCCGTACCGAAGTACCCTCGGCACTCCAAGTAACTTACTAAAGACAGGGTCCTTTATTGACGTAGTTACAGTTTGCCGAAACAGTCGTTTGGAGACGCAGGCACGCTGATAGCTTACTTGATTCAACTCCAACAGGAGTTTCCTCCGGCCCTCTTTCGGAGCAGGAACAGACAGTGCGCGCGGCCATTCTTGGCCCTCCTACGCTTATACGTGAACATGATTCCCTGTGGCTCGCGGCCTTGATTCAGAACGCCAAACCCTTGCCAACTCTACGCCGAATTTCGCGCTGCTTCGCTTGAGTCTGCTATAATTGCGCTTTCAGGAAAGGCATGCTTTGTGCGCATCTTGATCACCGGAATCTCAGGCTTTGTTGGCTCAGTTCTTGCCAACTACCTCCTGTCCTCCAGTTTCGGGTTACCCCTGGAGCTCCACGGTACGATACATCGCGCCGACAGCCGGATTCAGATCCTGCGCGACCGGCTCCACCTGCATAAGGGCGACCTTCGCAACCCGTCATGGATCGACCAGGTCATAGCGACTGTAAAGCCGAGTCGCATATTTCATCTCGCCGCCTGGAGCGACGTCCGCGCCAGTTGGGAACAGCCCTGGGCGACATACGAGTTGAACATCAGTTGCCAGCTGAACCTGCTCGAATCTCTGAGGCGCCACGCACCAGAGGCCCGGGTGCTTGTCGTCGCTTCCTCGGAAGTGTACGGTCTCATTGAGCCTGACGATCTTCCCATCGATGAGTCGACGCAGCTGCGCCCAAACTCACCCTACGGCATCAGCAAGGTCGCTCAGGATCTGATGGCGCAGCAGTACTGGTACAATTATGGACTGTCAGCCATTCGTGTTCGCAGCTTTAACCAGTTTGGGCCCGGGCAGTCTGATAGTTTCGTCGCCAGCGCTTTCGCACGTCAGATCGCGGAGATCGAGGCGGGACTGCAGCACCCTGTCCTCAAAGTCGGAAATCTGGAAGCCGAACGCGACTACACCGATGTCAGAGACATGGTCCGTGCTTACTGGCTCGCGCTCCATCATGGTGAACCAGGCGGTGTATACAATATCGGCAGCGGAACATCCGTCGCGGTCCAGGAACTCCTGAATGTCCTGCTTGAGTTGAGTGACGTCGAGATCACCGTGGAACAGGATCCGATGCGATTGCGGCCAAGCGAGGTGTCCCGAATTGTCTGCAATCCAGACAGATTCTTCAAAGAGACCGGCTGGGTTCCGAGAATTCCTCTTCGCGAGAGTCTCGCGGACGTTCTGAAGTACTGGCGGAAAACTGCCGGTGCCTTGGGAGAAGATCCATCGGAAAGTGATGCGTCGTGACCTCAAAACGGGGCTGAATCAGACAGGGGTCAGTACGACGGTATGACTGCGCATGCATCTCTTTTGCCTCGTGCGCAGGAAAGAAGCCGCGCCAAATGGAGTCGGCGCAGTCATCTACAGGAGCTTTTTTCATGCCCACTGCACTGATTACTGGAGTAACCGGACAGGACGGAAGCTACCTGGCCGAGCTTCTTCTCAAGCAAGGATATAAGGTCATTGGGATGGTACGGCGTACCAGCACCATCAACTTTGACCGCATCCGGCACATTCAGGACGAGATCGAGATTGCCCAGGGCGATCTTCTCGATCAGTTGAGTCTGATAAGCATCCTCCAGGAATACCGTCCGCATGAGGTCTACAATCTCGCCGCGCAGAGCTTTGTCCCAACCAGCTTTACGCAACCCGTCCTGACGGGAGAGTTCACTGCACTAGGAGTTACCCGCCTTCTGGATGCCATCCGCATCGTCGATCCATCGATCCGCTTCTACCAGGCCAGCAGCAGCGAGATGTTCGGCAAAGTCCGTGAAGTCCCCCAGACCGAAGGCACACCTTTCTATCCGCGCAGCCCTTATGGCGTGGCCAAGGTTTACGGACACTGGATTACGGTCAACTACAGAGAGAGCTACGATATCTACGCCTGTTCCGGAATCCTCTTCAATCATGAGAGCCCTCGTCGCGGCCTAGAGTTCGTGACCCACAAAATCACTAATGGCGTTGCCAGAATCAAGCTTGGACTGAGCAAGGAGTTGCGGCTGGGAAACCTGGACTCGCGCCGCGATTGGGGCTACGCGCGGGACTATGTGCGCGCTATGTGGCTGATGCTGCAACAGGATAATCCGGACGACTACGTGGTCGCCACCGGTGAAACGCACAGTGTTCGCGAATTCCTCGATGAGTCATTCGGTCACGTCGATCTCGACTGGCAGGAGTTCGTCGTCCAGGACGACAGCTTTTACCGGCCGGCAGAAGTCGATCTGCTTGTCGGTGACGCATCCAAGGCCGGACGCCAGCTCGGATGGGAGCCAACCGTTTCATTTGGTGAGCTGGCCCGCCTCATGGTCGACGCAGACCTCGAATACTGGGAACGGCAGATGAAGAGAGACGCCGCGATTTCGGCTTGACCACCAGTATCTCCGACTGCGAAAGCAGACACCGCGGTGCAGGTCAGTTGAAACACGGTTTTCTGTCAAACGTTGGAGATTTTGGCTTTTTGTTCCTGATCATAGAAAATATCGCTGTGACGATTCGGCAGCGCCGGATCGGACGGTCATATCACTCCTCGGGATCCTCTCACCTTTCAGTTAGTCTGACATGGCAGAAAAACTACGCATCTTCGTCAGTGCAACCAAAGATCTGGAACAGGAAAGGGCTCTCGTCGGACGTACTTTGGCTGAGTTACCTGTGCAGGTGGGAGCCGAAATCCGCCGCACGCCGGCCACAGGCGTTGACTACGATACCCTTTTTGAACTGATCAGCAACGTCGACAGGATCTATTTTCTGCTTGGCAGGGACATCACAGCACCGTTTGGCGCCGAATGGCAACTTGCGATTCGCCTTGAAAGGACCATTATTCCTTTCAAACTTGAGGGAATGCGTACGCAGGCCGGTCGCGAGTTTCTTCGCATTGCCCATGCCCCTTGGAAGTCATTCAACAGTAGCAGGGATTTGGGACAGCAGATCGGACTGGACCTCATAGATACACTGCTCCATCCGGAAAACCGTTACGGACTGCAACTCGTAGAGGTTGAAGGTCTGCGCCAGAGCAGGATGAAGTTGCGTCAGGGCCTCGACAGTCTGTCCTCCACACCCCTATTGAGTGAGACAGGAATTGGCGTTCCTGGGGGTGCTGAGGGGGGAGGCATTATCCTTGACCCTGCCGAGGCCCAGGCTCTTCTCGCAGAAGACCTCGACGAAGACTGAAATCGCCAGTTGCCTTCAGCTTGTGGCCGTGTAAGCCATTCTTTCACTAGCAGAACGCATTGTAAAGTTCTCCTCTTGGACTCAATTGGTGCGGCCATGCCCCTAAGACCATCTGTAGCACCCAGAATTGACCAGTCGGAAATTGAACGCCTTGCAAAGAGATACGGACAGCCCCTTTGTCGCCTCTATCGTATCGAGGCCGATGACTACATGCGGGGCTATCGAGGGCAGGCGAGCCCGGACAGAAGAGGCGAGGTAGTCTTTGCTATCCGCCAACCCAGCGGTGAAATCCTGCTGCACACGAAACACCGCTACGAAAAACCAATATATCGCTTGCCCACGGGCCGTATTGAACTTGGGGAATCGATCGAGGATGCCCTTTACCGCGAAATCGCTGAAGAGACCGGGCAGCGGGTCCAGTTATGTCGTTTCCTGGGCATCCTGGATTGTCACTTTATCAGTGACAACTCGGCCTTCCCCTTTGTCAGTTACATCTTCTATCTGCAAAGCATGAGCGGGGAACTCTGCCCAACCGATACGAATGAGATCGCAGGATTCCGTACCGTCCCTGTCCACGAATTGGGTTCCATCGCCCAGATATTGCGAGGCTTGGGTTCCCATCGACGCTGCTGGGGCTACTGGCGTTCACTTTCCCACGATATAGTCCGCCATGCCTTGACGTGCTGCCAGCCAACTGCCTAAATCTGCGCTTTAAGCCCATCTTCTGATACAATCACCAGAAATCAGCAATCCTTATTTGGCTTCAGGCCTAAGCCGTAAGCCGCTTCACAAGTTGAGAGTGAACCATGCTTGTCCCATTGTCCTGGCTTCGGGAATACGTCGATATCCCTCTGACCACGCCAAGGTTGGCGGAACGTCTTACACTGGCGGGGCTGGAAGAGGCGAGTTTAACAAACACCGGCGACTGGTGGGAAGAGGACAAAATAGTTGTCGGCCAGGTCGCCGCCGTACTACCGCATCCTGATGCCGACCGGCTGGTCCTCGTGGACGTAGACCACCATTCCTCACAGGCTTCCACCGACCCGGCCCTGCAGAGAGTGGTGACCGGCGCGCCCAACCTCATCCAGTTCAAGAATCGCTCGCTGTCATCAGGAGACCTTCCTGTTCTCAAAGTCGCATTTGCTCGGGAAGGCGCGCTCCTTAACAATGCCTACAGCGATAAGAGACCACGCCCTCGCAAGAGGCTGAAAAAGGCGAAAATCCGCGGTGTCGAGTCGCTCGGAATGGTCTGTTCGGAGCTGGAACTGGGGCTCAGTGAAGAGCATGAGGGCATCCTATTTCTGCCCGATGACGCTCCTGTAGGGCAACCACTTCGCCATTATCTGGGCGACGAAATCCTCGAAATCGATCTGACGCCGGACATGGCGCGTTGCCTTTCAATGTGGGGTATCGCCAGAGAAGTGCAGGCTCTGACCGGCGGCGCGCTACATCTGCCCGAAGATGTAGATGCGTCGCACGGCGAAGACAGTGCCTCAGACTATGTTTCAGCGCGCATCAGCGACTCCGACCTGTGTCAGCGGTTCACCGGGACTGTCTTCCGCGACATCCAGGTGGGCGAATCACCGAGATGGCTGCAGAAACGGCTGTCCAGCGCGGGAATGCGGTCCATCAACAATATCGTCGACATTACGAACTATGTCATGCTGGAAACGGGCCAGCCCCTCCATGCCTTCGACTACGATCTACTCGCCGCTAGGGCCGCAAACATTGGCGATGCCAGGCCAACCATCATTGTGCGCACTGCCGATGAAGGCGAAACACTGCTGACACTTGACGGGCAGGAGCGCAAACTGGAACCTCCGATGCTGGTCATCGCCGACAAGGCGGGCCCAGTTGCAATCGCAGGCGTTATGGGCGGCGCCGAAACCGAAGTGCATGGAGACACCCGCAATATCCTGCTCGAATCGGCCACCTTTGATGGAATCAACAACCGCCGCACTTCACAGGCACTGCGCCTGCACAGTGAGGCCAGCCACCGCTTCACTCGCGGCGTGCCGGCCTCGTTGAATGACCTGGCCGCGCGTCGCGCAGCCAACCTTATGCAGCAGATTGCCGGCGGTCGAGTAGTTCCCGGTGTCGTAGATACCTACCCTGTCACACAGCCTGTGGTCAAAGTCTATACATCACGCAGTGACGTGAAGCGACTTCTGGGCATGGATCTGTCTCTGTCAGAAATTGGCTCCGCTCTCCACCGGCTGGATTTTGAATTCGAAGAGTTGACAGAGCTACCGGTGAACGTATCGGAGCGGTCGGCTTTTGGGCTGGCGCGTGCTGAAGGTGAATCCGTAATCGCCGCAACTGTGCCCTGGCACCGGCTCGATGTTTCCTTGCCCGCCGACCTGACGGAAGAGGTAGCGCGTGTGGTCGGTTACGATCGCATTTCTGAATCACTCCTTGACACCGTATTGCCGCCCCAGCGCCGCAATGCGCCGCTGGAAACGGAGGAGAACATCCGCGACATCCTCATGGGGACCGGGTTGCAGGATACGGTGAATCACACGCTTACAACACCTGAAAACCACGCCAGGCTGACCGGGGCAGGGCCGACATTTGCGTCAGGCGACGAAGGCGAGATCCCGGCAGCGGCAAGCGATCCTGGTCGTTTCATCTCGTTGACCAATCCGCTCTCACCTGAGCGCCGTGTGATGAGAAGAAACCTTATCGTAAGCGCGTTGGAAAACCTGGCTTACAACCTCCGATTCACGGAGCGGCTCGCTGTCTTCGAAATCGGACGTACCTACCGGCCCCTCATCTCACACGGCAGTCCTTCCAATGAGGAAAACTCAGCCGCCAACCTGCCTGAGGAGCAGCGAAGGTTGTGTATCGCCCTGCGCGGGCTCCGCGACCCGCAGGCGACCAACCCTTCCCAAGCCGAATCAGACCTATTTGACTTCTTCGATCTGAAGGGCATTATCGAAACGCTTCTGGAAAGACTCGGCTTCCCGCAGAGCAGCTATCAGTTCAGTGCCCATCCTGAGAGCGGTGCCGGCGACGCCGTGAGCGAGACCATGTTCGGGCCCCGTTGCGCTCTCGTCTCACTGGAAGACGAGCTTCTTGGAACAGTGGGAGAACTGCATCCGCAAGTACGCAATGCATTTGGACTGGGGAACGAACGAGTAGTACTGGCGGAACTGAGAATCGCTCCCCTCGTGCGGCCCAGCTGGCGCCTTTCGCAGATGGCTCCTATTAGTGTCTACCCCCCCGTCGTCGAAGACCTGGCCTTCGTCGTAAAGGAGGAAGTTACGCAGCGCCGCCTGCGTGATGCAATTGTAGATGGAGGCGGTCGCGAGGGGGATCCCGGGCTGACTTCCGTGGAGCTCTTTGACATCTATCGCGGAGAGTCGTTGCCGGTAGGCTACAAGTCTCTGGCATACCGCGTAACCTACCAAAGTCTGGACCACAACTTGAAGGAAAAAGAGGTTAACAGGTTACGGCAGCGAATCATTCGCACAGTAGAAAGGGCCACTGAGGGGAAATTGCGCTCCTGAGTTTGACATCAACTCCTCGGGCCGGTCAAGGCAAGGGTAGGAGTTTGCAGAGGAACCAGAACCAAACCTGGGGGCGCGGCGTACGCCCAATCCCCAGATACGCGGACCACTTGAGAAAAGCACATTACTTCTACTCGACTGTCAATCGGGTCCTCACTCTCAACGAACCGCTTGCTTCCGCCCCGCCTGAATTTCGACCGGCTTCCCCCTGCGAATCCGGAAGAGATCGAGATCGCCGGCTACATCGGTTTTGGGAAACTCGGCCCGTGCCTCGTCCAGAATCTCCCTTGCGTGGTAGCGGCGGCTGATGTGGTGCAGGACCAGATGCTTTACCCCCGCCTTTTGCGCCAGACGAGCCGCTGCACGCGCTGTAATGTGGCCGTGACCCTTCGCTAGCTCCCTTTCCTCTTCCAGGTAGGTCGCTTCAATCGCCAGGAGGTCTGCGCCGGCAACGATCTTGTGCAGTGGACCTGTGCGGCTTACGTCGCCTACAAAGCAGAGCTTCGCTCCTCTCTGCGGTTCTCCCAGTACTTCATCGGGATTTACGGTGCGGCCGTCGGACAGCACGACCGGCCGGCCGGCCACGAGTTCTCTGCGCTCCGGTCCAGCTGGAACGCCCAGCGCCTCCGCCTTCGCATTGTCAAACGGCGACCGAGTCTCCTCCTCAAAAGTAAACCCAAAGCAGCCGCTGCCCCGGTGGGGCACAGAAAAGGCAGAAAGCGTGAATCCCTTGCCTGCGAACAGTTTTCCCTCATCAATGACATTGAGACTTACCCCGGCCTGTGAAACGTTCCCAATCCCAAAGACAACCTCCATTAGACGGTGGACACGCGCCAGTGCAGGTTCGCCGCCGTAAATGTCCAACTCCTCCAGGGCTTCCCAATGGCCAAGTGTACTGGCAAGTCCCCCTAGACCAAGTATGTGGTCAAGATGGCCATGCGTAAGCAGAATCTTGTCCAGTCGCCGAAACCCAAGCCCGCTTCGCAGAATCTGGCGCTGCGTCCCTTCGCCGCAGTCAATCAGAAAGCGGTGCTCTTGCGCCATGACCAGCGCCGCCGAAAGACCGCGGTGTACGGAGGGCGCGGATGCCGAAGTCCCAAGGAAAACCAGCTCAAACAATGTAGTGTCTCTCTGTCTCTGAAGTGTGGGGCAATTGGGAACAGGGGAGCGCGTCAAAGCGCCTTCGTTTGCGACGAGGCGTTAAATTGCCTGTAAGGAGAACTCATGGCACTCGCAATCATATATCCCCCAACTTGGAGAGCCGTAGCGCCCCATCAGTTCACCAGGATTTACCAACAGACAGTTGCCTATTCGCTCCCAGTGATGTAGATGGTCATGGCCGTAGCAGACCAAATCGAAAGATCCGCTCTGCGCAATGCGCCTCGCGGGCTCAGGATAGTGTATCAGGGCAACCTGGCGGCCCCCGAGTTCGAGTTCGGCGTAAGGACCATGCAGTGTAATCTGAGGGAAGCCGGATGCCACTTGCTGCTGCAATCGACCATCACCGTCATTGTTGCCCTCCACTACGTGAATAGGTCCGTCAAACGCCTGCGCAATCTGCGCCAGTATGAATGGTGCTACCAGGTCTCCGCAGTGCAACAATACGTCACATCCCTGCGTGTCAACATCAACAAGCGCCTTCTCCAGATTCCAGATATTGTCATGGCTATCAGACAGGATCGCGACCTTCATTCCGATTCTCCATTTCGCAGGCCAGCCCTAAACCCGTTAGTGAACACATTGATAGTATATCCGACCGCAATCCTGTCGGCAATGAAATGATGCTGTGATATAATTCATAGTGGTTCTCTCTTGCAAAAATGTCCCGTATTTGCAGATCTCACAGGCGGACCCCGATGTCCGCCCAAGGCCTCGATTTTCCGCTCCCATCACAATCAGCAAGGCAATTTGTCGCAATGATTCAATTGCAGGTTTCCACTACAGTAGCAGTCCTCTGAGCTGGTCAGCTATGTAAGCGCGGATACCGATGGATTCTCATTCTGTGATAGCAAGAATGGCTGCCCTGTTTGCCATAAGTTGCATTTCGGCACTCTTCTTCCTGTCAGGTTGCGGGCAGGTTATCGCCCTTATTCCTACCTCTACGCCTGGGCCCGAGCCCGGTGCAACGTTTTCGCCGCCGGCCGGACCGACAGCTGCCGTTACGGCGACCCCGGCTCCTTACACACCGCCTCCGACGCCGACACATACGGCGACACCGGAACCAACAGTTTACCTTGTCGTACCTGGCGACACACTTTCCCGAATTGCAATCCAATACGGTGTTTCCGTCGAAGCGCTGCAGGAAGAAAATAATATTCTTGACCCTCGTACGCTCCAACCGGGGCAACAGCTAGTAATTCCTTTCGGCAATGCAACCGACGGCGTTCAGGCGCAAGCCAGGCCTACTCCTACTCCCATTCCCTTCGCCCATCAGAGGGTCCACTTCAGCTTCACACCACTCGGCGGCCTTTGGGTCCTTGGCGAAGTTGAAAACACCAACACCTTTACGCTTGAGCAGATTCGTGTCGGGGTCAAGCTCTTGGACGCCAACCAGGAAACCCTGGCAATGGAATATGGCGCGGCTCTGTTGAACCTGGTTGAGCCGGGCGAGGTGGCTCCGTTTGCGATTCTGTTTGAGAAGGCACCCAAAGAGTTCGCAAGCTACCAGATATACCCGCTCAGTGGCGTTCCAGCGTATGAAGGTGGATACTACAAGGACCTGGTTGTTGAGGATCTTGCCTTCAATGGCGAACTTTTCACCTCGTACCAGGTCACAGGCTCAGTTCGAAACGTAGGCCAGGATGAGGCCATTGAAGTGCAGGTTGTACTTACCGCGTATGACTCACTGGACCGTGTTATCGCCGCGCGAACGATCTCCCCTGTGCACAAAGCAATTGCAGCCGACGGCACCACAACGTTTACGGCTATCCTTGTTCCCCTTGGGGGCCAGATTGAACGCGTCCATGCCGACGCCCAAGGAAGAAGATACCCAGCGGCCAACTGAGCCCAAACCCGGCACTGGGCGGGCCCGGCCATCTCTCACGCTACTGAACACGGACCACTAAGTCTGGGCGCCCAGGCCTTCGGCTCCAAATTTCGGTGGCCCATTGCCTCGTCCTTCCTGACCCTCGTCGTGGCAAAATGGATCCTTTTCTGCAGGTGCCCTCGCATGGCGCTATTATCTGCAGGGCCGCGGAACCGCTGTTCTTGCTGAAGGCAAGTGACTAAACGATAATACCTGATCCCTTCTTTGGGGTGCGAGTGCTTCGCAGGTTGCCTTTAAAGGCTGAATGTAGGATTACAGAAAACTGGGAAAACAGTGAGGGGCAATAGGTTCGCTATTTGACGTCAAATGTAACGCCCTGCGCAAGCGGAAGCTGATCCCCGTAGTTGACCGTAACCGTCTGACGACGTGCGTACGCCTTCCAGGCGTCAGATCCACTTTCTCGCCCACCCCCCGTCTCCTTCTCTCCGCCAAAGGCTCCACCGATCTCCGCACCTGCCGTGCCCGTATTCACATTGGCCAACCCGCAGTCACTGCCAACGACACTCAAGAATGCCTCAACCTCCCGCAGGCTGTTGCTGAAGATGGCGGACGACAGGCCCTGGGGCACACAGTTGTGGATGGCAAATGCCTCTTCGAGCTCGGCGTAACGGAGAACATAAAGAATCGGTGCAAAAGTCTCCTCGCAGACAATGTCAGTGTCCGGCTCCAGTCCCTCTATCAGTGTTGGCGCAACATAGTTTCCACCTTCCAGACCCGACAGCGCCAACACAGAGTTCCCGACCAGAACATTACCGCCGGCTGCCTCTGCCCTCCCTATTGCACTGGAGTAGCCGTCAACAGCTCGTCTGTTTATCAGTGGGCCAACCAGAACCCCGGGTTCCAACGGACTGCCGACATTTACGTTCCTGTAGGCCTCAACCAAGCGAGGAAGAAAGCTGTCATAGAGGCTCTCATGTAGAATCAGGCGCCGGGTCGTCGTACACCGTTGGGCGGCCGTAGCCAGGGCGCCAAATGCAACCCCACGCAGCGCAATCTCCATGTCGGCTTCCGGGGTGACAATCGCGGCGTTGTTCCCTCCCAGCTCCAGGATAGTGCGGCCAAGTCGTTCGCCTACTCTGGCTGCAACCTCGCGTCCTGTTCGCACCGATCCCGTAAATGACAGCAGCGGCAGTCTGCTGTCTGAACTCATCCGTTGACCGATTTCGCCGGCCCCGTCAACTGCAAGAAAGAAGAGAGGCGGCAGCCCTTGCTCGTCAAGCACATCGTTCACTATGTTGGTGGTGGCGATCGCGGTCAGTGCTGCGTCGGGCGAAGGCTTCCACACGACCACGTTACCGAGGACCGCAGCGATGAAAGCGTTCCAAGACCAGACTGCGCAGGGGAAGTTGAAAGCGGTAATGACGCCTACGACGCCGTACGGATGCCACTGTTCGTATAGGCGGTGATCTCGGCGCTCACTGGCGATTGTCATCCCGTACAACTGACGGGAGAGCCCAACGGCAAAGTCAGCGATGTCGATCATCTCTTGAACTTCGCCCTTGCCTTCTACCGGGGTCTTCCCTACCTCCAACGTAACCAACAACCCCAGGCTCTCCACGTATGCCCGCAGTCTATCGCCGATCGCCCTTATGACCTCGCCGCGTTTGGGCGCCGGCACTCGAGACCATTCATCGAAAGACACCCATGCCTTTTCGATCAAGCGATCATATTCTTCCTCGCCTGCGACCGCGATATCGGCCAGCCACTCGTTGTTTATCGGTGAGTGAATGGCGTTGCGATCACGGCCACCGCCTGCGACCCACTGCCCGTCGTACAGACCTGAGACCTGCTGATATAGTCCCAGTTCGCGAAATACCTGATCTCTTACCGAGTGGAAGTCTGAACTGTAATCCATCGCAAGGAACTCTTTCCAGGGCCCCGCCGGTCAAAGGGCGTTGAAGAAGCCTTCCCGGCCGACGCCTCGTTCCTCGGCCCACGCCCGAAGAGGCACATCTTCGTCGTTCTTCGTCAGCCAGTACTGCGAGGAGGGGTGAAATTGCGAGTCTTCCCCCAGCGGGTCGCCGCCGCTGGCAAGCGCACCCAGCAGCTGCTTGCGAACCGGTCCACTGCGCTCGACTAAGGCTTGATCCTGGCTGATGTAGTCGGTGGGGCGCAGCCAGCGGTAGTGGTAGCCGATATGCATTATCTTGCGCGTCCTTTCCGAGAGATTCGGTCCGACGCAATGCCAGACTGCCGTCCGCCACACCACTGCCGCGCCCGGCTTCAGCCGCAGTTCCATAGCTTCGCTTGGATCCACCTGCCTTCCGTTTTCACGCAATTCGTTTGGCGACCGAAGATGACTTCCGGGCACCATCCAGAGATTGCCGCTCTGCCCCTCGCTCAGATCCGAGAGTACATAGAACACCTTGATCTCCATAAACGGCAGACGTCCATCAAGTGAGGGAGCCATGAAGAGGGAGTCGCTTGCCAGGTCAGGGTGCCACGAGAGGTTTCGGTAGCCCACCTCCTGGTCCGCGCCGTCCCCTACGCCGAGCATGCCAGGTTTGACTGTCTCAGGGTAAGGCGGCCGGTAGTCGAGGTGCGTTGTCCGAATCTGAATGTTCCAGCCGATGGCATCCACAACCAGTGGCAACATGCGCGGGTGGTCGACAAGATCAAGAAAAGCCTCATGACGGGAAAGAGCATTGCGGACGGCAAAGGGGTCGTCCGGCCCCAGTCCTTGGGCTCCTCTCACCTCATTCGCGACTTCGTCGACGGCCGCCAGCAGGCTGTCCAACTCGGTCTTGGTCAGGAAGTTCTCCAGAATGATGAAGCCCTTTTCGTCAAAATCCTTTCTCTGCTGCTGGCTCATGCCCATAGACATGGATTTCCTCCTGTCACTCTTAACTGGTGCGAACTACTACAAGCTCCAGTGTTCGTCGATCGGGTCCTGAAAAGCTGAGCGCCTTCCACTCAGAACATCATCAACGGAAATGACCTCTCCGGTCAAGCCCGATTCGTAAATGGCATCGCCCAACGCCAACGATCTCATGCCTTCCCAGCCGTCGATCTCCGGCGCCGGCCTGTTACCTCGAAGAATCTCGAGAAACTCCCAGATCTCGATTGAGAAGCCGTCGGTTGCGCCCCCTGGGTACAGAAAATCCTCTTCCTTCTTCGACAGCGACGTCCGGTGCATCGCCTCCATCTCCTTCATATTGTAGACCGAACCGTCAGAACATTCGAGGCGGGCCGTCTCCAGCCTCTTGGGGGTACGCTCAAACAGATGAAAGATCGAAAAGGGACCCGCCGTTGTATCTCGTAATGAGCCGCGACTGCCGTAAAAAGTCACATCGTAAGCCTCTTCGCCCGGAGCGGCGAAACTCCATGACCAACTGCCGGTGACTCCGTTCTTGAACGTAAAGGTTACAAAAGCCGTATCTTCCGGCGCGTCGCCCATTGGCTCCGGTGCCCCCGACTTCATCGACCGCAGGACGGCGTATACCTTGTCAGCCTCACCAAAGAGATAGCGAAGAGAATCGCAGTAATGAAATCCACTGTCGAGCACCGGACCCCCACCTGACATTAACCTGTCCCTGCGCCAGCGCTTGTGTTCAGGAAGAGGTTCATTGGACCCCGCAGGCTGCTGCCCCCACAGCTGGGACGGGTTCGGCCGGCCCGACTCCTGGCTGGGGGCGCTCGCAAGTACGGCCGAGGAACGAAGCTGATGAAAGAAGCTAAGCGGCGTTCCGAGCAGACCGGACTCATCAAGTATCCACTTCGCTGTCCGCTGTCCCGGCTGGCGGCGGTGAGGCGCGGCCGTCGACAGAACCCGCCCCGTTCTCTCAGCGGCGTCTATCATCAGGCGGCAGGCCTTGATGGTGACGCCCAGCGGCTTCTCGCACAGCACGTGCAGGCCCGCCTCCATACAGTCCACTGCGATACCGTGGTGGAGACCGTGAGGAAGGCACAGGTCGGCGGCATCGACTTGTGACTCGGCCAGAAGCTCCTGGTGCGTGCTGTAGACCGTTGGTCTTTCCCCCAGCAGCTCCTCAAGCATGTCGGCGCGCTCTGACGCCGCCTGTTCATTGGCGTCGCAGACCGCGCACACGACGAAGTCGCTGCGTCCGCGCTCCTGCAGGTCCTTCATGGCCAGGACGTGCCGTCGCGAAATCCTACCGCAGCCGATCAGGGCCAGTCTTATGGGCATGCGGAAGTCCTCACTGATTTGGAAATCTCTGTATGCGGACTGGGGGAGGGGAAAACATCGTGAACATCTCAGCCAACTCTGGCTGCAACAGCGACAAGACTCCAGAGGAATGACAAGGCGTTCACACTTGAGACTTCGTCCTAACCCTTGATGCCGGTCAAAGCAATGCCTTGCACGAAAGTCTTCTGCAGAAAGAAGAAGAGCATAATAATGGGCAGCGTAATCAACACAGATGCAGCCATGAGCAAACCCCACTCAGCGCCATACTGTGTCTGATATTCGTAGATGCCCAGCGACAACGTGTACTGTTCCTGATCGCTCAGATAAATCAGAGGTCCAATATAGTCGCGCCAGCGGGCGATAAACTCGAAAATTGCGACCGTTGCCAGAGCCGGTTTGGATAAAGGCAGAAGAATCGAGTAATAGATTTTGAGTTCGTTTGCGCCATCAATGCGGGCCGCTTCCGAAAGCTCCATCGGAATGGTCATAAAGAACTGACGCAGCAAAAAAATATACAACGCTCCCCCGAACCAGTGCGGAACGATAAGGGGCAGCCAGGAGTTCACCCAGCCCAGGTTCTTGAAGACGATAAACAGGGGAATCATTGTAACCTGAAAAGGCAACATCAGAGTTGCAACCGTCAGAATGAACAGAAAGTTGCGACCCCGCCAAGGAATGCGAGCAAGGCTGTAGGCGACCAACGACGAAGAGATCAATACACCAATCGTCGCAAGTACGGCGATCGTCAACGTATTGCGAAGATAGAGGAAAAACGTGATGAACTTTACCGCATCAGGATAGTTCGACCATTGAAACGGGGAGGGAATGACGACAGGTGGGTAAGCGTAGAACTGAACGTCGGGCTTTAGCGACGTAGACAGCATCCAAAGAAACGGTAGCGTGAAAACAAAAGCCGCCGGGATCAGACTTGCGTGTATAAGAATGCTGCGGCCGAATCCTCGCAAACGCCTAGCCATGATCCGTCTGGCATGGTCTCGTGCAAATTGAGAATCGACTTGCTGGCTGTCGGCGACCATTTTAGTCTTCGCCCCCTGCATAAAAGACCCACAGACGCGCAGACCGGAAGATGATCAGGGTTACAACCAGGGTAAACATGAAGAGTAACCATGCCATTGCCGAAGCATAGCCCATTTCCAGGTAGTGGAAGGCATTCTTGTAGAGGTAGATCGAATAGAATAATGTCGAATTGGCTGGAAAGCCGGTACCTCCAGTCATTATGTATGGAATCGCAAAGAAGTTCAGAGCGCCGATCACCGACGTAATCAGGTGGAAAAAGACAACGGGCGTGAGAATCGGGACGGTCACATTGCGGAACTTCGACAGGAAGTTGGCGCCGTCTACGTCGGCGGCGTCGTACAGGTCCTGAGGAACATCCTGCAGGCCGGCGAGATACAATATGATCTGCTGTCCGATAATCCAGAGAGCGAGCAGAACGAGGGTTGGCCTGGCCCACTCAGCACAGGTCAGCCAGCAAGGGCCGCGCGACCCGAAGGCCCTGAAAGGGGCCGCAATCAGGCCGTTGTGCGGCGTAAAGATGAAGATCCATACCAGTGCCAACGCCACTTCGGGTACCAGGGTAGGAAGAAAATAGATGGTGCGGTAGACAACCTGACCCCGTATTTTGGCGTTCAACATCATCGCCAGTCCAAAGGCGAAGACTATGGCCAGCGGGATCGAAACGACCGCGAAATAGACCGTATTGTAAACCGCCGCCAAAAACTCCTCATCCTTCGTAAACAACTCGATATAGTTTGCAAGCCCGGTAAACGTTGGATTCCTGACGCCGTTGTATTTGGTAAAGCTGTAGTAGGCCGACGCCAATGTCGGATATATCCAGAAAACGAGCAGACCGAAGATCCAGGGCGAGGCAAAAAGGAGCCCGTTTATCGTATGCCGCGTGCCTTGTGACAGCCGGCGGCGGGGCAGGTTAGCTGTAGCGGTGGCAGTTGCCATGGCAGGACTCTGTGTTCCGAGCTGAAATGCCCGCACCCTTATTGTAGAAGTCAGGTAGCGGCCCCTTTGAGCCGCTACCCTTCTCTACAATCTCTTACGTGTTCAGTATCCTGAACTCTCGCCGCCAACTACCGATCTTCAATCGGCCTCGGCGACAGATACCGGACTCTACGCTTAGCTGAAGAAGCCTATCTCTTCCAGACCCGCGTTGATCTCCTCGTCAATGTCCATCAACGCCTCCTCAGGCGTCTTCAGGCCGTGCGGAATCTCGTCGCGGAAGGCTTTGACCTGCAGGTCCCAAAGCTTGGAGCCCAACGGAATCGGCGGGCGAGCATGGGAAACCGGCAGCAGATCCATGAAGACTGCGTGCAGCGGGTCTTCGCGGAAGAATGGATCTTCGGCGGCCGACTTGATCGTCGGAATATGGAAGGTGTCCTTGTTGTACTTGAGCTGGCCTTCGGGGCCGCAGAGGTAGAAGCAAGCGTCGAACGCCGACTCTACATCGTCATAGCCAAAGGGTACTGCCCAACTCCAACCACCGGCCCAGCTGGCATGCGGGGCAGGACCGTCAGGGCCCGGCATCGGCACGACGCCGTAGTTGGTGTCCGGCTTGTAGCGATGGTGCTGGGCCACTTTCCAGTTACCACTGCAGGTCATCGCGCTCTGACCGGTCCAGAAGTAGTCATTCTCGCCGCGGCAGTTGCCACCGGCGCAGGCGGCCAGCATGGCGTCAATGTCCTCCACGCCGATCTCGTCGACAAAGGACTTGACAAACTGCATCGCCTCGATGTTCTGCGGGTGGGCAAAGGTGATGCGGCGATCGTCGTCCTGGAAGGAACCGCCAAAGCCAAAGCCCCACGTGTACAGCCACGCCTGGTCATAAATCGGGTTGAAGCCGTAACGGGTGACGGCGCCCGTATCGTCGCGCACAGTCAGCGCCTCGGTGGCAGCCCGCAGTTCGTCCAGGTTGGACGGAGGCGAACTGGAATCAACACCGGCCTCGTCCATGATGTCCATGTTGTACCACAGGGCGCGTGTGTCCGTGTCGAACGAGAGGGCATAGATGCCGCCCTTGTACACGGTCTCGTCCCATGCGAAGTCGAAGTAGAGCTCCTTGGTGACACCGGCGGCTTCGGCAAAGTCGGTGATGTCGGTAAAGAAGCCTTCGTGGGCAAACTGCGGGACGGTGAAGCGGTCGGCATAGTGCAGCGCAGGGGGCGTACCGCCTGCAACGGCGGTCAGCAGCTTCTCATCTGCCTGGCTGCCGGCCGTGCGGGCGATGTAGACAAACTCCACCTCAACGCCGATCGTGTTCTTCTCGTTGTAGATGTCGATGATTTCCTTAATCGACTCCTGCGCCAGGTCGGTCATGCGCGACCAGGCTTCCAGCTTCTTGGTCTCCATCACGGCTCCGCTGTCACCAGTGTCGGCCGCGGGAGCAGCTGCGGGCGCGGGACAAGCCGCCAGCAGGGCCGCGCTTGTTGCCAGGCCGGAAACCTGCAGGAAGCGTCGGCGCGAGAGCATCTTCTGAGTGTCCATTCAGTCATTCCTCCATGTGAAAAAGGGTGTAAAAGGGTTGAAACAGGTGGAGCGGTGTTGAGCGTTTAGCCCGACCTCTCCGACTTAGAGACCAATATGGTTGACCCGTGCGGCAGTTCGAGTGCAAGGTCAACGAACCTCACATTCCGGATCCACATGTCCCTTCTCTAGGTCAAGCCAAGAGACTGGGAGCTTCCCAGACAAATATTACCTCTAGTGGTCGTTGTATACGGGCGCGCGCAGGGGGTTGTGGCGCGACCGCAAGGATAATAACCTTTGATAACTGGATTGTCCAAATCTTAGAGGATACGTATTGCGATCACGTCTTCGGGCCTCCTTTCGTCGCGTGCAGAAAGGAGCGAGAAGTCGCGGCGCAACTACAAGGCTAGCGAAGCCAGACTTCGATGGCTTCATTCGGCGCGTTAAGCTTTCGCAGCTCCTGAATAAACATGTCATGCAGGTCGATGGCAACGTCGCCCTGCTCATTTGCCAAATTCGCCTCAGTCTGGGGGTCAGTCTCCAGATCATAGAGCTCCCGTTCGCCGTCAGAGCCGACCGGCGCATAGGCCCAGCGGTCCGTGTAGAGCATGGGCGTGACACGGTTTGGAGGCAGTTCACCCGCCTCCAGTCGCGTGAAGGTAGACGACACGACACAGTCATGCAGAGGGTCTTCGCTCTCTCCCCTTAACAGCGGGGCGAACGAGCGGCCGTGCATCGGCTCCGGTGTCTCTACCTGAACTCCAGCCAGATCCATCAACGTCGGCGCAATGTCAGCCGGACGCAGCAGTGCATCGACCGTTCGGCCCCCCTCCAACCCGGGCGCCGCCACCAGAAAGGGGATATGGACGATTTCCGGATAGAGTGGCCAGAACCGGTCATCGAATTTGCTGATGTTCGACTTGCCTGTGCGGTTGTGTTCACCGAGGCTAAATCCGTGATCGGACATGAATACAACGATCGAGTTGCTCCACAGGTCCAAATCGTCAATCTTGGTCATGATGCGCCCCACCCAGCGGTCAACCAGTTCCGCCTCCGCACAGTAATGTGCGCGTAGATTACGCAGCTCGGCCTCAGTGTAGTCGCTCGCCTTCCCATAGTTGGGATGCAGCATTGGCGGCCCGTCATAGTCAGAATCATACTTCCGCACCATATACTCGGGCGGGTCCCAGGGTTCGTGTGGATCAAAAAAGTCCACCCACAGGAAAAACGGGCTGTGCTGATCGTTCTCCTCCAGCCATTCAACCGCCAGCTCAGCCGTGCGCGGCGCGAAGCGATCGATTTCCCGGTACCAGCGGCGGTTAATCCATGTGTGGAGGTCGATCAGATTGCGCCCTTGAAAATGGTTTCCGATATTCCGTGTTTTTTCATCGGCCATGGCCTCTTCTATGGGATGATTCATCCCAAGAAAATACGTGTTTCCCTCTTGGCCGGGCAGCGTGTGCGCGCCGTCGAACCCCTCGAAGAAGGCCGCGCGCACCAGGTGCGGGCAGTCTCCAAGTAGCTGGCTGACATAACCTGCCTCCCTGAGGATGACCGGCAGATGGTTCTGGCTGCTCATCCGCCGGTCCTGCCACGGGTACCACGGCCAGCCGACGCGTCCCGTCGTGAAATCCGTCCGATGCGGAATTGTCGGGAAGCTGCCCGTATACAGCCTCGACAGGCTCACGCACCGTTCCGAGAAACGATCCAGGTGGGGCGTGCGCACAGGCATCGCCGCCGCGCGGTCGAACAGATTGTCGTATCTGAACGTGTCGGAGATTATGACAATGATATTCATCGTGCTTTCCCAGTTGTAGTCTCTGTCAAACGGCTAAAATGTCCGGTCCGTCCACAGTGGCCGCCTCAGCCAGCGCACCCGAATCTGCCAGCTCCCCCATCGTCGCAAACGAAGCACCAGGTTTCTTGCCAACATGCTCCGAGACCGCGTCGATCATGCGAAAAGTATGCTCGTAGTCGTCGGCTATGCCGTGTGTATGCATCAACATGATAACGATCGGGCTGTGCTCGCTGATTCGGTCCAAATCCCTGCGCGCCAACTCGATGAACTCATCGCTGCGCTCGCCTGATCCTCTCCAAGTGTATTCGTTCAGGATCGGCACCTCAATGATGTCCTCATACCAGCGGAAGGGATGGTAGGGGATGTTTTCCACCCAGTCCTGCGACAGGTCGCCGCTGTTGTGCGGGAGATGGGCGTAGCCGCTGCCGCTGATATACATGCAGGTATGATAGCCGATCCCGACTTCACGCAAGGCCGCGAACATCGGTTTGGATATTGCACCGCACGGCGCCCGGAACACGTTCGGCTCAACGCCCAATTCCATTGCAAAGATTTCCAGCCCTTCTTCGATACGGTCGCGCAGATTTTCAACCGTATAGCGGGGCATCAGCTCCTCGCGGCGCTCATCGAACTCCGACTGCAGCGTTGAAAGAATAGAGGTCGCCGGCCACGCGGGGGGCCCAAACTCGTAACAGTCTGCATGGGTCAACCCATGGAGCTGGATATCATGTCCTGCGTCGCGTGCAGCGATCAACGCCTCCTTCCATTCCGACGTCATCGGTTTCCCGCCGCCCTTGGGCACAGTGAACCAGGTTGAACCCAACCCCCGCGAACTGAAAAACTCGGTCGACCTCGTCAGAGACTCGACCATTGCGCTGCCTCCCGCACCTGCGTCGTCTATACTCCATGAATAAACGGTCATCTCTTTCTTCTCCGCTTGGGGCCCTTTGGCATGGCCAGAATAATCTGATTCACTACGAGGCGGTAATGCCCATCAACTAGGTCACCAAGGCAGGGCTGAGCAGTCCGACAGATGGCCAGCGTTATACCTCAAGAATGTCCGGTCCTTCTATCGTGGCCGCCTCTTTCAGGGCGCCCGATGCCGCCAGTTTCCCCAAAGTCGCGAACAAGGAGCCCGGCTTTCGACCTACATGCTCAGCGACAGCATCGATGACTCTGAAAGTGTGCTCAAAGTCGTCCGCGATGCCGTGAGTGTGCATCATTATTACAACCACAGGGCTTTGCTCACTGATGCGGTCCAGGTCTCGGCGCGCTAGCTCGATAAACTCTTCACTGCGCTCTCCGGACCCGTGCCACGTATACTCATTCAGAATCGGTACCTCAACAATGCCTTCATACCAGCGAAAGGGCCGGTAAGGGATACTGTCGACCCATTTCTGCGAGACATTCACCCCGTTTTCCTGCCCATGCTCATAACCGGTGCCGCTGATAAACATACCCGTATGGTAGCCTATGCCAACCTCGCGCAAGGCACTGAACATCGGCTTGGAGACCGCCCCGCACGGAGCCCGGAAGACGGTCGGCTCAACGCCATAGTCCTTCGAAAATAACTCTATTGCCTCTTCGACGCGCCTGCGCAATTTGTCCACGGTGTAGCGCTGCAAATACTCATCACTCTGTTCGTCAAATTCCGATTGGAGCGTGGGCAATATGGAGGTCGCCGGCCAGGCAGGCGGTCCAAACTCATAGCAATCGGAGTGCGTCAGGCCGAGCGGCTGCAGGTCGTGACCCGCGTCGCGTGCCGCTGTCAGCACTTCCTTCCATTCCGGAGACATCGTATCGCCCCAAGGTTTGGGCACGGCGAACACGGTCGAACTCAGGCCGCGAGAATCAAAGAACTCTGTTGTCCTCCTAAGGGACTCCACCAGCACGCTATCGCCCCAGCCGGCGTCGTCAATCGTCCACGTATAAGCGGTCAACTCTGGATTCTCCACAGGAGAGTCCTAAGAATGGCCAAGGCACAAAAGTAGGCCTGCAGACTCCCTTCTTTCCCCTAACCCTTAACTGCCCCAACTGTAAGACCTTCCAGGAAATAGCGTTGTAGGAATAGAAAGACGATCAGGAGTGGCACCACGCTCAGGAACGCGGACGCGGATGTGATTCCATAGTTGACCTGAAATTCGCTCCGCAACAGTGCAAGTCCCAGGGGAAGCGTGTAAAGATCCTTGTCATTGAGAACCACCAGGGGCCAGACAAGGTTGTTCCACTGTGAGGTGAAAACAACGATTGAAAGGGTTGCTAGGGCCGGCGCCGACAGTGGCAAGATGATGCGCCAGAAAACGCCGAAGTCGGAACAGCCGTCGATCCGGGCTGCATGTTCGAGTTCCTCGGGAATGGTCTGCATAAACTGACGCAACAGAAAGACACCCAATACGTTTGCCAGCCCCGGTATAATCAGTCCCCCGTAGGAATTCAGCAGACCCAACCAGTTTGTGATGAGGAATGCGGGTATCAGTAGCAGGGCACCGGGGATCATGATCGTAGCAAGCATGAGTCCAAAGAGAAAATCCCTTCCCCAAAACTGCTTTTTGGCAAAAGCATAGGCCGCCAGCGCGTCGATAAGCACTGTTCCCACAGTTACGAGCAGCGCAACCAGAATCGTGTTGAAGAACCACAGGCTGAAAGGCAGCTCATTCAGGATATATGTGTAGTTGTCCCAGACAAACTGCTCAGGAATCAACTGCGGCGGGATCGAAATGAGCGTATACGTTTCCTTGAACGATGAGGAGAATATGTAGAGGTACGGCCCCAGCATGACGATGACCAGTGCGGCCAGGAGAACGTAAACAACCACCGCCTGTGGCAGTAGGCGGATAGCCTTGCGCCAGTTCCCCCTGAAATCGAATTGGGTCATAGAATAGTCCCCTGAAGGCCGGCCATCGCCGGTTGCGCGACACGGTTCACAAGTCTATCTTTCGCCCAGCACGCGCATTTGCACGTAGGAGATCGGCATTATGATGAGCAACAGTACCACCCCCATGGCCGCGGCCATTCCAACCTGGCCGTAGCGAAAAGCATGATTGTAGATGTACCAGACCATCGTCGCGGTTGCGTGAACGGGGCCGCCATTTGTGAGCACAAAAACGGTATCGAAGAGCTGAAACGCCCAAATCGTACCCATAACAACTGAGAAAAGGATCACGGGTCGCATAAGGGGTATCGTAACCCGAGTTGCCACCTGCCAGGCATTGGCTCCGTCGATGCGGGCCGCCTCGTGCAACTCTTCGGGAACGCCTAGCATGGCAGCCAGAAAGAGAATGATGTGAAAACCTATCCCTCGCCACCATTCAATAAGAAGGATGCCGTACAGCGCCCAATCCGGGTCGGACAGCCAGTAGATTTCGGGGATGCCTAACAGACCCGTCAGATACGTCAAAACTCCATAGCGGGGCGCCAAAATGTAACTCCAGATCTGGGCTGTAGCCGCCGCCGAGGCAAGAAGTGGAAAGAAAACGACTGCCCTGTAGAAGTCCTTGAAGCGAACAAGCTTGTTGCCAATCAGAAAGGCCAGTGCGAGCGCGGTGATGACGGCAATAGGCACGACAGACACTGTATATTGGAGGGAGTTCAGGAAGACCTTGAGAGTTATGTCGTCGGTAGTGAGGCTCAGGTAGTTCTGAAGGCCGACGAAGGGCTTGACCTGATCGACCAGGTCGCCGCGTAGTAAGGAAAGCCAGAGAGCCCAGAAGAAGGGCCCGATGTTGAAGATGACGAAGAGCGCCATAAAGGGCAGAATGAAGGCATATGCGCTCAGATTTCTTCTGACCGCGGCTCGTTTCCAAAATGCAGTCTCCGTCAAACCGCTTCTCTGGGGCGTAGCAGACGTGTTAGCCATTTCAAATCCCTTGGCGGGAGGCGCTCTTCAGTATTGATTTGGACAGTTCGCGCCAGGCTGCCGCGCTCAATGAACGCGGCAGCCCACAATCGTCACGAATCGGAGACTAGGATCCTTCTTCCTCTCGGAGCATGTCGTTGATCTGAACGACCATATCCTCAATCGCCTCTTCGACGGTTCGCTGACCGAGGACGAACGACTCGATCGAAGTACCCTCGATATCCCAGAACTTGAAGATCCAACCTCTATACGGCCAGAAGAATGTGTACTCAAGTGTAGTCTGGGCAGTGGTCAGTACCGGGTCATCAGGATAGAAATTGACGTGCGGCGAAACGCTCATGAAACCCAGGCAGCCGATCCACGACGTTAGCAGGTCGGGAGTGACCAGGGTCTCGATGACCTGCCAGGACTCGTCAGGATATGCGGTCTTGGCGGCAATCGCCAGCATGCCGACGCCCCCATAACATGAGCGGCCCCTGGCCCCCTCAGCCGGTCCGGTTGCCATGCGCGCGGCGCCCAGTCGGAACTCGGGCTTCTCGCTGCGGACAGAGTTGGCAAAGACGTTCTGCGCTGTGATCATGCCGACTTTGTCGTCGCGGAAGTATCCACCGACACCCGGCTCCTGCCCCGAAATCGCACCCGGCATCGCGATTTCGTAATCGTGGAACAGCGAATTGAAGAAGTTCCAGCCTTCGTATGCCTCTTCGGAATTGACAATACACTCCGTCAGGTCGTCGTTGAACCAGTGTCCACCAAATCGACGCGGCCACTGGCCGTTCTCGTGCCAGCCCTTGGGGTGTGTGGCGAATCCGTAGACATCGTCGCCGAGAGCGGTGATATCCTGCGAGATGGCGAGAAACTCATCAAGGGTATCCGGCGGCGTATCGGGGTCGTGGCCAGCCTGTTCAAACAGGTCCTTGTTCCAGAACAGGTTGGAGCCGCCGATAATCCACGGGAAGGAGTAGGTCGTTCCGTCGTACGTGCCCGGCTCCCAAGCCCTTTCATAGAAGTATGAGCGATCGAAATTGCTTGAGGCAATTCTTTCGTCAAGCGGCATGATGTGGCCGGCGTTTACAAAACGCGGGAACGACTCCGTCTGATAGCTCACGTCGGGCCCCTGGTCCGCCGCAAACGCAGCCACGAACTTCTCATTGTACTGGCCCCACGGGACCTCGCTGAAGTCGACGCTGATCTCAGGATGCATCTCCTCCAGCACGTCCAGCGTAGGCTGGGCGCAGAGCTTGGTCTCGTCGCCGGCAGCCTTGTGCGGTCCCTTCCACATGGTCAGCGTGACGACCTCCATCGCTGCTTCCCCGCCTTCGTCGGCGGCGCCTGGTGCGGCCGGAACACAAGCCGACAGCCCGGCCCCGACCGTTGCCACACCTGCCAGAGTGGCCGTTCGAGTTAGAAAACTGCGTCTGGACAACCTTGTACCGGTAGCCATGGTTTGATCCTCCTTGGCTTTGTGTGAACGGCGCAGACGCGCCGCCCAATCCATCCGACAGATCAGCCTGAAAAACCGGCTGGAAGTTGAAAGCGTTACGCCATTTCCTCAAGAACCTTATTCAACCCTTCGACGGTCTCCTCCACATCTTCGTTGGTCAGTAATGGACTGACATTCAAATGCACGGCGCGGCCGAGCAGGTCAAGGCTGCGCGGGCACATGTCCTTATGGTATTCGATCTCCCGTTGGGCCCATCGCCAGGGGCCTCCGGCATCTGTCCACGTGCGTTGGTTGATGATCGGCACCCAGTGCGCATAAACATGATAGTCGATGGAATCAGGCGAATACAAAGTGCCGGCGCCGATATTTTCGGCACGCAGCGCCTCCGAAACCGACGCAGCCTGTTCGGGACTATCCATGAAAAACACAGTGCAGATCGCAGTATCCCCATCCGGGTCCGCCTCCTCCCGGAAGCTGACTCCCTTGCGTTCCGTCACCTCGGCGATGCCGGCCTTGATCATTCGTTTGCGATGCCGCATGTCATCGATCAGGCCGTCCAGCCGGGCCACCTGCGGAAGCGCCACCGCTGCCAGAAGCTCGGGCATCCGGAAATTGACACCGCAGAGCAGCTCTTCCACGTTGAACTTGAGTTGTAGAGCGCCGATCACGTCATGAAACATATTGGCGCGTTTCCACACCAGTTCGTCATCGGTAACCACCATGCCGCCCTCGCCGGAGGTGATAATCTTGTTAAACTGAAGGCTGAAGCAGCCCACGTCGCCAAACGTCCCCAGAGCCTGACCCTTGTAGCTGCCCCCGTTAGCCTGCGCAACGTCTTCGATGACCCTCAGACCATGCTTATTTGCCAGCGCCATCAGATCATCCATCCGGCAGGGTGCGCCGCGCATATGCACTGGCATGATCGCCTTCGTATAAGGCGTAATCTTCCGCTCGACGTCCTCCGGGTCCAAGAGAAGCGTCTCGTCAACCTCCGCGATCACGGGAATCCCGCCGGCCGCGACAACCGCCGATGCCGAAGCGATCCAGGTGTATGCCGGCACGATAACCTCATCGCCCGGGCCGATACCGATACCGTGCAGGCCGCAGACGAGCGCCGCCGTGCCCGAAGTGACTGCGACTGAGTAATTGGAGCCCTTTTTTTCGGCAAAGGCTTGCTCCAACTGCGTTGCCTTTGAATCCGCCTCACCGGGACCGTAGTAACGGAAGAGTCGCTTCGCCCTCAGCACCTCCAGGACCTCCGCCTCTTCTTCTTCTGCAATCGCCATGCCGCCCGGGTACATTGGCGGGTCCTGACTTTGTTTTGCGGGCGCGCCGCCATGAATGGCCAGTTTCTGGCTCTCCAGTTGGGTCATCTCTAGTCTCCCTCAACGTTTGTATCTGCGACGGTCTTTTCCAACTCTCCAGGGGGACATGCTGACTATCCTGTTTCAAGTGCAGTTCAACCAGGTAGCTGAAATCCACCTTCGACTAAGACCTGCCCCGTCAGTCTAGTTGGGGTTCTCCTCTGGCCCCAGCCACTCCACATAAACATAGTATGCGCCCAGGTCATTGCCGTCCTCGGTCTCGAACCAAGTTTGCAGGTGCGTACGCCCGGCAGGCAGCGACAGTTCGAAACTTGCCCCAACGTCCTCATGGGCAACTTCCCCGCAGGCTTCTTTGTCCGCGATAGCAATGCGGGCGCGATACACAGGCAAGGCAATGCCCCCACCCCAGGGGATCCGCTCCTTAAGAGAAAGTTGGCTGCCGTCGCCGCCTTCGTCTGGCCGATTCTCCTCAACAGGCTGGATAGCGATGTCCCTGAACGCCGTCGGTTCGCCCCCTGCCAGACCTGCCCGTATGCCTGCCCCTTCTTCCTCGGGCCACCTGCACAAATTGAAACGATACCTTCCTCCCTCGACCACCTCAACCTCCCAGTGGCCGTTGCAGATCAGGCCCTGGCGAACCAGGCTCTGGTTCCACGCGCACTCGCAATCCTCGTTGCGCCAATCATGCGTGTTCAGCCTCAGCTGACCTGCTCCCGGTCCACCGATCGCAATCGGAATGTCCTCGTCAAATTGACGCGAGACTTTCTTCCACCAGGATTCGTAGGCGAGGCGCAGCTCGGAAACAATGTCGGGATGAGCCGCGGCGACGTCCTGCCGCTGCTCGGGGTCCTCCATGATCGCATACAGTTCCCGCCCATTCACGAGCCGCCATTGGGCCGTCATAACCGCACTCTTGCGCCACATCACAGGATAGGCAAGTCTCTGCGAATCTGTGACCAGTGCCCGATCGGGCCAAACAGTCCCTTCGTCTTCCACAGGCTGCAACAGTGGCGCCAGACTTCGTCCGTCAAAGCGGTTAGGTACGCTATCGTCCAGGCCGCACATTTCAATCAACGTCGGCAGCACATCCACATTGGCTGTTACTTCGTCAACGTCGCGACCCGCGCTGATCCCGCCTGCAGGCCAGTGGAGGAAAAATGGAACGCGGTGCCCGCCGTCGTACTCCGAACCCTTCTGCCCGCGCATGCCTGCATTGAACCCGCTGGTTACAAACTGGCTCCCGTCCACCGCCACGCCGCCCGCCGAGCCGTTGTCGGTCATAAAGATGAAGATCGTGTTCTCGGTCAGTCCCAGTTCAGCCAGCCTGCGCCGCAAGCCGCCGACATTTTCGTCGATGTTGGCGACCATTCCATAGAATTTCGCGCGCTCCTCGTGAGGGGTCAGAGGAAGATATGGATCACTGTAGACGGGGTCAACAAGGTGAGGTGAATGGGGCGCATTGGTCGGAATATAGCAGAAAAACTTTCTCTTCCGGTTACGCTCGATAAATCTCAGCGCCTCCTGGAACCAGACGTCCGTACAGTAACCCTCGTAGCGCGTGTGTTGCTCCCCGTCCCAGTAGCTGTCATCAAAATAGCTATTGCCCCAGTAGTCAGGAGTCTGCCCGACCCCACCGCCCCCGTGGACAACCACGGTTTCGAAGCCGCGGTCCTGGGGCCTGTAAGGTGCGTTGTCGCCCAAGTGCCACTTGCCGAAGATCCCGGTGGCATAGCCGCTGCGCTGAAAATAGTCGGCCATGCTGACTTCGTCGGATCGCAGCAGAGATCGACCTCCTATCGTGTGCCAGACCCCCGTGCTGTTGGCATAGTGACCCGTCAGAAGCCCAGCGCGAGTCGGCGCGCATGTCGGGCCGACGTGGTAGTCGGTCAGTCTGACGCTCGAGGCGTGGAGGGCGTCAAGGTTGGGTGTTCGGACAACTGGGTTGCCGTGACAAGAGAGGTCACCGTAGCCCTGGTCATCGGTCAGGACGAAGACGACGTTTGGCCCTGCTGCGGGCATCACTCAGTACCTCATTGCCATCGCGTCTTGAACTCCCCGAAGTTATTCTCCTCATCCTTTCCTCGAACCAGAACCGGCTTCCAGCGGCCGTCCAATGAGTTGTCCTCGGCCTGCCGCACCGTCGTAGGCACGTAGCGCAGTGTCAAACCGCAGCGCCGCCTTTCAGAGCGGTTCGGCAGACTGCCATGGATGAGTGTGCCGTCGTGAATCGAAATCTGGCCGGCTCGCAGGGGCAGGTCCACAGCTGTCGCCGCCTTTTCCGGAGTAACGTGGACTTCCTGATTGATGCTGAGGAGGTTTCCCGTCTGCTCGGCCTTGCCGTGCTCGACGACTCCGGAAACGTGCGTGCCGGGGATCACCTGCATACAGCCGTTCTCCACATCGCTGTCATCGACCGCGTACCAGGCCGTGATCGCCTTCGGCGGTTCCAGGCCCCAGAATGTCACGTCCTGGTGCCAGGCGACAAAGGCCTCTGCCTCTTCGCCTTCACCGTACTTATTGAAGAAGTGAGTCGCCAGCAACAACACATTCGGGCCCACCAGCGTTTCGATCGCGTCCAGAATCGTGGGATGGGAAGCGAGCCGCCAAATGAACTCCTCCTCAAAGTGGTAATCTATCAGCCCGATCTGTGCGGTCTCCTTGCCAACACGAGTTTCCAAATCGTCGAATGCCTCCCGATAGCTGGACACTTGGGGCCCGTCGATCACATCGATTGCCGCGATGTATCCATCGCGCTCATAGGCTGCCACTTGGGCCGGCGAAAAGGTCATGATACCCTCCTTGGCGAAATCTGTGTTGGTTTCAGGAGAGGATAACGCCTGTACGCCGCTATTGCAAGCAGAGAAAAACCTGCTCTTTCGTGCCAACTCCTCCGCACTGTGTTAGACTGAGCGAACAGGAGAATCGGCCCGGACCGGGCCCCATTGCCAAGGAGAAGAAAGTCATGGCCGAACGAGAAGTCCCGGGTTGGGTGAAGGAACACATTAGCCGCTATCTCGATTCCGACGGCGAAGACGGCCACATTTGGAACGGCGTTCCAACTTTGCTGCTAACGACCACCGGGCGGCGAAGCGGCAAATCGCGCACTACTCCTCTGATCTACGGCAAAGTTCAAGGTGAGGAGACTTACGTAATCGTCGCCTCCCGCGGCGGAGCGACCCACCACCCATCCTGGTATCTGAATCTGGTTGAAACGCCGGAAGTCCAGCTACGAGTTGGCGCTGTTTGCTTCGATGCCACTTCCCGCACCGCCTCGCCGGACGAGAAGCCGGCGCTTTGGAACATGATGGCGGAGATTTGGCCCGCGTACAACGAGTACCAGGCCAAGACTGAACGCGTTATTCCGGTCGTCATTCTGGAAAGGGCTTGAAGAATCTGAACCGCCGCCGCGCCCCAGAGTTGCGAAAATGAGATTTCTTCACGACGAGGTTGGCTGTGCCGGCTCGTTGGATCTTCCTACCCCTTTCCCGATCCGCACCGTCGAAACCGACAACTACCGTACAAAGACTTTCACGCTCGACCTTAGCTTGAACGCGCAACCCGGGCAGTTCGTTATGGCCTGGTTGCCCCGTTTCGATGAGAAGCCCTTCTCACTGGTTTCCGCCGACCCCGCAACCCTGATGGTGACCGCCGTCGGCCCCTTCACCGAACTACTGCATGCCATGGGTCCAGGTGACCTGCTTTGGATTCGCGGGCCTTTCGGACAGGGCTACCGACTCCCCGGTCCCGGCCTGCGCGCCGCATTCATAGGGGGCGGTTACGGCGTGGCCCCCCTCCTATGGCTGGCGCGCGCCTGGCGTCGGCAACTGGACGCCCTTACCATCTTCATTGGCGCGGGCAAGGCCGACGACCTTCTCTACGTCGACCGCTTTTCCGACCTGAGAGGAGATAAGATAATCGAAGCGGCTGCATTCGAAGTGCTCACCTGTACCGAGGACGGCAGCGCAGGGTTTAAGGGACGAGTCACCGATCTTCTGGCAGAATCCTTGACTTCAGAAGGGTCCGACCTGTTGTGCGCCTGCGGACCACACGGCATGCTCACCGCCATCGACCGCCTGGGCCAAAGTCACGGCGTGCCCCGTCAGCTTTCGTGGGAGGCCTATATGCGCTGCGCGGTAGGGATCTGCGGTTCCTGCGAACTGAAGGGCAGTGTCCTCTGTCTGGACGGACCCGTCCTGGAACATGGGCAACTCGAAAGCGCGGGAAGACTTGCCAGGTGATTGGGAACCCTACTACTGAGATAGCCGTCGCGGCGTCACCTCAGAGGCGGCCGGCACGCCGTGAGCGGGAGTCGCATTAAGAATACCGTCAAGAACTGCGGCCGCGACGACCTCCGCGGCAACTGCACCCAGGAGGCTGAGCTCGAATTGGACGTCGAGTGCACACGTCGCCAAGGCGAACAGGCAGTCGCCGTCGTAGAGTGTATGCGCAGGTCTGGTTGAACGGCTAACACCGGTCTGGGCCATCTGCGCCAACTTGGTTGCCTCCATCTTAGAGAGGCTGAGATTCGTAGCAATAACGCCGATTGTCGTGTTTTCCTGAAAGGGGGAACGCTTTCCCACTTCTGGGTCGACGGTCGTAAAGGAGGCCGGATTGGAATCCGTTCGTTGCCGTCGGAAAAGGTAGGAGTCGAAACGGGCTGCAGTTGCGGAAAGACTGTCCACCAGTCCGCCGCTCACAGGATCAAGGGCCCCGGCCACCAGCTCTGCCCGCAAGGGGTCGACGATGTCCCCAATTGCATTTACCACCATCAGCGCTGAAACCACAACGCCGCCGGGCAAGGACGCTGATGCCTGACCCAAACCGCCGCGCATGCACTGCTCGGCGCCCAGCAGTTTCCCAACGGTGCAACCGACCCCTGCCCCGACCGATCCGCGGCTTGCTTCCTCTTCCGTGGCCGCCTGACAGGCAACGAAGGCATCTTCCTGTGTAGGATATACTGTCGATCCGCCAAAACCCAGGTCGTACACAATGGCAGCCGTTACTATCGGCACCGGTGCGGCCGGTGTATACCAGCCATAGCCTCGCCCTGACAGCCACTTGACGACGCCATGCGCCGCCCCAAGCCCATAGGCCGAGCCGCCGCTCAGAAGGACGCCGTGAACGCGGTCCACGCGGTTTACCGGATCAAGCAGAGCTATCTCCCGCGTCCCCGGGGCCGAGCCGCGCACGTCTACACCGCCGCAACTCCCTTCAGGCGTCAGCACAACAGTACAGCCGGTTCCATGAACGGAATCCGACCAGTGGCCGACCAAAATGCCCTGAACGTCGGTCAGCGCACTATTCACTTTTGGCCATTTTGGCTGTGACTTGCCTCTTCAGATAGGCCATGAGGACATGCAAGCCGCGTATTCGCTGCGGTGAAATCGCTTCGTGCAGACCCAGCAGATAGTGAATGTCGTCCGGCGTATGCAACACTGTGTCGGGCGTAGCTCGTTCCAACCCTTCCTGGACTATCGCTGCATAGCCCCGGACCGTAGGCGACTCTTTGGGCACGTCGATGTAGACGTGCACTCCGGCATCTACGATGTCAGTGAATACAAATATCGGTGTCTGACATTCATGGACCTGCTCCATCTGGTCGCGGGCGTCGTGAAGAAAGCCGGGAAGGTCCGGCATGCCCATAGCGAAATCGAGGAGAGACTCCAGCCGCTCCCGCGGCTCCATGCTGCGAAAGTCCTCGATGATCGCTCGCAGAGGCGGTGGAGTCCGGTCAATCTTTTCTTCAAGTGTGAGGTCGAAATCCATCAGTCAGGGGTTGCGCTCTTGTCAGAACTGTTCTCGACTGGGCGCAGTCTTCATATCTATTTTGAGCGTTTCAAGACCGGTAGGCCGTTCTTGCTCTCGGACACTTCGTAGCCATCCGGAACTGCCTCCAGCGAGCCCTCCTTCTCTTCCTTGGCAAAGAAGTACAGGGTCTGTTGTCGACCGTTACGCAACGTCGTTTCCTTTGAATGCAGATAGTACGTTCTGCCCTTGGAGTTCGTGTGCGCATACGCCATGTTTTGATGCTCCTTTTCCAAACTACAAAATCCAGTTTCCTCTACCAGGTCGCAGGAGTCCAGCCATCCAAAGACCAGAACGTCGATGCGAACCAGGTGAACTGTACCACATACAGTTAGTTAAATTGTAATTCAGCTTTCCAAAACCGCAAAAAACGCAACTATACCTTACTTCAAATCGTGAACCTTCACGGCCCGGGAAGCCATGTAGGTGTCCGTATAGTCCGCCGGCGGCTGTCCCTCCCACCGGTCTTCGAAAAAGTCGGTAATCACAAACCCGGCATCCAACTGGCCCCCAATCTGATCGGTTAATGTGTGTCCAAACTCAAGGGCCTCGCCCGCACGAATATATGAAGCCCTCTCCGCCTCGGAGATGCTCGTGAGGTCCGAATAAGGGAGTTTGTGGCGTACCTCCAGGACTCCCTCATCGATCTTCGTCTGGTCGAACAAGTAGAGGACAGGGTTGACAAAGCCCGCCATCAGCACGCCCCCTCGCTTGAGCACGCGTGCGCACTCTCTCCAGACCGGGCGCACATCGGGTAGGAACAGGTTCGAACAGGGATGGACGATCAGGTCGAACATCCCGTCCGAGAAAGCGGACAGATCCTGCATGTCGCCTTCCACGGTCACCAGCTTAAGACCCTCACGCTCAGCGACATGTCGGTCCTGTGCCAGCTGGCGCGGAGATATGTCCAATACCGTAACCTTCGCGCCGGCGCTTTCGCCGGCAGCAGCCAGCACAGGACCTTGTTGACCTCCCCCTGAAGCCAGGCACAGGATCTCAGCATCTCTGAAATCAGGGAACCATCCTCGCGGCACTGTCTTCGTCGGCGTGAGAACAATTTCCCAGCTTCCGCGACGTGCCGCAGCTACCTTTTCCCTGCTAACCGGAACCGTCCATCTGCTCTTTCGATCGACCGCTCTGTCCCATGCGTTTCGGTTAATGGATTGGACTTTCCCAGATCCCTCCATCGATTTCGCCTGACACTCCATCATACATGGACCGGAAGGCCGCGGTCGCGCCCGCGTCCAGCCCGGGGTCACATTTCTTTACGACCCTTAAGTCTCCTTGTCGCCCGGCTCCTGCGTTCGATTCGCTCCCGCTGAATCTGTTCGCTCAATCCTGGAAGCGGCCCTTCCCGCAAGACGCATATGATCTCGGCCATGATGCAAACTGCAATCTCAGCCGGCGTAATCGCCCCAATGTCTATACCGATCGGCGCCCGAACGCGATCGAAATTCGATGCCGGTATGTTCTGTTCGCTTTCGAGGAGCTCAAACACCGCGCGAATGCGCCGGCGGCTCCCGATCATGCCCAGGTAGGCAATCGGATCGTCCAGAACTTCCAGCAAACAGTCGATATCGTGTTGGTGACCTCTCGTCACCAGGACAATATATGTGTCACTGTCGAACGCCCTGTTGCCCTGCCTCAGTTCCACCAGTGCCGGCCTGAATGGACCCGCAACTACGTGGTCGGCGCTGGGAAAGCGGGAAACATGGGCGTACTGTGGGCGATCGTCGATGATAGTAACCAGGAAGTCGCACGACTTCGCGATCGAGGCCAGTGGGATGGCAATGTGGCCTGCACCGGCAATAATCAGATGAGGGGGCCTGGCCTGGACCTCTACAAATACCGAAAAACTCCCATCTTCTTCCTTGTAGTGAAAATGTTCGTGTCGCTTGCGCGCAATGGCCAGCCGCCCATCACGGAGCACTCCGTCCAACTGCCCACCCAGACTCAGATCTCCAATAGGGCGCCTTTCAGGTTCGGGCCACAATACAGCGTTAGTGCCTACCGCCTTCGCGTAGGCGCCTGCCCCCGCGGTCACCGTGACAAGTGCAACGGCTTCTCTCTTTTCTATCGCCTTTAGAAGCGTGTTGAGCAACTCTTCCTGCATAATTCCTGAGTGACGTCCTGTGAATTCGGCTCGGTTGACGGCTGGCACGATCTGCCCTACTGTATGCGCTCCTCGGATCTGCACATGCCGTGCCGTTAGACACGTCCCACTCCAGATGCTAGAATCCGACACGTACCCTGATACGGAAATACCTATGCAGTCGCATAGATTGGGCCCTGCCTGACGCCGGCAGGGCAAGGAGTAGACTGCCCCATGGCTGAAATCTTCCAAGCTGAGAACCTGGTAGCCCTGCTAACTCTAGTTCTGCTCGAAATCGTTCTCGGCATTGACAATGTCATCTTTATCGCCATTCTGAGCGGCAAGCTGCCCCAAAGCCAGCAGGCAAGGGCGCGCTCAACCGGAATCGCGCTGGCGGTCATTGCCCGCATCGTCCTGCTTTTCAGCATCGCCTGGATCATGCGGTTGACCTACCCGCTGTTCTCACTGTTCGAACATGAATTGTCAGGCCGCGACCTGATACTTCTCGTCGGCGGACTGTTCCTGATCGGCAAGAGCACATTTGAGATTCATGAAAAGCTCGAAGCCGCCGGCCATGACCGCAAAACACAGGCGACGGCAACCTTCGCCTCCGTCATTGCCCAAATCATCCTCATTGACCTCGTCTTTTCGCTCGACTCGGTAATTACGGCTGTGGGAATCTCAGGGAATCTTTGGGTGATGGTGCCCGCCGTAGTCGTAGCGGCTGCGGTAATGTTGTTGTTTGCCGGCCAAATCAGCTCCTACGTCGAACGCCATCCTACCATGAAGATACTGGCGCTGGCCTTTCTGATTCTGATCGGTTTTCTGCTTGTATTGGAAGGTTGGCTCCACGAAGCGGTTGAGGAGCTTCATATCAAAAACTATGCCTATTTCGCCATGGCCTTCTCGCTGGCCGTCGAAATGATCAACTTGCGGGTTCGAGAGAAGTCTCAGCCCGTGCACCTGCATAGCCGCATCCCGGCTCCCAATTCAGACCGGGAGGGCCAGCCCGAGTAAGGGCAGAGCGCCGGCTTGATACCTGTCACTCTGCCGCTGCGGCACTGGCCGCGCTTGCCGAAGAGTCGCTGCTGCCGGCCCCCTCCCAGCGCTCAACGAAGACATCCATTACGCCGCCGCACACGCCCAGACTGTTCATGGAAATGTCTTCAGTCAGGTCAACGTGAACAGTACGAGGTATCCCGTCATGGATCACATCCAGCCCGGCCCGAATCACATCGGCCTCCCCGCAGCCGCCGCCTACCGTTCCCGCGTGCCGGCCAAGCGGGTGAATGACCATCTTCGCGCCCACTTCCCTCGGCACTGACCCCCGGGCGTCAACGATCGTGGCCACGGCGACAGCCTGCTCCTCTTCCAGCATTTCCTTCAGATAGTGGTAAAGTGTCGCGGTCAAGGTCTTCCCATTCCTTCCTGCCCCCATTCAGGGCCGCGTCATGTGAGCGAATTTCAAATACTTTCAAGCCACCACAAACGTCGGTCCAGTACCTGGTATTCGATCGAGCGCAGGCCGGTCCGCCTCTCTTTAAACCCAAGCCCTCGGCTTCGACGATCAGTCTACCCACTCAAACTCCGCACGCAATGAATCATACTCAGCCGGTACATCCATGTCCCTTCGTACGCAGTCGCTGTCGACGGTCTCGTAAACGATCCTGTCGCTGAGAGCATGCAGGAGAGTTCGAAGCGACTGTCCCCTCGACAGTCCCAGTAGATCGGAAAACACCCGCCTGGGAAGATAGACCGGATGCCCGCGCCGCTGCATGAAGCTCGGAACAACCACTGCTTCAGGCTCCACAAGTGCTCTGCCTATAATCTGCCGGATCACGCCGGCCGGAATGTGCGGCTGATCTCCCAGCGCCAGCAAGGCTCCCTGGACGCATTCTCCTTTTCGACACAGAACCTCTACCCCGACTTGATAGGACCGCAGCATCTCATTCAGACGATAGTCGGGATTGAAAACGGCTTTAGCAGGCCCACCCATCAACTGTTCTGCGATCTCCGCGCCCCGGTGGCCTGTTACGACGATTATGGGAGAAGCACCTCCCTCCGCCAGGGAGGCAGCAACGGCCTCAATCACTGTCCCGTATCGCCATGGCAGCAATGGCTTGAAGCGCCCCATCCTGCTGCTGAACCCGGCAGCGGCCACCACCGCCGCCACACCTTTCACTCTTCCAGGTGGGACCAGGTCCGACGGGGCCTCCCCTTTCTTCGACCGATTAGAAGGCGCAAAAGACACAGGCAGTTCTTCCTGAATTGAGCGACTGCAGTCAAGAGTTACAGCATTTCCTGAATTGGCCCAGATGCATTTCTGCGTCCATTTGCGCAGTATACCACAGTTGTGCGGCAGGCCGTTTGACTTCTGCGTCTCAGAAAACTAGCTCGACGCTTCCTGAAGCCAGGTCCTGTTCCACTAGTCCTGACAAGCGGGAGCAGCAACCCAGCTCTGCAAGTAGCTGTTGCTCCACTGCCCTTTCATCCGTTTATCTCTGTCGCTAGCAGAAAGGCCTTCCATAAGAGGGTCCGATGCAGGTTTCGACTGCAGTCCAACCAGCCCCACCGCCCCTGTACGCTTTGCAGTAGCTGCAAAGAGGTTAGTTGGTACTCTGCTACAGTCATAGCACTATTCCAGGAGGGTCGAAGCCTTCGCCTCCGACCTCTCACCCCTGCCAACTTCAGTTGAGCCGCCTGGGCGAAATGTATGTGCCCGGAGGAACACAGAGCATTCTACAGCAGTCCAGAAAGTCCTGGTACAGCAAAATCACGCACCGCATTTGCCTTTGTGCTCAAGCCTTTTCTGGAGGGTGTGGAAGCGGCATCGGCCCAGTCCGCCCGTGTGGTGCGCCAAGTTCAAATTGCCAGATTTCGTATATCTTCCGCTTCGGGTGCTATAATCGTTGTATGCGAGATTCTGTAGAGATTGCGTCAAATGGCTCACCAAAGGCGCGCAACTACGACCTGGTGAAGGATCCCATCTACTACATTACCTTCGGATTCTTCGCCTTGCTGACAACAGCATTGCCCGCTGCCCTGGGACAGCCGAATTTCCTGCCGATCGCGCAGACGGTGGCAATTACTCTCTTTCTGGCAATCCCACTTCGAAGAGGCAGAATCGGTACTGCACTTGTGGTTCTCTCTTCCTGGCTCTTCCTCCAGCTCCTCGTCATGATTTTGGGCTCAGCGCTCTTGCCCCTTGTATTTGAACGGGCAATCCATGACGGCTTCGCCTATCACCGGGCCCTGTTGGAGTGGTCCGTGACCGGGATCATGCTCCCCGGCTCTGTTCTTCACACGCCTGCATCTCGTCTACTTGAACTCGTCGGGATTTTTTTTGGAAGCTTGCTCTCGGCCGGTCTCGTAGGTCTCTGGTTTCTTATGCGTGCGGTAAATCAGTTCGGATATGGTGTCGGTCGCCTGGCACTTAGCGGCCCGGCCGGATTGATTCTTGGTTTGATGCCGTGGAAGTTGGCGACAATAGCCGGTTACGCCGGACTTGTCGTCATGCTGGCACAACCCCTTTTGACCAACATCTGGAATCCAGCTCATTACTTTGTGAGACAGCGCCGCCTGGTGGTCGCGTCCATTGCCCTGATTGCACTTGGTCTGGTAATGGAACTCGTTCTCCCTGGCATTTGGCGCGCCATGTGGGCACTGTGATCAACAGGTCTGCCGGAATGAAAGTGGTTCGACGCGTTAAATTCGTGGCCATAGGCCCAGGGCAAATTCCGTTTCCCAGATCATCCGCGATCCTGCCGCAGTTCCCGACCTGCCGTTCCTCCCTGCAATCTTCCGGACTTTCCCCTACGCTACGCTGTCCCGCCCTGTAAGAGGACAGCAGAAAAGGTAACAACCACGTCGGGCAAGACAGGCTGTCTGCCCGTGGCGAACGGTCTTCGCCCGATTACTATCGAGATGCTGCGAATAAAAAGTGTAACCCTAAAAGGCTTCAAAACCTTTGCCCAGCAGACAGAATTCGCCTTCGGCTCCGGCGTAACCGCGATTGTTGGGCCGAATGGGTGCGGAAAGAGCAACATTGCCGACGCTGTCCGCTGGTGTTTAGGCGAACAGAGCTTTGGCCTGCTGCGCTCGAAGAAGACAGTAGACGTCATCTTCGCAGGAAGTGAAAAAAGGGCCCGGCAGGGAATGGCGGCTGTCAGCATCGTCCTCGACAATGAAGCCGGCGATCTCAATATCGATTTCAGCGAAGTCAGAATCACGCGCCGGGCCTACCGCGACGGAGACAACGAGTACCTGATCAATGGGCAAAGAGTCCGTCTTCAGGACATTACCCAGCTCTTAGGGCCCAGTGGGTTGGGAAGGCGCGCCTATGCTGTCATCGGTCAGGGCCTGATCGACCGTGTTCTTAACCTGAGACCGGAGGAAAGACGGGAGCTCTTCGAGGAAGCCGCAGGCATAACCGGCTACCAGCAGAAACGGGCCGCTGCCTTGCGCCGGTTGGAGTCGACACAGCTGAATCTCGACCGCATCCGCGACGTCTTGACCGAGCTTTCCCCCCGTCTCAACAGTCTCAGGCGGCAGGCAGGGCGAGCCCTCGAAAGGCTTCAGATTGAGAACGATTTGAAGGAACTGCTGCAAGTCTGGTACGGCTACCAATGGCACCGCACTCTCGGCGACATCTCCTCAGCCCGCAAACTTGCCGAGCGCGACCAGAACACGACTCAGGACCGACGCGAACGGCTGGACGAAGTTCACGCCAGGCTCGACCAGCTTCGACTATTCCAGTCCAGGTTGCGCGCCGAACAGAACGAGGGAAATCAGATCAGTGAAGCCCGCCATCGCAGGACTGCCGAGGTGATTCGCCGGCTCGCAGTGTCTCAGGAAAGGCATAATCAGATTATCGCCCGCAGGAAAGACCTGAGGGACGAGTGCAGCCATCTGCAGACGGAGAGGGAGGCCGTGAGACAGCGATTGGATGCTCTCTCCGAAGAAATCGACAGTGTCCAGGAGCGACGGAACGACTGCCGGCAAGCTCTTGACCGCCTGCAGGCCCGGCTGGCTCAAAGGGAGATTGAGCAGGGCGCCGCCCAGGAACGCTGGCGCCAGGATGTCGAGGCTTTGCGCGACGAAGAGAAACGTAACGCCGAACTTCGCAGCCGAAAGGAACAGCTGGTTGAAAGGCGCGCTGCCTTGAAGGAAAGTCTGACCCGACTCCGGTCGGAGATTCACCAACGCAACGACGCCGCCCAGAAGGCCGACGACGCTCTGGCCACTTTGGAGGACGCAACTGTTGCAAGCAGCACGGAATTCAAGATCATGGAGGCCGAGGTCGACAGATTGACTCAGGCCATAGAAGTAGAGACCGCCGCGCTGCAAGCCGGGGAGGAGGCGTTGAATCGTAAGCAGCGAGAGGTCGAACGTCTACAGACCCGGCTCGACCTGCTGCAGCCAACTCGAAGCGAAGGACCAGTTTATACGAGCGCTGTACACTCCATACTGAAGGCGTCGCACCTGGGGCAACTGAACGGAATTATGGGAACCGTAGCCTCACGTATACACGTACCCGCCCGTTTGGAAAGGGCCATTGAAGTCGCCCTGGGGGCCGCGCTGCAAAACGTGATCGCAAAGTCGTGGCAGGATGCTCAGAGCGCCATCGATTTCCTCAGGAGTTCCGGCGCCGGACGCGCCACATTTCTCCCCTTGGACCGCCTGCGTTCGAGAGGGCCGATTCCGGCGCCCACTTCCAATGGAATCCTTGGAAACGCGGCGAGGTCTGTCCGGTTCGACTCTGAAGTGGCCACGGCAGTTCAACATCTACTGCAACGAGTGTGGATCGCCCACGACCTGTCATCCGCACGTCATGCCCTTGACCAGCATTCAGTCAGTTTCAGCAACGGACGCCGGCCAAGCGGACGAGCCTCAGACTATGTCGCGCTGCCAACCGTCGTCACACTGGAGGGAGATATCATCCGTCCCGGCGGCGCCGTCACCGGCGGCAATGACGGCAACCGGCATCGCAGATCAGCACTGGCCTGGGAAAGGGCAGCTCGTGAACTACCCGAAGAGTTGGCACGCGCTGAAGGGCAGGCCCGGCAGGCATCAGAGAAAACCCGGTCTGCCCGGAACAAAGTCGAAGAACTGACCCGTAGGAAAACAGAGCACGAAAGACAGCGCCGGCTGCTTCTTCGTGATGCGCAGAGGCAGCAGACCAAGTTCCAGCGCGCCAGGCTGCACGCTGCCCAGGCCGGACAAGAGGCCGCTTGGCAGCACCAGGTGCTCGGTCAGACGGAAGCAGAATTAGCCGGCTTGGACTTGCTGGAGCAACAGCTCGCGGCTGCATCGGCCGAGAGCGAAAGCGCCCTGCAGGACGCGCATGAACGCGCCAAGTTGTCCGAAGCAGCGGCCAGGACTAACCAGGATGACATGCTCCGCCAGCTGGCAGACCTGCGCGCAGAGGCTGCTGCCGCCCGGGAGAATCTGAGTAGCAGGCGCTCGCTCGAAGCCGACCTCGGACGGTCCCATGCCCAGCTCGGCGGCCAGCTCCAGTCCAGGTCTGAACGGCAGGCCGAGCTTGCTCTATTAGCCGACCAGTTGCGTTGCGAGATCGACCTGGCCTCTGCTGAGGAAAGTGAACTGCAGGCAGAAAGCGACGCCCATCGCAAGTCGGCTGCAGAAATGGAGTCTGAGCTCAGGCAGTTGGATCAGGATCTGGCCCGGTCAGAGGAAGAAGAACGAGCCTGCCAGCAGCTGGTTCTGCAAGCCGAGTCGGATTGGAATGCCTCCCGGCTCGCACTGCAGCGCTCTGAGGATCGTCTGGAAGGCCTTCGCCGCGAGATACGTCAGGATTTCGGCCTTGCAGAAATGGAGAAAGCCGTCGGCCTGGCATACCAACCGCCGCTTCCCCTGCAAGCGCTTGTCGCCCAGCTACCGGTGGTCCACGATCCGCCTGACGGGATTAGGGATGACGTCAGGGAAACTCGCGCACGCGTCCGGCGCTTGAGCAATGTCAACCCGGAGGCTCCGCAGGAGTACGAGGAAGTAGCCAAACGGTACAACTTCCTTCAAAGTCAGTCGGATGACCTCGAAAAAGCGGCCCGTGACCTCCTTCGTATCATCAGTGAATTGGACAGTCGAATGGAGGGTGACCTCCGTCGTACATTCGACGCTGTCTCAAAAGAATTCATAGGTTTCTTCCAGTTGCTCCTCCAGGGTGGAACGGCACAACTCACAGTGACCGACCCTGCCGATATCCTAAGAACCGGTGTCGAGATTTATGCCCGCCTACCGGGCAAGCGCAGCCAGAACCTGGATCTCCTCTCCGGTGGCGAGCGCTCATTGACCGCCTGCGCCCTTGTGTTCGCGATCCTCCGCGTCAGCCCGACTCCGTTCTGCGTGCTCGACGAGGTAGATGCAACGCTTGACGAGGCAAACGTGGACCGCCTCCGGTCTGCCATGGATCTGCTTCGAGAACGAACACAGTTCATCGTCATCACCCACAACCGGCGAACCCTCGAAACCGCCAACAGCATTTACGGCATCACAATGGGTGATGACGGAATCAGTAGGGCAATCGGCCTTAGGCTGGATCAGGACGCGTTACTTACCGTCGAAGAGGAAACGGTTGAGCCTTTGACCGCTGTCCCAATGTGATTCCGGGCTTACAATCCGGCCCTATCTGATATACTGAATGGCCCCACAGGATCTCTCCCGGTCTTGCATCGCAGTTCCTGTGTGGTCCACTTTCGTTTGCGCGGTAATTGCCTCACCACTTGCCAGCCATTGCGGAAACCGTATAATGCAGTGTGGTAAACCACCAAGTGACATCGGGCAAAATGCCGGTTGTTAATATGGTCTGTACAGCGATACAAACTCCGATGGAGCATCTCTATGAACAGAGTTCACCCCTTGATCCGAGTTGGCGGCCCAGTTCTGGGATTTCTCATTCTCATCTATGTAATCAATTCGGCCGTCGATTCTTTCCGCGCTGATTTGAAGGCGGCTCAAGACGCCGAACGGGAAGCCATCCTGGCCGCAGCCGAGGCCCAATCGGAACAGGAGGCTGAAGAGGAGACTTCCGGCGAAGCGCCGGCCCAGGAAGAGGCTGAACAGGGGGAGACCGTTCAGCCGGAGGTCTTCTTCCGCCAGCCAACCACCGCCGCGATCGTACCTCCCACCTTTGTCGTGAAGATGGGGGCAGTTGGAGTAACGGTTGACCCGTCAGGTGAGGTCCTTTCCGGATCAGGTCACATGCACATTCTCGTCGATACAGAGTTCATTCCTGCCGGCGAGATTATCCCAACCGACGAGCAGCATCTGCATTTCGGCGACGGCTCACTTGACGCGGAACTAACGCTGACACCCGGCGAACACACTCTCCACCTGCAGTTCGCCGACGGCGCTCACACGGCCCTGGAGGGCGACGAGTACCGCGACACGATCATAGTTTTCGTGGAAGAAGACGCCGCCGAGCAATCTGTTGCCTTTTTTGACCCCCTTGACGGCACCACAGTCTCATCACCCTTTGAAGTCCTGATGACGGCAACCGGCCTCGTCGTTGAACCGTCCGGTGAGGTCAACGAAGACGCAGGGCACTTTCACATCCTCGTCGATACTGATTTTGTTGCCGCCGGGGAGGTCATCCCTACCGATGAAGTTCACCTCCACTACGGCAAGGGCCAGACTGCAGTTTCTCTCGAACTCGAGCCCGGAGAGCATACACTCCGCCTCCAGTTCGCTGACGGCCTCCACACCGCCCTCGAAGGCGACCAGTACACCGACACCATCACCGTCATCGTCGTGGCAGGAGACGAATCCCCCTCTGTGAGATTTGAGCAACCTGCCGACGGCGCAACCGTCACCTCTCCCTTCGAAGTCGTAATGGCGGCGACCGGACTCACCGTCGAACTCTCCGGCGAAGTCAACGAAGGAGCAGGACACTTCCATATCCTTGTCGATACTGATTTCACTCCCGTCGGCGAGGTCATCCCCACTGACGAACAGAACCTCCACTACGGACAGGGCCAGACCACCGCCACCCTTGAACTCGAGCCCGGTGAGCACACACTCCGCCTCCAGTTCGCTGACGGCCTCCACACCGCCCTCGAAGGCGACCAGTACACCGACACCATCACCGTCAACGTCGTGGCAGGAGACGAGTCCCCTTCAGTGAGATTCGAGCAACCTGCCGACGGCGCAACCGTCACCTCTCCCTTCGAAGTCGTGATGGCGGCGACAGGACTCACCGTCGAACCCTCCGGCGAAGTCAACGAAGGAGCAGGACACTTCCATATCCTTGTCGATACCGATTTCACTCCCGTCGGCGAGGTCATCCCCACTGACGAACAGAACCTGCACTACGGACAGGGCCAGACTACCGCCACCCTCGAACTAGAGCCCGGAGAGCACACGCTCCGCCTCCAGTTCGCTGACGGTCTCCACACTGCACTGGAAGGCGACCAGTTCACCGACACCATCACCGTCATCGTCGTGGCAGGAGACGAATCCCCCTCGGTCAGATTTGAGCAACCTGCCGACGGCGCAACCGTCACCTCTCCCTTCGAAGTCGTGATGGCGGCGACCGGACTCACCGTCGAACCCTCCGGCGAATTCAACGAAGGAGCAGGACACTTCCATATCCTTGTCGATACTGATTTCACTCCCGTCGGCGAGGTCATCCCCACTGACGAACAGAACCTCCACTACGGACAGGGCCAGACCACCGCCACCCTTGAACTCGAGCCCGGTGAGCACACACTCCGCCTCCAGTTCGCTGACGGCCTCCACACCGCCCTCGAAGGCGACCAGTACACCGACACCATCACCGTCATCGTCGTGGCAGGAGACGAATCCCCTTCAGTGAGATTCGAGCAACCTGCTGACGGCGCAACCGTCACCTCTCCCTTCGAAGTCGTGATGGCGGCGACAGGACTCACCGTCGAACCCTCCGGCGAAGTCAACGAAGGAGCAGGACACTTCCATATCCTTGTCGATACCGATTTCACTCCCGTCGGCGAGGTCATCCCCACTGACGAACAGAACCTGCACTACGGACAGGGCCAGACCACCGCCACCCTCGAACTAGAGCCCGGAGAGCACACGCTCCGCCTTCAGTTCGCTGACGGTCTCCACACTGCACTGGAAGGCGACCAGTACCGCGACACTATCACAATTGTCGTTGAAGCTGACCAGTCAAACGAACAGGGGACGTCCGACCCCGGTCAGTTGGCACAAGAAACAATAGACTTGGCCATCGAGGCCATGACACGTACAGGCTGTAACAGCTGCCACGTTACCACGGGGCTTCCTCTGGTCGATGCAGCGATGCTGGGACCCGATCAGACAAACTTGGGCGTCATCGCCGGCACACGCCGCGAGGGCTATACAGCTGAGGAGTATATTCGCGAGGCGATTGTCGAACCAAGCGCATTTATAGTTGAAGAGTGCCCTCTCGGGCCCTGCCTTCAGGTGATGCCCGAAAACTACGGTGACATTCTGACCGAGGAAGAAATCGATGCCGTTGTTGCCTATCTCCTCTCCATGAAGACAGAGGAGTAGGCTGCAGGCCTCATTATCCAAAAAAGAAAATCCCCTGACGTCGATGCGAACGTCAGGGGAAATCAACTCTATTCTGATGTGCCTGACCCTATACTGGCTACTTCCTCCTGGTACAGTTCAGGTCCGCCTGGGCCGCCCTCTACGTTTCCTAACCACCGATTGCCAGAAGTAGCACCCAGAGAAAGCTGATAGAGCTTACAATGCTCACAGCCATCGCCAGGAAAAACCTGGGACTGTACTTCTGCCTCAGGTTTAGAGAAGGCTGCCACTTGACCGGCAGCATCAACCTGGACCTGACCGGAAGTAGCGCCCCAGAACGCTTTTTGCCCTTTCTTGGCGTAAATCGTGGAAAAGCGGCTTCATAAGTCATGGCTGCTCTCCTTACCAAATGATTGCGAGATAAGTTCTTGATGATGCAAATGAGTATACACGATAAGAGTTCAGTTGTCCATACCTGAAATCAGGGTATCACAATCGCCAAGCCTGCGCAAATCGGTAAAAACAGCGTAGTAGCTTCGACCGCAAGGCGTCCATGAACGCCGGCAGATCTGATCCAACTCGCGGTCATACCACGCAAACGGCTCGTTCAATTCGACCGAGGAAGAGACCTCACGAATGTAAGCTGAGGGACGGTATCTATAGAGTCCAAGCCGGCAGTTGATCGTGACTCCGCAATCATCCTCGTCCACACAGTTCTCAAAGTGTCCAAGAATCTTCTTCTTCCTGCAGGTCTCCCTCTTCATCATCGAGTTCCGGATCGCCGTCGTCTACACCGTACAGACTTTCATCCATATCGTCTTCGAAAATCGATTCGTCATCCAGCCACTCGTACTCGTCATCGTCTTTTTCGGTGGCTACGCCGGGGCCTTCCAATGCCTCGGCATTCTCAATTTCATCGAAAGTTATGCACGAAAGAGTTGCCGAATCCAACTCGATTTCATCGGCGTCGCACCATCCATTCAACCAGAAACTACAGCGCTTCTGCGGGCAGCGCACCCGGGTCATTTGGCGTCCTTCCACAAAGCGGTCTCATCGGGCCGCGCATGAAAGACAGTTGCCCATACAGAACGCGCCCTCTCATATTTGAACGATATCATCGAGTATAGCAGAAAATTCCGGCCCGTCAACCGTTTTTGGAACTTTTTGTTCTACTTTTGTATGACTCAATCTGCACGCCGATTCTACTCTGCCTATCTTGACCCGCGATCCCGCAGAACAGGCCTGGTTTTCGACCTGAAAGGTTGCCTGTACACCGATGGTCAAGAAGGAGCTCACCATGCCAAATTCGCGCTCTTTGCAGTGAGTTTTCTCATCCCTTAGACAGAAACCTCGGCTGCTGCGTCGGTAGTCTTCCAGTCCGGCCGGTTAGTTGTACAACGCATGAACCACAGTCACCTTCCTCCCAGAGCAAGCCGGAAAACGACTTGCACCGGTCCTCCTTATGAATTTGTTTTCCCTTCAAGCTTCGTCATCCGAAACCTTCTTCTTGGGTTCCCGTAATATTCCCTAGTAAGGTGCAGTGCTAAATCAGCGGTTCGACACTGCTTGACCGCCCATACAGGAAATGTCCATGAGCACGCTCGGAAACATCATTTGGCTGATTTTCGGCGGCCTGATTGCCGCGCTTGGTTACTTGATCGGCGGATTGTTGCTCTGCCTCACCGTCATCGGGATTCCCTTCGGACTCCAGTCAATGAAGATCGGCGTGGCAACTCTCGCCCCCTTTGGCAAAGAGGTGGTGGAGGGCCAACATGCGAACAGCACACTTCGCGTTCTCTTCAACCTGATCTGGCTGATTCTCTTCGGGTGGGAGATCGCGCTGGCCCATCTGATTTCGGCATTGATACTTACCATCACTGTAGTGGGAATCCCTTTCGCCAAGCAGCACATCAAACTGATTCCTCTGGCCCTCTTTCCCTTCGGCAGGGACCTGATGGATCTTGAGGCAAGCCAAAGAGTCCACCGGCGATGAGTGGCACGCCGGCTTCCGATTTCGCCGGACTGAACCAGACATACTTATTCTCAACCTGCGTGTTCCAGCCTGGACTCAACCGGCCTTTGTAGTTTTTCTTCCCCTTGCCGACCTCGTCCTGAAACTAAGGCCCTGCCCCCACAGCTTGCTCCGTCACCTGGCCGCCGTTTCGCCACCTCTCAACGTCTAGACTTGCTCGTTCACGGCGGCTTTGCCGTCACGTCCTTCCGCCACACAACGCCTCGTTTCCTCTGCTGCTTGGTAGGCCTCTGGATTAGCCGAAAAGTCTGGCCAGTTTTCCCGGCGCAAGGGAATTCCAACGCCAGATACTGTATTACCCATGACCCGTGAATGCCACGCGTGAGTCTCCGAACGCTCCGACCGGCGGGCTTTTTCAGGCAACGAGCCGCCGGACTGGCGGCGAAAAAGAGTAGGGCAGATGACAGGACTTTTCTACTGGCATCTTCTGTCTGCGCAAAAATCTGAGAAGACCTCCTCTTCTTAAGGGAGAAACGCGAAACTTTAGGCGTGTATCCTGCGTCTCTTAGGCGGGAGCACAGAATGGCACCGCAAAACAGGGCATCCTTAAGTTAGGGAGGCTGTTGCAACTGTGGTAAAAAATAGGCGAAATTCGTTCCTTTCGGAGTCGAGTCACGGATCCATCCAGTTGATGGCAGGCACTGTGTATCTGCCCGGACCGACACTTGATTCTCCTGAGTACCACCGCATTCGGACCGCTGTTCCCCCTTCATTGTGAATCCCGAGGACACCGACGCATCTGATCGCACCGCATCGAACTGGCCCGTTTCTGTTCTGTTGTCAAGGCGCACGGTGCTGTGACAATGCGCCAGACGTTCTGGAGCGAAAGGAACGGGGCCCTCTTACGCTTTTTAGTTATGTTGATTTCAATTGTGGAAGTCGCACTGGCAGAGTTTGGGAAGGGTCTAAGAGTTGTCCGCTGGTCTGACTTATGGGTCCGGTAAAGCGGTAGTTGGTTACTAACCGAATGAAGCATCAATGTTAGCGGCATCCATTTCACTCATTATCATCAGCGGTGTAATCCTCTATTGGATTCGCCCCCACCAGCGCGCTTGGGCTGGCTGGCTCTCTGCAATGCCTCCATTGGCCGTCACCGTTTGGCAGGTGGCAGCCGCGCTTCCCTCTTTGACTGGCATTGACGCAACGACGCACGGCGACAACGGCCTTCTGCATAACAGTGCCATCATTACCGAACAGTATCGCTGGATCGAAACCCTGGACCTGGAACTCTCATTCCGCCTGGACGGCCTTTCCCTGCTCTTCGGGCTTATCATTTCCGGCATCGGCGCCGCTGTCGCCCTGTACACGCATTACTATTTCGAAAGCGATGAACGCCAGGGATACTTCTACCTGACTCTCTTCGCCTTTATGGCCTCGATGTTGGGCCTGGTTTGGGCCGACAATCTTCTGACTCTCTTCGTTTTTTGGGAAGGGACAAGCGTAACCAGCTATCTTCTCATCGCATACTCTCATCAATCTGCCGTTGCCAGGGGCGGCGCCCGCAACGCATTTATCGTCACCGCCGGCGGCGGCCTGGCCCTGATCGCTGGCATGATTCTACTGGGGCAGCAGAGCGGTACATACACCATCAGCGAAATAGTGACACGCCCCGGACTGACAGAACTCGACCTATATCCCGCAATCCTTATCCTGATTCTTCTCGGCGCTTTCACAAAGTCAGCCCAGTTTCCGTTTCACTGGTGGCTCCCGGGCGCTATGGCCGCACCAACGCCGGCCAGCGCATACCTGCATTCCGCCACCATGGTCAAAGCAGGCATCTACCTCCTTGCTCGCCTGCACCCCGCCCTCAGCGATCATCCAATGTGGCTGTGGGGGCTGGTCTCCTTTGGCGCCGTCACCATGCTGGTTGGTGCCGTCTCCGCCGTGCGCCATTGGGACATGAAAGCCCTGCTGGCCTACGCCACCGTCAGCCAGCTAGGCGTCCTCACAACGCTGCTGGCCTTCCGCAGCGAGGCTGCCCTCCTGGCCGTCGTCGTCGGCATACTTTCGCACGCACTCTATAAGGGCCCTCTTTTTCTGGTGGCCGGCATCGTGGACCACGCGACAGGCGTCAGGGACCTGAGAAAGCTTGCCGGCCTCAGACGGTCACTCCCCGTTACCACGTGGGTTGCACTACTTGCAGTCCTATCTATGGCTGGCTTTCCTCCGCTATTCGGTTTCGTAGCCAAAGAGGCCCTGCTGGAGTCATTCTTCGCATCGGCCGAGCATGGCGCCCTGACGGGATGGATCGCATTCGGCGCCGCGGCCGTCGCCGGGGCTTTTTTCGTCAACTACAGTCTGACACTCATGTGGGAAGCCTTTTTGCGGCCTGAAACGAACACCGAAGTCGGAGCTCCACTCGAGGAGAGCGGCGGTCCGGCTGAAGAGACGCACGTTCACCATGCTCCGCCGCCCCCTTTCGTTGCCGCGCCCCTCGTCCTTGTAGCGTGCGGCACTCTTGCCCCATTTGTTTTGGGTCTCCTCGACGCACTCTTTTCGTCTGCAGCTGCTTCAATAGCCGGAGCACCTGTTCACAAGCACGTTGCACTCTGGCATGGCTTTTCTCCGGTGTTTCTGACAAGCCTGCTTGCAATCGCCGCCGGCTTTTGGCTCTTCTTGAACAGGTCTTACCTGCGCCGCGCTTTGGCCAGCCTTCCTGAAAGCCTGCGCGGCGTCGTGGTATTTCAGAACATCCTCGACGGCATTTACGCTATGGGCCAGATTACGGCCCGCTTCTCCCAGGGCTATACCCTTGCCACACAAGCGGCAATCGTGTTTCTAGCCGCATTCGTTCCTGTTGCCGTCGCCCTGCGCCAGGTTGAGCTTTCCGACATCTTGCCTTGGAACGATGTGTTGCCTGGCGCCCCCGAAACTATTCTGATACTCATTTTGGTAGTATCTGCCTACGTCACCGTGCGTATCAGAACTAGCTTGGGCGCTATCGTGAGCCTGGGCGTCGTCGGCGTATCAGTTACCCTCTTTTACGTGTTCTTCAGCGCGCCGGACCTGGCTCTTACTCAACTCCTGATCGAAGTACTGACAGTCGTTCTGCTCGTCATCGTTTTCACGAAGCTCCCACCTGATATCCGGCCCCCCATGCAGAAACAGAAACAGGCGCGCAACGTTCTTGTGGCGCTGGCAGCAGGTGCTTTCGGCTTTTTCCTCGTCCTCTTCAATTCCAGCGACGCAATGCAGGCCGCACAGTCCATCAGCGGCTACTTTCTGCACAATGCGGTGCCCGGTGGCCACGGTTCCAACGTTGTAAATGTAATCCTGGTCGACTTTCGTGCCTTCGACACGATGGGGGAAATCACTGTTCTTGCGCTGGCGGCTCTCGGTGGGTACGCCCTGTTGAATGCCCCGCGTGTAAACCTGCCTTCGCCGTTGTCGCGACGAAGGGACCCGGAACACGCTGAAAGCCGGTCTGTCCATCCAATAGGCGAAAGAGAAACGTCGAGTGCCAAGTCACCTGTTAAAGCTGGTGAGAAGTAAAGGCACAGATTTGAATCCTGTATGTGGTCCTTATGCCTGAACTTTATCTGCGTCTCTTGAATCGAACACTGACTCCCGTCCTCCTCTTGCTGGCCCTCTTTCTTCTCTTTCGCGGCCATAACCTGCCCGGTGGGGGCTTCATCGCCGGACTGATGGCGGCGAGTGCCTTTCAGCTTCAGATCCTGAGCCGCGGTCACGTCAGAGTCAGACGTACTATTGGACCCTACCTGAACAGCGGAATCGGCCTGGGTCTGGCTTTGGCCGTCATTCCCGGTATCACTGGTTTGCTGAAAGGGTCCTTCTTCGAAGGCGTATGGTTCAGTCTGGCCCTTCCTCTTCTTGGTTATCTCAAAATTGGTACGCCGATTATCTTCGATCTGGGCGTCTTTCTGGTCGTAGTAAGCTTCGCAACTTCCTACCTTCTTGGCCTCAGCCGTGTTTCTGAAACAGCCGGTCGCCTGCGCATTGACTCGACTCCACCAGATCATTTAGACGATTCCTCCCTCGATACGCCGGACTTGAGCGTCGAGACCAAACGCGGGGCAATCTCATGATCTCTTTACTCCTGGCAATTGCAGTTGGTAGCCTATTTGCCTCCGGAGCCTACCTCATCTTGCGACGAGGACAGATCAAGCTCATCCTCGGACTGGCACTGCTGAGTCATGGGGTCAATCTCCTCCTCTTTGGGTCAGGCAGGCTCGTCGAGGGCCGTCCTCCAGTTTTTCTCAACAAGGCTGACTACGCTGAGACCATTACGCGGAGTCTGCCCGCAGATCCATTGCCCCAGGCCCTGATCTTGACGGCAATTGTCATCAGTTTTGGCATTACCGCATTCGTCATCGTACTCGTGAACCGCCGCCATACCGTCACGCAGACCGACTACGTCCATGGCGAGTTTGTTCCACTCCTGAGGGAAGGGGATCCCTTTGATTTTTCCGATTCTTCTGACACACACGAGTACGATTGGCTTGCCTTCGAAGTAGACGAAGTCTACGACACCGACGATCTTCTGACTGGCATTCCGCAGTTGCCGGCATCGGAACAGGATGAATCTATCGCGATGGAAGAGGATCAATACCAATGGCCTTAAGCGCGAACCTGCTGGCCGTCCCTGTCGCCGCACCTCTTCTTACTGCCGCTCTCATTCTTCTGTTTGCCAGGTGGGGTGGACGGACACTGATACGTCATCAGATCGCACTGACGACACTGGCCCTTTGCATAAACCTTGCCGTGGCAGCGTTACTCTTCCAGGCTACCGCGGGCCTGGGTGAGAGATTCGTTCTGCAGCTCGGGGCATGGGAGGCCCCCTTCGGTATTACCGTATACGCGGATGGACTCTCAGCAACGCTTCTGCTGCTGACGGCTCTCGTCGCCTTGGCCGTCTATCCATTCGCCGTGGCAACCATCGACTACCATCGCGCCCGCATGGGGTTTCATCCACTATATCTGTTCCTTCTCGCCGGCGTAAACGGCGCGTTCCTGGCCGGAGATCTCTTCAATCTTTACGTATTCTTTGAAGTCCTCCTGATGGCTAGCTTTGTTTTGTTGACAATAGGCGCCCAGCCGGCCCAGACCAACAGCGGCATTCGCTATGTCGTACTCAACCTTCTCGCGTCGACCGTATTTCTGGTCGCTGCCGGAATAGCTTATGGCACGCTTGGCACCCTGAATATGGCCCAGATCGCGGAACGGTTGCCGCTTGCTTCTCCCGCAGTCCGCACCGTTTTCGCCGGACTGCTTCTGGTCGGTTTCGGGAGCAAGGCAGCGATTTTCCCCCTCTTTTTCTGGCTTCCCGCTAGTTACCACACGCCTCCGCCTGCGGTTACAGCACTGTTTGGCGGCCTGTTGACCAAGGTTGGCGTCTACACGCTTTTTCGCAGCTTCACGCTCTTCTTCCCTGAACTGTTACTGAGTTGGCAGCCTACGCTCCTGACCATTGCCGGGGCGACGATGCTCGTAGGCGCGCTTGGAGCGCTGGCCCAGCCCGGTCTCCGCCGCGTGCTTAGTTTCCATATCATAAGTCACGTTGGATTCATGTTGATGGGTCTGGCTGTTGCCCTGAGTGGAAACAACCTCGCTATAGGGTTTGGCCTGGGCGCGGCCATTATCTATCTCTGCCACCACATGATCATCAAGACCGCCCTCATAATGGCGGGGGGAGCCGTAGAGCTATACATGGGCAGTGATCGACTCGCTTCTATCGGTGGGCTGGTCACCCGACAACCTCTTCTGGCCTTTCTCTTTTTCATGGCCGCGATTTCACTGGCGGGAGTCCCGCCTTTCAGCGGTTTCGTAAGTAAACTCAGCCTTCTGCAGATTACTCTTGACACACGTCATTGGTTTGTTTCCGGCATAAGCATTTTTGCCAGCCTGCTGACCATGATCAACATGATGCGTCTGTGGCGCGAGTCATTCTGGGGGGATTACAGCCGTCCGAGCCGGGTTCCTTCCCGAATCCTGCAGAGCAGAGCCCGGCAGCAGTTGATGTTGACTCCAGTGGCCATGCTCGTACTTTTGAGCCTGGTTCTCGGCGTTTGGGGTGAACCTGCCCTCCGGCTGTCGATGCAGGTCGCCGATCAAGCTCTTGACCGTCAGGCTTACATCGAAGCAGTGTCGCCCGTGGCCCATATCTCGACGCTCCCCGTCAGAGGTACCTATGTGCCGTACTCTCCAGTCGCGCCGAACGTCCCGGCAGGACTGATCGATTCTGCGCCTCCCACTCTGTTAGTCTCGCGTTGAAATGTACACCATTGGAGCCAGTCGCCTTGATTGCAAGTAAATCTGTACGATTCTCGAGCATGGGGAGTTAAGAGCCCCGCCATGCAGCGACTCCTGGTCTTGAATCTATTCATTTCAATGCTGTGGCCGATTCTCAACAGCGACTATACATTGAGAAACCTTTTGATCGGCTTTGCCTTTGGCTTTGTGCTTCTGTCGATCGTGCAGCGGAAGTATGGCCTCTACACCTATAGGGCCGCCCGTTTCGGAGCATACGTCCTTTGGGCTATCCTGCAGAGCAATTTGCGATTGGCGGCCAAAGTACTCGCAGGCGCCGTTGGCATGCCGACTCGCCTGCGTTCGGGTATAGTCGCTGTCCCGCTGGACCTGACCAATCCGTTTGACATCACTGTTCTGGCAACCGTCATCACATTGACGCCGGGCACGCTCAGTGTTGACTTGGGTGAGGATGTATCCGGTCAGCTTTGGCCCTACGGCGAAACGGAGGAGGACTCAATTGGAATGGATGCCGAGAGTGGTGATCTGCGCGTGCAGCCCGAGGATGGCCCTTCGCAACTTCCTTACCGCGAAGCAGGTCATCGCAGGAGAGGGGAGGCAGCTCTGCTCGTTCATGCCATCGACATTGACGACCCAACGGCATTCCGTGCGGACATTAAGCGGAACTTTGAACTTCCTCTCCTGCAGTTGCGACGCCTGATCGTTGAGTTGGACCTTGCCGATATCTAGAACTGGAGGACGAAGTTGAACAGTGAACTTTTCCAACTGAGCCTGTTGGTTCTTATGACCTTGCTCTCTGTTTCACTGCTGCTGTGCTTTGGGAGGCTCTTGCGCGGGCCGAATCTGCCTGACAGAACGGTAGCCTTTGACCTCATTTCCATCCACGCCGTTGGCATTTTCGTCCTGTTTGCAGTGAACAGCCACTCCTACGTTCTGTTGGAGGGAGCAATTGTAACAGCTGTGCTAGGCTTCCTGGGGACGATGATGTTTGCCCGCGCATTGGAACGTTTTCCCCACTCAAGATGGCTGGAACGGCAGTCTGAGGAAGACGAATAGATGCCGCCGTCCTGTCTCTTTGGCGAGGTGCAGTTATGGACCCAAACCTGGTAAACCTAATCGTAGTCTTGCTCGGCGCGGTCGGAACGTTTTTTCTTCTCGTAAGCGCAGTTGGCATTCTGCGGCTTCCCGACGTACTGACACGCATGCACGCCGCCGGTATCGCCGCGACGCTCGGCATCACTTGCCTGCTTCTTGCCACCGGCCTCCACTTCCTTGCCGAAGGGCAAATGCTCCGCATGGTCGCTCTGATCATCCTCTTCTTTGTGACCGCCCCGATTGCAACAACTACCATGGCCAGGGCCGCCTATCGCACGAGTCGCTCGGACCAATTCGTCCTCGCCCACGACGACCTCGCTGCGCTTACCAGAGCTGACGAACCGCAAAAGCCTGATGGTCCCGCCGCTGCAGAAGAGTAGCTCTCCGTGAAAGAAAGGCACAATGGCCGACGCGAATTCGCAGGAAACTGAAATCGGCGCCAGCCCACTCCTGGAATCTGCAGAGAAGGAACTCATCCTTGCCGTCGATCTGGGAAGCTCCTCGGTAAGAGCGTCCGCCTATCGCCTGGATGCCACAAGGGTCGAGGAGTCGACAGAGTTCCGCAACACTGAGCAGTCCTTTGACGGCACCTTCGATCCGCAAGTCCTCACCGAACAGACAGAGCAGGTCGTCAGCGGCTGCCTCGCACGTGTCCGGCAGCTGACAGGAAATGCCAACTTCATCGCGGCCGCCTGGACCAGTTTTGCCATGAGCTGGCTCGGTGTCGACTCCACCGGCATTCCGGTCACGCCGGTCTACACATACTCCGATGCCCGCAGCGGGCCATACGCCGACAGCCTGCGCCAGGAACTGCTGCATCAAGGCAGTCTCGAAGAAACTTGGCAGCGCACGGGAACACCGATTCACACCGCCTACGCGCCCGCCCAACTGCTTCGCCTGACAGCGGAACAAGCGGATCTCGTCAGACAGGTCGCACGCTGGCAAACGCTCGCAGCCAGTATTCTCGCCCGCTGGCGCGGCCAGTCTAGCTCTCCCGTCAGCAACAGCGAAGTGGGCTGGACCGGCATGCTCAATCGACATTCGTTGACTTGGGATGAAACACTGGTTGCGAGGTTAAACATTGATTCTGTGCAGCTGCCAGCTATTCTTGACTATACGAAATCGGCTGTGGGGCTGGCCGAACCGTGGGCCTCGAAGTGGCCGGAGCTCGCACACACGCCCTTCTTCCTGGCAGTCGGCGACGGCGTCGGTGCCAACCTCGGTAGCGGCTGTTCGGACAGCTCTCGTATCGCTCTTACGATCGGAACTACCGGCGCCATGAGAGTCGTGCTGCCTAACGATTCTCGGCGCACAGAACACGCGACTGCAGGCGCGGGACTGCAACCGACGCCCGCGGGCCTGTGGAGCTACCCTATCGACAGCTCTCGCTGGCTGGTCGGCGGGTCATTGACCGACGGCGGCTCTCTCTTCTCTTGGCTACACGAAACGTTGGCTGTGGAGGATACTGGCGCCCTCCTGGCCGCCGCCGCCGCACTTCCACCCGACGCACATGGGCTGACCGTTCTCCCGTTCCTTCGCGGCGAACGAGCCCCCGGATGGGCGACCGAAGCAGCCCTCACGATAAGCGGTATTTCGCCCGCAACGACTGCAACTCACTTCGTCCGAGCAGCCTTCGAAGCCGTCGCCCTGCGCTTCCGCCTCATCTATGATCGGCTCCGCCCTCTCTTGCCGCCAGGTACAGTAATTGTCGCCAGCGGCGGCGCCCTCCAGGAGAATAGTCTGTGGCGTCAGATCCTGGCAGACGTCCTCCAGGCCCCCGTGCACCTTATTGATGTGGACGAAGCAACCAGCCGCGGCGCCGCCATACTTGCTTTGCAAGCCCTCGGCCTTCCACTGCCGCCCGACCCGCCCACGGTTCACACCGCCTTACCCGACAGAGAAGCCGGCGCCACCTACGCGCTCGCTTTGAATCGCCAGCAGGAACTGTACGACCGGGTAATCGGCTCCACGTAATGGCGGCAGGTTGAATTACCTGAACAAAGGTCTCGAAAGAGGAAAACCGGGCAACTGCCGGTCACGGCGTGGAGGATGCCTTAGGCTGTCAGAGAGCGCCTTGCCGTGGGGTGTTTCGCTGTGCCGGCGGTCAGTCACCGGCCGCCTTCGTCGCCGCGTTCAGTCTGACACCAGCCGGGCTCTTGCGCCACACATATAGCCCGGCCAGCGCCAGGACGATGTAGACAACTGTCACAACGCCAAAAACGCCTCGCATTCCAATCAGAGGGAAAACCGCCGCTCCTAGCATCGGCGCCACCATTCGTCCAGCGGCGCTGACACTGTTGCTAAGACCAAATGTAGTGCCGTGCGCCCCCTGTGGTGTGCGCAAGTTCAGCAGGGCACTCGTAGCCGGCATGATCGAGCCGGCACTGACTCCGATCAGCGCCTGCAGAAAGAGCAACTGCCAGGCATTGGTCACAAACATCTGCACAAGGTATACTAAAATGGCGAATACGGCGCCTGCGGTCAACACCTTCTCATGCCCTACCCGGTCGCTGAGTCGCCCAAAGTAGACCGCACTGACGGAGCCGATCGCTGCCCTGGCGCCAATGCTCAGCCCCGACAACACGGCGGCTCCTTCGTTGGAAGAAAGCAGTTCGACAAAGAAGAATGCCAGTAGCGGCATCGTCACCGAACGGCCAACGCTCTGCAAGAATGAGACCCAATACAATGACGGCATGTCGGGCGCGCGCAGCAATTTGCGATAGCTCTCCCAGAACTTGACGCGTTTCTCGGCGGGTGGAGGTTCAAAGTCCTCTTGCACCCAGAAAATGACTGCTACGCCCGCCAACGCAAGCGCCGCGCCCGTAAACCAGAAGCTGGCGCGATAGCCGAATGCCTCGCTTACCAGACCGCCAATCAGGGGCCCTACCGCCGCACCAACCCAAAGACCGGTCTGGATCAGGCCAAGAGATTCTCCCGACTTTTCCTTGGGCACCGTCGCCGCCACCATCGCGCTGGTGGCAGAAACGATTCCGGTCAAAAGACCCTGGAGAGTTCGAATCAGGACCAGTTGTTCCGCGCTCTGGGCGAATCCCATCAGCGCCACCATCACTGCGCCGCCCATCGTTGCCCGGATTAGCATTGGCTTACGGCCATAGCGGTCGGCCACCGCCCCCCATACAGGGGACGACAACATCATGGTCACCGCCTGCGCCGAAAACACGAGACCGGACCAGAACGCGACCGACCCTCTCGTGGTTACGCCCAGTTCCTCCACATAGAGCGGCATGAAGGGATAGACCAGGCTGAAGCCGGCTACAGAGAGAACCTGCACCATGAACAGCACGTACAGGTTACGGCGCCACTCTTCCATGTGCATTCTCGACTGTATGACCCTGAGGAGCCGGGTCGCAACGAACTAAATCGCTTTTGTAAACCGCTTAAGTGGGACGCGAATTATGGTACCACAGACAGGCGATTCGGACAAGCGCTTTCTTACGCGGCCACGCCGCGTCAAAAGAAGAAACGGGTCGGTTCGCGCTCAGAACATCTGCGGAAACAGGTAGGCAATCATGCCCAAGGTGATGTTATACGACGCGTGTGCGATTACGCACGTTGATGTGTTGTATCGGTTCCGTACCAGCCCCAGAATTATTCCGACGATAAAGACCGCAAGTGTAGAGAGGGTGATCCCATACTGGCTGTGCAGCAAAGCAAACAGAATACTGGTGAACAACAGACCAAATCGCGGCTGCAACGCACCCCGAAACAGCGTTTCTTCGCCAATGCCTGCAGCCAGACCCAGCGTAAGAATTCCCGGTATCGACCCTAGCAGGGGCCCGATGAGCACCTCGGTCAGCCGCTGAACATCCTCATCCAGTCCCCAACCCGCCGCCTCTGCAACGATTTCGAGTGCAAGGATAATAGCGACAGATATCAGACCCGTCCCGATGCCGACAGCGACTTCAGCAGGCCGCGGCACCAGCAGACCGAGCCGTTCGAGCGCCTGCAACCACTTTCGACGCGTCAACCAGCCCACGCCGACAGCGGCCCATAGGGCAAAGGTAATCTGCTGCACCCACAGCGATACCAGGAGAGTCCCTCCGTCGGTCTCAGTGGCTTCCGACAGATCCGCCAGCGTATCCAACCCTATCGCCAGCGTCACCGACAGATTCAACACAACCAGCATGACGAAAGAAGCAGCGACGGCGTGAACAGTGCTTCTAGCATCGATTCGTGTTACGTCCGCCAGCAGTCTGCGAACGGCAGGCAGCAGAAAGAGCGGCGCGGCCGCAGCCGGCACCCAGATGCCCAGTCCCAACACGTCGAGTCTTTCCAGTACATGCAGAATGCCTTCAACCTGCTCGCCTCCGTCGCCTCCCGCGAATGCAAGAAAACTCTCCCTGAGATCGTCGTTTGTCCTCATGCTGATCGCGATGGCGTGTAGTACCGCACCGCCGACCGCAATAGTTCCGAATATGAGCAAATGAAGGGCATAGGTCAGCCCGGCAACTTTTGTCCCGGAGCCCCCGGCCAGCCTCTGCTTGTCCGCCAGATTCGCCATTAGTACAATCAGGAACATCGGTACAAACAGGAGTATCGTAAATATGCTGTCAGTCATTTCAGAATACGCTCCAACTCATGCCTCCGGTACACGATGTCCGACACTCAAATGCGGGTGTTGTCCCAGAAGTTTCATCGGGGTTCATTGCCATGCTCGTTCAGATCCGACGCCCTGAGCCAGTAATCCCAATTGCCCAATCCAGGTTCGTCGGCAGTGCAGGCCTTGGCATGAACAGATATCGATCTTTGAGGAGCACCTCATGAATTGATTCCGGCAATCTGGCCGGAACAAAGTACCTCTTCGGCAATACACATCCTGCCAGCGGGCTTTACATTTTAGCAGGTTTTACCTAGAATAGTTGCAATCTTTCTGCGCCTTGCAGCCCAATGCACATCGGAGAGTTTGTCGGAGGCGGTACTGATGAACAGTTATACCTATCGTTTGGACGAAGAGGCCGAAAACCCTCCTCCCGTCGAGCAATTGATCACCGATGCTGCAGATGAAACGGGTATGGGGTCCGATTTCGACTGGCAGGCGAAGCCTTCTTCAGATACGACCATGCCACCCGCCTCCGCTTACCCGCCCCTATCTACGCCTCTTGCCCATTTCTCGATCGATGAACTGACCGATTCGCCGGCGGTCTACAACCGGGAGCTCAGCTGGCTCGACTTCAACTGGCGCGTCCTCTATGAAGCGCTGGACGATCGCAACCCGCTCCTCGAACGGCTCAAGTTTGTCGCAATCACCAGCAGCAATTTGGATGAATTCTTCCGCAAGCGGGTCGGTGGTCTGAAACGTCAGCAGGCTGCCGGTGTTGCTAACCTGACCCTCCATGGCTGGACCCCTGACTACCAGATCCGCCTGATAGCCCGCCACGTGCGCGCCATGGTCCAGTGTCAGACCCACGCGCTTCTCAATGAAATCCTTCCTGGTCTGCGCAAAGAAGGCATGCGAGTCGTCACTTACGACGAGCTGCCAGCTGACCAGCAAGAAGAGCTGGCCGAATTTTTCCGCAGGGAAATCTACCCGATACTCACGCCGCTGGCCGTGGACCCCGGCCACCCATTTCCCTTTATCAGCAACCTGAGCCTTAGTCTTGCCGTTGAGATGCGTGACCCGGTTAACGGCGAAGTCCGGTTTGCGCGCGTCAAAGTGCCATCCAACCGCGCGCGTTGGGTAACCGTCAACGACACGCTGGACTTCGTTCCTCTGGAACAGGTGATTATCCATAACCTGGAGCTCCTCTTTCCCGGAATGGACTTGATAGCCGCCTACCCTTTCCGTGTGACCCGTAACGCCGACATCGCCCGCAGTGAAGAGGAAGCCGACGACCTCCTTGAAATGATCAGCGAGGAGCTGCGCGAACGCCGATTTGCCCCTATCGTCCGCCTGGAAGTGGCCGAGTCAATGCCCGAAGACATTCGCGCCATCCTGATGCAGGAGATGGAGCTCCACCACACTGATGTCTACCGCCACGAAGGCCCTCTCGGCGTCGCAGATCTTCTGCCGCTCACAGACGTCAACCTGCCCCACCTCAAGAACCAGCCATGGACCCCGCAGACTCATCCGGCCTTCTCCGGTGTCGGCAGCCAGACCCGCCCTGCCGATATCTTTTCCATCATCCGCAAAGGCGATATCCTCGTCCACCATCCTTATCACAGTTTCGCAACCAGCACACAGGCCTTTATCGAAGCTGCGGCACGCGATCCGCAGGTCCTGGCCATCAAACAGACCCTCTACCGTACGAGCGCCGATTCCCCGGTCGGGCGCGCCCTGATCCAAGCCGCAGAACGGGGCAAACAGGTCGCAGTCCTGGTCGAGCTCAAGGCCCGCTTCGACGAGGAGCGAAACATTGAATGGGCGCGAACTCTGGAAGATGCAGGAGTACACGTCGCCTACGGATTGGTCGGTCTCAAGACCCATACTAAGACGACTCTGGTAGTCCGGGAGGAAGAGGAAGGCTTACAAGTCTATGCACACATTGGCACCGGCAACTACAACCCCAAGACTGCGGGTCTGTACACCGACCTCGGCCTGCTTACCGCCCGCCCGGAAGTTGGTGCCGACCTCATGGACCTCTTCAATTTCCTCACAGGATACAGCCGTCAGCGACACTTCCGCCGCCTCCTCGTAGCCCCCGTCAATATGCAGGACAGATTCGTGGAACTGATCGATACAGAGGCGGCCAACGCGCTTGCTGGGCGTCCCTCTGGCATCGTCGCCAAAATGAACGGGCTCGATGACCCCGTCGTCGTCCGTGCCCTTTATCGAGCAAGCCAGGCGGGCGTGCCCATCCGCCTGATCGTGCGCGGCAACTGCCGTATCCAGCCTGGCATCGAAGGAATCAGCGAGAACATCGAGGTGATCAGCGTTATCGGACGCTTCCTGGAGCACCACCGCATTTACTCCTTTATCAACAGTGGTAAGCCACTTTATTTTATCGGTAGCGCCGACTGGATGTCTCGAAATCTCCTGGACCGCGTCGAAGCAATCGTCCCCGTGGAAGATCCCGCCTTGCAGGAACAGTTGCAGCGCATCCTCGACTGTTGTCTGGAAGATCGCCGTCAATCCTGGACCCTGCAAGGCGACGGTTTGTACCACCGGCGCGATGAAACAGAGTCGTCGAACGGCACTGCCGCGATGCAGCCGGGTGGAGATGTTTCGGCCCCAATCGACTTACTCGAAACCGCAGCGACGCGCCTCCGGAACGGCATCTCCGATGCAGCCCGCTACTACGGGACGCAGCAGGCATTGATGGACTGGACGCAACACAGTCTCGGGCAGATCTAGGTCCTGCTCCCCCTTCGCTCTGGGCCCGCGATTGTCCCGTCAGACACATTGCCGGACAGACACAACCTCGAACTAACTCCTTCTAGGGCTGCCGGGATTACGGGCCTCACTCGCGGGGGAAAGATTGCCACAGCGCCCCCTTTTTGTCTCCTGGTTCAGATGCGGCCTCGTGCCTTCTCTTTTCCCTCCCAGGCACACAGAAACATGCGATTTCTTTCTCCGCGGACTTGGAATCCCCACGTGACTGACGGAACACCAGTCATGGGCTCCACCTGTCAGACAAAAGGACTTGACAAAGACTGACCGCGCACGTACAATTTAGCCATGACTAAAAACTACTCCTCCGAAATAAGCAATCCGCTTTCTTCCAATCACGAAGATTACCTGAAAGCCATTTACATACTGGAATCTCGCGGCGAACAGGTCACCAATTCAGTCCTCTCTGAGTACATCGGCTTTACGCCGGCCTCTGCCACCAATATGGTGAAAAAGCTCGCCCAGATGGACCTTGTAATCTACCGCCCGCACCAGGCAGTTGCGCTGACTCCCACCGGCCGGCGCGTCGCTCTCGAGGTTCTACGCCACCACCGCTTGCTGGAACTCTTTCTGCACAAGACGTTGGACATTCCCTGGGATAGCGTTCATGAAGAGGCAGAGCGCCTCGAACATGTGATCAGCGAGGCGCTGGAAGACGCAATTGCCGCCTCGCTCGGCTACCCTAAAGTGGATCCCCACGGCGATCCGATTCCCTCCAAGAACGGCGAGGTCAGCCACACGCCAGGTCACCCTCTTTCCCAGTCCGAAGCCGGACGAGCCTATCGACTCGTGCGCGTTTTGAGCCAGGAAAAGGAACGGCTTGCCTATCTGGGCGAGTTGGGGCTGCACCTGAACGTCGAAGTTTTTCTCCGCGAACAAGCCCCATTTGACGGTCCCGTGCTGGTGGAAGTTGCCGGAGAGGAACACGCTTTGGCAGCTGACATGGCGGCACTTCTCCAGGTTGTGCCCGCGTCAGCCGAATGAGCCTATTGTCAGGATTCTGACATTTTGCCGTCAGCCCGTTATTCTCACAGTCTGATAAGATGGTGTCTGTGCATTGCCTTCCTGTCTGACTTCGGCAGGTCAGGGGAGGCCGGCAGTCCATTTTCGCTGTCGAATTCGTGCGGGCGATGTCCAGACAGGCAGAGGACCCTGGACCTCATATGATACTCAAGAACCTGACGCGACGGTCGGTAAGAAGCGGCTTGACCCTTCTGGGGATCGCCATTGGCGTCGCCGCCGTTGTGGCGCTGGGCTCTATCGCCGAAGGAATCTCCTCGAATTTCGCCATGGTTGTCGGCGGCAGCAGCAATGACTTGCTGATCACACAGGCCGAGGCCATGGATCCCGCCTTCAGTAGCCTCGACGAAACGGTCGGCGAGCGCCTGCTTGCCGTACCCGGTGTGGAACGGGTGGAACCCGGCGTGTACACATGGGTCACGACGCCAGGACTTCCCTTCTTTCTCCTCTTTGGCTATGAGATCGGCAGCACTGCCATGGACCACTATCGCATCGTCGAAGGCAAGCCGGTTAGCGGACCCGGGCAGATGGTGATCGGCAGGCGCGCAACCGAATCGATCGATATCTCGGTCGGCGAAAACTTGCGCATACACGGAACACCATTCCGGGTCGTCGGCATCTACGAGACAGGCCAAGGCATCGAAGAATCCGGCGGCGTCGTCACCCTGGAAGACGCCCAGACCGCGGCCCAGTTCGAACGCAAGGTCAGCCTTTACGAGATCGGGCTGCGCCGCGGCGACAACACCGACGCCACGATTGAGCGAATCGAAGCTCTCCATCTGGAACTAAAGATCAGCAAGACCAGCGAACGCGAAAGCAATCAGCAATATGAGCAGATGATGCAGGGATTCGCCTGGGGCATCGCCGCCATCGCTATTTTCATCGGCGGCCTCGGCATGATGAACTCGATGGTAATGAGTGTCCTCGAGCGCACGCGCGAAATCGGCACGTTGCGAGCCCTGGGTTGGAGTCGCTGGCGTATCCTGTGGATGATCCTCGGCGAGTCCATGTCCCTGAGCGCGCTCGGAGGCATTGTCGGGGTTCTCATGGGGATCGGCTTGGCAAAACTGGCGGGCACAGTCCCCGGAATGGGCGTCCTGCTCCAGGGCACCTTTACACCCGAAATTGTCACCCAGGGCTTTACGACAGCGCTGGTACTGGGACTTGTGGGTGGAGTCTACCCGGCCTGGCGGGCCGCTGGGCTGCGGCCGGTCGAAGCACTCTCATATGAGGGCGGCACGGCATCCGACTTCAAAGCTGGTCTTCTGAGTCGGATCGGTAACCAAAGCTTCCGCAACCTGTGGCGGCGGCGCAATCGTACTCTCCTCGCCGCGGCAGGAATCGGCATCGGTGTCGGCACGCTGGTTATGCTGGGCGGCCTCACCACCGGCCTGATCGGCCAAATGAACAACCTGGCCGGAACCGGCAGCCCGGGCAACATTACCGTCATGCAAAGGGACGTACCGGACCTGTCGCTTAGTAGCGTCGACGAGCGTGTCATGCGCCAGATCCAGGGAATGCCTCAAGTGGAATCCGTTAGTCCTATGGTGTTGGGTTTCGTCTTTACGCCTGAACTGCCTCTTTTCTTCATTTTCGGCCTGGAGCCCAACAGCTCGGCAATGGATCACTACAAGCTCTTTGAAGGAAGGCGCGTCCAGCGCCCGTCTGAAATCATCATCGGCAGCAATGCAGCCGATTCCTACGACCTTGAAATGGGCGATACGATGACTCTCTACAGCAACCGCTACAGAGTCGTTGGCATCTACGAGACAGGGGTTGCCTGGGAGGAAGGCGGAGGAATCCTGGCATTGCGAGAATCGCAGAGAATACTGAATCGTCCACGTAACGTCAGTTTCCTGTTCGTAGACATCAAAGATCCCGCCATGGCCCTACCCGTCCAGGAAGCCATTAACCAGCGTTTCCCGAAAGTCAGGGCCAGCATTAGCAGCGAATTTGCCCAAAGTACTGACGATATTGCCTCCATGCAGGGGATCGCGGGCGCCATTGGAATGCTGGCACTGATCGTGGGCGGAATCGTCGTTGCCAATACCATGATCATGTCGATCTACGAACGCACACGTGAGATCGGAACGCTTCGAGCCTTGGGCTGGCCTGGAAAACGCATCCTGTCGCAGATCATGCAGGAAAGCCTTCTGCTGTGCCTGCTTTCGGCTCTCCTGGGAAGTGTCGGCGCAGTCCTGTTGCTCACGGGACTCTCATCCATTCCCATGGCCGGCGGCGCAATGTTACGTCCCGCGTGGGAACCCGGAACCTTTGCAGTTTCAGCCAGCCTGGCCATTGTACTCGGCCTCATAGGCGGATTCTACCCCGCGTGGCGGGCGAGCAAGCTGCAGCCGGTCGAAGCGCTGCGCTATGAGTAGTCGCGGTGCATCAGACAGATTCCAAGTGCCGGCTGATGCCTGGCTTGTAACCAAGGAGTAAGATGAAACGAGTCTGGATTGTCCTCGGATTGATCGTAATCCTGGCCGCGGGGGGCTGGGCCTACGTAACATACGTCGACCCCTCTATTCTGCCGCAGACAAGCGAACCTTCGGCTGAAGACGCCGGGGTCGGGTCTGCTGAACAAGTAGACACGGAACTGGATTCCGTTATCTGGGCGTCGGGCAAACTGCTGCCAATCGTGTGGGCAAATCTGGCTCCCCTGCAGGGGGGAATCGTCCAGACGCTGCCCGTCAAGGAAGGCGACTGGGTCGAATCCGGAGACCTGCTCGTGCAACTTGAGAATCCTGCTGCAATAAGCCAGGTAGATATTTCGGCCGCGACGGTAGCAGAAGCCGAGGCAGCCCACGCCAAGCTTCTCTCCGGTGCCAGCGAAGCCGAAATTGCCGCCGCCGAAGCCGGCGTAGCCACCGCGGAAGCGCAGGTCTCTTTGGCCGCCGGCAGGCTGCTTGAAACGCAGAAAAATGTCGAGTTCTACGAAGTGGAAGTTCAGATCGCCCGCGAACTGCACGATGAGCTGGCCGCCGGTCCCACCCGGGCCGAACGCGCTGCTGCTGCCGCCCGTGTCGAAGTCGCACAGGCGGCCCTCGACCATGCGCAGGCCGCCTACAATGCAGTGCGCGGCGATCCCACCATTGGCAGCACGCTCCTTGAGGCGTTGCAGTTGGAGCAGGCGACCAAGTCCCTGAAGGCAGCACAGGCCGAGTTCGCCGTTGCTACGCAGGGGGCCACAGAACAGCAGCTGGCCGTCGCCCGTTCACGCATTCAAGAGGCTCTTTCCCGCGTATCGGTCGCCGCCAGCCAGATCCCCGCAGCCGAGGCCGGCGTGTTGTCGGCGCAAGCTGCCCTCTCAAGCGCGCAGGCGAACTTGCGCAGACATAAGGAAGGTGCCTCGCCCGAAGACATCGCCGTATCACTGGCCCGCATCGGGACGGCAAAGGCGCAACTCGCCAGCGCCCAGGCCCATGTTTCCCAGTCACAGATTGTTGCGCCTTTTTCAGGCCAGGTCGGCGCACTTCTCGTTCGCAGCGGCGAGCTTGTGGCGGCCGGCCAGGTACTCGTCCTCCTGGGGGATGCCGGAAGCATGCACGTCGAAACAACCGACCTGCGAGAAACCGACGTGGTCCAACTCCGGAGCGGCCAGGAGGTCGAGGTTACCTTTGACTCTCTGCCGGACCAGATCTTCGACGGCATCATAACCCACATCGCGCCGGTTAGCACCAGCGACAGGGGAAGCACCAACTTCACGGTCCACGTCGATATCCCGCAGCTCGACGAGAATCTGCGTTGGGGCATGACCGCCTTCGTGAATATCCTCGTCTCGCCTCAGTAGCGTTTCCGGGACGAAGATGGATTACTCGAAACGGGAACCGGCAGACATCTGGAAAGCAGTGTCGCACGCATCGGAAATGAAACACGAGAAATCGGACGGACCCATCGTCCGGGTAGAAGACCTGACGAAAGTTTACGGTAGTGGAGAGACAGCCGTGCGCGCGCTCGACCGCCTGTCGGTCGAAGTGCAGGCTGGTGAGTTCGTAGCCGTTATGGGACCGAGCGGGTGCGGAAAGAGCACGCTGTTGAACATGCTCGGCGCACTCGATCAACCGACCGAAGGAACTGTCTGGGTGGCAGGCGAGGATCTGTCCAAACTCAGAAACGTGGACCGTTTTCGCGCCAGGACAGTGGGTTTCGTTTTCCAGCTGCACAATCTGCTGCCGACCATGACTGCGCAGGAAAACGTCGAAATCCCGCTGCAGGGCCAGATCAACAGCCGCAGGGAGCGCAGAGAGCGGGCCGCGCATCTGATGGGGCTGGTCGGCCTAGCAGACCGCTGCGATCATCTTCCCGGTCAGCTCTCTGGCGGCCAGCGCCAGCGCGTGGCAATTGCCCGTTCGCTCGCTAACAGTCCGGCCCTGATTCTTGCCGACGAACCGAGCGGTGCGCTCGACAGCCAGAGCAGCGATGAAATTCTTGCCCTGCTGGCCCATCTCAACCGCAGCCAGGGAACCACTATAGTGGTCGTTACCCACGACCGCCGCGTCGCTCAGGCGACCCAACGCATCCTGCGCATGCAGGACGGCAGGATTGTCTCCGACCACCGCATCACAGACCCGCTCGAGGAAGATCTGCGCATGTTTGCTCAGAGCCAGTTCGGGCAGACCTTGCTGGAGAATAGCCGCACCCTGCACAGATTTATCGAAGGACAGGACTTGGACGCGCTGCGTCAGCTATTGCAGGCGTACGACGACGGCGTGGAAGAGTCTTCAGAGGAGTCTAGTACCTCGTCAACAGAGGTAAAATGAAATCAACCTCAGTACAACCTCACGCCTCCAATACGGTGCGTAACTGCTGGGGAGAAATGTTGCCCCCGCTGAGGATGAGCGCCACCCTCTTTCCGGCCAGTTCATCCCGCAGTCGCAGGAGCGCAGCCAGCGGCGAAGCCCCCGCCGGTTCGGCAAGGGTTTTCGCCGTTTCCAAATACATGCGCACAGCGGCGAAAAGCTCCCGTTCCGAAACCATGACAAAGTCATCCAGCAGGCCCCACAGGATAGACTGAGGCAGCATGTAAGGCGCTCCCGTCGCCAGCCCTTCTGCCTCTGTCCGGTTCGGAGCCTCCCGCCAGGCCCGGTCCCGCCACGCCAGATAGGCGGCCGGTGACGCCTCGGCGCACACGGCCACCGTGCGAATGTCAGGGTTGAGCCCCTTGGCGACAAGGGAAGCGCCGGACGCGCCGCTGCCTCCGCCGACCGGCACGATGATGGCCTCGATGTCCGGTTTCTCCTGCAAAATCTCCAGCGTGTGCGTTGCCACGCCCGCGATCAGGGCCGGTTCGTCCCCCGACGATACAAACTGCATGCCTTCCTCGTCTGCAATGCGTTCTCCATGCTTTTTCGCCTGCTCAAAATCGGCGCCGTTCAAGCGGACGTCAGCGCCATTTGCCCGCATCGCCTCCAGTTTGACCGGGTTGGCATTCTCCGGAACGGAGATCACCGCCTTCGCGCCGAACATACGCGCCGCGTAGGCCACCGACTGGCCATGATTGCCAGTAGAAGCCGTCACAACGCCCCTGCTGCGCTGTTCAGCTGACAGCCCCGCCATGAAAGTAATGCCGCCGCGCAGCTTGAAGGCGCCAATGGGCTGGTAGTTCTCGTGCTTCACCCAGACCTCCGCCCCCGTGGCTGCGTCGAGAACAGGGTAGTTGTACAGAGGCGTAGGGGCAAGATAACGGCGCAGCACCTTTTGAGCTGCCAGAACATCGGCAATGCTGGGAGGCGGAGGCAAAGTGGAATTCTCGGTCATTTTACTATCGTTCTTTCCTGTTTGAGTTGTCAAAGGCCGTGAGGATTCTCTCGACGGTGCGTCAAAGGAAAAGTGCCCGTATGGGCCCTGGTCCCGACTCTCAGCCGTTCGCCAGAAACGGCATCCGCGGCACGTCGGCAGGTACCATCGGAGCAAATCCCATCCGGTCCAGCACATCCTTCCTGATGTCGATGCCCGGTGCGACTTCACGCAGGCTCATGCCGGCCGGCGTCAGTTCAAAGACGGCCCGCTCGGTAATGCAAAGCACTTTTTGCCCGCTCTCCATCGCCTGATGACCGCTGAATGTGATCTGATCGACCTCATGTACCAACTTGCGAATGTGGCCGTGGCGCCTAATGGCAATGCTCCTGTCGCCGATTTCGTAGTCGACCCCTTTGGCTTCAAAGGTGCCGCAGAACACGACGGTACGCGCGTTCTGTGCAATGTCAATGAATCCGCCCGGCCCAACCGTCGTTCCTCCCAGGCGTGAGACATTCACGTTTCCTTTCCTGTCCATCTCGCCGAAGCCGAGGAAGGCAATGTCCAGCCCGCCTCCGCCGTAAAGGTCGAACTGCGAAGGTGAGTCGATCATGCAACTGGCGTTACGGGCAAAGCCGAAGAGAACGCCGTCCAGAAGCTCGCCACCGTATGTGCCGTGTTCGATCGTCTGGTAGTAGCGCTCGGTCTCGCCGCGCGCTGCCACCAGCTTGGCCACACCGTCGGGGATACCGAAACCGAAATTGACCACTGCGTTATCGTAAAGTTCTCGTGCGGCCCGATGCGCGACAACCGCCCTCGGACCAGGACGCTCGTCCCCTGCCGCCGGCCTCCCTTGACCTGCATCCACATGCCCCTTCGCCTTCTGCTGCCCCGAAATCGAAGGGTCATAGAAAAAGGCATGGCACTGGGGCTGCTCGGGCTCGACAACCACGGCGTCTACCAGCGCTCCCGGAATCCGCACCTGGCGCGCCGGAATACCGCCCGACTCCACCAGGCCCCGCACCTGAAAAACGACCGCGCCGCCACTGTTGTGAGCAGCGAGTGCCATAGCAAAGGCTTCCAGATTGGCCGGCTCTTCCTCCATGCTGATGTTGCCGTCCAAGTCCGCGTAACTGCCCCGCAGGAGCGCTACATCCACGGGAAAGGGCTTGTAACGCAGTAAAGTCCGGCCTTCAATCTCAATCAACTCGACCAGCTCATCCCGGGCCGACCCGTTCATTCGGCCGCCGTCCTGGCGGGGGTCGACGAAAGTCCCCAGGCCGACGTGCGTAATCAACCCGGGCCGGCCTGCGCCGATCTCCCGCATCAGCTGCGCCGTAACGCCCGCCGGTAAAATGTAAGCCTCGATCTTCTCCTCACGCGCCAGCGCCTGCATCCGCGGCGACCAAATCCAGTGGCCGCCAACTACCTTGCGCACCAGCCCCTCGTAGGCCAGCCGGTTAAGGCCGCGTCGATCGCGATCACCGATCCCGAGCGAGTGAATGACGCGCAACCCCTTCGGAGTTCCGGTAGCGAGAAAGCGTTCCTCCACCGCCGCCAGCAGCCTGTCGGCCTCTACCAGACCGCCGCCGCCGCCAACAGTGCCCAATGTGGCGCCGTCGGGGACCAGCGCGGCAGCCTCATGGGCGTCGATCACCTTGTTTCTCATCGGGCGTCAGGTCAGATAGTGGCTTTCAAGTGCCTTGATCGCTGCAACCAGTGTCTTGTTGACTGGAGTGGAAATGCCATGTTCGCGGCCAAGCCTCACCACCGCACCGCTGATGACATCGACTTCGCACGGACGGCGGTTTAGGATATCCACACAGAGGCTGGACTTGTTGTCGCCGGTTCCTTCCGGCCCGGCGATCTGGTTTATCACCTCGCGGGTCTCGGCCGCATTCAGGTCAATGCCTTCGGCACGCGCCACCTCAACTGCTTCGTCCAGCGCTTCAAATGCGGTCTCCCTCAATTCCGGTACGGCAAAAACCTGCTTGATCGTCATGTTGGCAATTGCAGAAGTCGGGCTGATTGCGATATTCGCCAGCAGCTTCTTCCAGATCGCCTGACGTACGTCCGCGACCGCCGAAGTCTGCAGACCTGCCCGGTCAAGCGCCGCCGCAATCCGCTCTGCCCTCTCGCTGATACCTCCGCCCATCTCGCCGATATGCGTCGGCAGATTACCGAAGTTGCGCACAGCGCCAGGCCCTTCGACCGCCGCGCCCTGGGCCGTCACGCCCCCCAGCACGCGCTCCATGCCCGTAACTTTGCCAATGTTCTCTTCGTTTCCCAATCCATTCTGAAAGCTGATGGCGACACTGTCTTCGCGCAGCAGATGCAGGACCCTCCTGACCGCGTCCTTCGTGTAAGGAGCCTTGCACTGAACGAACATGACGTCGACAGATTCCATGTCGCCCGGATCGGTCGTCGCCCGAACGGAGATGCTTCGATCGCCTCCATAGCCGAGCATCCGCAGCCCGTTCCGGTTTATCAGGTCGACGTGCTCTTGCCACACGTCAATCAGGGTCACGTCCAGTCCGCCCTCGGACAGCAGTCCCCCAAACAGACAGCCCATCGCACCGGCCCCGACCACGGCGATCCTGGGTTTCCATTCCCCCATGCTTGACTCCCTTCCGCTCACCCATTAAGGAGTTGACCAACTGTATGCATCAAGTATAGCTACTGACCGCAGGCGGGCAAACCGGAAAGCTTTCAGACGCATCCTTATGTCTAGGCGAGTTCTCCAACACAGCTGGCAGCAGGAGTTGGAGCATAGCCATTCCCGCCATCCATTCTGTCAAAAAAGGAAAAGGCAGTTCTCTCTCTTCTCTCCTGTTCACTCTCTCCTCGCATTTCTGGGCGGTCGGGCCTATTCGGCCCTCCCTTGTGCGGGGGCTCCGCCCCCGCAACGCCCCCTCTCCTACAACATGCCTCGCCGACCTGGTGTCTACATTCGTATCAGGTGCCCAGTCGAAAGAGTTTCGCCAGACCACGTCCCCCCAGTCCTACGTATTCCCCGTAGGTGCCGGCCTTGTGCCTGCCCTCGCACCCGCCCCAACTGACGGACTCCACCGTACGGCCGGCCTGGCGCCTGCACTGCGTCTCGCTCCAAGACGCTAAACATCGCCAGCCACCGCTGGCATTGATTCCCCGCCAGACTGTTCCCTCCCCAAAATCCGGGGTGCACCCATGCTTTCAACCCTCTTGACTTCCCTGAACAATTCAATCTAAAATAAACTGTCGCTTGCAACGGCACCTGTGTATGCCATTGCCTTTGACATTGGAGTTGTCGAAGCCATGGACACTCGCTACCTGACCGTACTACGTCACGCCAAAGCCAAACCGACGAGCGTTTCCGGAGGGGACATCGACCGCCCTCTGGCCAAGAGCGGCTTCAGACAACTGCAGCGCGTTTGCAGGATATTGCAGACGGTGACTGAGAAGCCGGACTGGATCGTATCTTCACCCGCGCTGCGCACACGCCAAACGGCAGAGAGGGTAGCCGAACTGATCGGCTACAAGCGCAACTTCGGCTGGAACGACCGCATCTACGCCGGCGCCCCCTATACCCTGTTGAATATTCTGCAGGAAACGCACGACAGCGCCTATCACATTCTCCTGATAGGCCACAACCCAGGCGCTGCCCAACTGGTCGCAGGCCTGTGCGCCGGCACCGACGGCCGCATGAACCTGCGTTTCCCAACCGCGGGACTGGCCCACTTCGAAGTGGATATCGCCCGCTGGCGGCAACTGCATTGGGGCAGCTGCGAGCTGCGATTCCTTGTTGCGCCCCGCTTCCTCAAGGGACTGAAAAGCGCCTGACCTTCCGCTGGCCATTCGCGCGGAAGGCTTACCAACGACTACCCAAACACAAAACGGTCCAGGTACCCGTTGCGAAACTTGCTTTCGGGATCTGTCGACTCCAGCAACCTCCTGAAGTCCTCCATCCTGGGATAGGCCGCCTGCACCTGCTTGGGCGACATCGAAAACAGCTTGCCCCAGTGCGGACGGACCTTAAAAGGCGCGAGCGCCTCCTCAACCAGCGGCAACACCTCGCGCACCACCGGCCAGTTCTTTCTCCAGGAGAAGTGAATGCCAATGGTCGGCGTGCCGTAACTCTGGCTCAGCCACAGCCGGTCGGCCGCGACCGAGCGGATCTCCGAAACCCACAGCATCGACCTGAACCTGTCACGCAGGACCTCCACCGCCTGCAACGCGGGCACCGCATGCGCACGCGGCACGAAGTACTCGGTCTGCAGTTCGTCGCCGCTAGCCGGCGTGCTGTCTATCTGAAAGTGATGCAGCCTGTCGTGCCACGCGCCCGGAATCCCCATCTGCAGCGTCAGACCCTCCGCCGAAAGGTCAGGGACCGGATGCACGTGGGTGGAAGCCGCCTTTGCCCCGAAGACTTCCGAGGGAAGCCCAAGGTCGACCGGATCCGGTTCTGTTGCTCCCTGACCGTTCCCCTTGCCTGAAGGGCCGGTGCGATGCTTGAACCAGACCTGATTGACCATTCCGTCCTGCCAGTCCGGGAAGAGACTGACGCTGTAGGCGCCGGACATGATTTCATCGAAGTTTTCGTAGAGTTCGGTCGAAGGCAGGTCTTCGTAGACATACTGCTGCATCGAATAAGCCGGTTCCATCGTCAGGGTCATTCTCGTCACAACCCCGAGCCCCCCCAGCGCTACCACCGATCCTTCGAAAACCTCCCTGTCTTCCTCAAGTGTTAGTGACTTCAGCTCACCGTCTCCAGTCACAAGCTCCAGTCCGACGACCGCCGTCGACAGGTTGCCGTTCCCATCGCCTGAACCATGCGTACCCGTCGAACAAGCACCGGCCACCGTAATATGCGGAAGTGAAGCCGTATTGTGCAGCGCGACGCCTTCCGAGTGCATGAGCGTACACAGTTCACCGTACGTGATGCCGCCGTTGCAAGTAACTGTACCGCGCTCGTGATCGAACTCGAGTGGCGCATTCAACTGCTCCAGCGAAATGTATGCCCCCGAAGGGTCCTCATGCACTTCCTGGGTCCCGTCAACGTCGACCTGTGCATCGATCGCCGCTGCGTCATTGAAGGAATGGCGCGCGCCCAGCACGCGCACTTTACGGCTGGCCCTGACAATCTCCTGCAACGCTTCAACGCTCCGCGGCTCGTGAACGGGTGCGGACACAAATCGTATGTTTTCAGACCAGTTACGTAGTGTCATCAGCGGTGGTCCTCCCCTTCCGGGTCACTGGCTCTTGATTGCTTCAAATCTGGTTACCTTGATCGATTTCAGGCGTCGTATCCATCACTGCCTCTGCTTCTTCCATGACTCTCGGCAAAAACGCCAAGACCTCCCTGCTGCGGGCCTCCAGATCAGTGACCGATGCGATCCCAAGGTCGCTCAGCATCGACAGGTAGCCCTGTTGCAGCCTGTCTCCAACGTCGTCGCAACCGTTGAAGGCGAGAATCCACTGGCAGCGTGAATAAGTTGCAACAATCCAGAATACTGCTTCACGATGATGCCCTTGTTCAATCAGCTCCCGACTGCCACCGATGGCGACCCTGCGTGCCGCTGCACTGATATCTCCTGCATACGGAAAATCCTCTTTGGGTAGGCATTTGGCCCGTTCAAACGCTCTGGCGACCGCCTCCAAATGCCCAGAAGCCTGGTTCCGGCTCCAATCGGCGCACCCCAGAAGGTGCAGCAATTGCTCGTGAAATCCCGGTCTGTCTTGTTCAAAGAGAAGGTCACGGACCTCCACGTATCTGCGCCTGACCGTCGGTGCCCGTAGTCCCGCCAGTAGCAGAATGAGAGCCGTCAGGCTGGTCCCGAACAGCCAGGCAGTAACCCTTTCGTGCAGCGCCGCCGACCTGTTCGGCGTTTGTAACCGGGCCGAAGCCGTCGCCGCCGCCGCCTTGCACCGTCGCTGCACCCACAGCCTGGAGGCATACCTCCCGCTTACTTCCCTCTGCAACCGCTCCAGGCGACCCGAGGGATCGGTAACGATCTTCATCACTCTGGTCCCACCCGCGAGATGAGGATCTCCAAGGACAGTCTCGGCTGAGAAAATCCTGTCCGGCGCCTCAAACGACACATCCAGCAAGACGCCGCAGTAACTGAACTTGCCAGGTTTTCGTGGCGGAGGTTGCGCCAGCACAACCGTAACGTCCACGTCGGAACTTCCCGGCAGCGGCTTTTCGTCATCGAGAGTCGTGACCGAACCGGTAATGTATGCCCCCTCCAGGCCGGGCAGTTTAACTCCTTCCCGGCGCACCCACGTTTCCGCCGCAAGCTTGGCTTCCCCCACTAGCAAGACTCTCTCCTTCACTTGCTTCTGCCAGCTCTGCGATATACACCTTTTCTGATGCAGATATACGGTTCTGCCGCTATGCCGGCCCCGAGAGCCGCTTCAATTTACCATAGTTGGCATCTTCAAGAAAGCCTCCAGGGGTCATCCAACTACCTCTTTTCGCACAATGCAGGGCGAGCAAATTGGCCTTGGTACGTTCGGCGTTTAAGATAAAGTTGTCACTTGAAAAAACTGCAAGAGAGTGAATCGTTTCCCAGCTGGCTCATCGCAAACAGATGGAGGAGGGCCGACTACCTCCTCTTGGAATCCACGATCCGGACGAGATCAGTCCAATGTCACAGAAATGGTCCAGCACTGACATCCCCGATCAGACCGGCCGCACCGTTTTGGTTACTGGCGGCAACAGCGGCCTGGGCTTTCACACCTGCCGCATGCTGGCCGCAAAAGGGGCACGCGTTCTACTGGCAAGCCGCTCCTCTCAGCGCGGCGATCAGGCCAGAGCGGAAATCCTTCAGGCTGTCCCCGACGCGCGGCTGGAGGTCATCTCCCTCGACCTGGCCGACCTGGACTCTGTGCGTCTCTGCGCTGACAACCTCCTGTCCGGCCTGGACAGCCTCCACGTCCTCATGAACAATGCCGGCGTCATGGCCATTCCGCGTCAGGAGACTACACAGGGATTTGAGCGGCAGTTTGGCGTCAATCACCTCGGCCATTTTGCTCTGACCGGCGCATTGCTTCCTCTCCTGCTGAAAACGCCGGCCAGCCGTATCGTCAACGTCAGCAGCATGGCCCACCGTAGCGGCCGCATGAACTTCAGCGATCTTCACGGTCAGCGAAAATACAGCCCTTTCGGCGCCTATTCCCAGAGCAAGTTGGCCAATCTCCTCTTCACCCTCGAACTGCAGCGCCGGCTCGAATCCAATGGTGCCAGCACGATCTGCGTTTCCGCCCATCCTGGCTTTTCCGCGACAAATCTGCAATATGTCGCGGCGAAAGAGAAAGGGTCCGCCATCGAACTGATTCTTATGCGGATTCTGAACGCGCTTTTCTCGCAGAGTGCAGAGCAGGGCGCATTGCCGCAACTGTACGCCGCCACCGCGCACGATGTCAGCGGAGGCGACTACACAGGGCCGGACGGTTGGATGCAGATGCGCGGGTTTCCAGTGAAGCACCAGGCCAAAGAAACAGCCTATGACTCTGCAGTGGCGCAGGAGTTGTGGCGCTTGTCAGTTGAATTGACCGGGGAGCCTTTCGATCAGCTGCAAGACTAACATCGAAATAAGCCTGTCTTCCTGACCAGGCTTGTTCGTTCGCTCCCATTGAATCCATCAAGTTGTCGGAGGCAAACCGATGTCGACCCTTTCCCCAAGCTGGCAACTGTTCATCGACCAGCACCCCCAGTGCATGAGAGTACTGCGCCAGTTGAGTAACCTGAACTGGTACCAGACCGGCGGCTGGTCATCCTTCATCGGCCCCTACCATGCCGGCATCTATATGCAGGTCGCCAAAGGCAACTGGTACAACTACGGCCTGGACGGAATCCACTTTGAGTTCGGGTTGACACAGGATAACCTCGACTCGAAGACCCTTTCCGTCGATCTGCACGTCTGCCACAAGAATCTTTTTGACCGTGAACAGTTCAACTCCCATACCGTTGACAGAATGGAGGAGGTAGTGAATGGGTGGGGAGTTGACGGGACCCGATTCTCGCGCACCAACCTGACCGAGCGGTTGAGCCTTCCCGTACGCTTTACGAAAACGGGATTCGGCAAGCAGGTTGCCGCAGCACTCACCCAGATGAGCGAATTAGCGCCGATCATCGACGACGGCCTGAACAGACTGTAGGCCTGAACAGACTGTAAAGGACCCCCCAATGTACAACCACGCGCCCCCGAACTATCTCTGCCCTTTCTGCACGGTTGCTTCCGGACAAGAACACGAAACCGTATACACTGTCGCCTCCGACATTGTGCTGCGCACCAATCTTGTAGTCGGCTTCATCTCTTCCCACTGGTGGCCCCGTAATCCTGGCCATGTCATCCTCATCCCTTGTGACCATTACGAAAACATCTACGATCTGCCGGACGAATACGGGACCGAAATCTTCCAGGCCAGCCGCCGCATCGCGCTGGCGATGAAGGCGGCCTACGGCTGCGAAGGCCTATCAACGCGTCAGCACAACGAACCCGCCGGTTATCAGGACGTGTGGCACTATCACCAGCACGTATTCCCCCGCTACGCCGGTGACGAACTCTACACTCGCTCCGCGGAAAGATTCCTGACCACGCCTTCACAGCGCCGTCCCTATGCAGAGAAGCTGAGGGTCGCACTGGCCCATGTGGATTGATAGGATAATGCGTCAATGACACTCTCTCTGCCCCTCTCCCAACTCGCAGACCAATACCTTCTCGACCCCGGCGTCGTCTATCTCAATCACGGCAGCTTCGGAGCCGTGCCCCGACCCGTCTTCGAGAGCTATCAGCACTGGCAGAAAGAACTGGAGGCAAATCCCGTCATCTTTCTGGGAGGACGCCTTCCCGACCTGCTGTCCCATGCCAGGAAAAGGCTGGGCGCATTCATAAACGCAGCGCCAGACGATCTGACATTCGTACCAAACGTTACGTACGCCCTCAATATCGTAACCCGCTCTCTGGAACTGCGCGCCGGCGACGTCGTCCTGACCACAGATCACGAGTACGGGGCAATCAATCGCGCCTGGCGCTTCAACTGCCTGAAGAGCGGTGCCGAGCTCGTAAGTCAGCAGATAGCTGTTCCCGTCACAGATCCCGCCGCAGTCGCCGAGCAGATCTGGACCGGTGTCGACGAGCGCACCAAAGTAATCGCCATGAGCCACATTACCTCGCCCAGCGCGCTGATTCTGCCCGTCGCCGAAATCTGCCGGCGGGCCAGGGACGCGGGAATCATCACCGTCGTCGACGGCGCCCATGCGCCCGGTCATCTGGATCTGGACATGGAAAAGATTGGGGCGGATTTCTACGGCGGCAACTGCCACAAGTGGCTCAGCAGCGCCCGTGGGGCCGGCTTCCTCTACGCCCGGCCCGAACGACAGGACCTGCTCGAACCCCTCGTCGTCAGCCACGGATGGAACCGGGAAGCGCCCGGGGATTCCCGGTTCCAGGACTACTTCACATCGGTTGGAACGATCGACCCCGCCGCTTACCTGAGCGTGCCCGCCGCCATCGACTTCCAGGAGCAGAACGACTGGCCGCAAGTGCGTCAGGCCTGTCACCAACTCTTGCTGGAGAGCGAACGGCGCATACTTGAAATGTCCGGCCTGCCCCCAATCAGTCCTCAGTCAATGTGGGCGCAGATGCGGGTCGTCCTGCTTCCCGGCAAGATTGAAGCCTATCAGCGGCTCTGGGAGGAAGACCGCATTATCATTCCCGTCGGCCAGCACGGCGGTCAGCCCGGAGTGCGCATCTCCGTCCAGGCCTACAACAGCCCCGACGACCTCGAAACCCTGATCCGGGCTTTGAAAAAGGGAGCCTCATCGTCCTGAGCCCACTCACCTGCCCTTGCCTGCGGTTTCACCTTTCACGCATGCTTCAGGAGCCGTACAATTTCCAGGATCCCGGGGCGCTTGCCGTACATCAGCATCCCCAGCCTGAACACCTTCGCCCCAAGCCACACGACCACCGGAATCGTAATCAGGAGAAGTATGATGCTTCCCGCTACGTCGAACCAGGGCACGTCAGCCAGCGGCAGCCGCAGCATCATCGTGGTCGGCGCCGTCAGCGGGAACCAGGAAAGGACACGCACCACCATCGCATCCGGATTCGTCATGATCACGCCCGTCAACATCATCGGAATCGCCGCGATGAAAATGAAGATCCCGGTTATCTGTTGGCTCTCCTGAAAGCTGGATCCCAGCGTGCCGATGGCGGCAATCAGCACAGCGTAGACGCCGAAACCCAGAATGTAAAACACAAGTGCCAGCCCGAACACCTCCACACGCATAAGCAGCGGAAGCATGATGCCCGCCAACACGACCAGGCCGCCGCTCAGTCCGGCCGCAGACGCGATCCAAACCAGAATCTGCGTCAACCCCAGCGCGCCCAGGCCAACAACCTTGCCCGCCAGGAGCTGCTGGGGCGTCACGGAAGACAGGACAATCTCGATCACTCTGCTCGATTTCTCCTCGGCCACGCTGCGTACGAGATAGCCGGACGAAACGAAAATGGTTACCGCCAGCAGGATGCCAAACAGAAACGGCACGATAAATGACAGAATTTCGCCGGCCACACCACCGGAAGCCTGCGCCTGTTCTCCGATATACTCGACCTGCGCGTCATAGGGATCAATCAGTCGCGCCTGCAGCGTCTCGTCTCCAATCTCCTCGACCAGATGCGCAGTGAAAAATGCCCGTAGTCCGCTCGTCCCTGACCCGGAAAACCGGCTCCCCTCAGTGACAACAGTCACTTCCCCTTCTTGCCGGTACGTATCCGGCACGACTACGACCCTCTGCAGTTCGCCGCTTTCAAGGGCTGTCCGCGCTTCTGCCTCGTCTCCGTAGTGGACGTATTCTTCTTCAAAGCGGGGCAGTATAGGAGTGAACTCGCCCGATCGATCGACAACTGCAGTGACGTCCGAGCCGCTGTCAAACATGCGAACGATGGCCCCCCCGGCTTGTCGTCCGAAGAATAGACTCACGATCAGGGCGACGATCCCCAGCAGCGGTACGAGCGACGTGAAGATAATGAAGTCCGGCCGCCGAACATTTATCCAGTATTCATGTAGCGCTATAGTGAAGACCTTCCTCATCGTTCCCAAGTCCTGTACCTATCCCCCAACTTTCCGCAACGCTCGGGGCGCATGTCGAAACAGTTGCCGAACACGCGCCAAACCAGGTTCTGTCAGAGTTCACCGCCCCGGTTGCGCATTCCCTTGAACCATTGCCACGAAAATATCGTTCAGTGGAACAGCTGCGCGCTGGAAACTCTCTATTTCCACGTTTCTTTCCACGAGCGTCGCCAGAAACTCCTGTGCCCCGATCCCATCCAGTGTGAACAGTGTGACTTCGCCCTGACGTTCGCTGCCGACCACGCCTGGAAGATCAGATGGCATTTCCGCAGCCCGCACTCGCACAGAATTCGGCGCAAAGTCCCGCTTGATCTCCTTCAGCGAACCATAGAGTAGGGCCCGACCTTCGTCTATTAGCAGAATGCGGTCGCAGAGTTCTTCGACCAGGTTCATCTGGTGCGCGCTCAACACGATAGTCTTCCCTTCGCTGACCAGTGAGCGCATTAAACTTTTGATCATCTCAACGTTGACCGGGTCCAATCCTTGAAAGGGTTCGTCCAGAATCAGGAGTTCCGGATCGTGAATCAGGCACGCAATAAACTGTACCTTTTGCTGCATCCCTCTGCTCAACTCTTTGACCCGCTTGCCACTCCATTCCCCCAGTTCGACTCTCTCCAACAACGCGAGTGCCCTGTCCCTAGCCGTCGCACCGTCAACGCCCTTGAGCCGTCCCAGATAGACCAGCACCTCCAGCACCCTCTGGTCCCGATACAGCCCTCGTTCCTCCGGCAGATAACCCACCCGTTCCCTGCTCTCTCCCGGCCTCCCGCCCAGCAGTTCAACCTCACCAGAGTCGGCCTTGAAGATATCCATCAGAATACGGATCGTGCTCGTCTTCCCTGCTCCGTTGGGACCGAGCAAACCGAAAGCCTCGCCCTGCCCAACTTCAAACGACAGGTCATCTACAGCCACGTGGACCCCATACCGCTTACATAGACTGCGAGCCGACAAAACTGATTCAGTCATAGCGATTCCCAAGACATTTTTGACAACCCTAAAGAGATGCAGCGACTGCATCCTGGCATAGTTCCGGACTTTGTGCCAAGGGCCCGTTGACCTCTACAGTTTCTGCACCTATTATCAAATACGTACGCACAGACAGTTGGTTTCGAACTCACTGGCCTGACTTTCTCGGCGAAAACGCTGCTTATTGGATCCGGGCATCGTAGATTCAGATGGCCCCACCTTGTGGCGTCCTGCTTGGGCTGAATTGGCGTTCGAATCCACACGAAGTGTACCTGCTTGCAGTTTAGAGAGTCTAGGAACTGGGGACGGAAGGATATACAAGAAATGGTGTCTGCAAAGTACCTGCCAAATGGCGATCATGATTCAGCGCGGCGAAAGGTGATTCTTCCTCTTCCTCCTGTTCGCACCTGCCACCCACCAGTCCTTGCGTTCACTGACCACTGACTGCTGACCACTGACTACTGTAGTTGGGCGGTCGGGCCTTCGGCCCTCCCTTGTGCGGGGGCTCCGCCCCCGCAACGCCCCCCGTCCTACAGCATGCCTAAACGACCTGGTGTAGACATCAGTGACACGTGCCCATTCGAAAGAGTTTCGCGAAACCACTCCCGCCAGTCACATCAAATCCCCGTAGGGGCAGACCTTGCACCTGCCCTCGCATCGCCTCCCCCTCCGACTCCCCAATCCCCTCAACCCTCCTGCAGGGGCAGGCCTTGTGCCTGCCCTCGCCTCGCCAACCGCTCGAACTCTCCAATCCCCTCAACCCTCCCGTAGGGGCAGGCCTTGTGCCTGCCCTCGTACCGTCAACCGCCCGGACGCCGCTGTCCCCTCAACCCCCCTGTAAGGGCAGGCCTTGTGCCTGCCCTCGCCTCGCCTCCCGCTCGAACTCCCCAATTCTGTCAGACCTCCTGTTGGGTCAAGCCTTATTCCTGCCCTATGCCTTAATGAAAAGCAGCAAACCATTCCTGCCGTCCCCGGCATCATTCCCTCGCCAGACTGCCTCCACCCCAAATCTGGAATCCACCCTTCATGACAGGGCAAACGCTTCAAAAACAGTGATATAATAGCCCTGAGACCACTTACGAATTGGCATTGCTGAAAGCGTGTCATCATGAAGCTGTGACTCCCGCAAGCTGGGAATCTGAAGGCCAAGCAAGGCCCGTGCAAGTCTGTGAACTGCCCATAACCCGACGAAAACAGTGAGGGATCGTGCTCGAAGTCAAGCGCAGGAGACCAAAACAAGGAAAACTGCCCGCTCTGACCCGACATAACCCGACCCAAACCGTCCGGACCCGACGCCCTGCCCCACATCGCCAGCTCACCGGCATGAATCTGTCGCCTGTTAGAGCAGTGGATGAGCATCTTTGAGAACTTGCCAGAACCGGGAGCAGGCTCCGGACGCGCAAAAACTGATGCAAAAGCGTAACGACAACAAGAACCAGAGAAAAAAATTTCGCCCGACTTCACCCGACTTCGCCCGACTTTTGCCGACTTGACCCGACATGACCCGACACTTGAGGCCAATCTCGACCCACCATTTCACCGGATGCACAACTCTTGTACATCTGTCGTTTGACCTCGTACGCGCCCACGCGCGCCGGCGAATCCCTCATCACAGCCCATCGAACAGATTTCATGTACTGTAGTATAGACATCACGCAAACACTCGTAAACACTCGTAAACTCTCGTCCAACGCACACACGAGAAAGCCAGTGAACCACCATCAAGACTAACGGTTAACGATGAATGAAATGCGCACATCAGCCCCGGAAGCTTTCATGCGCAGCATAACTTGACAGTTTTGCGCGGCATAGCCCTCAACCTCTTACGCAGACGGAAAAAGCCCGGAACCGGTGTAGCCGCCATACGAAGACGACCCGGTTGGAAAGCTGACTATGTCCCGAAAGAATTCTCCCAGTGAGACGCGAACGCCCTGACTGTGACTTCGTCACCTCTTGACACGGCGCACCACACTGTGCTAATCTGTCTACCGAGGAACCTTAGAAATCTGCTTCTCTTATCCAGAGTGGGGGGAGGGACCGGCCCGATGATCCCCCGGCAACCTGCCGGAGTCCCGGTTATCGGTTGCTGACCGGTGGATGGCACGTTGGACCGCATGGCCCGCGGTACGCATTGCAGGCTCTGCACCCTGGCTGTCATCTCCGCTCAGTTCCGTTGGGTTTGCTCTGAAGGTGCCAATTCCGACGAGCCAGGTGAGGCTCGATAGATGAGAATGCCCTGCGTGCAAGAACCCCTCTGGATCGACCCGGAGGGGTTTCATTTTGGCGAAGGGAGTGCCGAACATGCGCACCGTCTACTGGCAGGACGATAAAGTGAAAATGATCGACCAGCGGTTGCTGCCCGGCGAAGAAGTGATTGCCGAGTTTGCTACTGTACCCGAGGTCGCGCGCAGTATCAGAGAAATGTACGTAAGGGGCGCGCCCGCCATTGGCGCCACAGCCGCTTACGGCATGGCCCTTGCCGCCCACCTTAGCGAGGCTGCCGATGCCGGAGACCTGCTCAAGGACCTGCGGCAGGCAAAGGAGACGCTGGACGCAGCCAGGCCTACGGCAGTCAATCTGAGCTGGGCCACTCGCCGGCTCCTCAATCTGGCCGAGCAGGTCTCCCGGGAAACGCCCTCCGAACGCGGTAGTGCAGGCAACTTGAGGGAGACGCTCCTGGCTGAAGCCGAGGCGCTTGCCGGTGAGGATGTCAGGATAAATCGCCGCATGGGCTTCAATGGCGCCGCCGTCGTACCCGACGGTGCAAACCTACTCCATCACTGCAACACCGGGTCACTTGCAACAGTGGACTTCGGCACCGCTCTGGGCGTTATCTACGCCTGCCAGGAACAGGGCAAAAACATCCATGTCTGGGTGGACGAGACCCGGCCCCGCCTCCAAGGCGCCCGTCTTACCGCTTGGGAGCTGATGCGAGCCGAAGTACCCATGCATCTCATTGCCGACAACGCCGCCGGCCACCTGATGCGTACCGGCCAGGTCGATGTCGTCGTCTTCGGCGCCGACCGCGTCGCTGCCAATGGCGATGTCGCCAACAAAATCGGCACATACAAAATCGCCGTCGTCGCCAGAGAAAACGGCATCCCTGTTTACTGCGTCGCCCCCACCAGTACCGTCGACCTCGACCTTCCCGACGGTGACCACATCCCGATCGAAGAGCGGGGATCCGAGGAAGTCGTTGAAGTCGGGGCACGTGCAGTCGCGCCCGCAGACGTACCCGTATACAACCCGGCCTTCGACATTACCCCCCACCGCTACTTGACCGGAATCGTTACCGAGGAAGGCATCTGCTATCCCCCGTTCGACCAGAGCTTGAGCAACGCCGTAGAAAAGGGGCGGGCCGCCATCGAGGCGCAGAGGTCTGAAAGAAGATAACCATGAACGAACAGCGCCGCTTTGAACGCATCTGCGTCTTTTGCGGCTCCAGCTCCGGGGTCGACGGCGAATACACGCTTCAGGCAGCAAAAATGGGAGAGGAGATCGCCAGGAGGGGCTATGGTCTTGTCTATGGTGGCGGCAATCTGGGACTCATGGGAGCCGTCAGCAGGGCCGCCCACGCTGGCGGCGCAACCGTCTACGGTATTATCCCTGGACCCCTCGCCGCAAAGGAGATAGCGGGTGAAACCATCGGGCATCTTGAGGTCGTAGAGACCATGCACCAGCGCAAAGCCCGCATGGCTGAGCTGGCCGACGCGTTTGTCACTTTGCCAGGGGGCATCGGCACACTGGAAGAGCTGTTCGAGACGATGTCCTGGATCCAGCTTGGCATCCACAACAAACCGATGGGCCTGCTTAACGTGAATGGCTTCTTCGATCCGCTGCGCCAGATGCTTGCCCACCAGATAGAGCAGGGGTTCATCGCCGATAGGTACAGACGACTGCTCGTCGTCGAAGAGGAGCCTTCCGCGCTCATTGATGACCTGCTCTGTCACGAAACGCCCGAAAGTTCCGTCCAGTGGATCACCTCCGCACAGGCCTAGTCGCCCTCCCATTTGCCGCCGACCGACCATACAATCTCTGATCCGATGCCCTTCTACTTACATTCCCGCAAGACCCTATAGCGCATGACCGCCGATCGTAGAGCCCTGCCCCAGATCATCGCTTTCGGGGGCCACAGCATCACAAGCAATGAAGAAGACGTGGCCTTGAGCCGGTACATTCTGGACCAGGTTCCCGCCGCACGGCCTCGAATCTGCTTTTTGCACCAGGGAAGCGGAGAGGATGCTTTTTATATTGCCAACTTCTACCGCCACTTTCTGGAGCTCGACGCTCTGCCGTCTGACCTTTCCCTCTTCAGGCCCCACACAGCCGGCATCTCCCCGTTTCTCCTGGAACAGGACATTGTCTACGTCGGCGGAGGCAACACGAAGTCGATGCTCGCACTCTGGCGGGAGTGGGGAGTAGACCGCATTCTGCGCCAAGCTTGGCAACAAGGAACTGTTCTCTCCGGAGTCAGTGCAGGCGCGATCTGCTGGTTCGAGCAGGGCCTCACCGATTCGATTCCGGGAAAACTCACTGCGCTTGACTGCCTTGGCTTTCTGACCGGCAGCAGCTCCCCTCATTTCGACGGTGAACCCGAACGCCGACCCAGTTACCATCGACTCATCGCTTCCGGCGAAATGAAGGACGGCTACGGAATCGACAACAGTGTTGGCCTCCACTTCGTTGGCGCCGAACTCTCGCGAGTCGTATCATCTTGCGCCGGCGCTCAAGCATGGCGAGTCGAGCGTACTACCGAAGGTTTCACCGAATCAGACCTGAAGGCCTCCGTCATGCTAAAGCTGGAAGACGGCGACGGCCAGTTGTCAGCGCAGACAAATCCACTGACGAGTGCACTATGAGAATCGTAGTTTCCGGCTCCATCGCCTATGACTACCTTATGTCATTCCCTGGCCGGTTTACCGACCAGATCATTTCCGAAAAACTGACTCGCCTGAGCGTAAGTTTCTTGGTGGAGGACATGGTTCGCCAGCGCGGAGGGACCGCCGCCAATATTGCCTACTCTCTCAAACTCCTCGGCGGCGACCCCATCCTCTTCGGAACAGTAGGTCAGGACTTCGGCGACTATAAGGCATGGCTGGACCAGCACGGAATCAACACCGACCATGTCGTCGAAATCCCCAGCAAATTCACCGCCAGTTTCTTCGTCAGCACCGACGAGGAGCAGAACCAAATCGCCAACTTTTACGCCGGCGCCATGAGCGACTCCCGCGATCTCTCCCTCGCCGACCAGGGCCTGACCGATGCCGATGTCGTCATCATCAGCCCCAATGATCCACAGGCTATGCTTAACCTCACGGCTGAGTGCCGGGACCTGGGCATTCCTTTTGCCTACGACCCCAGCCAGCAGACCGCCCGGCTCAGCGGAGAAGACCTGCGCAGCAGTATTCCCGGCGCCGCTTGGCTGATGGTAAACGACTATGAAATGGCTGTAATCGAAGACAAGACCGGCTGGTCGAGACCGACGATTCTCCAGGAAGTCGGTACGCTCATCGTAACCGAAGGCCGTGCCGGTAGCCTCATCTATCACCAGGGCCAGGAGGTCCACATTCCGATAGCGCCGCCGCAAAAGGTTGCCGAGCCCACCGGCGCTGGTGACGCCTATCGCGGCGCCTATTTTGCCGCTCACAGCGCCGGCCTGCCCATTGACGTGTGCGGCCGTGTCGGTTCACTGTGCGCTACTTACGTACTGGAGCAGTTTGGAACGACAAATCACAACTTCACAAAACAGGACTTTGCGCACCGCTACAAGGAAACATTTGGTGAAAAGCTGCTCTGGGGAGAACCGGCCTGAAATGCGCTGCTCGCACACTGTAGAAGGGCCCGTTCTTGACATACTGTCCCAGGATCCCGTCTGGAACGCCTACGCCATCGCCGACCTCCGCCCGGACCTGGCCCGCCATTGCCGCTGGCTCGTCGCGCCGGACGCCAGTGGACTCGCACTCCTGTATTTCGGTCTCGTTCCGCCAGTCCTGTTGACCACCGGATCGATCGAAGGCGTCGCCGCCGCCCTGACAGGCGCCGACCTTCCCGACGAACTGTTCTTGAGCATCCTCCCATCGCACCTGCCGGCAGTTGAGCAGCATTATCACCAGGTTGTGCCCCGAGAAATGGTACGCATGGCCCTCCCTCCTGGCAGACCCGTACCGTCTGCCGCCCCACCGGCGCGCCGCCTCGACCGGGCAGACGCCGGCCGTCTGATCGACCTGTATCGACTGGGCGGTGACTACGCTCCCGACGCCTTTGATCCCGGCCAGCTCAATGACGGATACTACTTCGGCATCGACGACGAAGACGGTACTCTCGCTGCTGCCGGCGGAACCCATGTCTCCCTACGTACTGAATCACAGAAGCTGACCAACGGAAACGCAGTTTCTCTGGATCAGGTTATCTCCAGAGGGGTAGCGGCAATCGGCAACATTTACACAAGGCCCGAACGCCGCGGCCGGGGCTACGGTAAAGCGGTCATTTCCAGCATTACGCGCGCCCTGCAAGATGACGGGTTCAGTCTAATTGTGCTGAATGTAGACAAACAGAATTTGGTAGCCAAATCCATCTATGAGAAGCTAGGATTTGATGTGCATTGCCATTTCATCGAAGGTTTGGCCAGAAAGGTCCAACAGTCGTCCTTGGCGAATTGAGGCAGAATGGCTTCAATTTCAGAGTCAGTTTCTGTGTTCAAAATGAATTTCACTTTCTATAGGAGTTTGCCCGCAGATGTCAACCGCAGTTCAACAGCAAAACTACGATATAGCCGACATCGATCTCGCCGAGCGCGGCCGCTTTCGCATGCAGTGGGCAGCCAAAGAGATGCCAGTGCTGGACCTGTTAGAAGAACGATATCGCCGCGAACGCCCCTTTGAAGGCGTGCGCATGGCCGCCGCCATGCACGTCACCAGCGAAACTGCCAATCTGATGCGCATCCTCATAGCCGGCGGCGCCGAGATCGCACTCTGCGCCAGCAATCCCCTCAGCACCCAGGATGACATCGCCGCCGCCCTCGTCTCCTACTACGAAATGCCCGTCTTCGCCATCAAAGGTGAATCCACTGCACAGTACAACGCCCACCTCAACGCCGCCCTTGACACAGAACCCCACCTGACCATGGACGACGGCATGGACCTCGTCGCCATGCTCCACACCCAGCGCAGCAACCTGCTCGACGGCGTCGTGGGGGGAACCGAGGAGACCACAACCGGCGTTATCCGCCTCAGGGCGATGGCCGCCCAGGGCAAACTGGCCTTTCCCGTAATCGCCGTCAACGACGCCATGACCAAGCACTTCTTTGATAACCGCTACGGCACCGGCCAGAGCACTTTGGACGGGATCATCCGCGCCACCAACGTTCTCATGGCCGGCAAAACCTTTGTCGTCGGCGGCTACGGCTGGTGCAGCAAAGGCATTGCCATGCGCGCCAAGGGCATGGGGGCTAACGTCATCGTCACCGAGGTCGATCCCTTACGCGCCCTCGAAGCAGTAATGGACGGTTTCCAGGTCGCTCCGATGTCCCAGGCAGCCACCGCCGGCCACATATTCTGTTCCGCCACCGGCGACATCAACGTGATCGACCGCCATCACATGGAGCTGATGCGGGATGGGGCCATTCTCGCCAATAGCGGCCACTTCGACGTCGAGATCAACATGAAGGCGCTAGAACTGATGTCCACCAAAATTACTCGCGTGCGCGATTTTCTCGACGAGTACACGTTGGAGGACGGCCGCCGCATCTACGTCGCCGGCGAAGGCCGCCTCGTAAACCTGGCTGCCGCCGAAGGACACCCCAGCGCAGTTATGGACATGAGCTTCGCCAACCAGGCCCTTGCCGCCGAGTACCTTCTAAATCACAGCGGCGAAATGAGCGGCAACGTCTACGATATGCCTGAAGAGCTCGACCGGGAAATCGCTGCCCTCAAACTCACGGCCATGGGCGTTGAAATCGACACACTTACAGCCGAACAAGAGGCCTACCTGAACGAGTGGACTCTAGGCACAGCCGAATGAGACTTACGCCCCCAGGCAGGCGGGCGGCAGTCAGGAGAATAACAAATGAGCAGTACCTTCATGACCGCTCCCTCCCTTCTCTTTACCAGCGAATCGGTGACGGAGGGGCACCCCGACAAGATGTGCGATCAGATCAGCGACGCCGTCGTCGACGCCATCATGTGCCAGGACCCGGATGCGCGCATCGCTTGTGAGGCGGCTGTGAAGACGGGCTTTGTCATCCTTCTCGGTGAAATCACGACCAAAGCCTCCGTGAACTATGATGAACTCGTAAGGAAAGTGGTCAAGGATATCGGATTTGACAACAGCGCCAAAGGATTCGATGCCGACACGTGCGGCGTGCAAGTCGCCATTGCATCGCAGTCGTCGGACATTGCGCAGGGCGTGGACAAGGCCCAGGAATTCAAGAATGAAACAATGGACAGCGAGGAGGATGAGATTGAGTCGGTCGGCGCAGGCGACCAGGGCATGATGTTCGGCTTCGCCTGCAATGAGACCGACTCGTTGATGCCCTTGCCAATTTATCTGGCCCATAAACTCAGTCGCCGCCTCGCCACCCTGCGTAAGAGGGGCGATCTTCCCTGGCTGTGCCCGGACGGCAAGTCACAGGTAACAGTGGAATACAGTTTCGGGAAGCCCAAACGCATCCACACTGTCCTGATAAGCACGCAGCACCTTCCAGACGTTTCCCAGATGGAAATCCGGCGCAAGGTCATAGAACATTGCATCACACCTGTCCTGCCCGAGGATTTGGTCGATGATGACATGCTCATCTTTGTAAACCCGACAGGTCGCTTTGTCGTCGGCGGCCCGATGGGCGACGCCGGCCTGACCGGTCGCAAAATTATCGTCGACACCTACGGCGGCATGGGCCGGCACGGTGGCGGCGCCTTCAGCGGCAAAGACTGCACCAAAGTCGACCGCAGCGGTGCCTACGCAGCCCGATGGGTTGCCAAAAACATCGTCGCCGCCGGCCTCGCCGACCGCTGCGAAATCCAGCTCGCCTACGCCATCGGCGTGGCCCAGCCACTGAGTGTCAACGTCGAGACCTTCGGCACGGGCAAGGTCAGCGATGAACAGATCGAAAAACTGATCGACGAATACTTCGATTTGCGGCCAGGTGCGATCATCCGCGACCTCAAGCTTCGCCGCCCGATCTACAGGCAGACGGCGGCCTATGGACACTTCGGACGCGACGACATTTCATTGCCTTGGGAAGTCACTAACAAGGCACATCTTCTGAAACGGGCTGTCACCTGAAACAGTCGTCACCTATGGAAACCCAGCACCAAACCGGCGGCACGCCGATATCCCTTCAAGCATTGCCGGCATCATTCTGGTATGTCGTTACGGTCTCTACAGGGCTGGCAATTGCTGGCATTCTCGTCATGGTCGTCTTGGGCTATCGCGACGGCCTCCGGCGCGGAGAGGCGCAGACGCGGCAACAGGTCGCCATTCTCTTGCAACGCGCATCCGACATGTTGGACGCCGGCATGAACGAACAAGCCCGCATAGTTTACGAAAGAATCTTGGAGTTCGACCCCGGTAACGAGGCCGCCCGCGGCGCCCTTTTGGCTGTAGAGCAGGTCGATACAACCGAAGTCGTCCCGGACGAGCAGGCCGAACCCAGCCCGGTTGACATTGAGTGGGCCAGGGCGGTGGCCCTGTTTGACGAGAGCCGCTGGCAGGAGGCGATTCAGCGTCTCACTCTTGTGCAGGCTACCCAGCCCGATTACAGGAGAGAGGAGCTGGAACAGAGACTCTTTGTCTCCTACATTGAATTGGCGAGAACCGTTATTGCCGAAGGGAACCTCGAGGAGGCCGTGCAACTCTTCGACAAGGCCCTGGAACTGCAACCGAATGATACGCTTGTCAGGGAAGAACGTTTCATGACCGCCCACTACGTCGACGTCAAGACCTACTGGGGCGCCGACTGGTCCCGTGTCATCGGTCTCCTCGTAGATCTCTATCTGGTCGATCCCGACTATCGGGACGTCCGCTTCCTTCTGCAGAGAGCGCACGTCGAGCAGGGCGAAGTATTCGCTCACGGCGAAGAGTGGTGTGCCGCCGCCGCCTCATATACGAGCGCCATCGCCGTGCTTGACTGGTTGGACCTGCGTGGCAGACGTGACGAGTTGACCGCGCTATGTAGTAGCACAGGTGCCGGATAGGTCTTAGCCGGCCAGCCAGAATGCTCTCCTCCGCGTCTTCGAAGAACTGCCCCCTGACCTTCCGAACTGATCTCAAATACAGGCGGGCTTCGAGTGGGCGCTCAACTTTCGGCCCGGGATCTTCTTGCCAACGCTCCTAGGCAATTATTGATTTCTAAGCTGTGCTGGTCTATAATCGTATCCTGCAGAACCGGGGAGTAGCGCAGTCTGGCAGCGCACAGCGTTTGGGACGCTGGGGTCGGAGGTTCAAATCCTCTCTCCCCGACTTGCGGGTATAGCTCAATGGTAGAGCGCCGGCCTTCCAAGCCGACGATGCGGGTTCGATCCCCGCTACCCGCTCTCAACCCTTCGTCTCAAAGTTGGATCGGTAGCTCAATGGCAGAGCAAGGAGCTCATAACTCCTGGGTTACAGGTTCGAGTCCTGTCCGATCCACTCTCCTCCCTTCTCTTTTGCCCGCGAATAGCCTGAATTACCTTCTGCAGGAGGTCTGCAAATTCTGGCCCGCCTGAAGAAAGCGTACTGCGCTGCGCGTCAGGAAACTGACCTCGGCAATTGCTCTTATCCCCATGGAAACTCTTGTTGGAACCAGATTGGGATTTTGTCGTTTATGCTATAATGCGCCGCGTCAGAATTGAACGTTTTCCCAAGGCCAGCTGGGGATCGCATCTGCGAGATAATACATGAAGCCGGAATTAGTAGCCGAAGTCGGGAACGAGGAATTCCCTGAGTCATTTCGCAGCGGATTTATCGCCGTGATTGGACGTCCCAATGTCGGGAAGTCGACTCTGTTGAATCAGTTGCTCGGGCAGAAAATCGCAATAACGAGCGACAAACCGCAGACCACCCGCGACCAGATCCTTGGCATTCGCACTGACGAAGACGCACAGTTCATCTTCCTCGATACACCTGGCATCCATCAACCACGTAACAAGCTTGGCAAACACATGGTCAACGTCGCCGAACAGGCCATCGCCGGCGATTCCGATGTCACCTTGTGGTTGGTGGACATCAGCGCGCCTCCAACCGACGAAGACCATTTCATCGTCGAGCGACTCAAAGAGTTGCTGGAAGCCGCTGGCGAGTTGCCCTTCCTGCTGCTCGGGGCAAACAAGGTAGACAACCTTGGTACTGTCAATGTCGAGGAACGAATAGGCGAGTACGTGGCGCTCCTCAGCTGGCTCAATGGCGCGAAAGGCGGGCAGGAGTCAGTCCCTGTGCTAACCCTGAGCGCAGCAAACGGAGATGGCTTGGATGATCTTGTCGACTCGCTGGCCGAGTTGCTTCCTGCCGGCCCCCCCTACTATCCGAGCGAACAGGTTACCGACCTGTCAATGCGGTTTATTGCTGCCGAAATCGTTCGCGAAAAAGCGCTCCATTTCCTGCGGCAGGAAATCCCGCATAGCCTCGCCGTCTCAGTGACGGAGTGGAACGAGCGCAGCCCGGAGATGACCCACATCGCCGCCACAGTTTACGTTGAGAGACACAGCCAGAAGGGCATCGTACTCGGCGGCAAGGGCTCCATGATCAAGAAAATCGGGCAAGCCGCCCGACCGGAAATCGAAGAAATGGTCGGCACCCGCGTCTACCTGGAACTCTGGGTAAAGGTTCTTCAGAAGTGGCGCCGCAAGGAGAATCTGTTAAGGCGGCTGGGATATCTTTTATTGCGGCTGGAAGAAAACTGACAGGTAACCTATTGACCGCTGCGGCACTGCATTACACATGGCCTCTACCCCTGCCGCCGCCTTGAGCCGCCGCCAAATGCTTTGGATTCCCTGTGCGCGCTGTGATATGATCGGCCCAAGTTTGCACGGATGCTGAACCACGGTTTTTCATGAATCCACATACGATTCGCGTTCTCGAATACGATAAGATTCTGAACAGGCTGGCCGCGTATTGCGCTTTCGACGGCGGGGTCGAACTGGCCACTTCACTCCTTCCCAGCGACGACCTGCGCACCATCAGCGACTGGATGGAGCAGACGGGCGAGGCCTGCCGCCTTCTCGACCAGAAGACCGACATCTTCTTCGGAGGCGTCTACGACCTGCGCGCGCTCGTCGCAAAGTCCGAGCGTGGGAGTATACTGATTCCGACCGAGCTGGTTGAAATTCGTACCACTCTGATGCGAGCACGAACACTTCGCAACACCTTGACCCGCCTGAACCGCCAGTTTCCGCGTCTAGCCGACATTGCTTTTTCCATCGAACCCTGTGAGCACGTCATCGGCGAAGTCAGCCGCTGCATAAACGACCGTGCCGAGGTCGTCGACGGCGCATCCTCGGAGCTAGGCCGGATCCGGGCCCAGTTACGCGTCGCCCAGGACAGGCTTCTCAGTACGCTTGACAGGCTCGTTCAGAATACGGAAATCATCCCGTTTCTGCAGGAGTCCATAGTTACGCAACGCCAGGGCCGCTATGTCATTCCCGTGCGCTCCGAATACAAGGCGCAGGTACAAGGCATCGTCCACGACCAGTCGGCAAGCGGCGCCACATTCTTCATCGAACCTCTGGCCGTGGTAGAGCAGAACAATGCAGTGCGGGAACTTGAACTTGACGAGGAAAAGGAAGTTCGCCGCATCCTCGCCGAACTCTCGGATCTCGTTGCCGACGAAGGACCCTACATCAACCGCAACGTGCAGGTTCTTTCCCAGCTCGACTTCACTTTTGCCAAAGCCAAGTATGCCCTCGAATTGGAGGCCAACGCCCCGGAGATAGTCCCTTTCCAGCAGAACAGGACTGAAATCTTCGCTGGAATCGACGAGGAAACCGGGGAAGAACGCACCATCCAACACCCTGGCTCCGTCCTCAACTTTCGCCAGGCCCGCCACCCCCTTCTGGACCCTGATTCCGTCGTTCCTATCGACGTCTATTTCGATAACGACTGCTACATCCTGGTCGTTACCGGCCCCAACACCGGCGGAAAGACGGTATCCCTGAAAACAGTAGGGCTCCTCACCCTCATGGCCCAGTCCGGCCTGATGATTCCCGTCGATGAAGGCAGTACGCTTTCGGTCTTCGAGGGCGTCTATGCAGACATCGGCGACGAACAGTCAATCGAACAAAACTTGAGCACCTTCTCAAGTCACATGACCAACATAATCAGCATTCTGGAAGAGGCCGACCCCCAGAGCCTCGTCCTTCTCGATGAACTTGGCGCCGGCACCGATCCCGACGAAGGTTCCGCCCTCGCCGCCGCTCTGCTCGAAAACCTGCGCGACCGGGGCATAACAACACTGGCCACAACCCACTACAGCGATCTCAAACTTTACGCGCACAACACTGCCGGTGTCCGCAACGCCTCAGTTGAATTTGACGTCGAAAACCTGAGCCCGACATTCGAGCTAAGCATCGGCCTGCCAGGGCGCTCCAACGCCTTGACCATCGCCCGCCGCCTGGGCCTGAACCCGGTCATCGTCGATGACGCCGAAAGTATGTCACGTCCGGAATCTCTTGAAGTCGAAGCCATGCTGGAGGATGTAAGGCAAGCGCGGCAGGAAGCCAGACGCGTGCTGAATCTTGCCAAGGAGAGGGAGAGTCGCGCCCATGTGGCCGAAGAGGACCTGCGCTACCAGCTAGCCAGGATCGAAGAGGCGCGCCGCCAGGTCGTCGCCGAAACCCGGGCGACGATGCAAAACGATCTGGCGGAAATCCGAGGCGAAATCGACGGCTTTCGCAGGCGTATGGCAAAGGGCGGCGGCAGCCAGGATGCACACGCCCAGTTCCTGCACCAGGCCAGTCAGACTGTCGGTCGTCGCCTGTTAGATTCCGAAGGCCGCGTCGAACAGGAGGTCGCGACGCCCGGCTCTCCTGACTCTCGAATTCGCGGGCCAATCGAAAAGGGAGACCGCGTTTTCGTGCCCAATCTGCAGGCCACCGGCGAGGTGATCGCGGTCGAAAACAAGGCCGGCGTACCGCAGGAGGCCGATGTTCAGGTAGGTAACTTCCGTCTCAGACTGCCGGTCAGGCGTCTGGAGCTGCGCAGTAAAGCCCAAGCAGAGCCGACTACCCCGCCCCAACCCGCGGTAAGAGTGCAGAAGAGGACAAAGCAAGAGGGAGGCGCTTCGGCCTCGCTCACAGAGATCGATCTGAGGGGCGAAAGGGTCGATGCCGGCCTGCAGCGGCTGGAAGGTTACCTGGACGACGCATATCTTGAGAATCTTCCTTGGGTGCGAATCATACACGGCAAGGGTACCGGTGCAATGCGGGATGCCGTCCGCGCAGCCCTGAAAGGGCATCCGCTGGTCAGCAAGTACAGGCCGGGCGAGCTAGGCGAGGGCGATGACGGCGTTACGGTCGCCAATTTGATGACCGACGAAGGCTAGGCGGCTGTTCATGGAATTGCGTGAATACTGGGCGATTTTGAGGAGACGCTGGGCCGCCCCCATACTCCTGCCCGTCCTTGTTGCCTTGTTCAGCGCAGTCCAGTTGCGCCCTTGGGAGTCACCGCCACCCACCTTCAGCGCTACAATGCGCATCCTGGTTGGTGTACTGCCGCTTGAAGGAGTCGATGCAGTCGAGTACGACCCCCGTTACTACGCGTGGATGACTAGCGAATACCTCGTTGATGACTTTACCGAAGTCCTCGCATCGGAGCTGTTCGCCAATGCCGTGAATAGCCGCTTGGCCGCAAATGAGGTTGTCATCCCTGCCGGCCTGCTCCGAGCAAGTGCCAACACGGGTCAGCAGCATCGGATCATTCGTCTTACATTCAACTGGGACAACGCCGAAGAGCTGCGGTCTATCGGAATGGCCGCAGTTGCCGAATTGGAGGAAAACGCCGCCGCCTACTTTGCCCAGCTCGGCACGCAAGGCGCCGGCGTTCAGGTGATGGATTCCCCGACCGTAGTACAGGTGGGCCCCAGCGCTCGCCAGCGCGTGGAATGGCCGTTGCGAATCCTGCTGGCACTTGTCGCAGGCGTCGGCGTGGCCTTCCTTAGAGAGTACCTCGACGACACCGTACGCAGTCGTAATGAGTTGGAGGAAATGGGTCTGTCCTGCCTTGTCGCCGTTCCCAAGCAGCGAAGGTAGACAGAGGCAGGGGATTTCTTTACTGTGGCACCGCCTGTCGCAGTCGCTTGCGCAGCCGGAGCTGCAATCTGGAGGTTTTTGTGATACAGGAGTACAGCGGAGTTTTGCGTCGTTTCGGCTGGATCCTCATCGTTGCCGTCATACTTGCGGCATCGCTTTCTTACGGAGTCAGTTTCCTTCAGGAGGAAATGTACCGGGCAACTATCCATGTCAGCACGGTTCCGGCACGCCCGGACTGGGGACTGGGCAATACCGCCAAGGAATTGATGCGAAACTTCGTTCGCAATCTACGTACATTTGAAGTAGCCGAAGTGGTAATTGCACGTGCACAACTGGACATGCATCCCAGCGATTTCCTAAGACTGACAAACATTGCTTCCGAACCGTCTACTTTCACGATAGAGATAGAAGCCCGGTCCAGAGACAAGATCGTATCGGAAATCATGGCGTTGACACTGGCCGACTATTTTGTTGACGAACGCACTGCCTACTATGCGCAACAAGACAAACGCGACCGAATCGAGGTCAAGATCGTCAGCCGGGTAATCGAGGGCGCTCGCTACCAGCCGCAGCCTCTCATCAATACCATGGCAGGCGCGGTTCTCGGCTTCCTCTTGGGTGTCGGCTTGATTCTCTTGATAGTCTGGATCGAAAGCGGGTTCCTCCGTACCCCTGATTCTGTGGAGCGGACGCTCGATCTGACCGTTCTTGGCGCGATTCCGGTAACATCCTCCGGTTCGGCTTCGAAGGCGGAAGGATGAGAAAGCACTCCTACGCTGGCTGCCAGTACTTAGGGGACAGGGATCACTTCTTATGCCCGGACCCCTGTCCCTTTGATTCTCTAAAGGAAGGGTAGATGTCCCTAGACCTGGTCACGTTGAAAGCACCCCGAAGCGCCGCCGCCGAAGCCTACCATAGCCTTCGCACCAATATCGAGTTTTCAGGTCTAGGCAGAGATCTGAGAACTCTCCTTGTTACCTGTCCTGATACAGAGACCAACAAGAGCGACGCGCTCGCAAACCTCGCCGTTGTCATGGCTGACGCGGGCGACAGGGTCATCGTCGTTGACGGCGACCTGCGCCGCCCGCTTCAACATGAAATCTTCGACATAAACGGAGATGCCGGTTTGACGAACTGGTTACAGAACGGAGGAGTGCCACCTCTGGCCGGCACCGAGGTCTCCCATCTCCGCGTACTCGCAGCCGGACCTCTTCCGCCCAACCCAGTAGCCCTCCTCAGCCCCAAGAGGCTGGCGGAACTGCTCCAGACTTTGACCGGTGAAGCAGAATATGTCCTCGTCGATGCCCCGCCTGTCCTGGCTGTAACCGACGCCGCTCTCTGGGCCAGCCAGGTAGACGGAACACTCTTGGCCGTCACCGCGGGGCGCACGAAGCGGGAGCAGGCGCAACGTGCCAAGGAGGTGCTGGAAAAGGTTCAGACAAATATCGTGGGGGCCGTACTCCTGGATGCTGAAGATTCGATGGTCGTAACCGGCTATGGACAGTAGGATTTCCGGTCGAGACTAGAGAAATGTGCATGTTCGTTCAATCGCCCCCTGAAATGCGACACTTTCACACCGTGCCAGGATTCCCGCAATGAAAGGCATCCTCCTCGCCGGTGGGCACGGAACGCGACTCTATCCCCTAACCACCAGCCTGAGTAAACAGATCCTTCCGGTCTATGACAAGCCAATGATCTACTATCCCCTATCCATGCTGATGCTGGCAGGGATTCGGGACATTCTCGTAGTAAGCACACCAGCTGCCCTTCCGCTTTACCGAGAACTGCTCAGTGACGGCAAACAGTGGGGAATTCAGTTCACATACGTGGAGCAAACCCGGCCCCGCGGCATAGCGGACGCCTTTGTAGTCGGCAGGGAATTCGTCGGCGATTCCAACGTCTGTATGGCGTTGGGCGACAACATCTTTTACGGTCACGGCCTGCCCACCATCCTGAGGAAGGCGGCCAGCCTTCAAGAGGGCGCCTTGGTCTTTGCCTATCCCGTCGCCGACCCCACTCGTTACGGTGTTGTCGAGTTCGACCGGTCCGGAAGAGCATTGAGCATCGAGGAAAAACCGAAAACACCCCGCTCCAATTTTGCGGTGCCAGGCGTCTACTTTTACGACAATCGCGTCCTCGAAGTTGCGCAAGGCCTCGAACCATCCGCCCGGGGGGAGCTGGAAATTACCGACATAAACAATTTCTATCTGGAACAGGGGGAGCTGAAAGTAGAAATCCTGGGGCGAGGATTTGCCTGGCTCGATGCCGGGACCCACGAATCCCTCCTCCAGGCCGCGAATTTCGTACAGGCCCTGCAGGAAAGACAGGGAATGATGATCTCGTGCCCCGAGGAAATTGCCCTGCGGGGTGGATATATCGATCGCGATCAATTCCGCGCATTGGCAGAAGCACTGCAGACGAACCGGTACGGCCAATACCTTCTGCAGCTCTTACGCGATGAGTTCAGAGACTCGCATTCCTGATGACCAACCCATCGATCTCCCCCGCCAGGCGCAACGGCGCTTTTCCCATAGACGTAACCGACGTCCGCAGCGTGCCTGCCTTGGCGGCAAAAATGCGCCAGATCGACACCTGCGCCCTACCCGCCTCCTACACTGATATCTTCAACAAACGCTCCCTTTCGCCGGCCTATCTCGTACAAAACCGAGTCGGAGCCAGAGAAGTGCAGACTGCCGTTACCACAATCGCCCAGGTGGCAGACAAACTCCGCCGGATGTCCCGCGCCTACGGCGAATGGCAGGAGTTTGACATCCCCGCATTCTTCGACCTGTGGCCGGAACATGTCCCTCACCTCGTCCACGTCAAGGAGCGCGTAAGTACGGTTAACGTTACTTTCTTTGCGGACCTGCTGCTGCCTTCCTTCCAGCGGGCAGAACAGTACTGGGCCCAGGAGTTTTTCCCCGCCTACCAGACGGCAAGACCCCCGCTCAACACCTCCGCCGACAGATCCAGCTTCACAGCACATTTCCTGGACTTTGAGCAGCCCAAAATGCGAGCCTATTGGGATAAACTGATGGCCGTAGTGGGGGAGACCCGGCGTGCGCTCTGGAACGACATCGACTTTCTGGCCGCAACCGCCGGGGGAGAAGAGAAGACGCACTGGCAGTGGGCTTGGCGCAAGAAGGCGCCGGCCGGTCTCGACCGCCGTCTCCTGCCGTCGCCCCAGCAGCTGGCTACATTGACCTTGGGTGTTGAATTCCCGCTGCCTGCGAGCCGCCAGCCTGGCAGAGTCAGGCGATTGCGGCGCACCTGGGAGAGCGAATCCAGGTGGCGTATTCAACGTTGAGAAAACAGCACAGGTGTATTTGAATGCAAAATATCTTGGTAACGGGGGGCGCCGGCTTTATCGGCTGTAACTTTGTCCGCTACCTTCTGGAACACAGTTCGCGCATAGAGGTATCCGTATACGACAAGCTGACCTACGCCGGTCGTCTTGAAAACCTGAAGGACGTCAGTGAGCGCTTCGGGGCTCGTTACCACTTCGTTCAAGGTGACATTTGTGACGCTGCGAAGGTGGAGGATACGGTGGCTGCCCGAAATATAGACACCATTGTGAATTTCGCCGCTGAAACTCATGTGGACAGGTCGATTCTCGCTCCCGCAGCCTTCGTGCAGACCGACGTTTACGGTACCTACGTGCTCCTGGAGGCGGCCCGAAAATACGGAAACCTCCGCTTCCACCAGATCAGCACGGACGAAGTGTACGGACACATTGAAGGTCGCCGGAGGTCGGTGGAGAGCGACGCCTTGGCCCCTCGCAGCCCGTATTCCGCCAGTAAGGCCAGTGCCGACCTCTTCGTCAGCGCCTACCACATCACCTACGGCCTACCCGTGACGATTAGCCGCGGCGCCAACAACATTGGCCCCTTCCAGTACCCTGAGAAGGTTGTCCCGCTGTTTGTCACAAACGCTCTTGAATCTATCCCTTTGCCTGTTTACGGCGACGGAAAACAGATGAGGGACTATCAGTTTGTCGCCGATCACTGTGCCGCCATCTATCTCATCCTTCTTCGCGGCCGCATCGGCGAACTGTATAACATTGGCACAGGCGCCGAAATGACCAACCTTGATATGGTTGAAATCCTGTTGGAGGAGCTCAACAGACCTCGTTCCCTCATTCAACACGTCGAAGACCGACTGGGACACGACCGGCGTTACAGTCTGGACGTAAGTAAGACGCTGGCGTTGGGCTGGGAGCCGGACTACACGCCTGAAGAAGCAATCCGAGCGACCGCGCGTTGGTACCGTGACAATCGCTGGTGGTGGCAACCGATTCGCGATGGGGAATTCAGGGAATACTACGCAAGCGTTTACGGGGACCGAAAGGTGCTCGATCCGCGCTGATGAATCCCTCATCGATTCGCCCGGGACGGTTGGAAGATCTGCCTGAATTGCGGCGCCTGCACTCCAGCACCTTGCGTTGCTACTACTACGATGACCTGGGTGACGAAGAGGAACCCGAATTGCTCAAAGGGGTGAACGCTGTCTTAGTCGACCAGAAAACAATGAGACCGAAGGGCTTTGTCACCTTCACTGGGGTTCAGCGCTCGGCGGCCCTGCCTGAATCGGCGCCGACCAGAATCTCTCTGCGCGCCGCCGCGATTTCTTCTGCCGGGTCGGCTGCACGACTGCAGTTTCGGGCGCTCTTCGAAAGCGTGCGTGAGCAGCTACCGCCGCAACCACAGGGCTATCTCTTTTGTGCGCTTACCGATCAAGGCTGGCTCCGGGCCAGTCTGCAAGAGTCCGGCTTCGAGCTTTGTGATGCAGTCCGGTTGTTCGAACGCAAATCACGAGCAGTTGAACACGTAACGCAACCGGCTACTTTGCGCCCGGCGCTGCCTTCTGACCTCCCGCAACTGGCTAAGGTGGATGCCGCGGCCTTCGAACCTCTGTGGCACATGGGAGTGACCGAACTGCAAAAACTGTATCGCGCCTGTCGCTTTGAAGTCGCTGAGTTGGCGCAGGAAATGGTGGGATACGCAGTTCTTCGCCTGGATTCCGATGGATCCCCCCAAGGATTCGGCTCAGCCCAGGTTGTGCGCCTGGCGGTCGACCCGAGGGCCCAGGGTCGAGGCATAGGTCGCCAGTTGCTGGTGGCGTGTCTCTGCTACGCTCATCAACTGAAAACAGGACGTGTCTTTCTCAACACGCAGGAAAGCAACACACTTTCCCAGAATCTTTACGCATCGCTCCAATTTCAAAAGCGCGGCCGTCCCGTTCCGGTACTTGTCAAAATGGCGACACAATGCAGCGTCTGATGCTTTTTCCTACACGACTCGAGTTGCGGTACCGCCCTTGTGCGCCGATTTTCTCGCGTTCCCTCCCAGACGTCTTTCCCTCGACCCTGCACTGGCCCGGTTCCCCGATTTTTCTCCATGAGGTCACCCTTTCCGCGGTGACCGAGGCAGAACGCCCTGCTACATCGGATCGAGCGGTGCTCCCCCATTGTCGGAAAAGGGAATAGAGGATTCGGAACGAAGAGGCAACTCAACTTGACAGGCCCTATCCGGAAATTCTACCGTCACATCGTAGTCGTTGCGGGACTTTTCGCCCTCCTTCTCGGGATCGGCTGCGTCGGGTACGTTCTAATAGAAGGCTGGTCGTGGACGGACAGCATCTACATGACCGTCATTACGATTAGTACGGTGGGGTTTAGCGAGATTCACCCGCTCACCCATATGGGCCGAGTTTTCACCGGCGTGATGATATTTTTGGGGATCATCGCCACGGCTTATGCCTTCAGCGCACTTGCAGACGTCATCGTGTCAGGCGACTTCCGTAGCCTATTATGGAGAAGACGCATGCAGAATCGGATCGATAAACTGAACGGACATTTCATCGTCTGCGGATACGGTCGTGTAGGCGAGCAGGTCGTCAATGAGCTCCTGGCAAACAAGGTTCCACTGGTGGTTATAGAAACCATGGCTACCTTGGGTCCCGAGCTGGAGGACTTGGGCGTAATCCCTGTGGAAGGAAACGCCACCGACGACACTGCCCTGCTTCGAGCTGGTATCGAGAAGGCTTCCGGCATCTGCTGCTGCCTGCCAAACGACTCAGACAATGTCTATGTGGTCCTGACCGCACGCGCCCTGAACCCCGATCTGACCATTATTTCGCGAGCAAACAGCCATGAGAGCGAACGTAAACTGCAGATTGCCGGCGTGAACCATGTCATAAATCCCTACGTAACCAGCGGACGCCGCATGGCGCGTCAACTGATTCATCCCAATATCCTCGAGTTTATGGACGTTGTCATGCACCGCGATGAAGTCGACATCCTGATCGAAGACATCGGTGTAAGCGAACGATCAACTCTTCGCGATCAGACCATCGAGGACACCGAAGTTCGCAGAAGACTGGGTGCCAACATTCTGGCCGTTCGGCGCCCTGACGGTGAAACATTCGTCAACCCGGGCGTAGAGTTTGCCCTGCGCGCGGGCGACACTCTGATCGCGTTGGGAACACCGGAGCAACTCGATCAGCTGGCGACCGAGGCGGAAGACCGGAAGAATGCAGGATAGCGGAGACGCACGCCGCATCGCGGCAAACCGCTAAACCTGGTGGCGCCGTCTGGGCCTTGCGGGGGGACTGATGAACGCACACCATGGAATCAAGTGTGTCCTCAATACACCCCAACCGGTTCGTCTTCCGCACCTATAACCGCTCTCAGACAGCCATATACTCCCTGCATGACTCAGTGAAGTGCGGCACAGCCTGCCGGGACGCTGCGCCCAAATCGCGCCGAGCGCCAATGGGGAACGGATCCTGCAAAGCGAGGAACGCCTGTGGCGGAGCGAATCCATTCATACCGTACAAGGGCCGTGATCCTGCGGCGAAGAAACTACAGTGACGCGGACCGCATTCTCACTGTCTTCACCCCGGGCTTCGGCAAGCGCATGCTCATCGCCAAGGGGTCTCGCAAAACGACGAGCCGCAAGGCCGGACATCTGGAGCTCTTCAATCACGTCAGCCTGCTCGTAGCGCAGGCCCGATCCTGGGACATCATCACCGAGAGCGTAACCGTCGAAAGTTTTCTCAAGTTGCGAGGTGACCTGAACTCCATAAGCCGGGCCGCATATGTTTGTGAACTGGTTGACGCCTTTACAGCAGAAGACGATGAATACGAAGCAGTCTGGGAGCTACTTCTCCTTGGCTTGAGGAATCTGGACGGCGGCCCGGGCGGTGTGGCGGAGGCAGACCTGTTTTTGCGCTGGTTCGAACTTCAGTTGCTACGACTGATGGGCTTCCAGCCCGAACTGTTCGTCTGTCTGGGCTGCGGCGAGGGCCTGCAGCCCGTGGAAAACTTCCTGCACTTGAACGCGGGTGGAGTTTTCTGCCCTCAGTGTGGCCGAACCATGCAAGGAGCAGAGCCGGTCAACGTTTCAACGCTTAAGATTCTGCGCCATATCGCCCGTAACCAGTGGGATGCGCTGAACGGCCTCCAATTGACACACGCTAGCGCGATGGCAGTGGAAAGCGTCTTGCAGCGTTACCTTGTAACAATTCTGGAGCACCGCCTGAAATCGACCGATTTCATTCACCGCCTTCGGCAGTCCCCCGCGGGAAGCAAAAAGATCGGGGATGCTGGAGCTCATGTTGCCTTCAGAGGCAGCAGCCACAGTCCTCCAGATCCCGAAGATTCTTTCAAAGAGGTGGATTGATGAGGCTGATTCGTGCTGCTCGAATTGCCGGAGCCGCTGCTCTGGCAGCGGGAATCTACTCACTGCTCGTCCTCAGACCGGTCTATCTACAGTCCCGGCAAACGCCACACCTGCAGGGCGCCGCCGAATCGTCCTATTGGCAATGGGAACTGGGGGGCTGGCTGTGGATGCTGACAATCTTTTCCTGGATGATCTTGCTGGCGGCCATAAAGCACTACTATTCCCCCGTCCACCGGATAAGCACGAACGCTCAGTCAGGCTTGACCGTCATTTCGGCGACGCTCTTAATTGTGGGTGTCCTGGTGGGAATGAACCGCTTCGGGCTGAAGGGAATTCTGGTCGGCAACAGTCCTGTCGAGACCGTCGCCGCCGCTGGAGAGTTAGTCGATTACATTGCCCTTACGATTCTGGCGGCGGGGCTGCTCATGGGCGGGTGCGTAACGACCTGGATTTGTGTCGACTTGGTCATTTTGAACAAGCTGCCCGTTACCTGGATGGTACCCGGTGCGGTCGCAGGTGTACTCTCTCTTCTCTCTCCCTTTCTGCTGCCTGAGACCAGACATCTTCTTGTCGCTCTCCTCGTCTACTGTATGTGGTGCCTTTTTCTGGGTTTGAGGTATTCGTTGCCTGCGGCTTACCCCGACCTCGATTAATGTGATTCGATACTGACGGGAGGTCAAACGCGCTACTGGTCTGACTTCATCGTCAGCATTCGAAGCCCGTTAACGACAACGATGAGAGTGCTGCCTTCATGGCCCAGGACTCCGACCGGGAGTGGTAGCCTGAAGCCGGGGATCAGCAGAGGAACTACGATGGTAAACGTGACAAGCGTTAGAATAACCGCTACTGAGAAATAGAGATTCTGCTGCACGATTTCACTGGCTCGCCTGCTCAGGCGAAGCATGAAAGGAAGCATGCTGAGATCATCGGACATGAGCACGACGTCAGCCGTCTCCAATGCAACGTCAGTTCCCGCCCCTCCCATCGCAATCCCGAGATTGGACGTCGCCATCGCCGGTGCGTCGTTTACGCCGTCCCCGACCATTCCGACAGAGCCGGTCTTTACCAGTCTGTCCACGATCTCTACCTTCTCCTCCGGCAGAAGTTCGGAATAGACATTTTCCATACCAATCTCATCGGCGACGGCAGATGCCACGTCCCGGTTGTCTCCGGTTACCATCACCATACGCTCGATCCCAAGCCGCTTGAGGGCTTCTATGGTCTCAGCCGCCCCGGGCCTAACCGTGTCGGCCACTGCAAAGAAGCCAACAGCCTCCCAGTCACGTTCGGTGTGTCTCAATGTCTGCTCGTCGTTCTGGGTCACCCCGCTCCACCTCGACGTGTCCAAGTAAACACCGTCTGTCCCGATTGGCCCTCGCACCACTAGAATGGCCGTCTTGCCCTTCCTTTGTAACTGCTGACCGACCATACGGATGGCAGGAGACAGGTCGATCGATTCGCTCATAAACAGCTTATCGTTTCCGATGTAGACGATTTCCCGTGTTCCGCCGCGCTCATAGATCGCCTGGACGCCATGCCCGGCAACGCCGCGAAAGTCTTGCGGCGATTCAAAGGAGAGTTCCAGTGCCTGAGCACGGTCGACGATTGCCTGCGCAATCGGGTGCTCACTCAGGCTTTCAGCCCCCGCGGCAATAGACAGTAGTTCTTTCTCGGTGTAACCGTTCAAAGGGACCACGTCGGTCAGCTGCGGCTTGCCGCTGGTCAAAGTTCCAGTCTTGTCAAATGCAAGCATATCAAGACTCGCGGCCGCTTCCAGGTAAGCCCCGCCCTTAAACAGAATCCCCTCGCGTGCAGCCGCGGCGATAGCGCTCAAGATAGATGCCGGCGTGCTGATGATGAGTGCGCAAGGACTTGCCACGACCAGCAATGTTATCGCCCTGTAAATCGTGGTGCTGACCGGTTCGTTTCCAATCAAGATAGGAACGATCGCGGCCAGAAAGGTGGCGGCAATTACGACCAAGGTATAAGGTTGGCTGAATCTGTCGATGACCCTTTGCGTCGGAGCCGCGTTGTTCTGGGCCTCCTGGACCAAACCGATGATCTTGCTGATAGTGCTCTCTGACGCAATTTTGGTCACCTGCAGCTCAAGGGCTCCGCTTCCATTGATCGTTCCGGAAAAGACGGAGTCTCCAATGCTCTTATAGACTGGGATGCTCTCACCTGTAATTGGACTCTGGTCAACTGTGGTGGACCCCCGCACTACTGAGCCGTCAACCGGCAGCCGCTCTCCCGGCCTTACGATAACCAGGTCGCCAATGGCCAGTTCTTCAATGTCGATTTCCACTAGCTCTCCCTCTCGCTGGACCCTCGCCGTTTCAGGTCGAAGCTCTGCGAGACCGGAAATTGCCTGCCGCGTGCGGTCGGAAGCAAACGACTCAAGGGCGCCGCTAAGCGTGAACAAAAAGAGAAGCAGTGCCCCTTCTTCCCATTCCCCGATTAGAGCCGCACCAAGGGCAGCAGCGACCATAAGCAGATCGATGTTAAATACTCCGCAGCAAGCGTTTTCCAAAGCCACCTTTGCTCCGGAAAAGCCTCCGGCACCATAAGCGACTAAGGCAAAGATCACGACCGCCCAGGCTGGCAGCACGCCACTGATCGAACCTCCTAGCCAGCCTATCAGTAAAGCGAAAAGAGTTACTGACGCAAGAAACAGTTCTGGATTGTTTCGCCAGAACGCAAACGAAAACGGCGAAAGGGACCGAATGCTGACTGAAGGGGCGCTTCTCCCTTCCTTCCCTATCACCCGGTCAAGCGAACGGGCAGCCATTCCTTCCACCTCTCTGCTCATAGTTCTCCTCGGGATACGCCCCACTCCTCCTGAATTCCCTTTGCATTGCCATCTCTCTTTGCCGCCCTTGCAAGCAGTTTTCTCCCTATCTCCTCTCGCTTCGCCTGCTGACACTCGGGACAGAAGCCTGAAACCTGCACCTGAAGAGAGGTTGCGCGGAATCCAGTGTTCTGAAAAATGTTGTCCATTAGCACATCCGGCGAAACGTTGTCCTGCAGGTCCGAAACCTGGTGGCATCGCAGGCAGAACAGGTTAATGTGGGGCGAAGGGTCGGGCTCGTACCTGGTGTGCTCGGTACCTGCGCTGATCTCGACTATGGCCCCCAGGTCCCGCAGCGTGTTGAGCGTATTATAGACCGTGGCCTGGCTGATTTCCGGATGCCTTTTCCTCACGGCATCGAAGACTTGAGAGGTAGTTGGGTGAACCCTTGTCCGCGCGAGATACTCGCAAACAGCTACTCGTTGACTCGTTACTCTTAGTCCAGCCCTGCGGAGAGTTTCTACAAACCGAGCCGCCATATATTCCTTCTCCCTTTCAATTTAGAACCAATCTAAATTACAATGAGCGGATTGTACTCGGGGCCGCCCATCCTGTCAAATTTTATTTGGAATAATTCTAAGAAACATGGATCGGTCCCTCCTCTCCTTAGCTTGTGTCTGCACCGATAATAGTTTTCTAATGTTTCTCAATGGCCATTCTGATGCAGAGATGGTTTACTATTAGAGAGTGTGGAAACTCATTTGCAGCTACCGTCGAGAGAAGGCCTCTCCATTTCGGCACGTCTCTTTTGGAGCTGCCCGCCACATTTGGCCGGAAGCAGAATCTGGCTCACGTTGACCCTATTCTCTCCGTGCCGACGACCAATACCCAGTACCGGGAAGAACTACAATGATGCCATTTGACCGTTTCACCCAGAAGGCACAGGACGCGGCCACCCGCTCTCTGGAAATTCTGCAGAAATATAAACACTCGCAAATCGATACTGAACATTTCTTCCTGGCTCTCGTCGAACAGTCAGATGGAACAGTACCCCAGTTACTGGAGTCCCTCGGGGCCTCAGTCGACGTTATGGCCCGCAAGCTTGAAGCCGTCCTCGCCGCCGCTCCTTCAAGTGGCAACACGCCCCACAGCGGTCTCCCAACAGTCCAGGTCTTCATTACGCCAAGGCTAAATCGCGTCATGGGCGTCGCTAATGAGGAAGCAAATGGACTCCAGGACGAATACATCAGCACCGAGCACATCCTGCTAGCCATTGCCAGTGAGCGGAACACGCACAGCGCCAACATTTTGCGGGACGCCGGCGTCACCAAGGAGCGCTTATATGCCGCCATTGAGGACATGAGAGGCGGCCAGCGAGTCAGCGAACCGGACGCCGAAAGCAAGTTCCAGGTTCTTGAAAAGTACGGCCGCGATCTCACCCAGGCCGCCTCTGAAGGCAAACTGGACCCGGTCGTGGGTCGCGTCGAGGAGATCACCAGAGTCATGCAGGTCCTTTGCCGACGCACTAAGAACAATCCTGTGCTGATTGGAGAGGCTGGTGTCGGCAAGACCGCCATCATCGAAGGATTGGCTCAACAGATAATGGCCAACGATGTACCGGAAATCCTTACAGGTAAACGGTTGGTCTCTCTGGATTTGGGCGCCATGATCGCCGGCACTCGGTTCCGTGGCGAGTTCGAGGAACGACTGAAAGCGGCCTTGGATGAAATTCGACGCAGCCAAGGGGAAATCATCCTATTTGTAGATGAACTTCACACCGTCGTCGGCGCCGGTAACGCCGCCGGCGCGCTCGACGCCAGCAACATGCTCAAGCCCGCCCTCTCACGCGGCGAACTACAGTGCATAGGCGCCACAACTCTTGACGAATACCGCCAGCACATTGAAAAAGACTCGGCGCTGGAACGGCGATTCGCCCCCGTTTACGTCGAGGAGCCGGACATCGATGACGCCATCGACATCTTGCGCGGGCTGCGCCTTCGCTACGAGGAGCATCACGCTATAACTTATACCGACGACGCACTCGAGCAGGCGGTCAGACTCAGCTACCGCTACGTCCCCGATCGCAAGCTGCCAGACAAGGCCATCGATCTCATCGACGAGGCCGCCGCGCGCCTGCGGGTTGCAATGCATGCCATGCCCGAAGACCTGAAACGCACCAAAGACTCCATCCGGGAGTTGGAAGACCTCGAAGAGAGCGCATGGGCCGAACGGGATTACGAACGGGCGGCACAGACTAAGGCCGAACTGGCTCGGTTGAAAGAGGAGTTCAAAACCGCACTTAAATCCTGGAAAAACGAGACGAATCTTGACGACGTCGTTGACACAGACGATGTCGCAGCGATTGTCCACAGTTGGACGGGAATCCCCGTCATGGACCTCCTAGAAGAGGAGATGGACAAGCTTCTTCGCATGGAAGAATTCTTGAGGCAGCGCATTATCGGTCAGGAGAGAGCCATAGAAGCGGTGAGTGATGCAATCCGCCGTGCTCGCAGCGGCCTGAAGGACCCTCGCAGGCCCATCGGCACTTTCCTCTTCCTCGGGCCAACGGGCATAGGTAAGACCGAACTGGCCAGGGTGCTCGCAGCCTTCCTTTTCGACAGTGAAGACGCCCTTCTGCGAGTCGATATGAGCGAGTATCGAGAAGGACACACTGTCAGCAAACTGTTCGGCGCACCTCCAGGATATGTTGGGTACGAGCAGGGCGGCCAACTCACCGAGCAGGTGCGGCGGCGCCCCTATCAGGTGTTGCTTTTCGACGAAATCGAAAAGGCTCACCCGGAAGTATGGAATACCCTTCTTCAGATCATGGACGACGGCCATATGACCGACGGCCAGGGCCGCACTGTGAACTTCCGCAACACCGTCGTAATCATGACCAGCAACGTCGGCGCCGACTCGATCAAACGCGGCCCCCTGGGCTTTGCCACTCCCGAACTCGACGAGGGCGCCATTGTCCAGGGCGAGTACAGCAAGCAGATGAAACGCCTCTTCCGTCCAGAGTTCCTTAACCGCATCGACGAAACTATTGTTTTTGACCCGCTGACCAGGGAAAATGTCCGCGATATCGTTTCTCTCCTGATGGAAGAAATCGCACAGCGCCTCGACGAAATCGGCGTGACAGTCGAGATGACAGACAGGGCCCGCGATCACCTTGCCGACAGCGGCTACCACGCCGAATACGGCGCCCGACCTTTGCGCCGGCTTCTCCAGAAGCAGGTCGAGAACGAACTCAGCAAACGCCTCTTGCGCGCTGAATACAAGACTGGTGATGAAATTCTGATCGACTATGCTGCGGAAGAGGAGGAGGGCGAAGGGAAACTGGTTTTTGTACGCAGAGACCCAGAGCCAATTGCAGTCGAATGGTCGCCGGGGGCGGAGGCAGAGGCCGGCTCAAGCCGTGACACACAAGGATCCCAGGATTGACAGCCACTCACATCCGTCGCCGATGACTTCCGAAAACCGTACCCACCTGGAACGCCAATCCCAGTGCCCCGCCTATCGCATCGAAACTGAGCGAGCAGTGCTCCGCTGTTGGCAGCCAGCGGATGCTGAAATCCTGCTGAATGCAGTTAGTCAGAGCCTCGAACACCTGCGAGAATGGATGCCCTGGGCGCGAAATGAACCAACCTCTCTGGAGGACAAAATCGCCCTCCTTCGGAATTGGCGGGCGGAGTTTGATCTCGATAGCGATTACACGTATGGAATCTTTTCGCCCGATGAAATAGAGGTTTGGGGAGGGTCGGGGCTGCACAAGCGGCTGGCGGGGAGCGCCCTGGAGATCGGGTATTGGATTCGAGCCGACCTGATCAACCGTGGGCTGGCCACCGAGATCTCTGCAGCTCTGACCAAAGTGGCTTTCGCCGTAAACAAAGTCGATCGTGTGGAGATTCACTGCGACCCTGACAACGTGCGCAGCGCCGCGATTCCCCGCAAACTGGGCTTCACGCAGGAAGCCCTACTTCGTCGCCGTACAACCAAGCCGGACGGTTCGCCAACGGATATGGCGATCTGGACACTCTTCCTCGATCAGCTGGCGAGTTCACCTGTGGCAGGCGCCCCAGTCCGCGCATATGACGTCCTGGGCACCTCAATCCCTCTCGTCTGAGGTGCCTCCGACCAACTTACGACCTCAGTTTGATAGATTCAAGGGGCAGGTACCTCCCTGCCTCCGCTTTCTCTGCCTCTGTTCAGCAACCGAAATCTCGTAGAGAGCCATCCAGTCGAAAAGTGCCTGACCCTGACCCTGACCCTACCTGCGGGCGCCAACCACGAGTCCGGAAACGCCCGCTGGAAGAAAGGGATCTGCCACCATGCAAACCGGGACTGCATTGATGTAGAAGTACAGCTAGGCCCCGTTATCAGCTACGGACAGAACGATTTGCCTCCCACTGGAAAGCGTAGGATTCTTGGTCCATGGCCGAATTGTGCGCCACGCGGCCTTCCGGGCAAGCTCAATCTGATACCGCCCATGGTTGTCGATCACGAAGAGATAAAGATTCCGGTAATTCTGGTACCATGCGATAGAGCCTCCGTAACCCCAGGTGTACGCCTCCCGCGCGTCCAGACGAAAATCGGCTTTTGGCCGGAATGCCCCAAGGTTCAACTGGCCAAGCGTCGCCCTTACTCTGACACCCTGACGCGTTACATGCATTCGGTAAGAGTCTCCAATTTAACACTCGTCGAAAACCTGTTCACCGCCAACAGGCAAGTTAAACTGGTTGTCCGAAAGGTTGTCCTTGGCGATCAGCCGTCCCTGTTCCATTTCGGCAGGAACTGGCACGAAAACAGGTCCGAATCGAGAGAGGGCCTGGCGCCTAAGCATTGCGGAAACAGCGGTGACCGCGAGGAGGATGAGAAGCGGCAGAAAGGCGGGGATTCCTCGCTAGGCTTCAGGGGGACTGTAAACGACCGTCCTGGCCGTGGGCCGTTTCGTTGGAAGCCCAATGGCTTCCCTCTTGCGCGCCTTCTCCTCTAGCTCTCTCGTAAAATTGTCTGGCTCGCCCAAGTCTCAACCATTCGGACTAGCCTGCTGGCTTGCGGAGTACAGCCACGACCCTACCCCGGGCATCGCAAGACGCGCCGCGCGGCGAAAGGCGAATCAACGTTTTCCAATTATGTTATATGAGCTTGAGCAGTTTCAGGGGCGCTGCCATACAACCAATCGGGGGACTCGGGCTCGGGGAGGGAGGCGACGGGACCGGCAAAGAGGGTTTGTGGGGTGGCGGCTGCTGACCGGATTCCGCGTACTTTACTGCCGTCAATGCGTCTATGCGACCATCACCTTGAATATACTTGTCCGCCTCGGTTTGTCCGTACTCGCTACTGTTAATGTCTACGCTCGTCGCCATAAGCATCTTCTTGATGTTGGCCGGCCCTAACCCCGTATCGGCTCTGAGCATCAAGGCAACCAGCCCAGCCACGTGGGGCGTAGCCATACTCGTGCCGCTCGCGGTCGTGTAGTGCTCATCCACAACCTGACCGACCGAGGTCCCCGCAGCACGCGCGGCAACTATTCTGCTTCCTGGCGCGACGACATCCGGCTTCACACGCCCGTCTGCAGTCGGTCCGCGGCTGCTGAATCGGGCAACGCTATCCTGGTCATTGGACGCTCCGACCGTAATCACTCTCTCAGCCGCGCCTGGACTGCCTATCGTGCTTTGCCGTGGTCCACTGTTCCCTGCGGCAACAACCATGATCTTGCCCATTTCTACGATGGTGTTGCACATCGTACTGAGGGCATCTGAGCCGTCGCTGCTCCCTCTGCTACCCAATGACAGATTCAGGATATCGGCACCGTTCTGGGCCGCCCACTCTAGGCCCGCCATCACATTACTCATGCGTCCGCTGCCATTGTCCGCAAGCGCTTTCGCCGCCATTATGGTCGCGCCCGGTGCAACGCCAATATACTTTCCCCCGCTCGCGGCGCCCGTCCCTGCGGCGGTTGAGGCAACGTGTGTGCCGTGTCCGTTGCCATCTACAGCCGATCCTTTCCCGCTAAAGTCAGCCGTCAGGCCGACCCGGCCGGCGAAGTCCGGATGCGTCGCGTCAATACCGGTGTCAACGATGCAGATCGTGACCCCTTCTCCATCATTACCCATCTGTTCCCAGACTTGCGGCGCCCTGATGTGTGGAGTAGATACGTCCAACAGAATATGTACCGCCTCGTCCAGCCAGATTTCCGCCACGTCGTCGGAGTCCGTTAGCTCATCCAACGCCGGTGCGGTAAGTGAGAGTGCCGTCGCAGGTATCAGCCTGTATTCCTGATTCACTTTGATAGTGCCTGCGCCTGCTGCCAATCTGCCTATACTGCGCTGGCTGCCTGAAGAATGAAATCTGACGATCACCTGAACTTCTTCACTGGCCATTCGGGCCTGTTCAACTGCTTCCCGAACATTGGCGGAGAACTTCTCCGAATACATTGACCAAACTCCTCCTGAAAAATCCTTCCCCACGTCCGGCAAGACAATCGGGGCAATGCCTCGAACCTTGATGCGCGTGCAATTTCTGTCGGCGTGCAACACGCCGCCTTCCCAGAGACCCGATTGTCCTGGGGTAGTCTTACTCTAGCCTCTTCGATGGTTAACGCCTGTGCGATAGGAGACGTTAAGCTGGAGACTGCATTTGCCCGAGTTCAATATCTCGCGTAAGTCAGGACTAACCAGGCAGCGACGCTTCAACGCAAAGTCGAACCGTCCGCCCACGTGCTCCGTCGTGACTTGACTCTGCGGTGCAGACGCCTCTTCCTACATTGTTTCAACGGCGCCGTCCTCCTCAACCCTGACGAGCCAAGCCTCGTTCACCAGTGCTCTAAGCCCATGACCGGGGCCACTTACAGCGAAACAGGGCACAATCGAGGTCTGATGTCTTACTGCATAACCAGCCTTCTCGATCGCCGCGAACTGCTCCGGACCGGTCTCATCGACGTGTAACAACAGAAACATCGTATCATCCGGCGCTGCGGCAATCTGCCTTTGCAAAGCGAGGGGGATCTTGTGCTGACCAATGTCTGACATTTTCAGGTTGCGTTCCACGTGTAGACAGTTATTCTCCCTTTTACAGTATTGCCATAACGAACCGAACTTGGCAAACCTCGAATTACGCGCCTTTGAGGGCAGCTCCAGTTACGTCAGGTAATCGTAGGCAATTAGTGTAAGGAATTCAACGAAATCGTCTGTCAGAATGAGCTTGTCCAGAATCTCTCCCGCCTCCTCAAGACGACCTGGACCGAATTCGCCAAGTCTCTTCAATTCCTGGTCACGGATCTGTTCGTAAAACTCACGCGTGACCGGTCGGCCATCATCCAATTTCGCACTGTGCCGGATCCACTGCCAGATCTGTGAACGTGAAATCTCGGCGGTGGCAGCGTCCTCCATCAGATTATAAATCGCGGCCGCGCCGTTGCCTAGAAGCCACGCGTTCAGGTATTGCAGTGAAACGTCCACGTTTGTGCGCAACCCGCTCTCCGTGATCGTGCCCCCCGGAACACCGACGTCCACGATTTCCTCTGCAGAAACTGTCACATCCTCGCGCATTCGGTGCTTCTGGTGCGGTGCGCCGCCCGTGGCCTCTTCGAAAATCCCCCGGGCCAGGGGCACCAGATCGGGATGCGCCACCCATGTACCGTCGCAGCCGTCTCCTGATTCCCGCTCCTTGTCCGCCCGTACCTTGGCCAGTGCCTCCTCATTGACAGCTGGATCGCGTCTGCTGGGGATAAATGCGGCCATCCCACCAATTGCATGCGCTCCACGTTTGTGGCATGTGCGCACCAGGAGTTCAGTGTAGGCGCGCATGAATGGCGTTGTCATCGTAACCTGCGCCCTCTCTGGCAGAAGGGTGTTGGGATTGTCCCTGAATTTTTTGATCGCACTGAAAATGTAGTCCCATCTGCCGGCATTCAGGCCCGCCGAATAGTCTCGCAACTCATAGAGAATCTCTTCCATCTCCAGAGCTGCCAGAATGGTCTCGATCAAGACTGTCGCCCGGAACGACCCGTGGGGAATACCAAGAGCCTCCTCGGAATGGGCGAACACCTCCGCCCACAACCGGGCCTCCAGATGACTCTCCAACTTGGGCAAGTAGAAATAGCACGAGCTGCCCTGCCGCTGCCTTTCGGATGCGTTGTGAAATACATACAACCCCACGTCGAACAAACTGGCCGAAATCGGTTCTCCGTTTACCAGCACATTCTTCTCCACCAGGTGCCAGCCCCGCGGCCTGACCAGCAGCGTCGCAATCTCATCGTTGAGCTCATACACGCGCCCCCTGGCCTCATCCTCGAGCCGAATTGTGCGACGCACGGCATCGTACAGGTTGAGCTGCCCCTCCACACAGTTTGCCCAAGTGGGCGAGTTAGCGTCCTCGAAATCGGCCATGAATACGTCTGCGCCCGAATTCAACGCATTGATTACCATCTTTCGATCGACCGGACCAGTAATCTCAGCCCAACGTTTCTGCAAGTCATCGGGAGTAGAGGCCACTTGCCATGCGCCATTTCGGACTTCCTCAGTTTCCGCCAGAAATCCCGGTACCTCGCCTGCGTCAATCCGAGCCTGCCTCGACGTCCGCGCTGCCAGTAGCTCCCGGCGTCTGGAATCGAATCTCCCATGCAGCTCCGCTACAAACGCCAGCGCCTCCGACGTCAAGACCTGCTCGGACACTGTAAGAGTCTCACCAACTACCTGAACTTCCACCTGGTTACCCACGCGTTCATTCTCCCGTGACATGGAGTGCTCCTTATGTGAAAGGGAAAAGGTAAGAGGTACTCCCTAAGCATACTAATTTCAAAATAACTCGTCAACACTCACTCCTGCAGTTGCAGGCACAGTTACCACATTCTTTAGTACCATTGCACGGCTGATCCCCTCACGCGCGACGCGACATTTCCTTTCGTTGCCTTTTCTTCTTCAGAAGGAAGGAAGAGCACTTTCCTACCTAGCCCGGCTTCCCGTGTTTCGATCATTGTCCACATCCTACCCCTTGGCCATTCCAACGCCTCTCACTTACACTGGTTGTACCAGCACCGAAACCTATTTTTCTCTTGCCGGTCAGTCAGGCCGGGTCGTTCAGCAAAAGGACGCGGTTACCCTGTGCCCGCTTCTCCTCCAAGAGTCCCAGACAGTATTTCAAACACATGCCTGCCTTTGACAACGCCGGGGCTGGCGTTGATGCGAGTCGGAGGCAAAGGGCTGAATCTGACAAGATTGGCCATAGCAGGCTTCCCCGTTCCTCCCGGATTCATCATTGCCACCGAAGCCTATGCAGCCTTCGTGGAACGCCCCGGTCTCGCCGGTTGGATTGCCGCCAGAGTTGGCGCAAGTGACACTGGCGACCCGGCCGTGTTGGCCGCCCTCGCCGATAGCATTCGCCGGCGCTTTCAGGCCGCGATGACTCCGGGCGAAATCTCCGAACAGATTGTAGCTGCGTATGAACTGATGGGCCGGCCTCCGGTGGCCGTTCGTTCGTCCGCCACGGCCGAAGATCTCCCCGGTATGTCCTTTGCAGGCCAGCAGGACACCTTCCTCAACGTGATCGGCGACGAAGCATTGATCGACTCCGTCGTCAGCTGTTGGAGCAGCCTCTGGACTGCACGAGCCATCGCCTACCGGGCCCGCTACGGCATCGACCAGTCAAACCTCTCTCTTGCGGTAGTCGTGCAAGAGATGGTACAGAGCGATACATCGGGTGTCCTCTTCACAGCTAACCCCCTAAGCGGCCGACGTACCGAGACAGTGATAGACGCCTCTTTCGGCCTTGGTGAAGCCCTTGTTAGCGGGCATGTGGAACCCGACCACTTCGTCGTAGAGGGCAGCAGCGGCAAGATCCTCCAAAAGGCTCTCGGTGCCAAGTCAACCACCGTTACAGGGCAGGCCTCAGGCGGTGTCACCACCGAGACGACAGTTCCTCGAAGCGAACAGTCCATCAGCGACGGCCAGGTCATTCAATTGACCGAACTGGGCAGAAAAGTCGCCGACTACTACGGAGATCCACAGGACATCGAATGGGCCTTTGTGGACGGGAAACTCTTTCTTCTGCAGTCCCGTCCTATCACCTCCCTCTTTCCCGTGCCTTGCTCACCGCAGGACACCGACCGCCAGGTTTACATTTCGCTCGGTGCCATTCAAGGCGTATTGGGGCCATTTACGCCACTCGGACTGGACATGCTTCGCGGAATGTTTGCCGGAATGGCCCAAATCTTTGCAACCGACGTTACCCTTTACAACCAGAAGCTCCTGTATTCCGCTGCCGACCGTCCCTGGATAAAAGTGACTGGGGCACTGCGGAGCCCTATTGGTCGCCTCATCTTCCGCAGAGCCTTACCCATGGTGGAACCAGGCGCCGCTCAGGTTATCCAAAAGCTTGTAGAAGAACCGCAATTCCAGAACTCGGCGTTCAGCCCTCGACTACTGTCCGCCGCGGCTCCGTACCTTTACCGAATCCTGAAGTCAGCCAGACGGGCCTTTCTTGACCCGGAGGCACACGTACGCATGGTTCAGGCGGACATAGAGAATCACATAGCTTTCGTATCTAAGAAAACTGACAAAACGCGGACGCTCGCCGACCGCGTGGACCTAGTCGAGTGGCTCAGTTACAATGCCCAGTTTCCCTTCCTCCTGCCGAGGCTTATTCCTCCTATTTTGGTGGGATATGCATCACTCGGCTTTCTCACCCAGATCACTTCACTCCTGTCCCGTTCGGATCCGGATATCAAACCTTCAATGGCGCTCGAACTAACCCGAAGCCTTCCAAACAACGTAACTACCGAAATGGATCTGCAACTCTGGCAGCTGGCAGAAAGGATACGCGACGATGCCGCCGCAGCAGCTTCATTTCTTGGCGAAGATGCAGAGACGGTCGTCAGCAGATTCCAGGCAAAGACTCTCCCTCCTTCTGCCCAAAGTGCTCTAAATGGATTCCTTGAACGGTACGGCATGCGCGGGGTCGCCGAACTTGATGTCGGGAGGGTGCGCTGGTGTGATCAGCCCCTCCCGATTGTAAGATCGCTGCAGAGCTACCTGTCAATCAGCGACCACAGCCGGGCCCCCGACCGCGTTTTCCAGGATGGGAAGGCCAGCGCAGTAAAGACGACAGATCTTTTGGCGGATACCGCCAGCAGGGTTTGGGGTACCCCTTTTGGAGGCTGGCTGGTGCGTATACTGGCCAAACGCGTGCGCCTTCTGGCTGGATTGCGTGAAAGTCCTAAATTCACAATGGTCCGAATCTCAGGCCATGTACGCAGGGCCCTATTGGAAAGCGGACAGGACTTGTCTGATGATGGAATCCTGGAGCAGCCAGACGACCTGTTCTATCTGACTTTGAAAGAACTGAAGACCCTGGCGATGGGTGCCTCGGGTGACTGGAAGAAACTGGTCCTAGCCAGAAGATTGGCCGAAGCGAACGAAGAACGGCGTCAGCCTATTCCGCGCCTGCTTCTCAGTGACGGAACCGCCTTCTACGCCGGCATCACTGCTCCAGAAGGAGCAGAGGCAAACATCCTCTCCGGGTCTGGCGTCTCTCCCGGTACAGTCGAGGGTACCGTACACGTCGTTTTCAATCCTCTCGAAGCACGGCTCGAACCCGGCGACATCCTCGTCTGTCCGGGCACCGACCCTGCGTGGACACCACTGTTTCTCGCGGCCGGCGGTCTGGTGATGGAAGTCGGCGGCATGATGACGCACGGATCTGTCGTCGCCCGCGAATACGGAATACCGGCCGTTGCCGGCGTCGATCGCGCAACCGAAAACCTGCAGACCGGTCAGAGAGTTCGTGTCGATGGAAGCAGCGGAACAGTGGAAATTCTGGGCTGAATCCGTAAGGAGAACCACGAGGTGGAAACTAGCTGCCGTTGACGGAGTAAACTCGACCGAAAATCTTGGTCAGTCGTTCGATTACCTCTGACGGCAACGGGGGTTTCAAAAGCGACGCCACATTCTCCTCCAAGTGCCGGATGTTGCCCGTCCCGGTGAGCACAACATCAATCCCAGGCTCGTGACGGCAGAATCGGTAGGCCGCCTCCGGCAAAGTCTTGGCGTCACTCTCCTCCAATATCCAAGTGAGAGGGTCAAAGAGATCCAACGCATCCTGGTCGATCTCTCCGCTTCGACGCAAATCGACCAGGATTTCCCGCAGCCGTGCCGGCTTGCTGAATGCACGACGCACGGCAAACATACATTCCGTCGCGATCCCTTTTTTCCTGGTCGCAGGCAGTACTTTGCGTCTGGCCGTCTGATTGAGCATATTGTAGCCCACCATCACCACATCAAAGAGATCGTCTTTGATCGCCTGTTGCAAGAGGTCGTGCTCAAAGTCGGAAGCGAAGTGTTCACTGACCGCCATATGACGAATCTTGCCTGCCTGCTGCATTTTTTGCAAAACAGGCACCAGTTCACCGCAGATATGCTGGTATTGTTCCAGCCTTGCGCCATGAAAGTGGAAGACATCGATAGTTTCCACGCCGAGCCGCTTCAAACTGGCCTCGATGCCTGCTGCAAACTCGTGTGAAGGAACCGGCCTGCCTTCACGGAATGCGTTTTTCTTGGTCGCAACGACCAGACTGTCTCTGTCGAAGTCCCGGATCGCCTTGCCTACAATCTCTTCCGTGCCGTAGGCCTCTGCCGTGTCGATGAAATTGACACCCAGTTCAAGGGCGCGTCGTACCAAACGGACTGATTCTTCTTCGTCCCTGCCTGTAGACATGCCTAACCGACTCGGGCCGCCAGCACCCAGGCCCACAACGCTTACGCGTAGACCCGTCCGACCAAAAGCCCTATATTCCATCTGCATTGCCCGGTATCCTTCTGAGAGTGCGACTTATCCGCCGTCACATTGTAGCGCGCCTTTCCAGGGGTCAGAAATCGTGCAAGACGCCTGCGCCCATGCTATAATCGGCGAAACCGGTTTGGGCTACGATTACCGAGCCGGACGCAAGCCAGCTCACGACCGCCGTTTGCAGTCGAGTGCGAAGTCGCTCTCTCTTACTTGCAGTAGGACGCGTGGGGTAGAATGCGGTAGTTGGCGCATTTCGACAAGAACGCAGCAGGAGAAAAGATCATGGCAGAAGATGCCGTTCAGCAGCAGTCAGCTGTAGCCGAGAAAAATGCACAGGATTCTGAGCAAGATTCATCTGAAACTCAGCAAGAGAGGCGCCCCAATGCCTTCGCGTTTAGTGGTATTTTGCTTGGTGGTTGGGCGGCTCTGATGATTGCGTTTACTCTGATCGCCGTAATCGCCATGTCAGTTGTAGGAATGGTGGCTGGCTAACTCCCTGCCGCCCAGAACCGTGCCTGCACTGAACTGAAGCCAATCTACGCGGTTGCGGATTACGCAAGTGCTCCTTCACACACACCCAATTAGGGCCTGGACAGTCCAACCTTCTTTTTCCTCCACCCTAAAGCCCAAGTTGATATGAGCCAAACCTTGGCTCCTTGCACCCAACCGGCATGGGCAAGCGATCTCGCGTCCAAGAGTTCCCCTCCAAAAGGTCTCGTTTACCTTTACCTCAGGCATGGTCCCATCGATCCCCAAGCAGCAAACAAACTTTGCACTCAGGTAAAACTGCTGCTATAATCCCGGCGCACGCATGATGGTGCGTGCCACTCTCCACTTAAGACATGTCGAATTTGGCTGAATGGGAGAACCTGACGGAAGGGGTGTGACCTGAACATACCCTGGCGTTGTGTGGCGATGTAAGACAGATAGGGTGGGAGTGCTCCAAAGATACTGACAAGGCTATCTAGCCAATTCAAACGGAGGATAAGAACCCAATAGCACAACCTTGCGGGCGGAATTCTGGAACGTACTCCGAGTTTAGTTCGCAGAATGTTACAGATCTCGCAGGTTTTACGGCAGGTTCACCTCTGCCGCAGCATGTGTCTTCGGGCCACATGCCTCGCCCGAAGTCATGCGTATACTCAAGCACTGCTTAAAAGAGTCTTCGCAATCCACATTCGCCGTTTGATCCACAACTAAGCGAAGCGAAGGCGCCCACAATAGCGTTCACGCAGCAATTAGGGAGCAGTCTACCTGCAATGGCGAAAAAAATCTACGCATACGGAATGGACGGATTCGTCACTCCCATGATGAAGTACTTCGCATCGGAGGGCTGCCTTCCTAATTTCAGCCGCTTGCTCAGGGAGGGTACAGTCAACGAGACCTATCCCTCCTTCCCCGTCTGGACACCGACCAACTGGGCAACTCTTTCCACCGGCGCCCACACCGGCACACACAGCGTCCCAACGTGGCAGACCGTAATTGAGCGAAAGTCAGGCGCTGGCGAGAAGGACGTTTCAGTTAGCAGTTTTGACGGCCGTGCCAACAACGCCGAACGCATCTGGAACTCTTTGGAGCGGGCCGGCCTCAAGAGCGTCGCCGTACACTACCCGGGGGCCCATCCTTCAGGTGTGGAAATCGGCTATGTTGTCGACGGTTTCGGCGCGCCAGGACACAATAGCACGGAATTTGAAGTAGCTGCGGCCCAGGCCTACACAACTGATCCCTCCAAGGCCAGCGATGTTGCCATGGCTCACGACGGTTCAGCCATCCAAGGACCTCGCAGCGTTGAGCCCATCGAGTCGCTCGCTGCTGCCGAGGGCTGGACCAATCTGCCGGACAGTGCCTCGACTCCGCTGGCGACAACCTTTTCGGTCAACGCGCGTCTGGGTGGAGACGCCAACCACTTTCACCTGCTTGCCGTCGACAGAACGGGTAGTGGCTACGACCGCGTTCTGATTTGTCGCAGTCTCGACGCCGGTGAGATTGTGGCCGAGGCTAACCTCGGCGGTTGGAGTGACTGGGCTATCCAGGACTTTCTGATCGACGGTCAAGCTCAGGAAGCCGCGGTCCGTTTCAAGTTGCTAGAATTGGCCCCTGATGGCAGTTCGTTGAAACTCTACCGAACACAAGTTACCTATACCAACGGCTTTACGTACGGCGATTCTGAATTGGAAGCCGAACTCATTCGCCGATTTGGTCCCTATCAGGAACATGCCTCGATGACACCCTATACCTCAGGCATGACCGAATTCGATACAGCTCTTGAAGAGTGCGAATACCAGGGCCTCTGGTTTGCCAAGGTGGCAAATTACATGCTCCACGAGAGAGATTGCTCCTACTTCACCTGCCACTGGCACCTGTATGACTATCTCAATCACATTCACCTGGCTGACGCGGACCCTGCCTGTCCCGGTTTCAATCCGGACACCAAAGAGAAGTATCTGGACTACTTCCGCCGCACCTACCAGGTCGGCGACCGCGTCCTGGGCCTGATGTACGAGGCGGCCGACAGGGCCAACCAAGACGGTGATGAAGTTTACGTTGGCATCATCTCCGATCATGGTGCCTACCCTGACGTCCGTATCGCTAACCTTCGCCAGTTCCTTTGCGACGAGGGCTTCCTCGTTCTGCAGCAAGGTGGGGAAGATGCGATCGCCAAGGACCTGGACCCTCATTCAGACGAGATTGATTGGGACAGGACCAAAGCCTATCTCGCAAGGCGCGGGTTCGACATTACTATCAACGCCGATCCCGGACCGAAATTCGACCAGATCGAACGCGAGTTGCTCACCGCCCTCCGCACCTGGGTTGACGAAGAAACTGGCAACACCGTTGTCGCTGTCGCCCTGCCCAAACGCGACGCCTATCTGCTGGGGCAGTGGGGAGATGAGTGCGGTGACGTCATCTTCGCCTGGGACCACGACTATGTAAGCGGATACTACACGCAATGGCTCGGAATCGAAGGCGGGGGAAATGTCGGCGCACCTCTTGTATACGGCGCCCATCATGGCGGCTTCATTCCAACCACAAACGGCTTTTCATCCACTTTCGGCTCGTTTTTCCTCGACGGACCGGGCCTAAAGAAGGGATATGAACGCCCTGTTGACCGGCTGGGCTACATTCATGCCGTCGACGTCGTCCCGACGTTTTGCCACATCCTTGGCGTCGATCCTCCCGCGCAAGCCCAGGGTACAGTAGTGCGCGATCTCTATGAGGGACATGAAATGGTCAGGGAGAGGCAGAAATGACGACGAAAGCGTTAGCGGGCGCACGGATACCACTTCCCAGCTGGACGAGGAACCTCCGCGCCAAAGAGGCAATCGCCGGTTACATTTTTCTGTCGCCATGGCTGCTGGGCATAATTCTCTTTATCATCGGTCCAATGATGACCTCCGGCTTCCTCAGCTTCACCCGCTACGACATCGTCAACCCACCCGAATTTGTCGGCCTGAAGAACTTCATCGAGATTTTCACAAAAGACCGGCTCTTCTGGCCCTCGATGATGCTTACCTTCCGCTACGCGTTGATAGTCGTACCACTTTCTCTTATTGGGGCCCTCGCGGCTGCAATGCTCCTTAATCAGGCACTTCTGGGAACGACATGGTTTCGTACCTTCTTTTTCCTGCCCCACCTCACTCCCATCGTCGCAGCCGCCGTCCTCTGGGGCTGGATATTCAACGCTGACGTAGGGCCGATCAACCATTGGATTCGTACCATCACCGGCAGCGACAACGCCCCGGGATGGTTCCGAGACCCGGACTGGGCGATGACCGGCCTGATAATTATGGCAATGTGGGGTGCAATCGGCGGCAACACCATGCTGATCTTCCTGGCGGGCCTGCAAGGGGTTCCCCAGGAGCTGTACGATGCCGCGGTCGTCGACGGCGCAGGCTTATGGGCCAAGTTTCGAAACGTGACCCTTCCGATGCTGACGCCGACGATCTTCTTCAATATGGTTCTTGGAATCATCGGGGCACTAAGAGTATTTGCGGCCGCGTACGTGGCCACCCAGGGCGGGCCGGCATACTCTACCTGGTTTTACGCATTGCACATCTACACGCGCGCATTCCAGTACTTTGAAATGGGCTATGCTTCGGCTCTGGCTTGGATCTTCTTCTTCGTATTGTTCGTCTTTACCTACGTTCAGTTCAGACAGTCGCGACGATGGGTCTATTACGCAGGGGAGGTGGACTGATGGCGGGCGAAGCAATCGCAACGGGCAGAAAGCAGACCGGGAGTGGATTGAACCAAGCCGGGATCTTCCAGTCAGCCTCATTCCAGCGCGCAATCGGCCGAGGAATTCTCTATCTGATCGCCGTTTCCAGTTCGGCCGTATTCATGTTCCCCTTTGTTTGGACAGTACTCTCCTCTCTGAAGAGAGGCGGTGAGTTGTTCAGGTTTCCCCCTACCTGGCTTCCGGAGGTTCCACAGTTTCAAAACTATCCGAAAGTCTTCGAAATCGTTTCCTGGGCCACATGGACTTGGAACTCGACCTTCGTGGCGATTGTTTCAACTTTCGGGGCCGTTCTGACCGCCGCGCTCGTCGGCTACTCATTTGCCCGTTTTCGATACCCCGCCCGCGACGTACTGTTCATCATCACTCTCAGCACAATGATGCTGCCTGTAGAAGTCACCCTGATACCCCTCTACCTCATGTTTGCAAAGATTGGATGGCTGGACTCCTACAGACCGCTGATCATCCCTTCATTTTTCGGAGGCAGCGCATTCCTCATCTTTCTCATGCGCCAGTTCTTTATGAGCATTCCCATCGATCTTGACGAAGCAGCACGAATAGACGGCGCTAACTATCTGCGAATCTTCTGGCAGATTCTGATGCCTCTTTCCATTCCTGTTACGGCAACTGCGGCCGTACTGACCTTCATGGCACAGTGGAATGAGTTTCTTCAGCCATTTATCTTTCTCAACACGAAGTCCAAATACACGTTGGCGATCGGCATTCGCTATTTCCAGGCCGTCGCCGGATTTGCCGATGACACTGAGCCAAAATACCACCTTCTCATGGCTGCCAGTGTCATGATGACTGCACCCATTATTGTCATCTTTTTCCTTGCGCAGCGTTATCTGGTCCAGGGGATTGTGATGTCCGGTATCAAAGGATAGCGCAGTTCTCAGAAATCTGGTTGTCGTAGAACGTTCAGTTATTCCCAAGGAGGAGTCAACCATGCTTAAGAAGAATGTGAGTCGCCGCCAGTTCCTGGCAGGGTCAATGGCAGCAACGGGAGCTCTGGCTCTGTCTGCCTGCGTGCCCGCTGCTCCCACAGCAGGTGAGGGTGGGGAGTCGATGGAGGCTTCGACAGAACCCGTCACCGTCCTATTCCACACGCGGCTTGGAACCCATGCCGACTGGCACAAGAGCCGCAAGGACCTGTTCGAAGAGCAGAATCCCGGCATTCTACTCGAAATCGACGAGTTGCCGGGCAATGAAATGTATCCCAAGATTTACGCTCTTTCAGCCTCCGGCACGGTGGGCGATGTAGTCTGGACCTATCTCAACAATCCGCCGGAACACAAGGCCAAGGGCGTCCTGGTCCCCTTGGACGATATCGTCGCCGCCAAAAACTTCGATCTCTCCCAATTCTGGGATTCCTTGCTCGAAGCCGTCACGCTCGACGGTGAACTGCACGCCATTCCCAACCACGGCCATTACGGCACGACCGCCTACTATCACAACAAGACCCTCATCGAAGCATCAGGCGCAGAGAACCCCAACCCCGACTGGACTGTCGATGACTACATCACTATAGGGCAAGCGGTCACGGATCCGCCCGAGGTCTGGGGCGTCCGTAGCTTCGGTACAGGCCAGGAGCACATCCCCTCCTACTTGCGCATCTTCGGCGGCGATGCAATCAACGAGGAGGGGACACAATCCTTGCTGGGCGAGGAGGAGTCCATCGCGGGCCTGCGCTGGCTCTACGACCTTCAGCACACACATCAGATTGATCCCTGCCAGTGCGGCGACGAAGTTGCCAATAACTACGTCGCAGGTACTGTAGGCATCTTTAACACGACGACGGGTTGGATCGGCCGCTTGAATAACATGAAGAACGACGGCGATCTGGAGTTCGATTGGGATGCTGTAGTCGGCCCGATTGGACCGACTGGCTTGCGCGGTTCACAAGTGTCGGCTGCTGCTTTTGGCATCACCGGCAACTCCGAACATCCCTCGGAAGCCTTCCAGGTTCTGGACTTCTATTCGACCAAAGAGGACGGCATCGAGCATGTATTCTTCGGCGCTGGCAGTCCTGGTGGCCGCAAGGACGTTTGGGAGAGCGATGAGCTCAACTCCATCCACCCGATTTTCCGTCAGCACCAGGAAATCTATCCAGAAGGCCCGCGCAAGTGGCATCGCCCTGCCAACGCCCGTACGTCTGAGTTTGTCAATACGATGAACAACAATCTGCAGGCAATCTGGACGCAGGCAGTGGAGTTCGAAGAGGGTGTAGAGCAGACCCATCTCCTCGTCCAGGAGATTTTGGACAAGGATCCGGTCTGACCCTGATTTGAACTCGCATGGACCGCGGCTCAGGTAGGGCCGGAACCTGAGCCGCGTCCTATCAAGGCCCTTCACTTTTTTTCGTCACATCCATCAGGAGAGAACCATGAACAATCAAGTTTCGCGACGTTCATTCTTGCAGGGAGCCCTGGCCGCATCTGCAGTTGCGCTGTCGGCGTGCGTGCCCGCTGCCGCCCCCGCAGGCGATGGGGATGGGGATATGGCCCCATCCGATGAACCGATCACGCTCCTCTTCCACACTCGATTGGGAACACACGCCGACTGGCACGTCAGCCGTAAAGACCTCTTTGAGGAGCAGAACCCCGGCCTGATTCTTGAGTTTGACGAGCTCCCCGGCAATGAGATGTACCCCAAGATCTACGCCCTGTCCGCCTCAGGGACCGTCGGCGACGTTGTTTGGACTTACCTTAACAACCCGCCGGAACACAAAGCAAAGGGAGTGCTGGTCCCGCTGGATGACATTGTGGCAGCCAAAGACTTTGACCTTTCGCCATTCTGGGACTCCTTGATTGCTGCTCTCACCCTGAATGGGGAACTGCATGCGATCCCCAACCACGGTCACTTCGGTACGACTGCTTATTACATTAACAGGAACCTGATCGAGGAGTCTGGCGCCGAAGTCCCCTCTCCTGATTGGACAACCGATGATGTGGTTACAATCGGACAGGCCATCACCGCTCCCCCTGAAGTTTGGGGCGTCCGGGCGATGGGAGTCGGGCAGGAGCACATCCCCTCCTACCTGCGCATCTTTGGTGGCGACGCGATCAACGAGGAAGGGACGAAATCACTACTGGACCAGGAAGAGTCTATCGCGGGCCTCCAATGGCTCTATGACCTTCGCTTCACCCACGGTGTCGATCCCTGCCTCTGCAGCAACGAGACCTTTAACAACTATGTCGCAGGCACGGTCGGGGTCTACAACTGGACGACTGGCTTTGTCGGGCGCTGGAACAACCAGAAGGAGTCTGGCGACATCGCCTTTGACTGGGACGTTCTCGTTGGACCCGTAGGTCCGACCGGTCTCAGAGGATCGCAGGTGTCCGCTGCCGCCTTTGGCATTACAGGCAACTCCAAGCATCCGTCTGAAGCATTCCAGATTCTCGACTTCTATTCCACGAAGGAGGACGGAATCGAGCATGTTCTGTTTGGCGCCGGCAGCCCAGGCGGCCGCGCCGACGTTTGGGACAGCGATGAGCTCTTCGCCGTCCACCCTATCTTCCGCCAGCACATCGCTACATACCCCGATGGACCGCGCAACTGGCATCGACCGGCAAACGCACGCACGCTGGAGTTCGTTGACACGCTCAACAACAATCTACAGGCTGTGTGGACAGAGGTAACCACATTTGATGAGGGTGTCGAGCAGACACACCTCCTCGTACAGGAAGTCCTGGACAAGGAGCCTCTGGCATAACTCTGAATTCTGGCAGTATCGGCCGCGGCTCAGGATCTGACGGAACCTGGGCCGCGGTCCTCCAGTAATTCCACTTCTTTCCGTCAAAACCTTTCGGAGGAAACAATGAGAGATCTCGTATCACGACGTTCATTCTTGCAAGGCGCACTCGCCGTCTCCGCCGGCGCTCTTGCTGCATGTGTCGCCCCGGCCGCCCCAGAGGGCGATATGGCGGACGAAGGTGCCGCGATGGAGCCCGTCCACCTGCGCTGGGACACGTTCCGCGGCATTGGCAGCGGCTGGAACGAAGAACGCATGGAAACCTTTACAGAAATGCATCCCGATGTAACGATCGAGCTGCGACCGCTCGCCGGCTCCGGCCAGCAAGACAACTACGCCAAGATGTACGCGGCCCAAGCCGCCGGCGACCTCGGTGAAGTCATCGCCTTTGATCCTTCCCACTACCACTTCTGGCGGGCGATCAACAAGAACATTATCATGCCGATTGATGAGCTTGTCGCCGCCGACGGTACTGACCTCGGTCAGTGGTTCGAACACTTCATGGGCCTGCAGTACTACCAGGGGCAACTCTATGGCTTCCCCAGTTGGGGTTGGGCCGGATTCGACACGCTGGTTACCAATGCAGTCCATTTCGAGGAGGCTGGACTGGACGTCCCCGATCCGGTCGGTCGCGACGTATCAATTGACACGATTAGAGAGTGGGCTCATTCCTTCTACGTGGAAGGGGAACGCTTTGGACTCAATATCAGCCACAATGAGGCGACGGTCGTAGTCTTATGTCGCCTATTTGGCAGCTCGCTTATCAACGAGGAAGGCACCCAGTGCTTGCTACTCGACGACCCGAACGCGACTGAGGCGATGAGGTGGGCATATGATCTTGGCGTAGTCGACCAGGTGCTTCCCGCGCCAGGAGATATCGACAACGCCGGCGGGGCTCTCGTCGCCGGCCTACTGACCTTGAACTGGTGCGGATCGCTTTGCGTGCGCAATTTTAACAACCAGATCGAGGATGAGAGCGTAGCCAAGGCCTCACAGATCCTGTTCCCGGCTCGCGAAGACGGCCGTTTCCCCTCGCAGCTTCGCGGCGGCACCTGGAACCTGCGCACCGACCAGGACCACGCCGACGTCGGCTATCAGTTCCTTCTGCACATTGCCGGACACGACGGTAGCCTCAGCTTCAACCTGGTAGCGCGCAACTTCGCGATGGTGCGGCCCGACGTAGTCGACTCTCTCATCGAAGATGACCCGATCCACGAATGGTTCATCTCCAGCCTCGAGAACGGCATTCCCGCACACGCGCCGGCCAATTCTCGCGGGCGCGAGTATACGTCCGCAGTACAGCAGTGGACAGACCTTCTCCTCGACCCCAACCAGCCCGTTGAGTTCGAACAGGGTTTGCAGGACCTGAACGACAACATTCAGGCTGTCCTGGACATGGAACCAGCCTGATCCTGTCAGGAAACTAATGAGCAGTGGGCAGGGGGTAACAGTCTGCTCACTGCTCTCATATCCTGGAGTTGAATATGGCGACCCTGGCCAGCCGCTTGAATCTGTCCAACGTAGCAGAAGCGCTGACGACATCGCGACAGCGGCGGGAAAATGTCTATGGTTATCTCTTTCTAACGCCTTGGCTTCTCGGCTTCTTCGGGCTGTTTATCGGCCCCGGCCTATTCTCGCTCTACCTTAGCTTCACAAAATACGACGTGCTCAGTGCCCCAGAGTGGATCGGCCTTGACAACTACATCAAGATGTTTTTCGAAGATCCCCTTTTCTACACTTCTCTCGGGCGCACCTTTTACTACGCCGGGGTTGGCGTCCCTCTTGGTGTCGTAGGCTCGATGTTTCTTGCCATCCTGCTTAACGCCAAGCTGCGGGGCCTGGCCACCTATCGCACGCTCTTTTTCATGCCGTCACTGGTACCGATCGTGGCCTCGGTTGTCCTTTGGAAGTGGCTGCTCCATGCTGATTTCGGAATTATCAATCAGTGGCTGGTCGACCTAGGTTGGTCCGACCCACCTGGCTGGTTCGGTGACCGACGCTGGGCGATTCCTTCGCTTATAGTGATGGGCTTGTGGCAAGGACTGGGAGGCACGCGCATGATCATCTTTCTGGCCGGCCTCCAAGGAATTCCTGAATCGCTATACGAGGCCGCCTCGATCGATGGAGCATCACCGATTCACAAGCTGCGCCACGTAACGATACCTCTGTTGACACCTACAATCTTCTTCAACATGGTACTTGGAATCATTGGCGGTTTGCAGGTTTTCACCGCGGCGTTTGTGGCTACCGAGGGCGGCCCTGGTTTCGCCACGACATTCTACAGCCTTCACCTCTATCGTCACGCCTTCGACTATTGGAACATGGGTTATGCCGCTTCGCTGGCCTGGTTCTTCGCCTTCGTTATCGTGTCGCTTACGATTTGGCAGTTACGACTCTCACGCCGCTGGGTATTCTATTACGGGAGCTAGAACAAGATGGCCGCAACGATCGAAAGACTGCCCAGCACAGAACTCCGCAGTGACGTCTACCGACGCGGACGGAATCGGATTCAGAGGGCCGTGACCTATATCCTACTTACTGCTGCTGCCTTGATGTTTGCCTTCCCGCTCTTCTGGACGGTGTCAAGTTCTCTGCAGACCTGGAAGGAACTTCGTTCCTTTGAACCGCACCTTCTCCCCGCCATACCTCAGTGGGGAAACTATGCAATGGTCTTCAGTTCGGTGCCTTTCGCTCGCTGGATGGGGAACAGCTTTCTGATTACGGCAATCACTATCCCCGGGGTCATTATCACAGGTTCTCTGACTGCCTACTCCTTTGCCCGATTCAACTACATCGGTAAGGAGATCTGGTTTGTACTCATGTTGGGAACGATGATGATTCCGTCGCAGGTGACGTTGATCCCCCAGTACGTACTCTTCTTCAATCTGAAACTGATCAACACCTACGTTCCCCTCACCATTGGCTCCTGGCTAGGCGGCGGGGCTTTCATGATCTTTTTGCTGCGCCAGTTCATAATGTCTATTCCTCGAGATCTAGACGAGGCCGCCCTAATGGACGGCGCATCGCCCATACGCATTCTGTGGGGCGTCCTTTTGCCGCTAATGAAACCCGCGCTGACTACGGTCGCCATCCTTCAGTTCCTCGGAGACTGGAACGAGTTTTTCGGCCCCTTTATCTATCTCAATAAGGTCGATCTCTTTACGGCGGCCGTAGGCCTCCGTTTCTTCCAGAACATTCCCCTGGAGTCCAGGGACCCGCGCGATCATCTGCTGATGGCCGCCGCCGCCATAATGACCATCCCGGTCATCACCCTCTTCGCCGCCGCTCAACGGTATTTCATCCAAGGCGTTGTCCTCAGCGGCCTCAAGATTTGAGCAGATCCTCGTTTACATAGTCTCTCAGACGTACTGCCCGCGTACCGATTTGCACAGGCAGGGGCATACGCGCGATCGACTCTGCATCAGAGTGCAATTGGTTTGCCTCTTGGGATGAGCTCTCGTTCAGCTGAACTGTCTCAGACGCTTGCCCAAATCCATCTTCAAAATACAATAAAAGGATTGAGCGTATCGCGTTCGGGGCACACTGGATGGGACTCCTCTAACAGAGTCACGATGACAATGGGAGATTCCTGGGCGGTATTAGGGACCGGAAGTACTCCAGCGGCCGGATTCCCCGCTACATTCGCATGGCACTTTAGACCAACCTTCAATTCACTGGTCCAACCAAATTGGTATTTGTTGGGAAGCTCCGTGCTACTTTAAAGCAGCTGTAGCGGCCGACCATGGACAGTTAGAGCGTCTCTTGCCGTCCAGCCGTGGAAAAGCTGGAACTTAATTCCAAATCACCTTGTTGCGGGAAGATGAGAACGAACGCACTAATAAGCTTGGGCCCTCTCACCGGCCAGGCAGCGATCCTACCAACAGCTGCAACATTTCCGCCAGCGTAGGCTCTTCGGGGTCCTCCGGGGTCCGATCGGCCAGCTCTGAAGCACCAACAAAGCGGTAGATGTCAGCAGCGCCTTCATGAAACTTCGGTGACATTCCGACACTTGCCATCGTCGCCGCGATCTCTTCCATTTCGCCCACCCACCGCCTAGACTTAGGCGGCATACTTGGAAGGCCCTGCACGCGTTTTAGCATTGCCTCCTGGCTTATTCCCCACTCATCAAACAAGGCATCACGTATTCCCAACGCCTCTGCAGCGACCAGCAGGTTCGTGCAAAGCGCGGTCAGTCCCTTCGTCATTCCCGCATAGCACATCTTGATAGCAGAAGCATCACCTACACTGTCGCTGATTACAGGCACGTCGAGCCCGTAGTCTTCGAGCCTAGCCAGTTCACCCGCGTAAACGCCCGACGAGTAGAATCGCGTCGCCCCCTGGCGGCGCGGCGGCGGCCCAATGATCGAGGCATCTACAAACCGGCCTCCAGCTTCGGTGATCGTTTCACCAATCTCTATGGACGTCTGCGGTGCGACCGCGTTGCAGTCGGCATAGAGCAGGTCAGCGCCTGTCCGGCGAAGAGCCTCCGCCACCGTCTGGGCTGCGGCCCCTGCCTCCGCGGGCACAAGAATGCACAGGACGACGTCCGCCTCTACGACCAGTGCGTCGTAGGAATCTACCTCTTCTATCCCTGCCTTCTCAGCCAGACCTCGCGTACGGGCGCTGCGGTCCGCCAGATACGCAAAAACCCGCAGACCATACGCCTTCAGCCGTTCCCCTACCGTATGTCCCATATCCCCGGGGCTCAGAATCCCCACAGTTTTCATTGCAGTACCTACCCTTTCACTTCTTGCTGCGCCCGAGCCAGCAAGGCTTTCATGTAGCCTATAGTGTAGGCAGTACCGATTCGCTGATCGTCCGCCATCGTCGGAATGTGGTCCGGAATCAGGACGCCGTCAAAACCGGTCTTCTCCAGCACTCGCATTGCCTTGTACATATCAAAGTATCCGTCGTCTACGAACGTCTCGACAAAGTGGGGCAACGGCTGATCAACGTTACGAAAGTGAATCTTGAAGAGCTTGTTCGCTTGACCGAACTCCTGCAACGACTCCTCGACGCCTCTGCCCATCAGATCGCCGCCTTCCAACCAGCAGCCAATGCAGAAGCAGATGCCAACGTTAGGACTGCTGGCGATCTCCATTGCCCTGTAGTAACCATCGAAACTGCTGAAAATGCACCTGGGGATTCCACCTAGCTCGGGCTGCGGAGGGTCGTCAGGGTGAATGCCTATGCGGACCCCTTCCTCTTCGGCCACCGGAGCCGCCTGGGAAACGAAGTACCTGAAGTTTTCCCAAATCTCGTCTTCGGTATAGGTCCGGCCGTGTGTGAGCGGCAGATGATAGTAGCGTCCCGCCCAGTGTCCGGCTTCGGCCTTTGCCAAGTCGAAACCCCGCGCTGAGGCGCCGCCTCGGGTCAGCTCCCGATCCGTGCTCCAGATTCCATTCCCCATGTGCGCGTACGTAGTATAGGGAATCCCGGCCTTGCCCAGTGCCCTCAGATGACTGACGTACTCCTCGATCTTGGCGTCCCGATTCTCCAACCCCAGCACGATCGCGTCCTGATTGTGTACCTCCCGGTTTCCAAACCCGTAGATCTGGACCCCTGCCTTCTCAAACCGTTCCTTGGTCCTGGCATAGTAGTCATAACCGGCGTGTTCGCCGTCGGTCCAGCAGACGGCCCAATCCAGTCCCATCTGCTTCACAAACTGCAACTCCTCTTCGCTGGCTTCCGGTGACACCTGTGCTGCGATTTTCATCCCCGGCGGTATCGACATAAGGGACATCGGTATTCTCCTGTCTTTTGAATGCAAGTTGGTCGAAACTTGCCACGGCTCTTGTGGTCTGGACCCATTGGTCCAGAGTCTGACTGGCGCTGTCTCATCAAAGGGCTTTTTCGGACCATTTCTCAGCAAGTACACTGCCGCCCCGAAATGAAGCCCATACCCTACCGTCATCCGGATGTTTCGGCCGAGCCTTCTCCCTCCATTTGACCGCGTCACTCAGCCTGTACACTTTGCCCTCCGATTCCATACTGAAGGGAATGTTCCACTCAGCTGTAGCCCGCATGAAATTAAATGCTCTTCTCGGATGCCAACCTGCTTCAAGGGTGAAGTCGTCTGGTGAAGGCGCGGGATAATAGCTCCCCCCCGATGGCTGGGGCTGCCTCAATTCAACGCCTCTTGAGAGCCTTCCAAGTACCTCTGCCAGCAGATCGCCCCCGAACTTTGCGCACAGAGCTTCGGCCTCGGCGCCGCGAACACCGTCTTCAAACTGAATCTTTCGCTGCCCCGCAATGTCGCCCGTATCGAGGCCATCGTCCATCCAATGCACCGACACACCGGTCGCCGTTTCGCCCATGCGGAATTGCCAGAAAAGCGGAAAAGGCCCCCTGTAGGCGGGCAGTAGCGAAGGATGCACATTCAGAAAACCGTATCGGGGAATGTCCAATACATCAGGAGGAATGATGCTGTTCCAGCAAGCCACACCAACTACTTCAAGCGCCAGCTCCTTCAGCAAGGAGGTCGTTTTGAAATGGCCGACCTTTCCGCACTCAAAGACAGGAATCCCTTCCCTGAGGGCGTGTGCCAGTGGGCTTGCCGGAATCTGGACCGCGTAAGGAGGAGATGCGCGCGACCCGCTGCCCTTGTTTACGCTTGTATTCTCCCTGGTCGCTGGTGCCAGAGAAACAGTCGGGTTCAGTAGCGGCAGTTCAAGCTCTCGCCTCTGATGCGCCGAGGTATTGCCACCAACAGGTGTGACGCCCCGGAGCGGGACACTTCGCGGCCCGGCGAGCAATATTGCGACCACATTGATATTGTGAGCTAGAAGCCTCTCCAGCACAATGTGGCTGAACTGTCCGGACATCCCCATGAAAAGGGTACGCATATCCTTTGACACAGAGTTAGCTCAGGCCGTATAATGGTGGCCACAGTTGACCTTACTATAGGTTTGGAGCAATTCAATGGCCCACCTGGTGCAGTGTGCAAAGATCGGACAGGAACTGCCTGGTATGGAGTCGCCCCCCTATCCGGGCGAGTTGGGCAAGCGGATCTTCGAGAACATCTCTCAATCCGCGTGGGATATGTGGATGCAGTACTCGGTCGTCCTCATAAACCATTACGGCCTCAGTCTCGGCGACCAGCAGTCGCGCGATTTTCTGGCGGAGCAGATGGAAGAGTTCTTCTTCGGTGTGGGCGCTCAGATGCCGGAAGGGTGGACCCCTGAAGGAACGCCAGGTATGGGCAAAGGCGTGCCAGCAGGCAAGGGGGCCCCCCGGAAGTAGCAGAGGCCTTTACTGTACCAACGCTATTTCCGGGTCGATCTCGAACTGTAGCAATGAGTGTGCCTGTCGCAGAGCACGCTCCACCTCTGCCGGCGACAGCCCCTTGGCAAAAATGAAGCCAAGATAAGCATCGCCTTCGGGCAGAGGAACAAGAGACTGGTTCAACCGTGCTGTGATCTGGATATCCTCGATTCCCGCCACCCTTTTCGCCTCTTTAACGCCGTTCATTCGGCGCAAAATACCTCCCTCCGGAATTGGAATCATCATCACTCCTCCGGCGTGCGACTCCCGCTCCAAGCTCTCCAGAGGCAGACCGCACGCCTGCCGAAGAATCAGCTCCTCCAGGGAACTGGTGTTGCCAACCTCCATCCCAAACCGCAGAATTCGCGAGCAAAGTCCACCTATCGATCGCCCGGCGACCTCCACAATCCATGGTCCCTCGGCATTGATCCGCAACTCTGCGTGAATGGGTCCCGTCTGCAGGCCCAATCCCCGCGCCGCCGCCTCTGTGGTCTCGGCGATTTGATTCTGCATTTCAGGAGGCAGTCTTGAGGGGGTAACGTATATCGTCTCCTCAAAGTATGGCCCTTCCAGTGGGTCTGGCTTGTCGAACAGAGCCAGGCAGTGCAGGCGGTCACTATCCAAAAGGCCTTCAAAGGCGACCTCCACTCCGGGAATATAGCCTTCAATCAGGAATGGTTGCTCGTCCCCAATCAAGGAAGTCAGCCTTCTCACTCCGGAAGCCAGTTCGCAGCGCAGATTTGCCCTGATTACGCCGCGGCTCCCGTTCAGTTCTTCGGGTTTGACCACGCACGGGTACCCGATCTTTTCTTCCGCGCGGGCGATTATCTCTTTCAGATTGTCGCTTGTTCGAAATTCCCCGAATTCCGGTATGGGCGAGCCGCAGGCGGCGAGCATCGTCCGCATCCTGAACTTATTTCGAGCAGCCTCCGCAGCTATGGGATCGTTGTGAGGTAGGCCCAGCGCATCTGCAACTAAGGCGGCCACCCTGGAACCGGAGTCATCCAAGGCCAGAACTGCATCATAGCGGACTTCAGCATTGTCCGACCCGCCCGAAGTCTCAAGCGCCTCGACAATATGGTTGGCAGCCTGTTCAGGATGGCTGAAATCGGCGCCCAGGGGGAAGTTCCATTCCTCAGCCAGCATTCTGGGTAGGTCGACCGCAACCACGGCTTCGATACCCAGTTTCGCAGCGGCGTCGATGTAGTCCTGTGTGCGATAGCTATTTGGGGTGGTGAGCAGAAGCGCTCGTTTTGGGGGCACGCCAAGCTCCAATTTGTGCCTGTCCGGGCGAGAGATTCAGAGGTTCACAACAAGCTCTTTCCAGCGCTCTCTCTGTCGCCACGGCATACTGTCGAGAGTCTTCTCTGCCTTCGCACGGCGTGTCGGGGTCTCGTCCCGCTGCCGAAGTCGGCCCAGACATTCTGCATGTGCGACCACTGCCTTCTCTTCCGGTTCGGAAAGGCCCGCCAATAGTGCGCCAGCAGAAGCGCCGCTGCGAAACAGGGCCTCTCGCTCGTCGAATGAATGGGGATCATGGTCGGAGCCATCCTTGGATATGACTCGCCTCAAATTGGCCTGGCTTACCTCCTGCAAGAGCTTTGCGAAAACGGTCACCACCATGGGATGGCTTGTTTGCGCCGCCATCACAGCCGCCCGGCTGAAGCAGTAGTCACCGGCCAGAATCGTACCGCCAAGCAGAAAACTGTCGATCGAGCCGGTCTGGCCAGGTTTCAGAAGCAGCCGGTGGATATTCAGTGCAATCTGCAGAAGCTCCAATGCCGCGGCCAGTGCCACCCTGCGGGACTCATCCTCCGCCGATTCCCTCGCTGGTGCAGCGGAGGCCAGTACCACGCCGGCCAGCACTCGGTCCTCCCCCATTTCGCTGCGGACGAAGTGCGCGAGCCCTTGCGGAAGATCGGCAATTGTTTCTTCAAGCTTCGCTGCAACCAGTTTCAATTCTGCCTGAAGTGTATCGCCAATCTTTTCAGCCATTCGGCATTCCCGGACACGAGACTATAAAAGGATCAAATGGAACGCGGCACCCTAAATGAGGCCCGAAGCGCCGGTTCTCCAGCCTGGGCGACGCGGCGAACACAGATCTGGATTCTCAGTCCGCCTCATCTCCGACGATTTCCCGGTAAATCGCTTCCAGGTCCTCATCGCTATAGAAGTGGATAACGAGCCGGCCACTGCCGTCCGCTTTGCGGTCGAGGTTAACCTTTGTGCTGAGACGGTCGCGAAAACGGTTTTCCCAGTAACGCATCTGCGCTTGCAGATGCGAGGGCTGCTCCTCACTCTCCTTCTCCACGGGCGCTTCCTGCCATCTTCGAACGAGATCTTCGGCCTGACGCACGTTCAGCTCCCTCGCAACAATCAGGTCGAGTGCTCTACATATGTCTTTTTCGCCATCCAGGCTCAGAAGGGCACGTGCATGGCCCGCACTGATCATCCGATCATTTAGCGCTGCCTTAACCTCGACTGGCAGCCCCAGGAGACGCACTGCGTTGGCGACCGCCGAACGGCTCTTACCTACCCGGTAGGCGACTTGTGCCTGAGTCAGGCTGAACTGGTCTATCAGCGTGGTGAAGGCGGCTGCCTCCTCCAGGGGGCTCAGATCGTCGCGTTGTAAATTCTCTACCAGGGCCAGCTCCAGCAGCTGTTGTGAGCTCGCCTCACGCACAACGGCCGGTACCACCGACAACCCGGCCTGGCGCGCCGCCCGCCAGCGCCTCTCACCTGCAATTAGCCAGAATCGCTGCGGCTGGTCAGGTCGCTCCGCCACGATTACCGGCTGAATGACGCCGTGTTCACGGATCGAAGTCGCCAACTCAACCAGACTCGCCGGCTCAAAGCGCGTCCGCGGTTGGTGGGGATTCGGCTCGATTTCGTCGATGGAAACTTCGTGGATTCCGTCATCACTTGCCGGATCGGCCTGCTCTTCGGACTCGTCTTCGTCTTGACTGGGTGACCTGCCTAGCAGGGCCCCCAGACCGCGGCCGAGACCGTGCTTTCGGCGGGGATTCAGATGGTCTGATCCAGTTTCTCTGCTCATTTTAGGGGCACCACAGAACCTGGCGACGTCGAACCAGCACCAAGCCCTTCAGGCAAACGTTCGGGGGCCTTCTCTCCTCTAACCGGAAAACGTCCCATGAACTCTGCGGCCAGTGCTTCATAGGCCAGCGCGCCGGCGCTCTCAGGCGCATAACTCAGAATTGTGAGACCGTGACTAGGGGCCTCACTCAGGCGTACAGAGCGGGGAATCAACGTTTCAAAGGTCTCCAGAGGGAAATGCTCCCTAACTTCCGCCACCACCTGCGTGCTAAGATTCGTACGTGCGTCCGACATCGTCAAGAGGACGCCTGCCACTTTCAGACGGGCATTCAGGACCCTGCGCACCTGGTGAATCGTATTCAGCAGCTGACTCAAGCCCTCAAGGGCCAGATACTCGCACTGTACCGGTATAATGATCCCGTCCGCCGCGGTCAGACCGTTAATCGTAATCAGACCCAAGCTTGGCGGATCGTCGATTATCACGTAGTCAAAGTCGTAATGCAGAGGTTGCAAGGCCTTCGAGAGGAGCTGCTCTCGTGCCATCCTCGCGGCCATTTCCACTTCGGCGCCGGCCAAATCGAGGTTGGCTGGCACCAGGCTCAGACCCGCGAACGATGTTGCAGTGACTGCTTCCTGCACGGGTCTGTTGTCGATCAATACCTCGTAAAGGCTTGTCCCTGGTTTCCTGGGGTCGATTCCCAGGCTGGTGGTAGCATTTGCCTGCGGGTCGCTGTCAACGAGTAGTACACGGCAACCTGCGTCTGCCAAGTAGGCGCAGAGGTTTACCGCGGTCGTAGTTTTGCCGACTCCACCCTTCTGGTTGGCGATTGCGAAAATCTGAGCCGTCATAGCCCTCCCAAGTCCAGATGGTCGCCTGCTGGCAGGCGAACCAAAGCGCTAGTCAGTTCCTTCACGGGCTAGGCAGCACCGCGCCGCCAGGGATGCAGAGCCATGTAGTCGAGGACCCGTTGGTGGCTGGGAATACCTGTGACGCCCTGACCTTCCACGCCGAAGGATGCCGTTACATTTGCATAGCGGGCGGCATCGAAGGGATCGCCGGTTTCATCGAGCCGCAGCAGGAAAGCAGTCGCAAAAATGTCCCCAGCGCCGGTAGGATCCAATTCGTTTGCCGGGCGGGGAGGTATGGGGACTATCTCTATGTCTGAGTCCGACTTGCGCTTGTAAATTGTGCTCCCGTCCCGGTACTCGGTAAGTACGACGAGCCTAACGTACTTGAGAAACTCCTCCACCTGACACAAGTCGCCGTCAATGTCTTCTATCGACAGAATAAGTGCATCGAGATGGGGAAGGATTTCCGCCATATCCCTCCACTTCGCCGGATATACCCTGCCTTCATCGTCCCACGTGCGCATCCAGCCCTGAGGCACCGCCGCCACGATAGTGTCGGAGTCAAAAATAGCAGCCACGTCTGACCGAACCTCGTTGACAAGAGGTCCCAGGAGTGCGATATGGGGCGCCCTGAGTTGGGGGGGGATGTCCGCCGGGGCGATTGGCGGCGAAGGCGTGTAGCAATACTGAATGCGGCCGTCTGGCGAATAGAGATTCGCGAAAGTTGTCGTGTTTTCGCAGGGCAGTAGGTGAAGTTCGGCCAGGCCGCTCAAAAGGGACAGATCTATGTCGTCACCTGCTCGAGTCAGGACTGCCGGCCGGCGCCCTAGTCTCGCGGCCGTGACCGCCGCAAAGCTGACTGTCCCCCCCAGCACATAGTCGGTCGCGGACGGATCTGCAGTTGCAATGTCCCGGGTTACCGTTCCTATCGCAAGAAAGTCGATCGACATGGACAGTTCATGAGCTGCTTACGACTGATTCCCCTTGATTTTTCACTCCTCTGTCGAACCCCGTCCACCCTCGCGGGCGAGAAAGGGCGGCGAGGAACGGTCCTGCGAGAGACCCGTTCAGTTGGCGTGACCAGATATGGCCCCAGTCACTTCAGCAGGATCTGCACCTTGCGCCGTGTGTCCTCTCCAGTGCTCGACGTATAAACGAAATCGTGATTGCGCAGCGCTATGTGGACGAGGCGCCGTTCGCTTGCCGGCATCGGCTCCAAGGATGCCGGCCGCCCTGAGGCTACGACCTGCTCAGCCAGGCGGTGGGCCAACTGGCTAAGTTGCTCAGCCCTTCGCTGCTTGTACCCGTCAATATCGACAACTATGTTTTTCCAGCGGTGAAGCTCCTGATTGACCATGAGGCGGATCAGGTACTGCATGCTAGCGAGAGTTTCGCCGTTGCGGCCGATAAGAACTCCCAAGTCCTCGCCGACAACGTTCAAACAGAGAGCGCGGTCACTGTCCTCCGGACTGTCCTGCCAGGAGATTTCAACTTCGGCTTCGATGCCCAGATGGACCAACATTTGGCTCAGCAAATCGAACGCAAGGTCTTCCAGTTCGGCGTCGTCCTCATCCTCTACCGCTTCAGAATCCGGGTGCTTTGCCTCCGGCGAAGTCACTGCAGCATCGTCAGCGACCGATTCAGAGACCTCAGGCGGCGCCGCGTAAGAGCTGCTGTCGGCAGTTTCTTTCAACACGGTCCCAGCGACGACCTCAGTCCCTTCTGAAACGTCTTCTGCTTCCTCTGGCTGAATTTCCAGCGGCAAGGGCTCAACTCTGCGCGTCAGGCGAACGTGAGCGTCGGAGGCGCCTATCCCCAGGATTCCGCGGCTCCCTTGGTCGATCACTTCGATCTCGATCTCGTCCCGGGAAACCCCAAGAAGGCGCAATCCCTCTTCGACAGCCTCATCCACGGTCTTTGCCCAATAGTCGTAGCTCTGACCTTCATTCATCTTATCTTCTCTTTCGATTACGCCGGTTCCGGCGACGTTGAGGCGTCCTCTTAGGTTGGGGCTCCGTCGCTTCCGCAGCTGTGGTTACCGACGAGCTGCCGTCAGACGACCCCGCGCCAGCCGCGGCAGTCAGGGCCTGCGGCGCTGCCGGCGGGATCGCGTTATTCACACCGCTCAGATAGTTGGCGATATACGTCTGTCCCAACTGCAACAGATTGCTAGTCACCCAGTACAACGACAGACCTGCGGGCACCTGCAAGGTAAAGAAGCCGAACATAAGCGTCATGATGGTCGTCATTTGCTTCATCATTCCGGCCTGGCCTTCGCTACCGGTCGGCGTGGTCGCCGTCGTCATCCTTTGCATATAGACCTGACTGATCATGAGCAAGGCCGGCAATACGAGATATGCCAGCAAAAGGAGATACTCACCCTCGTTGAACTTTTCTGGAATCCAGGCAAGCCCGCGCGTGAATTCAGGAAAACCAAGGTCGGGAATCCAGAAGAAGCGAGCGTCCGTCAAGGCCGGACCCAACGCAACCAGAGCCGAATACAGCCCAAACAGTACCGGCATCTGTACGACCATGGGCAGGCAGCCGCTGAGTGGGTTCACGCCCGCCTCGCGATAGAGCTTCATCTGCTCCTGCGCCATCTTGTCTTTGTTTTTTCCGTACTTCTTTTGGAGCTCCTGAAGTTGAGGCTGAAGATTCTTCTGCGCCTGCATACTCCTTATCTGAATCATCGTTAACGGGAACGTGATCAGTTTAATGATGATGGTGAACAGAATGATGGCAAAGCCCCAGCTATAGGGGATGTCCCAATCTACAAGGCTTGTATTCAACCAGATCAGTGACTTTGCCAGAGGAAAGACGATGACGACCTGCCACCAGCCATCTGCCTCGGCCGTATTCCAATCCACAACACCTTCCCGTGGAACACCGCAGCCGCCAAGCAGAAGCGCCGCCGATACCAGGAAGAACAGCCACAGAATCCTTCTGCGATTCACAGTTTCTCTCCTAATCGCCGCACCAAGCAATGGTGCTGGCAGGGCCGGTTTACGTCGTGACTGACGCAGTCTCTTGTTGCTGCTGAACTGCGTAATGTCAGGCCGTTTCACCCGCGTGTCGTCCACAACATCTTGTAACCTGCCCCAGATCCTATCTCAGGCAGATGAATCGCAGTCCGGCGATCTGCCCTACACCGTTCGCCGGAGAATTCAATCGAATGAATGCGTTGAGAATAAGCGAGAATCCAATATTTCCTCAAGGTACGGGGTCAAATCCACCTGGATTCCATGGATGGCATCTGCAGATGCGCCGCAGGCCCATCCACACTCCGTGAGCCGCCCCGTACCGCTCTACCGCCTCATATGTATACTGAGAACAGGTTGGATGGAAGCGGCAATTGCTCCCCAGGAGCGGCGAAACCCCTCGCTGATAGAGCCTTATAAAGAGCAGGAGGACAGATCGCAAAGTTCACCTCTCCCAGACGCGGTCCTCGTTTGGGCCCGGGTCGGAGGCGAAAAGTGCTGCTCGACGAAAAAGACGGGAAAAGGTGTTGTCAATCTGAATGTACGTCGCCTTTCGAATCGGCGAGCGGGCAATCACGACGCAGTCCCATCCAGGCTTGATCTGGTCCATGCGCAGTCGTACCGATTCACGCATCCGCCTCTTAACACGGTTCCGAAGGACCGCCTTACCAATGCGGCGGCTCACAGAAAAGCCAAAGCGGCTGTAGGGAAGACGATTCTCCAGAATGCACAGTACGGCAATGCGAGTGCTATACGTTCTGCCCTTGCGACGGACCTCCTGGAACCGGCTGTTTTCCCGTACTCGAAAGCGTCGTCTCACGCCGCTCAATGTCCGAAAGACTCAGTGAACACTTATTTGCAAACCGTAAGTAAATCCCGAGGAGCAATCGAGTTATCCTCGCCTCTGAGCATCTCTCGCATATCTTCGCATCACTCGCAGAATCGCACGAAACCTACGTCACCGCCACTCTGAAAGGGCGGCGGCACGCCCCTCAGTAGGTTCTTTTTCGAGTTGAAAGTTTGACTGTCAGTTCTGTTCGCTGCTTAAGGCGACGGCGCTTCAGCACATTCCGTCCACCCGGCTTGCTCATACGCTTGCGGAAACCATGTGTCCGCAGCCGCTTGCGAACCTTCGGCTGCCAGGTTCGTTTGGGCATCTCTTCACTCCTTAAAGGGAACAATCCAGAATAACTACCAATAGTCAATTATACGCGGCATCGGCACAGACTGTCAAATCTACCGCCAATTTCGAAGTTCCGCGACATCCGAGGCCCGGCTCACCATTTGACATCCTCCACCCGGATACGCACAGTTCAGGCCGCGCGATGTGTGCAGTTCCTTTGGGCGCGCCCGGTATCTCTCCTGCCTAAGTGACAACAGTTCTTTGCTCCCATTTGTAAATCCTCGGCCACTGACATATCGCTGCCCTTAGCGTTGCAAGCGACGGTCCCCAAACGCCTTGTCCTGGTATCGTCCAGCGTGTGGCTACAATTGCCTGGTTTTCTGGTCGGTTGAGCAATCTGCCTTTCCTTGTGCGGGGGGCCTTCCCCGGCAACGCCCACTATTGCCGGCCCACCTTCGCGGCTATGTGGAACGTCTGTGGTCGCCCGCCCGTCACGAACTGCCCGCGCCCTGTCGTATCCCTGAACCCGGCGGGCCAAAGGCCCTGTACGTACACGGCAGTTCAAGTGGAGCCAGAATCTGACCGTTGAGACCTGCCAGACGTGGCCACCGCAATCTACGTGGGCGGCGCGCAGGGCGATTTGAATCAGTCCTGCAGAACCCGAAACGGTAAACCAGTGCACTGGAGACGGCCCAATGGGTGCAGGCATTGCTCGTGAATGGCACACTGAACGCGAAAGTGGGCTTTTTCGCTCAATTATCCCGTATGATATAGTAATAGATAGCCGCCTGCTCTCCTGTGGGCGGCTTAGCTTCTGTCAATCCGGTGCCGCCTCCGGGCATTTGGCGTTGCAAAATGAACTGTAGCTTATTTTGAATTCCGAATCTGACAACGCCTCCCCTACTTCGGCCGGCAGCGCAAAAGAGACCGAAGAAAAGCAGGCGGGCACAGGTCCGAAAGAGTTGGCGCGGGAAGAGCTTTCTTCCCTTCAAATGCTTGAAGAATCAGCGGCACAGTTGGCCGCGTTGCGCCAGCGCGCCGAGTCTCTCCTTGAGCAGTTGGCGTCTGGTGCCGACTCCGCCTCATCCCGCCAAGAACCGGAGGCCGATCAGGCATTACGCGCAGAAACGGCTAATGCCCAGCAAGAAGCTGGCTTGCGTCTGGACCAGTCGGAACAGTCCGGCCCGGATCCTGTGACGCTGCAGGAATCTGAATCTGGCGTTGCCGTTGCGCCAGATCCGACGGTCCCGCGTTCGGACATTACCAGCCCTGCCGGACGGGCCGCCGAATCCCATCTTCAGTCCCAGCATTCACCTCAAGAGAACACGCCGCCAACACCTGAATCGCCGCCTCTGTCCGACAGAAACCACCAGTCTCCACCAGAGGACGAAGATTACGCCAGAGAGGACAGGGCGTATGGCAAGATGGGCCTCGATTCGGTTGGCCAGCCAGAGGCTCAAGATCAACAGTTTCCAATCCAAAGCGTTCGGAGCCCATCCGATTCAGTTCTGGATAGTCCCGTAACTGTAGCGCCGCCGCCAGACTGGCTCAAGTTCGAAGTTGCTCCCGAATCTCTTTCGTCTGATGCTCAACTCATCGAGGAAGAAATCGCCGGCCTTTACGAAGCGATCGACCGGTTCCGGGAAACCCGGCGCGAAAACACAGGCCATGCACTGTCTCTGTTGAGGGAGGCCAGAGATATCATCTCAGGCCAGCCGCACCGCATAGAGCGGGCCCAGTACAATATCCAACAAGCCAGGCAGATCATCGAACGTGCAAGAACCAGCCGCCGACGCGCACGGGGGATTGCACTTCAGACATTTGGCCTTCTCATCCTCTGGCTGGCCGCGCTGGGGGGACTAGGCGCCGCCCTCTATCTCTATCCCCTCGAATTGAACGAGGTCATCGGACTGGTCTCAGCAAGCACCGGCTGGAACACATCCCACTATTATCCACTGCTGTGGACCATAGCGACCGGCGGGATCGGCGGCTGCCTGGGCACGATTTCCTTTCTCTTCGAGCGAATGCGAGTGCATGAGGATTTCGACCGCCAGTACATTCTGCGCTCTGTGATTCAGCCGCTGATGGGCATTTTCCTCGGGCTGATCTCATACGGGCTTCTGGTCGTCCTCTTCAAAAGCTTGGACGCATCCGTCGTCGGTCACCCAGTTACCACCTACCTGCCCGCCGCCCTGGCCCTTCCGATCGGCCTCTGGCAGGTGTACGTCTACGCCGCAATCTTCCGCGTCACCCGTCTGCTTACCTTCCAGCGCCGCCGTCGTTGGTAATGTCTTGAGGCGGGGCCATCAAGACTTCAGCTCTCCTGTCACCCCACGTCGGTAAGCCGAAGACCTCTTTACAGCTCACTGTACGGGAGAACGACCCTGCCTTTGCCGTTCGCGTTGCGATTGGGCTACAATCTTTCTGCGACGAACCGAACATATGAGCCGCAAAAGCCCGAGGATCACGCCGTGTCGGACAGGAGTCCCCTCGTCGAAGTAATCATCTTTCTCCCGATTCGCCGTTCATTCAGGAAGCAGGAACCTCCTCCTGCCAACGGCGAGTTCGCCGGCGTGGACGGAGAAGGTGTATCAAGTCTCTCGCCCGATCATCTTCGGCTCGAGTCAGTTCACCAGCGGACCGGCGGCGCGGCCCGCTCTCAAACCTTCCACTATCACCTGCCACCCGGTCTCAGAGGGGAAGTCAAGCCGGGCCACCTTATATGGGCCCCCTTTGGGGCGCAAGAGGTACAAGGAATCGTGGTCGGGCCTGCGGCCTCATCACCGGTTGAGACAAAAGCCATATTTCGACTTGCGCGGCCCCAGCCCGTTCTGACCCCGGCGCAGCTGGCCATGGCCTTCTGGATCGCGGAATTCTACGTCGCCCCCATTTCCCAAGCCGTAAAACTCTTCTTGACTCCCGGCCTACTGAGCAAGAGAGGCGAGCCTCCCAGAGTCCGTGCCAAGTGGGAAGAACAGGTAGAGCTGCTCGTCGACCCATCCTCGATCCGCGAGAGCCTTCTCGGTTTAGATCACCCCAGCAAGCAGGCCAAGGTCCTTGCGAGTCTCCTGGCCTCTCCGACCCACTCCTGGCCGCTCAAGGAGTTTGATACTTCCGGCAGCCCTTCAACCAGAAGGCCAATTTCAGCTCTCGAGGAAAAAGAATTGGTCCGCGTCGTAGACGACAGAGTCATACTGGCACATCCGCCAAGTGTCGTCGAAGATGCCATCATTTCCCTGAAGCAGGCTTCCAAATATGAGCCTGTTTTACAGGCCCTTGCCCACTCCCCGGCGCCCATGTGGAAGACCGATCTCTACGCCAGTGTCGACACCTCCCTGAATTCGCTCCGAAGGCTCCGAGACGCCGGACTGATCCGGCTCGAAAACAAGGTCCGCTATCGCGACCCGCTGGGAGGTCGCATTTACCCCAAGACTTCCCCTCCGGTCCTGACCGATCAACAGCAGCGTGTATGGGATGAGATCAGTGCAACCTGTTTCCCGGTTGAAGCCACTGGAACAACCATCCCGGATAGGGGGAAAGTGGTGGCCGCGACTTCAGCCATACGAAGTAAGGGCTTTCTCCTCCACGGGGCTACGGGCAGCGGCAAGACGGAGATCTACCTGCGAGCAATCGCCGAGACCCTGGCCCGCAAACGCCAAGCCATTGTCCTCGTACCCGAAATCGCGCTCACGCCGCAAACTGTCTCCCGTTTCGCCGGCCGGTTCCCTGACCGCGTCTCGGTAATTCACTCCGGGTTGAACGCCAGCCAGCGGTACGACGTCTGGCGAAGGGCCCGCGACGGCCACATCGACGTGATCGTCGGCGCGCGCAGCGCCCTTTTCACCCCGCTTCCCCGCCTGGGTCTCATCATCGTCGATGAAGAACACGAGTCCACATATAAGCAGGATACCGACGAGTGGGGCAGCTTTACGGTCTTCTACGACGCCCGCACCATCGCAGTCCGCATGGCGGCAGAAACCGACAGCGCTCTCATCTTCGGAACGGCCACCCCATCTTTGCACGCTTACCACGCCGCGCAACAGGGCAGGCTGAAGCTGCTTGAAATGCCTGACAGGGTGATGGGTCACGGAGGACAGGACGACGACTCTACGGAGGAAGGCGCCAGATCGCTCTCGCCGCCCACATACGCTGTTCTGCCGCCAGTGGAAGTCGTAGACATGCGTCAAGAGCTGCGAGCAGGCAACCGCAGCATCTTCAGCCGCAGCCTTCAGTCCGAGCTGCACGCGGTTCTAGACGCAGGCCAGCAGGCCATTCTCTTCCTTAACCGTCGCGGAACGCACTCATTCGTGATGTGCCGCGACTGCGGATTTGTCGCGGAGTGTGAACGTTGTGAAGCGCCCCTCACGTACCACGAACGCGCTGCCCAGCTCATATGCCACCGCTGCAACGCCCGGGAGGCGATTCCTGAGAACTGCCCGGCCTGCCACAGCCATCGCATTCGCTTTTTCGGCACCGGAACGCAGCGAATCGAGGAGCTCGTGAGCCAGATCGCGCCACGCGCACGCCTCCTGCGCTGGGACCGCGACACGACCGGTCGCAGAGGCAGCCACGAACAGATTCTCGATCGCTTCGCCAGCCACGAGGCAGACGTCCTAATCGGCACCCAAATGATTGCCAAAGGGCTGGACCTGCCACTCGTCACCCTAGTCGGCGTCGTCGCGGCGGATGTGGGTCTCTATCTGCCTGACTTCCGCGGGCCTGAACGAACCTTTCAGCTTTTGACGCAGGTGGCCGGCCGCGCCGGACGCAGCCACAGAGGCGGACGCGTCATCTTCCAAAGCTATACGCCCCAACATTACGCGCTCCAGGCCGCGGCTCAGCACGACTACCACGCCTTCTACCAGCGTGAAATGGCCTTCCGACGCGAGCAGCAATACCCTCCAGTCAGCAGACTTGCCCGCTTGATTTTCTGGCACAAAAAGCTGGAAACGGTCGTGGAGCAGACGGAGCGCATGATGAGGAACCTTCAGCACCGCGCGGAGGAGATCGGAATCTGGGGCGATGGAACCGACCTGCTGGGCCCCGCTCCGGCACCTTATGCCCGCATTCGCGGCTACTTTCGCTGGCAGATAATTGTACGCGCGGCCGACCCGTCTGCCTTCTTGCAAGGAATCGACATCCCATTCGGCTGGCGAATCGATATTGATCCGGTCTCGATGATGTGATGGGAGTGGTGCTCAGCGAGGATTAGAGATTCTACAGAATCGTCTTCAAACGGCGGTAATTGCGGCCCGGTGTAATTTTGCCCAAGACTCGTACGCCATTCGCTCCGGTACTCTCAGGTACGTTGCCTCCCTCACCCCGCACAGCCAGCCACGCGAGAAGAGCAAAGCCAAGGGCCTCTTTCGAATCCTCGTCACCTGGAACGCCTGCCACGTCCCCGTACCGCACCAACGCGACCTCACGCCCGCACCTGAGATCCGCCAGCGCCTTGATTCGATGCAAGAGCACCGGGTTGCGGGCGCCTCCTCCACAGACGACCATTTCCACAACGGGCATCGGCGCGAACAGTCGATAGCTCTCTGCAATAGACGCCGCCGTCAACTCCGTTACCGTGGCGGCAAAGTCGGTCATTGAAAGCCCCGCCTCCGCGGCCTCCAGACAATACTTCTCAGCCAGACTGCTGCTGAACAGCTCCCTTCCGGTTGACTTGGGTGGAGAATGATGATAATACGGGTGGGTCAGCCAACGTTCGACCAGCTTGTCGGCGCAGCGCCCGCTGGCCGCCAATTCGCCGTCCCTGTCAAATTGCAGCGCGCCATCTGTAGCACGAGCCGCTGCCCAGTCGATCAGCACGTTGCCCGGCCCAGTGTCAAAGGCCACAGTCGGGGCTGAGGATCTCTCCGGGGGCAGAAAGGAGACATTGCCTATTCCGCCGATATTCTGAACCGCCCGGCACCCCCCCATAGCTGCCGGGGGGCGCAGAAAAAGCCGGTCAAAGATCGGAATCAGCGGAGCACCTTGCCCACCTGCCGCCACGTCCGTTACGCGAAAATCGGCAACGGTCGTGACCCCGGTACGCTCTGCGATGACGGCCGCCTCGCCAATCTGCAAGGTGGACTGGACCGCACCGCTCTCCTCAACCTCGTGCCAAACCGTTTGCCCGTGCGATCCGATCAGATCGATCTCATCAATGGCCAGACCGCTAGAATCGGCTACGCGCAGGGCAGCCGAGGCGAACTGCTCCCCAAGCTGAAATCCGGCACGGCTCACATCGCGCGTTGCGCCCCTACCAGCAATCAGACGTTCGATCAACTCCCGATCTCGCTGCGGCCACGGAACACTCTCAAACCCAAGCTGCCGCATCTGGGGAACGCCGGAAGAAACCACAATCTCCGTCAGGACCGCGTCAATCCCGTCGGCAGAGGTCCCGCTCATCAGGCCGATAACTCTCATCGTATGCGCGTCCCAGGTTTTGCAAGGGCAAGGAACTCAGCTGTCGAGAAGTTCATTCTCTGTCATGCTTTCCAGGGTCCGCCCAAGCTGTGCCCACTTTCGATAGGGACGGAATCCACACTTGGCATAAAAGTCCAGTAGCGTAGTCCAGTCGATCACACATCCGTTAATCCCGCTATTGTGCAGCCGCTTCAGTCCGGCGTCCAGCAAATAGAGCCCTAACCCCTGGCCGCGAAGATGCGCGCTGACCCCGATGGACCCTAGCTGGGCCCATGGACGCGGCAGTCCGTAAGGGAAGAAGCGGTCGATAGGACTGGCCGAGTCCTCGAACGTCAGGCGGCATGACCCATGCACACCATCATCGGTCCACAGCAACATATAGTCTGAAATCCGCCCGCCTTCATCCAGAAACCTATTCGCCTGCCAGTGCCACCGACCTGGGAACTCCCTTGCAAGGAATCCGAGTAGTTCCTCCTCCTGACCTGGCTGTCCGGGTCGTGCTGCGGCAGGCACATCACTAAGTGGAGGCGGTTGATAGTCGCCGAGAGACCGCGCGACGTCCCACGATACCGGCTCCTCGTCACGCTCATATCCAGACGCCAGGAAGAACGCCTCGGCGCCCGAATCCGCCGCCGGACCCGGCACAAAAGGGCGAAGCCCGCCGCCGACTCGAATCCGAATCGTTGACCTCGGCGATGCCGACTGTTCAAGTGCTGCCTCGCGCCCACCGAGTTGACCAGAGGACTCAGCGCCAGGGTCGCTCCGAAAAGCCAACCACTTTTCAGCCCACCCCAGCAAGGCCGTGCCGATTCCCTGCCTCTGATACGTTGGCGCAACCGCCATCGCCTCAACCCAGCCAGCGACATCCGTAGGCATTGCAGAGGGAGCACCAGAGTATGCGCTACATAAGACAAATCCCACGGGACTGCCCTCCACGAGCGCAAAGCGTCCCGCACGCACGACGCCCGCATCCAGTGTACAGTTGTATCTCAGGAATCTGTCTGTAATTGGGAGTTCGTGGGCGGTGGACTCGTTCCAGAGCTCCACCGCCCAACGCACTTGCCGGGCGTCGGCCATGTCAAACACGACCTGATCGAACTCTGCCGCCGTTGACGATTCAGCCATCTGCCCTGTCAACCGTCCAACTCTGTACCTGCGCCTTGCTCCACGGCTTTGCTGTAAACCGCTCGGGCAACGGCGACGTCTTGCGCGGCCAGACCGACCGACTTGAAAAAAGTAATCTCATCGTCACTTTCGCGTCCCGGCCGCTCTCCGGCGATGATGGCACCGATCTCGGCGTAAATCTGGCTGGCATCGTACACACCGTCCTTTATGGGACGGATGAGATCGCCCGCCTCAGCAAGACACGCGCTCATCTGATCGACCACGACTTTCGCACGTCGTACTGTACCGGCATCCACCTCACTTGCATAGGGCAAATGCGATCCTATTCCGGAAATGTGTACGCCGGGTGTTAGCAGCCTGCCGTCAAAGAGCGGTTCGTGGGCACTTGTCGCCGTGACCAGAATGTCGGCGGCTTCGACAGCCATGTTGACATCGTCCGTCGCCTGGGCCGAGACGCCGAACTGTTCTGTCAACTTGGCCGCCAGTGCTTGCGCATTCGCCGGGGTCCTCGACACGACAAAGACCCGCTCGATGGCCCGCTCGCACAGCGCCGCCTCGACCTGGTACGAAGCCTGCACGCCGCTGCCGAAGATGGTCAGCGTCCGCGCATCCTTTCTTGCCAGAAATCGGGCTGCAACGCCGCCGGACGCCCCTGTTCGCATCGCAGTGAGATACCCGGCATCCATCAGCGCCAGCAGAGCACCGTCTCCGCCATCGAAGAGTACTACACTCCCCTGAATCGCCGGCAGCCCGCGCCGGGTAGGGTTCAACCCGTAGAAGGAGATCAACTTTGCACCCAGCGCATCCATATCGCCGCCGAGGTACGCCGGCATGGACATCAGGCTCCCGTCATGCGGCGCAACCGGGATATTGGCGCGCACCGGCAGTTCGGCATCTCCCTGATAGATAAGGCGATATGCCTCGGCCACCGCTTCGATGGCGGCCGGCATGTCAAGCAGATTTTCAACATCGCTTCGTGTCAACCAGAGTGGCATATCATTTGAAATGGGTGGAGGATTGGATTTTAGGAGGCGGGCATAGAATAGCACAGGGGTTGACGCAATAACAATTGTCGGCAGAGGAGGAAGGTTGTAAAATCACCAACTTAAGATACGAAACAGTCCAGTCCTAACTGTATCACGGCCTTGTGGAGGAATCCCATGCCAACAGAACTCATCGCTCCTGCACGCGAAGAAGTGGCCTTCCGCGACTACGAGAGCCCACCGCTAGCGCCCGACCAGGTCCGCGTACGCAGCCGCTTCGGGGCTGCCAAGCATGGCTCGGAAATGGCCATGTTTCAAGGCTACGCCGGTCATCGCGGCAACTACGACGGCGAGCTGCATATTTTCACGCAGGAAAGCCAGATGGTGAAGTATCCGAACGGGCTGGGCAACATGTGCGTTGGCGAAGTGACCGAAATTGGTAAAGAGGTCCAGGACATCAGCCTCGGAGATACGGTCTTTGCCCACGGCTCATTCCGGCAAGAGCACGTGTGGCGCGCCGACCATGCGCGCAAGCTCCCGGAAGGCGTCCCCTGGCAAGCGGCAGTCTGCCTCGACCCGGCTGACTTTGCGCTTGGCGCCATACGCGACGGCCACATCCGTCTCGGTGACGCCGTCGCCGTCTTCGGCATGGGCGCCATCGGTCTCTTCGTCGTCCAGCTGGCCAAACTGGCAGGAGCATACCCAGTCATCGCCGTCGATCCTATTCCCTTGCGCCGCGACGTCGCCCTCGAATGCGGGGCAGACACCGTCATGGATCCCACGGCCTGTGACGCCGGCTTGGAGATCAAGCTCGCCACCGACAGGCGCGGGGCCGACGTGTGTGTAGACTACAGCGGTCACTACAGCGCACTACAGGCTGCGCTGCGCGGCGTGGCTTACCTCGGCACTGTCGTCGCCGGCGCCTGGCCCGGCAGCTATCCGGCCGGCCTCGACCTTGGCGCCGAAGCCCATTTCAACAGGCCTACAATTGTTTTCTCCCGCGCCTGCAGCGAACCCAACCCGGAATACCCCAACTGGGATGAGACCCGCATCTTCTCGGTCGTCTGGCGTCTCCTTTGCGACGGCAGCCTGAAGGCGGAGCCCGTTATCCAGCCCGTCGTCCCCTTCAACGACCTGCTCGAGGAATACCCCAAGATCGCAAATGCACCCGAGGAAAATGTAAAGTTGGGCGTAGCCTTCTGATTCGGCTGCAGGATCGAAGAGCGGCGGGGACTACGTTTCCCGCCGCTCGTTTGCCACTCCATTATCGCCCGCCGCTTTCCTGACTGGCGGCTGTCGACGGTCACTCCAGATTGTCTTCGATATAGTCCCAGTTTATCCGGTAGCCCATTCCAGGCTCCTGGGGTAGATGGACAAAGCCCTCGCTGTCCATCCTGTCGCCGATGTCCTCCAGATAAGGCGGCGCCGTGTTGCAGTCGATCCCCGGCGCCAGCAGCCCGCGCTCATAGTACTCGCAAGTGTCCTCACTGGTCGATCCCAGGATCTGCAGATTGGCGAACCCGCTCATGTGAATCTCACACTTCACACCAAACGCCTCTGCCACGGCCACCATCTTGCGCACGCCCGTGATTCCACCTCGCATCACGTCGATCCTGGTCATATCGGACGCACCCCGCAGAATCCAGTCGGCACGGGAATATAGACTCCCAGCGGCTATCTCCGGCGACAGAATCGGAATGTCCAGTTCGCGACACAGCTTAATGTAAGGCTGCACGCGGTACTCGTTCATCGGGTGCTCGTACCAGTAGAAATTCAACTCTTCAAGCACGCGTCCCACTTTGTATGCCTCTTCATAGGTGCGGTACGTGCCCCACGGATCGTAGCTCAGAACAAAGTCGTCGCCGACCGCCGCCCGCACCGCCCTGCACACCTCAATGTCTTTCTCAATGTGTGAAGGACGTCCAGGCACTGCCTCCTTCGTCACCGGATTCCAGAAATAGTAGGGATGAATCTTGTAATGTGTATACCCTTCCTCCTTACAAGCCGCCGCATGCTCGGCATACTCCTCCACGCTTCCCATGTTGGGAAAGGTGCTGGCATACGCCCTCACTTTATCGCGACAGCCGCCCAACAGCTTATACAGCGGCACACCCATCGTCCGTGCCTGGAGATCCCACAGGGCGCAGTCGAGCGCGGACAGCAGATGCTCCGGCACGTTCGCCACCCACATCCAGTGCCAGAACCGCTCACGGTCATAGGGGTCCTCTCCCACTACCATGTTCTTGAGCCGTCCTTCCATCTGTGCCCGGTCATCCGGCGGCAGCCCGTCGGCGTCACCATGTCCGTGGCCGCCAAAATAGTAGCCCTCTGCACCTTCGTCAGTGACTACTTTCGTCAGCGTCTGTGTCGCTTCACGCGGCCAATGAAACCTGCCCTCATGAAACTGCTCACGCACCACCCGAAACGGGATAACTTGAATGTCTACTATTTTCATCGTGCCTCCGCTTTCCTCCCTTGTATGTTCAGATAATCTATTATACCAGCAGCGCGGCCCTCTTCACTCCCTTCTCTTCGATCAATTCACGCCATTTGGATATAACTCCTGCAACAGCACGCCCAACTCTTCTCTAGTCAACGGGTCCATCGACGCCGCGGGCGCTCGCACCAACGCAGACCGAATCACGCCCCGGTGGACGAGAATCTCCTTGTGAACGCCGTGGAACAGGCCCGCGGCCTGCGCCGAAAGCCGGGCAATTGGCACAAGGTACCTGTTGAACGTTTCCCACGCACTCGCCTCATCGCCGGCCCTTACCCGATTCCAGATTTCCACAAACGCCTCAGGCTGCGTGCAGAACGGCATCGTTCCGACCGAGCCACGGCGCATTTCTTCGATAAAGTAGCCGCCTCCCGCGCCACCGAAAACCGTCAGAACGTCACCTGCCTCCTTGGACATGGCCGCCACCTTTTCCACGACGGGAAAGCTCTCTACCTTGATATACTGGACCCACTCGCACTCTTCGGCCAGCCGCCGGGCCAGGCCCGCGGGAATCGGCGACGCGGCCACATCCTGGATGAAAATCGGCAGCGGCACCTCATCCGAAATCGCACGGTAATATGCCAGTATCTCCTCCGGGCCCGCGGGAAAGAACGAGGGCGGCAGGACCATCAGCGCGTCCGCCCCGTTTTCGTGCGCCATCCTGCTGTAATGCACGGCAAGATCGGTCCCGTTGGCTCCTGTATTGATAACCACGGGAACGCGCCCAGCCACCTGGTCGACGACGACTCGCGTCATCCACGCTCGTTCCGCCTCGGTCAGCTTATAGACCTCACTCCCCAGCGCAACCCCTAGCCCGTGAACACCCGCATCGAGGTTAAAGTCGATCAGAGTTCGCAGGCTCTCTTCATCAATCTGCGAATCCTCATTGAAGGGCGTTACAAGGATCGGATACACGCCTTGCATTGTGCTCGTCGCCATCGGTTCTCCTTTCGAAATTGTGTCAGTCTTAAGAGTCATTCAGAATATTGCCGTCACTCCGCCAGAAACGCAAGCAGGTCGAAGCCCTTACAGCCTTATCCGTCCGCATTCTTGTCCCAGGAGGGCCCTCATGTGGGCCCGGTTCACAGGCCACTTACCACCGAGTGCATACCAGTTTTGGGGTGGGAACAGTCTGGCGGGGAATCCATGCCAGCGGCGGCTGAATTCGTATACAGGGTTTTGGAGAAGGGCAGCGAAGGCGAGAAGAGAGTGGAGAGAGGAGAGAGTGCGGCGGTGATGTCTGCGGGGGACGGGCGGGACGGGGCCTGGCTTAACATATTCGATTGGGCACCCGTCACCAATGTTGCCACACTGCCGGCGAGGCATGTTGTAGGACCGGGGGCGTTGCGGGGGCGGAGCCCCCGCACAAGGGAGGCCGCTTGCGGCCGACCGCCCAAATGCGAGTAGAGAGTGAAGAGGAGAGAGTTGCCGGTTCCTCGGCCGCAGTTCGGAGCGCGGACAGGTCCTGGTCAGGGCTCTGCCAGTGGATTGCAGGAGTTCACCGCCATTTTGGGGACGCACCCATTACCACCATTTACCTGTTTTTTCCTCTCTCTTGCCTATGCTATGATTTCAGAGTCCTCCACCATAGCCACCCGCCACGGCACCCGCGGCCCCGCTGGCGGCCATCTGTTAAGTCAAAAGAAAGGCAGACACATGACGAACGTCCTCATCATTTCCGGTACCAATCACGGCTTCGCCGCCAGCGCAGAAGTCATAGGGGGCTTCCTCGGTGAAGACCCCACAATCGACGTCACGGTCACCGAAGACAAAGGCATCTTTACATCTTCCAGCCTCGCCGACTATGACACCTGCGTGCTCGGCAGCGGTTTCACCCGCTCTGAGCGCCACGACGACGGCTCGGTCACCTACCACTCCGAACTTTCCGGTGATCAGGAAGAAGGGCTGTTTCGATTCGTGGCCGGAGGCAAAGGACTGGTCGGCGTCCACGGTACCGGCTGGTGGATTGGCGGCAAGGCTGCCGACCTGCTTGGCGGCCACGCCAACTGGCATCCACCCGGACTGACCTTTACGGTGAACGTGACTGATTCCTTGCACCCCGTCATGCAAGGCATCGACGATTTTGAGGTCGAGGACGAAATATACATGTCAGCCTGGGACCCGGGCATTCACATACTGGCCAGCGCCCAGTGGGCCGAAAAAGCACATCCAATGGCCTGGGTGAAACCGTACGGCCAGGGACGCGTCTTCTACACAACGCTGGGTCACACGTCGGAAACGTTCACGCGTCCCGCCATGCAGCAGATGATGCGACAGGGCGCGCTCTGGGCAGCCTGCGGAGCCGCAGACTGACGCACCCGGAGCAGGCCAGTGCCGGCCTGCTGGCTCCCCTGGCAAAACCGACCTACCGGCATCTTCTGCTCAGCAGTGTGCTCTGGTGGCAGACATATTCAATCTGGGTCGTTGTAGCGGGGGTCGTGGTCCTGGACATGACCGACTCGGCACTGGCCGTGACCCTGCTCACCTTCTGGCGCCGTGCCGCGCAGCTCGCGTTCGGTGGAATCGCAGGCTTCATCGGCGACCGCCTGGGACGACGAACCACCTTGATCTTAAGCCAGGCTGTGATCTTCGCAGCCTGCCTTTCGCTTCTTCTTCTACTTGAAGGAGAAAGGCTGAACGCCTGGCAAATCACTGCTGCCGCGTTCATAATCGGCGCCGCCTGGACGGTCGATGCGCCGGCCCGCGCAGCGCTTGTGCCCGACCTTCTGGGCAGCAGGCTCACCGCGGACGCCATGCTGCTGGAGAGCCTGACCCACAGCGTCCTGCTGGGAGCAGGCGCCTACATGGCCGGCTGGCTTCTCGAGTACTTCGGCGCCTCTGCCGGATTCAGCGCTCTTATCGTGCTGACGGGACTCAACCTGGTGTTGCTGACCTGGCTGGGTCGTCTTCATGTGCCGCAGATCACGCCTGTGGCACGCGAAACCGTTTTGCAGTCGATCGGAGGGGGCGTTTCTTACCTGCGCGGCAACCGCCCGATGCTGACTGTTGTGGTCGTATCGGCGCTCATCAACATATTGGTCTTTCCGGCGCTGAGTCTGATGCCGGTATTTGCCCGCGATGTGTTCGAGCGGGGCGCGATCGGGCTCGGTGTTTTGAATGGATGCTTCAGCTTCGGCTCATTTTCCGGCCTCTTTCTGACCCAGCGCCTGCGCCGTAGCATGTCATTCTACTCAATCTTCGCCGCCGGAACGATGCTTCAATGTATTGCCTGGACACTCTTTGCTCTTTCTCCGCACTTCAATCTGGCGATGCTGCTACAGTTCCTGGCAGGGGTAGGGCAGGCCGGCTTCTATACGATGCGCAGCGTCATTTTGCTTACATCCTCCAGCAACGAGATGCGCGGCCGAGCCATGAGCACTGTAGCACTGAGCCAGGGCATCGGCCTTCCGGGAGAGCTGGTTACCGGCACACTCGCTGAATCGGCCGGCCCTCGCCTCGCGGTCTCCGTGCAGGGAACGATTGCCGCCCTGGTAACACTAGCCATCTTCTGGCAGGGGAAAGGGAAGGGCAAGAGCCGGCAACCGGTTGGCCCATGATCTGCTCCCACCACCAAAGAAGCTGTGAGTGACCAGTGGCGGTTAAGCATGATTCTCTCAACGCGGCCTCCTCAGGTCAAATGAATTCGCTGCTGTTTCCATTCGCTCATCACTAAACCGGACATAAACGCCTTCAGAATCCAACCAGAGAGTCCTGCCAAATGAAGACTGCACTAAACATTACCACACCCATGCCCCCACCGCACTGGGCCCTCCTCCAGCGCAGACTCCTGCGCGAACTGGCCGAAGGCTGCCGCGCGTTCTTCGACCATTACTTCGACTCGCGCGGTTACCTTCTATGCGTGCCGCGCTGGGGAGGCGACGACGGCCCGGACGACGCGGCCGAAAATATCCTCAACTGGACGATGCTCCATGCACTCGGCGCCGACGACGACATCCTTGACCTCTACAAGCTGGGCTGGGAAGGCCATTTGCAACAGTACACTGAAGCCAAAACCGTAGAAGTGCCCATGGCCCGCGACGGCATGTACTTCAAAGAGTTTCCTGTAATGTTCGACTGGTTCCACAACGGTGAAGGCTATTCGGCGTTCTTTCTCCAGGGCCTCTCCGACCCCGACGACCCCGACTTCCAGCGCCGCTGCCGCCGCTTCGCCGGTTTCTATATGGACGAGGACCCAATAGCGAAGAACTACGATCCTGAACACAAACTCATACGCAGCATGTTTAACGGCAGCCGCGGCCCCCTGCTCCGTAAGGCCACCGGCCTCGACTGGGCGGGGGACCCCATCGAAGTTGAAGGCCGCTTCCGTCTGGGCCACGGCGAACGCAGCTACGAAGAGATGGTGGCCCACTTCAAGGATTACAACGACGTTGTGGGCGACCATCCCATCAACATGGCCGCAACCATCCTTCCGCTCAACGCCTTCATGATTTCGCACGAAGACAAGTACCGGCAGTGGATCCTAGACTACGTCGATCAGTGGGTCGAGAGGACTATACAGAACGGCGGCATCATTCCAACAAACGTCGGCTTAGACAACGTGATCGGCAGTGAATGTGAAGGACGTTGGTACGGCGGCGTTTACGGCTGGGGCTTCACAGTCACCGTCCCTCAGACAGGTGAGCTGGCCCACCGCACCTACTTCCATACGCGGGCCATCCATGGATTCGGCAATGCAACCATTCTCACCGGCGACCAACGCTACGCCGATTCCTGGCGCGGTGTTATCGATCACGTAAACGGCAACGCCCGTGAGATCGACGGCCGCCTCAAGTACCCCAACGCATATGGCGATTACTTCGGTGAAGAGGACTGGTACGACTTTCAGGACGAACCGTTCACTTCCGGCGCTCTCGAAGTCTACTATTGGTCCATGAACCCCGACCACCGCGACCTCCTTGCTGGAGACCCCTGGATCCAGTACCTGGAGGGCAGCAACCCCAACTTCCCTGAGCAGGCACTTTTGTCCGATTTCGACAGGCTCAGACACAATCTGGAAGTCATGCGTGCGGACACCGCCACTCCCGATACACGCCTTTCAGACGACATGAATCACATCAATCCGGCCGTCACGGAAAGCCTGACCAAGCTCATGCTGGGCGGGATTCCAACGGGCCGCACCGGCGGGCCTCTCCACTGCCGCCTGCGCTACTTCGACCCCGATCGCAGACGCGCCGGCATCCCCGCGGACGTGGCCGCGCTCGTCGAAAGCCTGACCGACAACGCGGCGACGGTGACGCTGGTCAACACAAGCCACGTATCTTCACGCCGTGTCACGGTCCAGGGAGGTGCATACGCCGAACACCAATTGGGTTCGGTGACATTGGATGGAGAGAAGGTCGAAGTAGGAGACGACTCATTTGAAGTCAACATCGCGCCCGGCTGCGGGGCCAGACTGGAAATCGTTACCGATCGATACGCCAACACGCCTACCCTGGCGTTCCCGTGGCGTAGGTAAGGCTGGTTCGAATGTTCTCAATAGCGGGGCAAACTGAGGTCTGTCGGTATTGAGGCGGCAGAGTGACAGAAGAAGGAAGGTTTCCAGCACGTGTGCAACGAATCGATTTCGTACTACCTGACGGCCGCCGCCAGGTCGGAGAGACGTGCAAACATCGCCGCGTCAATCTCCACGTGGAGCACGTGCGAAATCACCTGCGACCAGCCGTGAACAAAGTAGTCCCATCCGTCCGCAACTGTCAGGCCGCGGGCGCCTGCCTGCGCCTCGGCCTGACGCATGAAATCTAGTTCGCCGCGATAGTTGAGCTCCCAGGCGACGCCACCCGCGGGGAAGAGAGCCTTGTCCGTCAAGGGTGACCCGGGCGTATCCTTGCCCATTCCGGTCGCATTGACAACCACGCTGCCCGGCGGCAGCCCGGCAAGGATTTCGTCGTTGCGTTCAGCGTCGTTGTTCTGAATGAACTGAAAGCGAATGTCCATTTCGCCCTCGCCACTGGTTCGATGCACCATTTCCTGCAGTCGAGCCAGTCGAGGGGCGGACCTGTTGACGACGACGATTTGCCGTGGACGGTCATCCGGCCCGGACTGCTGCATCATATGCAGAGTCAATGCAACCGCCGACCCACCAGCGCCCAGCATCAGTACCTCCCCGCGCGTGCGGCCGAAGTAGCCCTCGCCGAGGATGGCGTCCATGCTCAGCCCGCCTGCCACCGGGTCCGTTGCCCGGCCGATCAGCATGCCTGCGTCCTTGGCTATGCTGGATACCTCCTGCGTCGCCCTGGCATAGGGCCCGAGGCCGTCAAAGAGGTCGGCTGCCGCGGCCAGCAGGTCGATCTTGTGGGTCGTGACCAAGCCCCCCAGGGCATGCGGCTCCTCCTTTATGGCGGCAACCACTTCTCGATAGCGCTCAGGCGCCGCATGGATCTCCAGATCGATCCCGGAAAGCTTCACCTCCGGCCGGCCCAGGGCCTCCATCCACAAGGGAAAGACCCGCTGGGATGAAGATTGACCTGTGGTTACACCGATGAAGTAAAAGGTTGGTTCTTCCGGTCTGAGAAGCCTTGACAGTTTAGCAGTCACTGTGATTCACTTGAATTTCACTGTTCTTTCGGCGGATATCGTAACGAGTCCCGACCCAGCGTGTCCCAGACTGGTCGGACTACCCTTTGCCGACCTGGGAAGATCCCAAACGTCTGTTCAGACCAGATTCACGTTCCGGTTCGTACCGTTCTGCGGCGCACGCGTCAGTCCATGAACACACACAGCCAGGCACGTAGCAGTCCTGTCGAAATATGGCAGCAAGCCAACAGAGACCGCTTGCAACGCAACGCCCAACGCTGGGCTGAAAGCCGTGAGACCACCCTCTATACTGAGGAGTGGGGAAGATACTACGTGGCAGTCACTCGGGAAGGTCAGCGCCTCGTCCTGTGGATGCTGGACACGGAATCCGCCAACACTGATTGGATCCAGAGCGCCATGAATCTGCGCGCACCGCTCCGGCTCCAGAGCTCCTACACGCAGGCGATGATTCTGGCATTGATCTGGCAACCTTCCCCCCGGTCCGTCTTTCTGAGCGGTTTGGGTGGAGGATGCCTCGCCACCACACTTCACCACCACTTGACGGGCGCCAGTTTCGTCTGCGTCGAAATCGCCGCCCCAGTCGTGACCGCCGCAACCCGCTACTTTGGCTGCCAACCCGATGATCGCCTCTCGATCATAGTTTCCGATGTCCGCGACTTCCTGGACCAGGACAGGTCGATTTACGACCTGATGTTTCTCGACGTCTTCTGTGACCACGGGGTTACTCCTGAGCACGCCACTGAACGGGACTTTCTGGCTATCTGCCGTGATCGTATTCGGGATAACGGGTTACTGGCCATGAATCTTGGAAACAGAGATCCTGCCTTTGCAGAGGTCAGAGAGACGCTCGGCACTCTTTTTGGCACCGTATACGCCTGCCCTGGTCGAGGCAGCACCACCGTTTTCTTGGCGACAGACCAACATTTGAGAACACCGGGCCAGCTTCGCCACAGCGCCACAGAACTCGAACAGCGTCACGACTTTCTCTTCCCTCTGTTGCCCTGGCTCGCCCGTCTCGAGCCTGTTCAACCGACAGGCCCCGCGCTCGAAGTCAACCAAGGCGAAGCTCAGAAACCTTAGTAGTATGGTACTCAGTTCCTTTATGCCGGCCGCATATTTCTGGGGCCTTTGGGGCCTCGCGCGTTCGCTTCTCATTTACTACGGCAAGCCTGGCCGGGACCGCCGTGACAGCCGCTTTTATGCTCAGTTCATCGGCCGGGGTGCGCTTGTCTTCGACGTTGGCGCGCACGTCGGCAATCGCGTAAGGGTCTTTCTCAAATTGGGCGCGGCCTGTATTGCCGTCGAACCCCAGCCGCTCTTCGCCAGCTTGCTGCAGAAGATCTATGGCCGTCATCCTTCCTTTTCCCTTGTCGAGACGGCACTTGGCAGTGAAGAGGGTGAAACTGAACTGCACATCAGCCGGCGCACACCTACCGTTTCGACAACCGCCGACGTATGGAGGGACCAGGTTGGGCGCTCGCCGTCCTTCGCCGGCGTCACATGGGAGGATTCTGTCTCCATCCCAGTAACAACGTTGGACAGGCTCATTGACCGCTTCGGGATGCCCGACCTCTGCAAGATTGACGTCGAAGGATCAGAGCTGGCTGTTCTGCAGGGACTGAGCAGGCCGCTGCCCCTACTGTCGCTTGAGTACATTCCCGCGGCCAGCGCCGAGGCCGCGGCGTCTATCGCCCGCCTGGAAGAGCTCGGAAGCTATGAATATAACTGGAGCCAAGGGGAATCACAGCAGTTACGCGAGGAAGCCTGGCTAACGCCTGCTGCAATGACTTCCCGGCTGCAACAGATGGAAATCGACGAACCCAGCGGTGATATCTATGCCCGGCTGAACTGAAAGCCGAGCCTGCCCAGACCCGGCATGTGGCACTCCACATGATCGCCCGCTTGCACGGCCTGGGGCTCGGTCAGTGAACCGGTCAGCACGACGTCGCCCGGCGCGAGCGCGAAGCCCCTCTTGTAGACGTGGTTCACCGTCCAAACCAGGGCATCGAGCGGATGGCCCCGTGACAGGTCCCAAAGATTCAGTACAGGGTCGCCGTCATTGACGCGTAACTCCACGCACAGTTGCATGAAATCCACGCAGCCCCAGGAGGAAGTTCCTTCGCCGATGACAACGGCTCCTCCATTGCCGTTATCGGCGATACCTGCCAGCATCTTTTGCCTGCCGTCCCATGCGGCGCGGCAACTGGACGCGTAACGAGTTCCTGTAATGTCGAATGCAGGCGCTGCGGTTACGACTCCAGCCAGGTCCTCCAGCGTAAACCCTCCATTTCTCCCTCCCGGGGCTGACTTGAACTGAAAAGCCACTTCCGCCTCGACTTTTGCGTCGCGGCATCGAGAAAGCGGAAGGGATGCGCCGTCCTTGTAAATCGTCGGGGCGATTATCCGACCTGGAATCGGGCCGTCGTAGCCCTCAGCCCTCTGCACTCCAGGGCTGGTTGCCCCAACCTTCCAGCCAGCGGCCTGGTTGGCGGGATCGCTTGCCAGCAGGCGCGCCATCTCGTCCTGTATGGCATAGGCAGCGTCGCGGTCTGAAGGCAGCAGGTCGGCAGGAAATTCAACGGTTGAGTCGGCCAGCCAAGTGTCGGCCAGTATCCTGCCCGCACGTCGAATCGACACTCTAGCCATTCTTTTCCTCAGCGGTGAAGGGAAGAACTGCGCAACTGATCTGTGCCGCACCGGAGCTAGTCGGGGCAGCAAGCCATATCAATTTCATGACTCAACGACCTTGCCAGACAGGAGCCCGCTTCTCGGCGAAAGCCCGCGGCCCCTCCATTGCGTCCCTGCTCTCCTGCATTTTCTCCGCAGCCGGGTATTCGGCCCGGATCGCCTCAGCCAGCGTTCCATAGTCGAGATTGCGCCGCGCCACTTGCTTCGTCGCCCGCAGCGCCAGCGGCGCGCAGGCCAGCATATCCTCAACCCAGGTCTGCACAGTGCTATCCAGTTTTTCTAAGGGCACCACCTCATTGACCAGCCCGTACGCCATTGCCTCCTGGGCACTGAAGTGCCTTGCCGTCAGCAGGAGTCCCATCGCCACCTTGTCAGGCAGCTGCCGCACCAGGCGGTGAACGCCCCCTCCCATTGCAGCCAGCCCGACACGCGGCTCGGGAAACCCGAACTGCGCGTGCTCGGCGGCAACGATCAGGTCGCATGCCAGGGCGATCTCCAGGCCGCCTCCCAGTGCGAGCCCATTGACGGCCGCGATAACGGGCTTGTCCAGATCGAATCGATGCGTCAGGCCGGCGAAGCCGCTCGGCGGGTACTCGTCGCGGCCCTTCTCGGCACGGACCTTCAGGTCCGTACCGACGCAAAAGCTGCGGTCACCCGCGCCGCGAACGACGGCGATCCAGAGATCACAATCGGCGGCGAAGGCATCGAAGATATGCGCCAGCTCAAAATGGGCTTGAGGATGGAGGGCGTTCAGGACCTGTGGGCGGTTCAGGGTGACGTGCAGAACCCTACCTTCTACGCGCAGCTGCGTGAACTGTGCTGACCGTGTCAGAGCATTGATGGACGTCTGCAAAGCGACTCCTTAGCCTGTTTCCAGGCCGTAGAGTTCGGCCGCAGTCTGGCCCATGATACGGGACCGGAGATGATCGGGGAATTGACGCAAGGCAAAATCAGGCGCGTCGCCGTCCCAGTGGGGAAAGTCGCTTGAGAACATCAGCATCTGCTCCGCCGGAAACATCTCCAACATGGCGTGGAAATGGTCTGGATTCGGAGGCTCCTCCAGCGGCTGCGTGGTTACGCGTATGTGGCGGGCCGCAACCTCGCTGGGCAGCTCATTCAGCCAGGGAATGGTTGAGTGCAGCGCTTTCCAGTTCTTGTCCATCCGCCACAGAATGGGCGGCAGCCAGGAAATGCCTCCTTCGACCAGCACAAACTTCAGATCGGGAAACTTCGCGAACACACCTTCGGCGAGCATGCTGGTCACGTGGGCGATGTAACTGTTGACCAGTGTGGTGTGCCATTCGAAATAGCTGGTGGGATATCCGGCCGCATTGGGCGGGCCGGACAACCCAACCCCTTCAGAACCCGGATGAATCGCGATTGCCAGCCCGTATTCGCTCGCCGCCTCGTAGATCGGATGAAAGATGCGCTGGCCCCAGGGGATGCGCGACGCGCTGGGTAGCTGCACCTGCACAAATTGAGGATGGTCGCCCAACCGGTGGATCTCGGCCACCGCCATCTCGGGCAGGTGCGGGTAGACGCCCAGCGAAGAAAGCAATCTAGGGCATTGAGGGAACCACTCCTCGGCATACACGTCGTTCACGGCGCTGATTACGGCCGCGGCAAAGTCAGGCTCGGGCGACTGGGCTGTATGCAGCACGCCCCCTGGGAGCAGGACGCCGTAGTCGATCCCGTACTTGTCGAGGAAGTGTTCTTCCAGGAGCTTCGGGTCTCCATGGATCGTGCGGCCGTCCCCCATCTTTACATCGGACCGTTCGACACCCATCGGATTCCACCATCCCAGATTTCCCGGGCCGCGGTTCCCCGAAGCGTAGCGCGTACGCCAGGGTTCCGGCAGCCGTGCCTGCACCCGATCCCCGTTCACTCCAGGGTGAATGTCCGTATCAACAACCAAACCGTTCTTGTTTTTCATCTTCCTGCCAGTCCACTCATCTGAATCCCGCTCACGAAATATCGTTGGGCAAAGAAGAACAGAATCAGAAGCGGCGCGATCATCGCGGTAGACGCCGCCATCATCAGGTTCCACTCGGTATGGTAGAGGCCCCGGAAGCCGCGTAAGCCGATCGCCATGGTCCAATTCTCCGGGCTTTGCAGGTAGATCAGGGGTTCAAAGAAGTCGTTCCAGTTGTGGATGAAGGCAAAGACCGCTATTGTCGCCAGAACCGGCTTTGAGAGCGGCAGAATCACACCCCAGTAGATGCGGAGATTGCTGGCCCCGTCGATGCGGGCCGCCTCGTCGAGCTCAAGCGGTATCGTCATGAAGAATTGACGGAAGAGGAATATGTTGAATGCGCCGCCTCCGAACCAGAGGGGCACGATCAGCGGCAAAAAAGTATCGATCCAACCCAGCGTGCGAAAGACTATGAATGTGGGGATCAGGGTGACGATGGAAGGCAACATAATCGTCGAGAGTACGAGAATGAACAGGGTCTCGCGAAAGGGAAAACGCAGGCGGGCGAAAGCAAAAGCCGCAAGCGAGGCCGTCAGGAGAGCGCCGGTCGTGGCAAAGATGACGATGCGGATCGTGTTCCAAAAATAGTCGTGAAAGGCCACGGCCCTAAAAGCCTCAGGGTAGTTGGACCACACAAAAGGGTCGGGGATCCATTTTGGCGGCATAAGGAAAGTCTGCCCGCCCGTCTTCAACGATGTCGAGAGCAGCCATACGAGGGGTAAGGCCAGTGTCAGGGCGAATATGCTCAGGATCACGTACCAGAACCCGGCAAGTATCAGTTCCTTTGCGGTGCGGTTATTCAAAGTCGGCATAGGCGGATCAATGTGGGCGTCTTAGCGGCGCACATCCCCTTCGTAAAAGACCCAGCGGTCGGACAGCATGAATTGCAAAGCGGTAAATGTGAGTACAATAATAAACAGCACCCAAGCCATCGCCGACGCATAGCCCATACGGAAGTTCTCAAAGGCGGCGCGGAACAAGTAAAGCAAGTAGAACAGCGTCGAGTAGTTCGGGCCGCCCTCGGTCATGATATAGGCCTGGGTAAACACCTGGAAGGCGCCGATTATGGCGATAATCAGATTAAAGAACAGGGCAGGTGTCAACAACGGCAGCGTGACTCGCCAGAATCGACTCCACCAGTTTGCCCCGTCAATTGCCGCGGCCTCGTACAACTCCATTGGGATGCCTTTGAGCCCCGCCAGCAAGATTACCATTTGCCCGCCGATCGACCAGAAACTCATGACGATCAGCGCCGGCTTCGCCAGTCGCGGGTCCTGCAGCCAGTAGAGCCCCTCCAGTCCGATCCACTCCAGAAAGGCGTTGGCCAGTCCCCAATCGGGGTGGAAAATCCACACCCAGAGGATGGAATTTGCTACAACGGGCGTTAGCGAGGGCACGTAGTAGGCCGTGCGGAAGAAGTGGATGCCGCGCAGGTTCATATTGACTGCGAGTGCCGCGAGCAAGGCAAAGAACAGATGCAGCGGCACTCCGACAAACACGTAGTAGCTGGTATTGTAGAGGCTCAGCCAGAATCGATCGTCGTTGAACAGCTTGACATACTGGGCGCCGCCTACCCAGACTGAAGGGGTGACGATCTCCCAGCGCGTGAAGGAGATGTAGAGCGACGCCAGCATGGGGCCCGCCGTGAAGATGATGAAGCCAAAGACCCAAGGCAGGATGAACAGGTAGCCGTCCCTGGCCTCAGACCAAAGCAGGCTGCGTCTCTTTTTCACCTTGGTAGCGGGAACTTCCTGGATGCCCATCGCAGGGACAAGAGGTCATGGATGTTGGCAGTCATGCTGCGACTGCCAACATCACGATGGTTTTGCTTATACGCCCGGTACGTAAACGGCCAGCTCTTCTACACGGCTGGCAATTGCATCCAGAGTTGCCTGGGCATCGGCCTTCTCGATGCCGTAGATCGAGTTGAGGGCAGGCTGCACCTCGCGGTGGACACCGATCCAGTCGCCGGCCACCGGCTCCGGCCTGCCGTACTCGAAGGCGTCCAGCATGATCTGCGCGCTTGGCGGGAGAACGTCCGCCATGGTTTCCAGCAGGCTCTCGGCGACTACTTTCAGGGAAGGTACGTTCAACCCAGTAGCCTCGACCCAGTGGCGGAAGGCATTCTCGCCACCGAGGAACTTCATCCACTGCCAGGCCTCGTCGGGATTCTCAGTGCCGCCGTAAAGGCTGTGCCCTGCGGAGGCCACACGCGTAGTGCGCGTATCGCCTTCGTCTACGGGGAAATGGGCGATGTCCCACTCAAACTCAGAGCTCATCACATTTGAGAATACGGAGAACTGCGGGAACATGCCGATGCGCCCCGTGGTGAACAGGTCGCCGGTGCTGAAGCCGCCGGCCTCGGTTACGGTTGCGGGCACGTGAATGCCGCCGTCCTGGTGCCAGTCCTGGATCTCGACGACCTGCGAAATTCCCGGCTCCTGGTTCATGGTGAACTTGGTGCGGTCCTCGCTGAGCACGTCGCCGCCCTTCTGCCACATCTTGATCCAGGTATTGCGGTTGCGGTGCCAGTCCGCAGTGCCGAAGACTCGTTCGGTACCTTCACCTTGGGTCATTGCGGCCGCGCTCTCCATGAAGTCGCCCCACGTCCAGTCGGCCGTGGGTCTCGCCGCGCCGGCAGCGTCGAACAGCTCGGCGTTGTAGATAATGACCGTGCTGGTCGTTTCGCGGGGGAAGCCGATCTGCCTGCCCTCATACTGAAAGTCCTTGTAGGCGGCCAGGAGAAAGTCGTCGCCGCTGATGTCGTCGTCGGCGTCGATGAAGGGGTTGACGTCGAGCTGGATGTTACGCACGGCCTGACCGGAGTTGGTGTAGCTGTGCGCCCAGTAGGAGTCCGGCGCGTCGCCGGCGGCGATCAGCGTCAAGAGCTTCGTCTGAATCTCGATCGCGCCGCCGGGCTCCCAGATGGGATCAATCGTAATGCCGGAGTTAGCCGCCTGGAAATCCTCAATCAACGGCTCGTAACGCAGGAAAGAGATTTCGCCTCCGCCTTGCGTCAGGAATGACACAGAGGTCGGCTCTGCCATTGCGCCGTCGTCTCCCATATCTCCGCCCGCGGGCGCCGCCACCGGCATACAGGCAGCCAGCGCCGCGGCTCCAACGCCCAGCGACGACAGGCGCAGAAAACTGCGGCGTGACAGAATGTCCGATCTTTTTCCTTTCATCTTACCTTCTCCTTTGTATCTGAATTCTGGTCCAAGTGGGGTACGAATCGAGGGAATTCACTAGGCGCATATTAGCACAACGGCAGCCGATCTGCTAACCGATAGTGTGGGACAGGTGTGGGTCCCATGTCTTTGGCGGGATGGATTCTGGCGAGGGTATCTTGCCGACGGTGGCTGAAATTGCTTGCGGGCTTTGAGGTCCGCATAGGGCAGGCACAAGGCCTGCCCCTACAGAGAGGGTGAGGGGATTGCGACGGCGGCGCGGGCGGCGATGACAGGGCAGGCACAAGGCCTGCCCCTACAGAGAGGGTGAGGGGATTGCGACGGCGGCGCGGGCGGCGATGACAGGGCAGGCACAAGGCCTGCCCCTACAGAGAGGGTGAGGGGATTGCGACGGCGGCGCGGGCGGCGATGACAGGGCAGGCACAAGGCCTGCCCCTACAGAGAGGGTGAGGGGATTGCGACGGCGGCGCGGGCGGCGATGACAGGGCAGGCACAAGGCCTGCCCCTACAGAGAGGGTGAGGGGATTGCGACGGCGGCGCGGGCGGCGATGACAGGGCAGGCACAAGGCCTGCCCCTACAGAGAGGGTGAGGGGATTGCGACGGCGGCGCGGGCGGCGATGACAGGGCAGGCACAAGGCCTGCCCCTACGGGAGCGGGGAGGGGGTTGCGATGGCGGCGCGGGCTGCGACGACTGGGCAGGCACAAGGCCTGCCCCTACGGGAGCGGTGAGGGGGTTGCGGTGGCGGCGCGGGTTGCGACGACCGGGCAGGCACAAGG